>NZ_JANRKL010000154.1:0-53181 GCF_033763495.1 Haliscomenobacter sp. | reverse complement strand
GCGCATCATCATGTGAATACGTTTTTTGAGTTGAGATGTAGAAAAATGGTTTACGAGGGCAATCGAAGGTCCGGACAAGGATTGCCTGATCAAAAGGTGGCCGTATTGTTTGCGGTTGGCGTTTTGAAGCACCGCCGCGTCGGCCAAATATTCGTGCACGTCTCTTAATGCCTGGGAATAGCGGTAAGCCAATGGGTTGAACCAACAAATGGCTTTGATGATTTCGCTGAACAACACGTCCAGCGTATGGTATTGCAGGATATGGGTTTCCTCGTGGCGCAGCATGTACTCGCGTTCAAGGTTTTCATCTTCAAGTCCGGCGGGCCAAAACAGGCAGCGCATAAAGGAAAACGGCGCTTTCACCTCCTCGCTGTACACCAGGGTATACTTGCCCATCGCTTGTTTGTTGCCACGGCGGTAAATGTTGTACAGTTGGAAAAGGCCTACTAAAAAGCGCAATAAACAGTAAGCTACTCCCCCCCAATACAACCAGGGCCAGATGTCCCAGGCCGCGCTGCTCGGCACCTGGATGGTGATTTCTGGCAGGGTATAGGGTTGATTGACCAGGTTGTTGGCCCGAACCACCACTTCGGGTAGCCAGTTGCTGCCCTCGCTTGGGTCGGCTGGGGCACCCAGGGAAATGCGTACCATGGGCACCACCAACCCCAACAGCAGGGTGATCAATAAATAGGCTCGATTGAGTTTGAAAAAGGTCGTTTTTTCCAAAATCAAACGGTACAACACATAAAATACCAGCCAACAAATGGCGACTTTGAGTAGGTAGTTCATCGCGATGATCTATGGATGATGAACAAAAAGGTTCCTAAAGGGCATAGTTATCCAGGGCTTGCAATCGCAGCCAAATGAATAGACTTTGTGAACAGAAGGTGCTTGAGGCAGAGCCGAGGGTTTTTTGGTCTGATTGAGGCTCATTTTTGAGAGCGTAGCAGCGCTACGGACGAAAAAATAGCCGAAAAGCAGGCCAAAAAGACCCGGTTCTGGCCGAGCAACCTTTTGTTCATAAAGTCTAAAAGATGCACAAGGCATGTATTTTGGTGTACGCTTATTCTTCGCTATCCAATACCTCCATCAAGTCGGATAAATCTTTGATGCCCAGGTTTTTTTCTTTGACCAAAAACGAAACGAGATCCCGTGTTGAACCAGCGAAATAGTCATTGACCAACTTGTTCAAGCTTTGTTTGCCGTATTGATCTTTGGAAATCAGGGGGAAGTACTCATACGTACGACCATAAGCCTTGTGGCCCACAAATCCTTTTTTTTCCAAAATAATCACTATGGTTGATACGGTGCTGTGGGGAGGTTTTTCCTGGCCTTGTTGCGCAGCGATGTGGTCACGCATAGCGGCTACGGTACATGGGCCTAATTCCCATATGATTTGCATCAATTCTTCTTCGGCTTTGGTCAACTGTTTCATATCGATCGATAAACTTGTTGAACCAAATGTATAACGTATTTTTTAGTTAAACAACTATTAGAGCTATTTTTTTGACGTATTTTTTAGTTATAGCTTAAAACACACTATTTAATCGCCCGGCTGACCAATATACCGACAGCAAATCTTTTGCGAACTCCCCTTGCAATTTATTGAATTTCAGCTGAGTTTCAATCAATTTCTGCTCGCGGCTATTGATCAAAAAAATGGAGGACTCCCCTACTTCAAATTTGCGTTGTTCGGCTTGAAGCAAGGTTTGCAAATTGCTCAACAATACCTGATAGCGGAGAATTTGGTTGCGGCTGTTCTCCAGGTCGTTGTAATACCCACGGACCTTGTTTTCAATTTCGATCCGTTTTTGCTCCAATTTATTGTTGGTTTGTTGCTGTTTGATTTGTACCAATTCCATTTTACCCCGCTCCTTGCGCAGGAAAAGAGGGAAGGAAAAATTGAGTCCCCATTTGAAGTTTGTCCCCAATGCTTCTGTAAGGGTAAGGGAGGGATCTTCTTTGGTAGGGGCAGTAAAGTCAAAACCCCTACCGAGGAAATTGTAACTCACATCCAGGCGCGGCTTGAATTGCTCGGCGGCCAGGCGGCGGTCGACCTCCAGTTGGCGCCAATCCACCTGGAGAACCCGCAAGTCCGGGTGTTGAAGGGCCAGTTGTTGGGTAAATGAATCAAGTGGCAGACTGGGCAATTGCACCACATTCTGCAAGGGAACGGGCTGCCAATTCCAGTTTTCTCCAATCGCAGGCGCTCGCCCCTGGTTCCACTGCAAAGCCTGCATGCTCAAGGTCGCATTGCGGTAGGCCACCAGTGCATCGTTGAGTTCCAGCTGCCAGTTTTGCACTTGGGTAAAGGTTTCGATGGTATCCACTCCGGGTTTGTCCCCCATAAAATAACTCGCACGAATTCCTCTGAAGCGAGTGAGTGACAATTGGTAAGCCTGCTCGGTGACGCGCCACTGGTTGTAGGCAATGGCCCAATTGATGTAGGTAATGCCCGCTTGCAGAAGCAAGTCGTTGAACAAACCCTGCCGCTCGGCGGCCAAACCCTCCCGATCCAACTGCGCATTTTGCAGGCCAGCCCGATTGCCATCAAACAAGAGGCCATTGAGCAGGGGGACGGTGAGCCCCAACACCGCCTGACCAGGGTCAGGGAGTCGATTTTCAGCATTCAAATAAGTGCCCCCGGCGCTGTTAAAAGCCCCTTTGAATTCCATGCCCCATTGGGTGGTAACTTTGGCTCCCACCTCACCAATGCGGTAGTATCGGGTTCCATCAAAGGATTTTTGCTGCCAGTCAGAAAACAGCTTGGGGTCAAAAGCTCCGCGCGCCTGCCGCACTTGTGCCTCGGCTTGGCGAAGCAATAAGTCTGCATTCCGGGCGATGGGGTGCTCTTGTTTGATATTGCCCAGAAATTGACTAAAGGGCAATACAGGAACCGTATCATTTTGAGCTCCGTACAATGGTCCCATAACCACCAGCAAAACACACAAAGTCAAATAAGGTCTCATTTTATTTCAAACTCTTAACGGGTGCTTTCAATTTGGGTTCTTCCGATTTTCCTTCTTCCTTTTGGTAATAATTGGGAGGGAAACCATTGAGCTGACGCCACAATTCGTACCACAATGGCACATTTTGCAAAAGCGCAATCCCTTGAGCACCCGAACCTGGGCGCAAGGCTGTGGGCCATTTTTTTCCATCCTTTTCGTCGGGAGCGATTAAAATGCGGTACTTGCCATTGTCGCTGATGATGTTGTCGATGGCAACGACCTTACCTTTAAAGGTCCCGAAAGAAAAGCCCGGCCAGCCGGAAAACACAATGGCGGGCCAACCATCAAACAGAAAGCGTACTTCCTGGTTCAAATTGACCAAGGGGTAATCCAAGGGTTTGACATACATTTCCACCGCCAAGGTATACTGTTTGGGTAAAATACTGAGGATGGCCTCTCCTTCCTTGATGTTTTCGCCAATCCCGGCCTGCATTGCTTTGGCCACCACCCCATCCTGAGGTGCCAGCACATAGTAAAAGGCATTGCGCTGACGGTAGTTTTCTACCTGGATGGACAGTTTGCTGACATCTGCTTCGGTTGAGAATTGTTCGGATAATGCGCTGGCGATATCTGATTCCGCTTTGGCGATTTTTTGGGCCGTTTCTGCCATCACCTGGCGCAGTTCAGTACGCACGATTTGTAGTTCCTGGCGGGCAATGTTCACCTTGTTGCGGGCATCAACCACTTTGGCCTCGGTTTCCTGTACTTTGAAGCGTTTGTCTTCTACCTCGGTGCGGGGCTTGATGCCCTCTTTGTACAGGGATTCGGTACGGGCGAGTTGCACCCTTGCGATGGAATCATCGAGCACAGCCCGCTTGAAGGCGATGCTGTCCGTAATGATTTTGAGCCGGGATTGCTGCACCTTGTTTTGCAGCTGATTGCGCTTTTGGGCCAACTCTTCTTGATAAGCGCTGATTTGTTCGCTCAGGGCGTTGGCTTTGCGTTGGTAGGCACCAATAGAGCCCGTTTTGGCATTGACCTGCTTTTGGGTGCGTTCCACAATTTGTGGGTCGAAATAGTCGGATTTGATTTCCGTTAAGTGCAAGATAGTATCCCCTTTGCTGATGGTATCTCCCTCTCGCACATACCAGCGTTCAATTTGCCCAGCTATGGTAGATTGAACGGTTTGAGGACGGTGCTCTGGCCGCAGGGTTGTGACCTTTCCCTTGGATTGGATGTTCTGCGTCCAGGGCAAGAACATAAAAATAAGCGCCAGCAAAAACAATCCCCCCATCCAGCGCGCAAACATGACGTTGGCACTGGAGAGGGAAGTCTTCTCAAATGACTTGTATTTCTCCTGCTGAATTTGTGCCGTGATCGAGTCTGTTGATATGTTGAGCATGGTTGTTAAGTTGAGAGGGTTGAGGAGGTTGAGGCAGCGGCAGGAATCCTTGCACTTCGACTTCGCTCAGTGACCGGATTCTTGCCGCCGCCTCAACCTCCTCAACCCAATAATTCAATTTCTTTACTGCGAAACACTGCATTAAAAACCGGATGATCCTGTAAAGTTTGCCAGGTCCCCTCCGCAATGATTTGCCCATTTTCCATGAGCAACAAGCGGTCACATTGGGCTGCCAAAACCGGGTCGCTCGAAACAGCGACCAAAGTCCAGGGGGCATCGCGACGGGTAATAAAATTGGCAATGAAATCCCGGTCTTTTGACTCCAGGCTTTTGAAAAAATCTTCCGCAAGGAGCAGTTTCGGTTTGGTAACAATGGCACGCAACAGAATCAATTTGGTGCGAATGGTCCTTGGAATATTCCGGCCTTCGGGCAGCAAAATGGTATTGTAGCCATTCGGCAAATTGCGGATATAACTGGCGATACCCAATTCTTCGGCTAGATCCACAATGGCCTCCAAGGGCGTATCGGGATTGCCCAGGGTAATGTTTTCGAGAATGGTCCCCGTAAAAATATTCGCTTCGTGGATGTAATCGCCGATGTTGCCGCGCAGGCTACACAAATCGAGGCTTTTTAAAGGAAACCCATTGTAAGCAATACTGCCCTCAAAATCAGCGTAAATCCCGGCGATGAGTTGCAAGAGCGTGCTTTTACCAGAGCTTTGGCTGCCCGCAATACATACTCGTTCGCCGGGTTTGATTTCCAGCGAAACATCATTTAAGGTGGTGCGGTCTGAATCTTCAAACCGGAAATTCAAGTTTTCGACCTGCAAATGCATTGGTTTATCCCGGTCAATTTGATCAAACCGCAAGCCATCACTTTTTTCAATTGGGAGGTCTGTCAAAAAACCCAGTTTGTCCAAAGCCGTCAATACATCATAAATAACCTCCATGGTCAGGATCAACTTCTCCACGTTGCCAATCACGAGGATCACGACAATTTCTGCTGCTACAAACTGCCCGATGGTCATTTGGTTGTTGATGACCAAATAACTACCCAAAGCCAATAAGGCAAAGGTGATCAGTACTTTGAAGCCCACAATCACCCCATATTGAAACTTGAGGACTTTGAAATGTTCGGCCCGATTGTCGAGGTATTTGGACACCAGGCCATCGGTACGGCGCAAGGGGTAGGGTGTGTAACCCGCCATTTTGAAGGTACTCAGGGATCTGGCCATTTCTTCCAGCCAATAGACGACCTCGTACTTGTATTTGGACTCGCTCAAGCTGGTTGATAAACCACGTGGGCCCGTAAAACGATACACCAAAAAAAGCAAAAGGGCCAAAAACACCCCAAAGAAGGCGAAAAAAGAATGGTAAAAGGCCATCAGAATGACCCCAAACGCAATGTTAAGTATAGCCTCCGAAAAGTCAATCAGGATTTTTGGCAACCCCTTTTGCAAATTAAGGGTGTCGAAAAAACGGTTGACCAATTCTGGCGGATAAAACCGCGTCAGGGAATCCAGTTTCAAGCGGGGCAAACGGTACGAAAAATCAAAAGAACTGCGCACAAAAACCCGCCGCTGGAGGGTCTCCGTGATGGTGATCTGCATGATTTTGATGATGCCTGTTAAGGCAGTACCGATGGTTACAACACCTATCAATAACCAAAGTGAGGCAGAAAAATCTCCGCCACTGATCAAGCCAATGATGGCTTGTACCCCCAAAGGTAAAATCAATCCAATCAGACCAGCAAAGATGGAATTGAGGTAGATATAGGTGATGTCTTTGCGATCTAGCCTCAACAATTGGAAAAAACGCCTTAGAGGATGAATATTGGAGTTACCAGCCATTCACATTTAAGTTTTTAGATTAAAAGCCTGTCTAAGCTAAGCTTATGGGTGATTCAAATGAAAAAGCTTAATAGATATCCTCTTAACCCAAAATATCCTCAATTTGTTTAGCGGTATACAATTTCCGCATTTGTGCCTGTAATTTTTGGCGGGCAAAGAAAATTCTACTTTTGATGGTACCCAGCGGCACATCCAGTTCGTCGGCAATTTCTTCGTACTTGAAACCTTGAAAATGCATCAGGAAAGGAATGCGTACCCAGTCCTCCAGGGTGTTTACCACCTTGATGATTTCCTCCTGCATGACGGTAGATTCCCCCTGATTGCTCACGGATTGATGACCAGAATCCAGGAGATAATCGTTGGAAGTATTGTCGTTGAGTGTTTGGCGGCGCTTGCGCTTGCGGTACTCGTTGATGAAAGAATTGCGCATAATCGTCATTAGCCAGGCGCGCAAATTGGTCTGGGGTTCGTAACGATCCCGGTATTTAAAAGCTTTAAATGCAGTTTCTTGCACCAAATCACGGGCGGATTCTTCGTCTTTGGTCAGGTTAAGAGCAAAGGAGAACAACGTTCTGCGCAAACGGTCAAACTGAGTTGAAAATTCGATCGTGGACATGGCTTGAGTTTTTACTACTTGAGATAATAGTATTACTATCAACAAAGGTAGTGCACCCTTGTTTTCCATGCAAGCCTTTGTTGAACTTTTTTTTAGAAAAAATTCAACAAAAAATCAAATAAAATTCCAAGTAATTGATTTTGAGTTAAATAAAAATAAATACCCAGGCGTTTATTTTTAACTGCTCGGCTTATCTTTATCCCAATGGAAAATAAATTATGGTCTCCCTGGATTCGTGGCTTTGAAGCTTTTTTGCTGTTGGAACGAAGTTTATCCCCCAACACCATTGAGGCCTATAAACGCGACCTGGGAAAATTGGCGGAATATTTGCTTTTGCAGGATCGGAAGCTGCCTCCCAGCGAAATACAAACAGAGGACTTGTTCCAGTTCCTGATGTCGCTGAACGAACTGGGCCTCAGTGCCCCCTCACAGGCGCGCCTGATTTCGGCGCTCAAAACTTTTTACAAATACCTGCTGCTGGAAGGGGGCGTTCAAAATGACCCTACCGCCTTATTGGAAGGCCCTCGACTGCAACGCGCGATTCCATCAGTGTTGAGTTATGAAGAAATTCAGGCCATGTTGGCCACCATTGATTTGAGTACCCCCTTGGGCTTGCGCAATCGTGCCATCCTGGAACTGCTGTACGCCTGCGGACTGCGGGTGAGCGAGTTGTGTGATTTGCGCCTGTCCAACCTGTTTCTGGATATTGAGTTCATTCGCATCATCGGCAAAGGCAACAAGGAACGGATCATTCCCATAGGCGCCGATGCCATCAAACACCTGCGCTTTTACCTGGATAGTGTGCGCCTGCAAATGCCCAGCATTAAAAAAGGGCACGAAAACTACGTTTTCCTCAATCGGCGCGGAGCCAGACTAAGTCGGGTGATGGTTTTTTTGATTGTCAAAGAAGCGGCAGCTATGGCAGAAATTGCTCAGGAAGTAAGTCCACATACTTTTCGGCATTCTTTTGCGACGCATTTATTGGAAGGCGGGGCGGATTTAAAGGCGATTCAAGACATGCTGGGGCATGAGTCGATTTTGACGACGGAGATTTATACGCATTTGGATACGGATTATTTGAGGGAGACGGTGTTGAGGTTTCATCCGAGGAACAAACAACATTAAAACTCTCCATCATTGGTAATTTAGAGAATTCTATTATCTTGAAGCACAATTCTGTTCCTGGATTTCATTCACCAAAAAACCAATTCCTTATGACCCTCATTTACCTTCTCATCATCGGTGCCATCTCCGGCTGGCTGGCTGGCCAAATCATGAAAGGCGGCGGCTATGGCCTACTTGGCAATATTATTCTGGGCATCGTCGGCTCCTTTGTGGGCGGCTGGCTGCTCGGTGTTTTGAACATTTCGCTCAACATTGGTAGTGCCACCGTGAGTACCATCATCCAGGCGGTGATTGGCGCAATTGTGGTGATTTTTGTGGCGGGTTTGTTCAAAGGCCGATAATGTATGGGCGGCCCTATGTGGCCGCCCCCGATGGAAATGGGCGATCACTTAGGATCGCCCCTACAGTTTTTTCGCGTGTATCTCCTCAAAAAAGATATCCTCATTCGGCACATCAAATTCAATGCCGATCACCTTTCGGTTGTTGTCCGTCACAAATTGCAGCGTGCCAAAGTCATACCAGGCGTGGTTTTCCTTCCACTGAATTTCATACGTATCATAATGCCAGTGTTTGAGCGTGGCATCCAATTGGGGGCCATGCGGGAAGTGTAGTTCCAGCTGATTGTTAGCCCCAATTTTCACCTCCAGTGTCCCGTATAGGGGGTCATGGTATTTGCCTACCAAAGCACTGGGAGCCAAGCTTGGGCTGGTGTTTTTCACTTGTGCTATTTTGCGTGTTTCCACAATTTTACGGCGTTCGGCCTGATGCTCCAGTTCGCCGCTGAGGCCCTCCTTGCTCCAGTCTTTGAGGGGGAGTTTCAGGTAACGGTCTACGGTGTATTGGCACAGGTTGGGGCTGATGCCTGTCATACTGTTGGTCAGTACCACGATGCCCAGCTTTTCTTCCGGTACCAGCATGACCTGGGAGTACATCCCATCGTACCCACCGCTGTGCGAAATGACGACGCGACCAGCATAGTCCGCAATGCCCCAGCCCAGAGCGTACCCCGAAAAATGCCGCTGGATATAGCGTTGTTTTTGCGCAGCCGAAACCCGATTGCTGTTGTGCATGGTCCAGAAGATTTCCTGCGTTTGGGCGCTGAAGATGGTTTTACCTTCGAATTTCCCTTGATTGAGTTGCAGGTTCATCCATTTGGCCATATCACTCACGCTAGAGATGATGCCTCCTGCGGCGCCCATGTTGTCCCATCCCGCATAGGGAATGGGTTCGGAAGGGCCGTAAATGCTCTTGTGTGGGATGGCCACGTTACTCAGATTGCCCAGGGCGCTAGTACTGGTTTGGCTGCGCTCCATGCCCAATGGTTTGAAGATCCGTTCTTTCACAAACACATCCCAAGGCTGGCCACTCGCTGCTCGAATCACCTCACCCGCAGCAATAAACATCAGGTTGGTATACCCGTATCCTGCCCGAAACTCATAAGCTTGGGGCAGGTATTTGACCCGTTTGGCTACCTCCTCGGCGCTGTAATTCGTTTTGTACCACAGCGCATCCCCACTGAAAGTGCCCAAACCAACCCGGTGGCAAAGCAGATCTCGTACTGTAGTGTGTTTGCTCACATAAGGGTCATAGAGTTCAAAATAGGGCAGGTATTTTTGCACGGGGTCATCCCAATGGAGTTTCCCCTCTTCCACCAGGATGCCAATGGAGGCTGAAACAAAAGCTTTGGTATTGGAAGCAATGGCATACAGGCTGTTTTCGTCGGCTTTGGTGGTTTTGCCTTTTTCCAAAACGCCATATCCTTTGGCTAGTACGACCTTGCCATCTTTTACCACGGCGATTGACAAACCAGGTACGTTCCAGTCTTTTTGCGCTTGTTGAAAATATTGATCCAGGGCAACTACATCCACCTGGGCACAAGCCAATAAGCTGTGGAAAAGCACCAAGAGCAGTATGGTAATTTTTTGCATGGTTTCTATAGTTTAAAGGATGGCAATTAATTGGTGGCAAAAATACTCTCAGGCTTCCAAGTCGGGCGCTCCGCTGCATTGGCCACCAGGTAACTGATCAAAAAGTTGAGCTTGACGTAGGTCCGACCTGCTTCAAAATTGAACGACCCATTGAGTTCATCCGAAGGTTTGTGGTAGTTGTTTTTGGTAAAATCCTTAATCAAACCATCCAGATCAAAATTGGGGTCGCTGGTTTTGAGGCCGTACTTGATGTGCAATGCGGGGATGCCTTGCAAGACAAAACTGTACTGATCACTGCGTACAAAACGCACTTCGGTTGGCATGTGGTCCTGCATTACTTCCAGGCCAAGGTAGCCGGCAGCTTTTTGCACCGTCGCCATCAGGGTGGAATGTTCGGCACCAAGTGGCACTACCCCCAATAGTGGGGCCAGAATAGTGGGCATATCCGTATTGACATCCGCCACGATTTTTTCCTTTGGTACCGTTGGATTATTGGCAAAATAGGTGGAGCCCAGCAAACCCATTTCTTCCCCCGTCACCATCACAATCAGCACTGAACGTTTGGGGCGTTCTTTTTTCAGGCTCTGGTAGGTTTTCGCAATTTCCAGCAAACTCGCTACTCCCGAAGCATTATCGTGGGCGCCGTTGTAGATGGAGTCGCCATTGACCGGACGGCCAATCCCAACGTGATCGAGGTGGGCGGTATGCACCACGTACTCATCTTTGAGCACCGGATCGGAACCTGGGATTTTTCCCACTACATTAAAACTCTCCAGGTGTTCGTATACCGTACCCGTTTGGATGCGAGCAGTGCCTGGAATAACTACTGGCGCGCTGGGATTGTACAACAAAGCGGCCAACTCGCGGCTGCTCAACTCGGGTTTACCCATTATTTTTCCCAAACCCGCCCAGGTCAAGGTTCCTACCACTTTGATGGAGGGATAGGGGTTGACGCCCCTACCTTCGGCTTTCCCATTGGGCAATACGACCCCACGCACCGATCCTGGCCCACCTTGGGGACCACCTACCGTAGGCGGAGGCATGACAAAAACCCCCACTGCACCTTGCTTGTAGGCCATGTCAACCTTGGCGCGGTTAGTAGCGAGGTGAGCTGTTTCGGTGCTGCCAAACTTGTTTTCGGGCACCCGGCTGAGCAGGATCACTATTTTCCCTTTTACATCCAGGCCTGCATAGTCATCGTGCTTGAGTTTGGGCGCTGAAATGCCATAACCTGCAAAGACCAGAGGGGCTTCGATCTGGTTGCGAGCTACATTGAAGTCAGCCTGCACAGTGTAGTCCTTGCCGTATTCCAAATCCAGGTGCTGGGTAGCAGAGTGGAAATGGATGCTGTTTTGTTCCGGGATGGTTTTGGCCGTGCGAATGACGACTTTTTGGCGGTAAGTACCGTTTTCGCCAGCAGGTTCCAGGCCCAGTTTTTTGAATTCAGCTTCCACGTATTGGCCAGCCAGGTCAAATTCAGGGGTGCCGGGCAAGCGGCCTTTCATACGGTTGTCGGCCAGGTAGGCGATGTGGCTTTTGAGGGCTTCGGCGGATACTTTGTCTAGCGGTTTTTTCAAGTGTTTGGGCAAACTGCTTTGGCCCCAACAAGCGGTAACCAGCAGGCCACTCAGTAAAATACTCAGGCTACGGTGAATCATATTTGATATGGTTTTGAGCGAGGAGGGAAGGTAAGGAGAAATGACGAATGATTCGAATGACGAATTTGGGGCTGCGCAAAAAATCTAGGGCAGCCCCAAATTCGTCATTCGTCATTCGAACTATTCGTCATTCAAAACTATCTTTCATTCAACACTTTTCTTCCCCACAACAAAATCTGAAAACCATATACCCCCAACCAGAAAAGAATGGCGGCAAAAGAAAGGATGCCCAGTGCCGCAAAAGCCTTCACCGAACGCAAATTGAGGTCCCAAAACTGGTAACTGATGAAATCGCTGAGCACAAAAAAGGTATGGATACAAAATAGGTAAAACAACACCTGCAACAGTTTACGGGCGTAAAGCACCTTGCGCAGTTCGGATTTATCGCGCAGGTTTTTCCGCTTTTGCACCACGTAGCGCCGAGCAAAAAAGAGGTAGGCAAAAAAGAGGCTTAAAAATAAACCTTGCTCCAGCGCCCCATAAAACGGGTTAAAAAACTGCCGCCCGTAATCAGCTTTAAAATCCATTGAGGACAAAAACATGAACACAAAAAAAACAAACTGCCCGATGGGGAGTATAAAATGCTTCAAGTCGCTACGGCGCAACTGATACTGTGGATACAAGCGCAATTTGACGTGGTAAAAAAGCAAGGTGGGCAAGCTAAGGGTGGCATAAATGGGGATAAAATACAAACTTGGATACCGCTCGTAAATGCCCGCCAACACCAGCCAATAGTGCAGCAGGGTAAGGGCAAAAGTGATGAGCAACATACCGTAACAGGCATTGGACCGTTTTTCACCCGAACTTTTCCCAAAAAACAACACCCCAATCCCCAGTGAATAAATAACCTGCGCCCCTAATACTGCCAACAAGAGGTAGTAAAAGATGGAATGTTCCCCACGGAGGGGCAAAGGCAAATAATTGGAAAATTCCATGAAGTATGTTTGAACAATACAAAGGTATTTCCTTTTTACACCCTTTGCAAAAGTCATTTAACTTTGGAGAGAAAACTCATTCCTGGGGCCAAGAATGGCCACTTATTTTGAACCCTAAACAAAGCAGTCAAATCCATGCGCTCTAAATCTTATTCACCCGTCACTCCTCAGGAAGCTGTTTCAGTCATTCGCTCTGGGGATAGAATTTTCATCCATACAGCTGCTGCTGCACCCCAGGTATTGGTGAAAGCCCTCGCTGAACGTGGCGACGAGCTGCGCAATGTTCAGATTTATCAATTGCACACCGAAGGCCCTGCACCCTACGCAGCAGAACAATACCGGGATAGTTTTCACGTACATAGCCTATTTACTGGTGCCAATATGCGGGAGGCCGTGCAGGATGGCCGGGCCGATTTTGTGCCCGTTTTTTTGAGCGATATCCCCCGCTTGTTTCGGAGAGGAGTAATTCCGCTGGATGTGGCCATTTTACAAGTCTCTCCACCGGATACTCACGGGTACGTTACTTTGGGTGTTTCCGTAGACACATCATTGGCAGCAGCACAATCTGCCAAAGTCCTCATCGCCGAAATCAACCCTCAAATGCCCCGTACCCAGGGCGATGGCAACATCCACATCAGCCGTTTTGACAAAGTCATTGATGTAAATTATCCATTGCCCAGCCATATCATTCCTGAACCAAGCGATATTGAACGACGCATTGGTGAAAACATCGCAGGACTGGTCGAAAACGGGGCAACCCTACAAATGGGTATCGGGGCCATTCCTAATGCCGCATTACTGGCCATGTCCAATCACCGCGAACTGGGCATCCACACCGAAATGTTTTCCGATGGCATCATTCCCCTGGTTGAAAAGGGGGTCATCACCAATGAGCATAAGTCCAAACACCCTGGGCACATCGTCACAGGATTTTTGGTGGGTTCCCAAAAACTGTACGACTTCGTCAATGACAACCCCCTGGTGCGGGTACTGGACATCGAATACGTCAACGATACCTCTATCATCCGCAAAAACCCCAAAGCCACGGCCATCAATAGTGCCATTGAAGTGGACATCACCGGGCAGGTATGCGCAGACTCGATCGGCACCAAGATTTTCTCAGGCGTAGGTGGACAAATGGACTTCATCCGGGGTGCTGCACTTTCCAAAGGTGGCAAACCCATCATCGCACTGCCTTCGGCTACCAATAAAGGCATCAGTCGCATTACATCTATGCTTAAACCCGGCGCTGGTGTAGTTACTACTCGCGCCCATGTACACTACATCGTAACGGAATACGGCGTGGCCGAAATGTGGGGCAGAAGCATTCAGGAAAGGGCCAAAGCCATGATAAACATTGCGCATCCGGAGCATCGGGAGCAATTGATGAAGGAGGCCTGGGAGATCTGGAAGATCAGGTTTTAGGAGTGAAGAGTTAAGAATACATGACTTACGAGTTTGAAGTGAGCTACCGCAGTGATCTCTGCACTTCGGCTAAACATACGGCGTTTGAAGGGTGTTTGTTACAAGAAAATCAAGAAATTGATATTGTTAAAGATATAAAGTCAAAACAATTCTAAATATTGGTCAAAAACAAAAACTCGATTTCGATGCTGCCCGGTTTTTTCGTTGAGGATTTCAGCAGAAATAAAATCTGCGACTAGACTATTCGCAGCTTTGAAACTAAGTTCGGTTACATCTTGTACATCTTTTACATGGACTATTGGTTTTTGAAATAAATGGGTAAGTAGCTTTATCGCACTGTGGCTTTTTCTTCCAAAGGTAGTATTTAGCTGTTGTTCTAATGCAGCTTTTAAATCAATGACTTTAGAGAGTGTATCCGATGCTTTTTCAGCCGTTTCAGCAAGGCCAACTAAAAAGTATTTTAGCCACTGGGTCATATCGTTTTTGGTTCGAACAAATGTGAGATTATCGTAATAGAGTCCTTTGTTTTTTTCAAAGTAAGCCGATAAATACAGCAATGGTTTTGCCAATATCCTTTGTTCGATTAAAAACAAAGTTATAAGTAATCTGCCAATCCTACCATTTCCGTCTAAGAAAGGGTGTATTGTTTCAAATTGATAATGTGCTATGGCAATTTTAATCAGTGCAGGAATATTAATTTCTTCGTTATGGATAAAATTTTCTAGGTCTCCCATTAATTCGTTCACATAATTGTGGTGCGGGGGCACAAATACGGCATCTGCCAAACTACTTCCACCAATCCAGTTTTGACTAGTACGATATTCTCCTGGCTGTTTGTATTCTCCACGCACATTTTCTAGGAGCATAGCGTGGGTTTTTCTAATGAGCCTAGATGATATGGGTAATTTATCCAAATCTGCGACTGCATTATTTAGTGCTTTTATGTAATTGTTGACTTCTTTCCAGTCATTTCGTCTTTCAGGAGATATTTCTTCTTCACTCAATAAGGCTTCATCCATTTTTGTTTGGGTGCCTTCTATTCTACTTGATATTACAGCCTCTTTAATAACGTGCAATTGAATGAACAGCTCAATATTGGGAACTAATTTTGAAAAGGAGTTGAGCTCCCCCAATTTAATCGCAGCTTTTTCCAGAAGACTATTAATTTGAGCGTTATCCCATCTCCAAGAGTCATTAATCTTGCTAGGTAAGAAGTATTTATAACCAGTGGGGCTTTGCTCAATTTCTCCGGAGTGGTATTTTTCAAGCTCAATCATAGAACTGTATTTAAATTCAAAAGTAAAATAAAATTTTCTTTATGTTACTTTTGGCGCTTAAAATAACATAAAGAAAATTTTATTTTACCTAGTCCCTACCCTCTCACCCACTTCACCTCATGCCCTTCTCCTACCAACGGCATGTCCAATTGTTGAATCATCCTTGTCAAAACACTACTTTTAATATCCTCCTTCCTTCGGCTAAAAATATTCTCCTGACTTGTTTCCAGGTAAACGATTTTGAAGCGGGGATTGTATACCCGCAAGGCGTTGTGCAGGCGGGCACGGAGTTCGGAAGTCAGATTGGTGCTGTTCCAGACAAAAGATTGTTTACGGCGGCAAAATTCCTTGGCGCGTTCATAGGCTAGCTGCGCCACTTTGCCCTGCCCGTCGCGGTCATCGGGGCGAATTTTCAGCTCGCGGCGAATCTCGTCGAGGCTAACCAGGGGTAAATGGGCATAGTTTTGGGTATAAAAAGTATCCTTGCCACTGCCCGCTATGCCCGACAGCACAATCACTTCAAAAGCGGTGTCGTCAAAAATCTCTACTGGATAAGTTTCTTCCGACCAAAAATAGCGGTAGCGGCTATGGGGGTTAAACCAGGTGGCTTCTTGTTCAAAACATTGGTTATCGAGGCAAAGCTCTTTAAACAAGTCGGCGCGGTACATCAGCTCATTACAAGTCGCACTAATGCGGCCCAACACATCTGCTTTAGCGAGAAGGTAGGTCAATTCATTGCGTACCCGCCAACTGGCCAGGATGGCGGCCCGGATGGGTTCGGATTTGTCCATGATCCAGAGGGGTAAACCATGTTGGCGTACCAAGGCACATACTTCTTCCCGAAACCCGGTTTCACAATCCCAGAGGATTTCCCGGGCCACTTTTTCTCCAATCTTTGCGTGTCGAGGTGAACTGATTTTGCCGTTTTCGATGATGGTACATTGCGGTTTAGCCACATCGTGCAACAAGGCAGCGTGAAACAACAAACTCTGTTCCCGCTCGGCCAATTCCTGAAAAGCAGGCAGGGCCAGCAGGGCTTCTATCACCATGCGGGTATGGGTCCACACGTCGCCTTCGGCGTGGTGCTCCGGTTCTTGTGGGCAAGTACGCAAGGGGGCGATCCAGTCGAAAGACTCAATCAGCGCCCAATTCACCTGCTGTTGCTGAAAAACCTGGCCGTTCAAACCAAAGTTGGGCTCTTTGCCAGTTGCGCGTCCAGTGCTCATCGGTTTGTACATGGTTTTTGCGAACGTACTTCAGCACGTTGGTGGAAAAATCGGATTCCGGAAAAGCTGCGGCATTCCGGCAAACGACACCTTCACTTTCTCCACCCAAAAAACTACCTCGCGCTTGGTGTTCTGCAATGATGTTTGACAATTGTGTATTGGAAAAGTAGCCGCGTTCCAAAACGGGAACGGTTGGCAAATCCAGGAGCTGTGCATACCAATCCACTTCGTCCCAGGACAACCATTGACCATTGTCACGCACGGCAAAGAGGTAGAAATAACTGTCCAGTCGTTCGTAAGTAATGCTGTGGATGGCGTACAGGTTTTCGCCAAAAAGGTGGAGGTCGCCCAGGGATTTTCCCACTCGCTCCCAAATTTCCCAAATGGGCTTGGCCCAGGGGTTTTGGTTGACCGCACCATGAGAACGGGCATAGATGCCATTGGCTTTGAGGCAGGTATTTTCGCCGTCCAGTTTTTCGGTGATGACGATCTCCTTGGTCAACAGCTCCGCCCATTCCTCCTGAATGCGATCGTCGTTGACCGCACCTTCCGAGAAGGGAAAATGGTAAGTGCGCGGATATTTTTCGGATGGTGTTTCCATGGGTGCCGTTTAATGAAGCGGGTAACGGCAAATGGGGAAAAATGGTTCCAAAACAACAAACCTTGGCTGGTTCTTTACAGCCTAAAATTGGAACATTGCCTGAAACCTCCCGAAAGGATAGGCCTTTCGGGAGGTAAGGTTTGGCGTTAGAGAGAATCTTGGACGGTGAAAGGCCAACACACCCACACCATCACACATTCACACCCACACCCTCTAATTAAAATCCTTGTTTTCTTTGAGTTTGGCAATCGCCCCTTCCATTTGAGTCTTCTGTTGTGCATTCGACGCCTTAGGTAGCGCCAGATTGGCATACTTCAATGCGTTTTTGTAATCGCCCATTGCTGAATAACCACGAGCTAGTCCAAAAAGAGTCATGTACTCCTCTGGAAAACGCTGGTTATTGAGTTTGAAAATTTCCAGGGCCTCCTGGTTCTTTTTACTGGCCTGCAAGCTGCGGGCGTACATATGGATGTCCTGCATGCCTGCTGTTGGTTCCTTGATGGCATCCTTCATGATTGCGGCAGCTTCATCATTGCGCCCCATTAAAGTCAAAATTTGGGCTTTGTTGGACAAAGTCTGGAAATTGCGCTGGCCAATGTATTTTCTGCTGATCGCATCCTCCGCCCAAGCCAGGCCCTCTTCCATGGCTATCTTGTTTTGGGCACAAAACTGCGATGCAGCGAGGAAGCCCCGGTAATCAAAACCAGCTTCATTTTGCAGTTCCTGCCGAATTTTGGCCAGGTAATACTCGTTGACATTGGGAACGCTCACTTTAAAAGGCACGGCCAGTTTTTCCCAACGCATCCGCACCGTACAACCATTGGGCATCCGATCATCGAATTCGTAAGTCAGCCATTCCGTGTAGGCATGGGCTTGAGGTTTTACAGTTACTCGTAGGGCATCTTCACTCTGGCGGTAAAAATAGCTGCCCCAGGCGCTGTGGTTTTTGGAAAAAATGATCACCCACTCTTCTTTACCGGGGATCATGTGCAGGCCATACTTACCAGCGGGCAATGGTTTGCCTTCGATCATAACATCGTGGGATACGGCAAAAACCGTGTTTTCATTGGCTCCAGCTCGCCAAGGCATCAGGTTTTTTTCGTCGCTCAAACCAAAATCGAGGTTGCTAAGGCCGTAAGGCACCAACTCGCCCCAAATTTTGCCAGTACGATCTTCACCATTGGCACCATGTACATCCGGGCTGCCCCACATCACTGCGGCTCTGACCAGACCAATGTGTTGTACAACTTCACATTTTTGGTTGTCGCCACTGGGTGGCAGCGTAATTTGGGCATTCAAAAAAAGAACGCTTGTAACAGTCAAAAAAAGCAGGGTGATTAAATGTTTGAACATAATCAATGTATTTTAGGTAAATAAATAACAATATACTGGGGCTCAAGTACCCACCAATTCGATAGCAAGTTTTGTGGAGACGATTGTAGAACAACCCTACTTGGGCGTTATCAGAGCAGTATTTTTTGGAACTTCCAGACGATTTTTAAGGTCTCTTTGTTGATTATTCATCCTATTCTCCGGTAAAAATAAACATTTTTTGCATTCCTCAAATAGGTGACAATTTTCACCCCCTGCACTGACGATGATCATTTACCGTAAAATGAGTCGATTCTACATTTGTTGGCAAATTATGCATTACCCGCGAATCCGCTTTATTGATGAGCTGGTTCTCAAAATTTCCCGATCGCCATGTCAAATTCCCTTTTGTTGCAAAAATACAACACTCCCGTACCTCGCTATACCAGTTACCCTACCGTTCCTTACTGGGACGAACAGCCCATTCTTGAAAAACAATGGATTCAACATATCCGCACGGCATTTTCACAAGACCGGGGCATCAGTTTGTACATCCATTTGCCTTATTGTGAAAAATTGTGCACCTATTGCGGTTGCAACAAACGCATCACCAAAAATCATGCAGTAGAGGAGCCTTATGTGGCCTCTATCCTGAAAGAGTGGGCCTTGTACCTCAAAAATTTACCTGGCAAACCCCTCATCAAAGAATTACACTTAGGCGGCGGAACGCCCACTTTTTTTCATCCTGATCAGTTAGACGCGCTCATTAGAGGAATTTTTGAACACGCGGACATTGCTTCAGAGGTCGACTTTGGGTTTGAAGCTCATCCTTTCAGCACTACCCGCGAGCACTTGGTAACCTTATACAACCTGGGCTTCCGCCGCATCAGTGTTGGGGTGCAGGATTTTGCCCCCGAAATCCTGGAAATCATCAATCGACAACAAACCGAACTGGAGGTGCAACAGGTTACCGAATGGGCCCGTGAGATCGGCTACACCAGCGTCAATTACGACCTGATTTTTGGCCTGCCGTTGCAAACGCCCGAGCACATTCGGACCACTATGCACAAACTGGAAACCTTGCGCCCCGACCGCATTGCTTTTTACAGTTACGCTCACGTGCCCTGGATCAAACCCAGTCAACGCGCCTATTCAGAAGCAGACCTGCCCCTGGGTGAAGCCAAAAGAGCCTTGTATGAGTTGGGCCGAGACCTGTTGGAAGAAATGGGCTACCTGGAAATTGGGATGGATCACTTTGCGCTGCCTGGCGATGAATTGTCCAAATCCATGCGACGAGGCACTTTGCACCGCAATTTTATGGGCTACACGCCCCATTACACCCGCCTGAGCATCGCCCTCGGCGCATCTTCCATCAGCGATAGCTGGGATGGCTTTATGCAAAATGAGAAGCTCATCGAAGATTATCAAAAAGCCATTGACGCTGGGCGATTCCCGATTAGTAAAGGGCATCTGTTGTCAGAAGAAGACCAGATCATCCGCACCCATATCCTCAACATCATGTGCCGTTATGAAACGGATTGGAGCAATCCTGCATTACAATCAGAGAGTTTTGAGGACATTCCAGCCCGTTTGGAAGAACTGAAAATAGATGGTTTGATTGAGGTTAATGGCCAACATTTAAGGGTCACTGATCTTGGAAAGCCCTTCCTGCGCAACATATGTTTGGCTTTCGATGCCCGTTATTGGCAAAAACAACCAGGCGGAAAATTATTTAGTCAGGCAATATAGAACTAATTTTTTCATTTCATTGTAAATGCTGTTGGCACGCTAGTGTGCAAATCAACTGAATTCGTAACTTTGGAGTTCAAAACTAGTTTAAGTTTTTGCGTGGACGTAAACCTCCCAAAACTTAAACTAGCGCTCAGCGTTGTTTCTAACTGCTTTTTAATGATATGAAAAAATACCCTGTCCTTTTTGCCATTGCCTTACTGTGTTTGTCCCTGGCCGGATGCTGGAATTCCGGCCCAGATCCCACCAGAGAATACACTGAAGACCCTAACGAGATTGACTCCGATGGTCAACCCGGAATGAGTGATGACTATAGCAATACCAATCGAATGATTTGGCAAAAGCCCGAATTGGTGCTCGACCGTATGGGCGACATTAAAAACAAAGTGGTGGCTGACATTGGGGCAGGTACTGGCTTTTTCGCCTTCCGCCTGACGCCTATGGCCAAAAAAGTCATTGCCATTGACATCAATCAAAATCTGATCAACGTAATTGACAGTATCCGCACCGTAGAATTGTCTGATGCCGATCAAAACAAGTTGGAAACCCGCCTGGCGGACCCTGATGATCCACATTTGGGCGCTAACGAAGCTGATGTGGTGCTTTTGGTGAACACCTACCTATACCTTGGCGATCGGGTAGAATACCTCAAAAACCTGAAAAATGGAATTGCTCCCGGAGGGAAAATCATCATAGTGGACGTAAAACGTCAACGTTTGCCGCAAGGCGAATTTTTACCCCCCCAATCTATCCGTGTACCACAACATCTGGTGGAAGAAGAATTGGAACAAGCCGGTTTTCAATTGCTCAGCAGCGACGATACTTCTCTGATTCACCAATATATGGTTGTTGCCCAAAAGAAATCGTAATGCTCTCACAGAAAGCCAAATATGCCATCAAAGCCTTGATTTATCTGGCCCAACAGGAAAAAGGGAATTTGATCAAAACCGCCGAAATCGCCTCCAAGTCCAGCATCCCCAAGAAATTTCTGGAATTGATTTTAATCGATCTCAAACGGGCTTCTTTAGTTAGCAGCAAACAAGGCATCGGTGGTGGGTACTACTTATTAAAAGACGCGGAGGAGATCAACCTAGCCGACATTTATCGGCTTTTCGATGGGGCCATTGCGCTTTTGCCTTGTGCGTCCCTGCGTTTTTATGAACCTTGCCTGGATTGCCCCGATGAAGCTACTTGTATGATTCGCAGCAGCTTAATTCAGGTGCGCGATCAAACCCTGAGCGCCCTGGAAAAGACCACCATCAAAATGTTGACAAAGGAAAATTGAAATTGCTGGGCAATAAAAAATGAATATTTCATTTTGCCAAAGGCCTAAATAAGTAAACAATTCATTTTAAGTATTTTATCTGATTCTTTGACGCAGAAAAAATGAATATTTATTTTTGCTCCCATTACTACCGCGTTTATTTGCAAGCTTTACCCTAAATTCGGGATATATATTCAAATAAACACCAAATGATCATCCGTAGCGTCCTCCTCCCTATTTTTTTGTGTTTTGCCTTCTGGGGTTTGACGCAGCCTGTGACTGCACCCAAATACGAATTTCGCGGAGCCTGGGTTTCTACCGTGATCAATCTAGATTGGCCTACCCGGGGTGCTTCTCCACAACAACAACAAAGCGAATTGCTGCGCATTTTCGACGACCTGAAAAAGGCTGGGGTCAATGCTGTTTTTTTTCAATTGCGCTCCGAGAGTGATGCTTTTTACCAGTCCGCCCTTGAACCCTGGTCCTATTACCTCACCGGCAAACAGGGGCAAAGCCCCAATCCATTTTGGGACCCACTACAATTTGCGATCCAGGAAGCCCACAAACGCGGCATGGAGTTGCACGCCTGGTTTAACCCCTTCCGGGTCATCCGCAGTACCAATTCGACTTACCCCAAGGACTCCCTACACGTATCCATCCGCCACCCCGAGTGGATGATCAACATCCGCAACATCCTGCTGCTAGACCCGGGCATCCCCGCTGCCCGCCAATACATCATCGATGTGGCCACCGACATTGTCAAGCGGTACGACGTAGATGGGTTGCATTACGATGATTATTTTTACCCTTACGAAGGCATTGGCAGTCAGGATACCGCCAGTTTTGCCAAATACGGCAACGGCATGACCCTCAATGCCTGGCGTGAAGACAACATCAATCGTTTTGTACAAGAACTGGGTGCAGCTACCTATGCACTCAAGCCCTTGGTTAAATATGGAATCAGTCCCTTTGGAATCTGGCGCAGTGGAGTCCCTCCGGGCATTTCCGGCCTTTCTGGTGCAGATGTCACTTATGGCAATGCAGTAGTGTGGTTGGATAAACAGTGGATCGACTACCTGGCCCCTCAATTGTACTGGAAGTTTGGCGGCAATCAGGATTTCGAAAAACTGGCCAATTGGTGGAAGACCCAAATGAATGGTCGCCACCTGTATCCTGGCATCGCCATTTACCGTGCCGATCCGAGCACGGCGGGGACGGCCCCATTGTACAGTCCCTCCGAAATTCCCAATCAGATTTATTTTACCCGGCAAAAAGAAATCCCCGGGGTGATCATGTTCCGGGCAGCCAACCTTTCCCGACTTAATTCTCAAGGGCTGGCAGATTCCTTGTGCAACCGCATTTACAGCAATCCCGCCCTGCCACCGATTATGCCCTGGAAGCCCCTGGAGGCCCCCGGTGTCGCCAAAAATCTGCACCTGGTACCCGCCACCAATTCGATCAACCTGAGCTGGAGCGCTCCCGAAGCCAATGGGCGGCAGGCCAAGGCACGGATGTACGCCATCTATCGGGTACAGGCAGAGAGGGAGCCTTTTTGGTTGCTGGCCATGCAAGAGCCCAAAAATTTATTGGCGGTCACCGGTAGCACTCAATACCAGGATCGCAGCATCATCGATGGGCAACAATATTGGTACGCTGTTTCGGCAGTAAGTGGCAATTCAATTGAAAGTTTGCCAAGCTCTTTTGCACCAATGAGTACCAAAACCCGGTCGGTACGCAGCGATTTCGGCATCCGGGAGGTTTTTCCTAACCCATTCAATACACAATTGCACATTCGGTATTCGATTGGTGCTCCAGGTACCTTATCGTTGCGGATTTACAACGCATTGGGGCAAGAAATGGTCACCCTCGTCCATGAAGAGCGCAAGACTGCGGGAGACTATGAAGCGGTATGGACACCAGAGGCGAGTGCCAATACGGGACTATACATTTGTGTACTGGAAGTAGATCGGCAAAAAATGGTACATAAGGTGGTAAAGGCCCCCTGATGTGAACAATTCCTAGGTTATCCATTCCGTTTTTAAGTGCTTAAACGATCACAACAAACTATCTGGCTTCTAACTTGGTTTCAACAAGTAGATATGCCACTTAAAATCAAGTCTCTTATGAAAACAACTGCTTTATTCTTTGTGGCCTTGAGCAGCCTCGTTTTTACTTCATGTGGGCAGGCTCCTGCCGCAAAAGTAAATGATCCAGCACCTACTTCTACCGCTACTCCGGTTGAGACCAATGCCCCGAATTCGGATTACAAACCCGCCTTCGCTGGTCAGACAAGAGTGGGTGGAGTAAAAACCAAAACGCCTTATGAATTTAAAGTGCTCAGTGAAGGATTGTCCTCCCCTTGGGGCATCACCAGCCTCCCGGATGGCAGGCTAATCATTACTGAAAAAGCGAATGGCACCTTGCGCATTGCCAAAACCACTGGCGAACTGAGCCCGGCGATTACGGGTTTACCCGCCGTGAATTCAAACGGACAAGGTGGCTTGCTGGGCATTACCACAGACCCTGATTTTGCTCAAAATCGGATGTTGTACTGGGTGTTTTCGGAAAGTGTAGAGGGTGGCACCCATACTTCGGTAGCCAAGGGCAAACTTTCGGCGGATGAGAGCAAAGTAGAAAATGCTACAGTGATTTACCGTGCAACTCCTGCCCACCGGGGAAGTTTGCACTACGGTGGACGGATTCTTTTTGACAAAAGTGGCAACCTTTTTGTCAGCACCGGCGAGCGCTCCGATCTGGTGACCCGCCCGCAGGCGCAACAATTGAATTCAGGTTTGGGAAAAATTGTACGCATCACCAAGGATGGCAAGCCGGTAAAAGGCAACCCTTTTGAAGGCCAAGCAGACGCAAGACCGGAGTTGTATTCCTACGGTCACCGCAATGTACAAGGTCTGGCCTTAAATCCTGCCACTGGAGATCTGTTCTCCAATGAGTTTGGCCCCAGAGGTGGCGACGAAATCAACCATGTTCGCGCCGGAAAAAACTACGGTTGGCCCACCATTACCTACGGTATAGAGTACAGTGGTAAAAAAGTTGGCGATGCGATCCAGCAAAAAGAAGGCCTGGAACAACCCGTGTATTATTGGGATCCATCGGTATCACCCAGTGGCATGACGTTTTACAGCGGCAATCAGATTCAGGAATGGAAAAACAACCTTTTTGTAGGTTGTTTGAGCGGCATGCACATCGCCCGTTTGGTGATCGAAAACAACAAGGTGGTGGGTGAAGAACGCCTGCTCTCGGGAGAATACCAACGTTTTCGGGATGTGACCCAAGGGAAAGATGGCGCGCTGTATGCGGTGACGGACCAGGGGAGATTGTATTGGATTGGGGTGAAGTAAGTTTTAGGGGGTATGATAAACGGCATTAATTCGGGATAATTCCCGGATTAATACCGTTTGTCATTCAGCCCGATTTTCAGGTGAGTTTATTGTCTTGATGGTGTTTTTTTCATTAATTTACTCAGGGTTTGTTGATTGATTTAAATCGAAATCCGTCGAAGTTGTGCGAATTCCTTTTGCATATAATTTACTCTGTTCTTGAGAGTTAATTTGATTTGATTCGTAAAAATATCCATTTGAAGTTTCTTGCTCACGTTCTACTTTCCAGACTCGAGTATTGGTTAAATAGTTTGGTTTTTCTTTAAAAGGGGTAACAAAGGCAGGACAAAACCATTGA
The DNA here is from genome assembly GCF_033763495.1 of Haliscomenobacter sp. Classification (GTDB taxonomy): domain Bacteria; phylum Bacteroidota; class Bacteroidia; order Chitinophagales; family Saprospiraceae; genus Haliscomenobacter. The sequence goes on along the minus strand of NZ_JANRKL010000154.1, from coordinate 28,170 downwards.
AGTCGATTATTGGGTTGAGCACAGAAATTACCATTGTCCATTGCAATTATATGAGCACATTTATGACCACCTTCTCCTGCTTCTTCTGAATCTTCATTTCCAAACCAGTCAAGGGTGAACATGTATTGACCACCTTCCCATTTTCCATCCTTCAAATGAATTTTTACTCTACTTTCAGAAAGTCTTTCGAATTTTGTGCAAGTAACATCGTAACTAAAACAATCCCAAAACTGCAAATAATCAACAGGCATAAAAACAGCACCTTCTATGTGGCAAAAGGCATTAATTGGTAGCCTCCAAATTACAGCTCCATTTTCAGTTAAAACATGGAAACCGAGCGCTCTTCCGGAAATTGACGCGACTCCGAACACACAAACATTTATGTACTCTCCAACATGAGCAGTTCCGTCATAGAGAAACTCTTTTCTCAAAAGACAATAAAATCGAGGTATGTTAATGTTTAATGTAGGCATATTTTTTTCTTTTATTCAAACCCCAAATCGGAAAGTTAGTTTTTCTGCGTTACTAAGCTGGGTTTATGCTTTAAATAGCTTTCCTCTTTCTTGCCCAAAGCTATATCAAAAACAATCACATTGCTGAATAAACAGTTTTTAATGCGCTTAAACAACACCTTGTTTATCAATCTTCGCCTGCACATAAGCTGAGAAATATCCCTTGTATTTTATTTGTAAGGTTTCCGCTTGCCAATCCGAGTTCGTAATCAGCCCACGGCAGGCTGAAGACGGGCAATTGCAGCGCATCGGTTCTTTATCAGCCCCAAACATGGCGTAATCTATGGTCAATTCTTCGCCCCGATCAATATCCCGCATGGCAACAAAAATGACTTGCCCAAGTATACCCACATTGGGCTCGCAGGAGTGATTTAAAAACATCATTACACTTTCAACTTCCGCGGTGGTAAAGGGCGCCAGCACAAATTCATCTGAAATTGGATAACCCCAATAGCCAGCAGGTTTCTCCATTTGGGCCTCCATTTGGCGCGTAATGATATGCCCTCCTCGCACGGAAACGATTTCACCTTTGCGGAAAGGTTCCTTGGCAAACAAACCCCGGCCTTCCGTATTGCTCGTTTTTATTTCCGCCTTGTCAGAGCGGAAGGAGGAGGCAATTCCCGTATGGGCGTCAATATTGTTCATTTTATTTTATTGGAACGTGCTCAAAAAAGAATGCCAAAATTAAGATCTTAGTCTTAACCTTGGCACACTTTTTTGAGTTCCCGAGAACGCTATTTACGAAAAAATTACTCACTCCTCAAACTCTCTACCGGATTCGCCAATGCCGCCTTTATACTTTGGAAACTGATGGTCAAAAAGGCGATCACCACGGCCAACAGGCCCGCCAGCACAAACATCCACCACTGCAACTGAATCCGGTAAGCAAAATCCTCCAGCCAACGATCCATCAGATACCAGGATACCGGAGTAGCCAGCACGATGGCAATCAACACCAGCTTTAAAAAGTCCTTGGCCAGCAAATTGGTAATGCTAATCACAGTTGCGCCCAGTACCTTGCGAACCCCAATTTCTTTGGTGCGCTGATAGGTCATGTAAGTCGACAAACCCAAAAGACCAATGCAGGCGATAAACACGGCCAGGAAGGCAAAAATGCCGAAGATGAGTTGGGTGCGTTTTTCGTTGGCGTACAAATTATCCAGATTGGCATCGAGCGAACTGTAGTGAAAGGGTTGATCTGGTGCGAAAATGCTCCAGTATTTTTGAGCCTCCTGGATGAAGGATTGGTTGTGGGCCATTTGAACCCTTGCCGCAAGCAGGGTATTGTTTCCCTGAAATACCCGGTTGTGCTGGAGAAAGAGGGGCGCGATGGGTTCATGCAGGCTTTGGTAATGAAAATCACTCACCACCCCAATCACTATAAAGGCTACATCCCCTTGATTGGGGTCAAAAAAGCTGCCGGGCTGGATCAAACGTTTGCCCACCGGATTCGGGCCAAGACCTAGTTCTTGCGCAGCGCGCTCATTGATGATGACAGAAAGGGAATCGTTGAATTCTTTGGAAAAAGACCGACCCTCCAGGAGTTCCAAGCGCATGGTCTGGACATAATCATCGTCGACAATGGCGGCGCGGCCGGTGACCGATTCATTGTCCTCCGGTTTTTTGAAGGTGGTGCCAAACCAGTCTTCGCCGCCGGGCATTTCACTGCTGCTACCTACGGCTTCCACCCCCGGAATTTTGAGCAACTGCTGTTTGAATGCCTCCGTTTTCCCTTGCAGCGCAAAAGCATTGTGCAACACAAATATTTGTTCTTTTTGGAAGCCTAATTTTTTATTGGCAATAAAACCCATCTGGGAAAAAACCACCAAAGTACTGATGATCATGGCAATGGAAGCAGCAAACTGAAACACCACCAATCCATTGCGCAACCAGGCTCCGCTTTTTTTGGCCGTAAATTTCCCTTTCAGTACCTCAATCGGGCGGAAACCAGACAACACACTGGCCGGATACAGACCCGCCAATAAACCCAGCACCACCGCGAAGCCCAGCAATCCTGGCACAGTCGACCAATCCAAATAAGCCCACAGTGAGAACGTTTTGCCCGCCAATTGATTGAAGGAAGGCAAGGCCAAAAAGACCAACAGCACCGCAATCGCTACCGAAGCAGCACTAACCAATAATGCTTCGATCAAAAATTGGGCAGTCAACAAACTTCGCTCGCTCCCCAGGGCTTTACGAATGCCTACCTCGCGGGCCCGTTCTGCGCTGCGCGCCGTTGCCAGATTCATAAAATTGACGCCGGCAATAAGCAGGATGAACAGGGCAATCCAGGTAAAAATGCGCACCGTGGCAGCATCACCATTGGGTTGGAGTTCACCCTCCAGGTGGCTGTGCAAATGGATATCGGGCAAGGCGGTAAGGTAATAGTGGTAGCCATTTCCCGCTGCTTTGTACTGCGCCCAGGTCACCCCAAAATTGCGCTGGATTTCCCCTACGGCATATTTTTCAACTACAGCTGGAAATTTGGCATCCAGGGCTTTGACATCCGATCCTTCCCGCAGCAAAAAATAGGTATTTGCCGCAAAGCCAATGTGGTTTTGCTGCGCTAAAAATTGATTGCCTTTGGTGGAAACCAGGATATCAAACTTGAAATGGACATTTTCGGGCAAATCGGCACAGACTGCGCTCACGCTCAGTTGTTGAGGTTCTTGCCCGCCCAACAATTGCAAATTTTCACCCACTACCCTGGTTTTGCCAAAGTACCTCCGGGCCGTGGATTCGGTCAAAACGATGCTGTTCGCGTCGCGCAAACACTGATCGGCATCCCCTTGCAGCAGTTCAATTTGAAAAACCTTGAAAAAAGTAGAGTCTACAGAAAGGGCATTTTCTTTTTCAAAAACCCTGTCTCCCCGCTTGAGTAAAGCGGTGCCCCCATTGGCGGTTATGCGTACGGCCTCCTCTACCTCCGGCCACTCGTGTTTCACCGATTGGGCATAACTGGGCGGCACCATGGCATAACCGGTGCTCCGATCCGGGTAAATGCGCTCCAGCGACATGCGGTAGATCCGCTCGGCATTGGGCCATTGCCGATCGTAATTGCTTTCGCCAGCAACATAAATCAAAATCAACAAACAACAGGCTACTCCAAGTGCCAGTCCCATGATGTTGATCAGGCTGTAACCCTTGTGCTTCAGCAAGCTGCGGATGGCAACGGTCAGGTAGTTTTTGAACATGATGCTAGATTTTATGGCTCATTCACTTTTTAGGGACTTCACTGGATTGGCTAAAGCTGCTTTAATACTTTGAAAACTGATGGTCAAAAACGCAATCCCTACGGCCAGGACACCAGCCAACACAAACATCCACCACTGGATTTCAATTCGATAAGCAAAATCCTCCAGCCATTGTTTCATCAAATACCAGGCTACGGGTGAAGCAACTACTATGGCGATCAAAACCAATTTAATAAAATCCTTGGCTAACAAGGCCGTGATCCCCGACACCGAAGCCCCCAGTACCTTGCGAATGCCAATTTCCTTGACCCTTTGCTGCGTGGTAAAGGCGGCCAAACCGAACAAGCCCAAACAAGCCACTAAAATGGCCAAGAGAGCAAACACCGTAAACAAACGCCCCTGACTCAGCTCCGCAGCATACAGGCGATTGTAATTCGCATCGAGGAAATTGTAACTAAAGGGCAGATCTGGTGCTACTTTTTTCCAGGCGCTTTCCAGTCCTGCCAGGCTTTGTGGCAAATTATCTCCGTCCAATTTGACCGAAATAGACGAGTACCCTCCTCCAAAATCCGGGAAAAAGATCAGGGGTAGGATGTTTTCGTGCAGGCTTTCAAAATGGAAGTCCTTCATCACCCCGATGACTTCGCCGGGGCGATTGTTATAAGTGATCTGTTGACCTACTGCCTCCTTGGGGTTTTTCCAGCCCAGGTTGATCGCAGCCGTTTCGTTCAACAGGTATGCTTGGGTACTATCACTTGGATGTTCGCGGGTAAACGTGCGCCCTGCCAATAGGGGTATACCCAAGGTGGAAACAAAATCAAAATCCATAGTGACAAATTGTAAGCCCTTACCCACGGGTTCCTTGGAACTACCTACCCGCGCCTGTCCATAGCTATTGAGCAAACGTTCAGTTGGAATTTGTGAACTACGTCCAGCGTTGATTACTCCCGGCTGCCGCAAAAACTCCTCGCGCATGGCCGGGAATTTTTCTTCCAGGCGCGTAAACATGGGCAGGGTCACTACATAATCGCGGTCGTAACCCAGTTCTTTATTTTGAATAAAACGCAATTGTTTGAACACCACAAGTGTGGCAATGATCAAACCCGCCGACATGGCAAATTGCCCCACTACCAAACTTTTTCGCAGCAAATTGGCCACCTTGGCACCTCCTGTATTGGCCAATTTCGCCATTCGGTTGCCTTTGAGCACTTCCACTGGGCGGAAGGCTGAAAGGAAAAAGGCTGGGTACAATCCTGCCAGCACCCCTATTAAGACTGGAAAACCCAGCAATAGCAGCAAATCCTGCCAATGCCAGATTCCGTTCAAGGTGTAATTTTTGCCCGACATGAGGCTCAATAACTTCAGCCCACCCAAGTTGGTCAACACCAGCCCAATAAAGGTAGCAATGGCCGCCAAGAACACTGATTCGCCCAAAAACTGCCGAATGATCAGCCCACGATTGGCTCCCGATACTTTACGTACGCCAATTTCTCGTGCCCGCGTGGCAGCCTTGGCCGTAGAAAGGTTCATGTAATTCGCCCCCGCAATGCCCAAAATAAAGAGCGCAATCAAGGCAAACATCCACACCCGACTGCGGCTGCCATTTTCTTCCAGTTCGCTGGCAGTATGGCTGTCGAGGTGGATGTCGTTGAGGGCTTGCAGGTGTAATTGAGTTTCTTCGTGGGGTTTGAATTTGGGCTTGGGGCTATCTGCAAAAGCGGCTAGGTGTTTATCCAAAAATGCATCGAAGCGACTACTTATCGTTTCAGGTTCAACATTGGGGTTCAGGAGGAGATAGGTATAAAAGGCATTGTTAAACCAGTTGGTCTGTAAACGTTCCTTCCCGTACATGCGCTCGTCGTTCAGCGAACTAAAAGAAAACAAAAAACGAGGATGCATATGCGAATTAGCGGGCAAAGATTCATAAACTCCAGTTATCCGAAAAGGTATTTTGTTAGAAAAAAGTAAAATTTCCTGATTTTGGTAATTGCCCTGCGGAAAGTATTTTTTGGCCATTTCCTCCGAGAGCATCACACTGAAAGGCTCACGTAGTGCTGTTTTGGGGTTACCTTCTTTGACTTTTATATCAAAAATGTTAAACAAGTTCTCTTCTGTGAAAAAGAGATCACTTTCCAAAAATACCAGATCTTCCCTTTGCATGGCCACGTTGTCGTATTCCAAAAAGCGGATAGTCTGCTCAATGCCTGATATTTCTGCTTTCAACAAAGGTGCAAATGGTGGAGCCACTGCTCCAAGTTCTACCGTTTCACTAAGCCCTTCTGGATCAATAAAGGAACGGCTCACCCGATAAATGCGCTCGGATTTGCTGTGGAAACGATCGTAATTAGCTTCCTGACGCACGTACACAAAGATGGTCAAGCAGGCAGCGAGGCCAATGCTCAAGCCAAACAGGTTGATGGCACTGAATAGTTTGTCTTTGGCGAGATTGCGCAAGGCAATTTTGAGATAGTTCCTCCACATGGTTGGTTCCTTTTAGAGCTTCAACCTTTATTTCCTCAATTTTCATACCAGGCACACAATGTTTTATCAATCAATTTTTTATAAGCAAAGGCAATCCACATGGCCGTTCGAAACTGAACAATATTGTCCGAATCCGAAAATAAACCAACAGCATATAATTTTGATTGTCTTCCAATACCTATTCAAAAAACAAACCACCTTTAATGATCTTAAAACCAATCCTCCTATAAACAATGAACAACACCTACACCAACCTCGTATTCGAAGGCGGCGTCGTAAAAGGTATCGCCTACGCCGGGGCCCTGCAAGTACTTGAAAAAAGAGGCATATTAGCCCAAATCGAAAAAGTAGCTGGCACCTCTGCTGGCGCCATTACCGCTTGTCTGCTCAGTTTGAGGTACGACGCGACCTACATTACCAAAACCATCAAAAACCTGAATTTTAAGCAGTTTCAAGACAAAGAATGGTTTTGGAAAAAATTCTGGTATTATGGATTCCACCCCGGCGATGCTTTCCTCAAATGGCTGGAAAATCAAATTGCCACCTCTCAACATGGTTTGAGCTCCAATGCCACTTTTGCTGACTTTAATGCCAAAGGTTGCCGGGATTTACACGTTTTTGCCTCCGACATTTATACCCATCAGGTGCGAGAATTTTCGGTAAAAAAAAAGCCCGATGTAGTGGTAGCTGAAGCGGTTCGCGCCTATATGTCCATTCCCCTCTTTTTCAACGCCTGGCAGTTCCGAAACAACAATCCCGACGACCACTTGTATGTGGATGGCGGCATGGTGCTGAACTACCCCATCAATGTGTTTGATGAAGGAGATGAGCCGAATCCTGCCACCATCGGCTTCCGCCTGGAAGACCTGCATCAACGCAAAAAGTTGGACAAATTCGGGTATGGTGAATGGTATAAATACGTCAAAAACACCTTTGAAACCTTGCTCGAATCCCAAAACATCGACTACGCCAACGACCCTGAACAACGCCGCCGCAGCATAGCCCTCGATGATTTTGGCATCCTGGCTACCGATTTTAACCTGAGCGAAAAAATGAAGGAAGAGTTGATCAATTCAGGGATTGAATACACCGAAAAATTTCTTGGGCCTGTAAGCAATGCCTGAGCGAGCATTCGGATGTGGAAGGATTTGTATGTTTGTGCAGATTTTAAACACGCAACAACCATGCAGCCCAATATCACCATCCGTACTGCAACTCCTGCTGACCTCCCTTTTATCCAAGGGCTCCTCCCCAGTTACGCCGAATTTGGCTTGCCACCCTGGCGCGATGCCGAGGTGATGGTCAAGACGGATTCCGAAGTATTCGTAACCGCTCTACAAAATGGGGCAACCATTTTTATTGCCGAAGATCAGGCGCAAACCCCACTTGGTTTCATCCATTTGCACCCCGGCAGCGATCATTATTTTAAAGGGAAACAATGCCACATTTCTGACCTCATCGTAGCTCCTGCCGGGAGAGGCCAGGGTGTCGGCAAAGTGCTAATGGCCAAAGCAGAGGACTGGGCCATCAGCGAGGGATATGAAAGGTTGACTTTGAATGTTTTTGCCGGGAATGAACGGGCGCGGAAGTTGTATGAGGAACTAGGGTTTGGGGCGGATGTGGTGAAGTATGTGAAGGAGATTTGAAGGAGGGCTCAGGGTGGAAAATTTATGCTGAGCTTGTCGAAGTAATCCCTTATTTTTGGTCTCAAGCGCTCCCGTTACAACAAGTCTAATGTTTAAAATCACTGTATATGAAAAAGATAGCACTGTCATTGTGGGCAATTTTTATGTCCTACCTGGTTTTTGGGCAAGACATTACTGGGCAATGGAACGGTGTGTTAAAAGTTCAGGGCATCCAATTAAGGATAGTTTTCAATGTCAGTAAAACGGATGCTGGATTCAGTTCAACCATGGACAGCCCAGACCAGGGCGCAAAAGACATCCCGGTAACGACTACCAGCTTTGAAAATTCAACGTTAAAACTCGCAATTTCAAGCGCAAAAATTGAATACGAGGGTGTTTTAGGGAATGACAATGTTGTCGTTGGCAATTTTAAACAAGCTGGACAATCTTTTCCCTTGAACTTATCTAAAAAAGCGATTGAAAAAGAAAAACCAGCCAGGCCGCAAGAGCCAAGCAAACCTTATCCCTACTATTCAGAAGACGTAAGCTTTGAAAATACCAAAGCAGGCATCACCTTAGCCGGGACATTGACCTTGCCGCAAAAGCAGGGCGTATTTCCTGCGGTAGTTTTGATAAGTGGAAGTGGTGCTCAAAATAGAGATGAGGAATTATTGGGGCATAAACCATTTCTGGTATTGTCCGATTATTTAACCAAAAACGGAATAGCCGTTCTGCGCTTTGACGACCGAGGAACGGCAGCCTCAAAAGGTGATTTTAAAACGGCTACCTCATTGGATTTTTCAAGCGATGTTGAAGCAGGAGTAAACTATTTGCTGTCCAGAAAAGAAATAAACAAAAAGAAAATAGGCCTAATTGGGCATAGTGAAGGGGGCATCATTGCCCCGATGGTTGCCACGCATTCCAAAGCCATTGCTTTTATCGTTTTGTTGGCAGGAACGGGAATTCCAGGTGACCAATTGCTGCTGTTGCAGCAAGAGTTAATCGGCAAAGCAGCTGGCACTGTGGATTCCGTTTTACAAAAGAACCTTAAAATCAACCAAGGCGCTTTTGATATTGTTGCACAATCCACAAATACTGAACAGTTAAACACTGCTTTAACGACCTATTTCAAACAAACCATAAAAGATATTCTAAGCGCCGAAAGGCCAGCAGGAATGAGTGAAGATGATCTGTTAAAAATGATAGTGGGTCAACTTACCAGCCCCTGGATGCAATATTTCATCAAATACGATCCAGCTATTGCATTGGAAAAAGTGAAATGCCCGGTTTTGGCTATTAATGGAGAAAAGGATTTACAAGTTCCTCCCAAAATAAATTTAGCAGCAATAAAAAAAGCATTGACAAAAGCCAGGAACAAAAAAGTAACCACAAAAGAGCTGCCAAACCTGAACCACTTGTTTCAAGAATGTAAAACCGGCTCACCAACTGAATACGCCAGCATTGAACAAACATTTTCGCCAATCGCATTGAACGAAGTATTGCAATGGCTAAAAATTCATACAAAATAAACCTTTGTGCTCAGTTGGACTTCAACCCTTAGAGTGGGGCAAAGTCCAACTGAGCATCGGTAAATTTGAACAAAATGGGCGTTTTATTCACTCCGTAGCGACTTCACCGGATTCGTCAACGCCGCCTTCACACTTTGCAAACTCACCGTCAAAAACGCGATCCCTACTGCACCTGCGCCCGCCAGGGCAAACATCCACCATTGCAACTCGACCCGGTTGGCAAAATCAGCCAGCCATTGGTTCATGAAGTACCAGGCCAGGGGCGAAGCAATCAAGATGGCAATCACCACCAGTTGCAGAAAGTCCTTGGCGATCAAGGAAGTGAGCCCGGCAATGGAGGCGCCCAGCACTTTGCGGATACCAATTTCTTTGGTGCGGTTCAAGACCGACAAGGTAGCCAGTCCAAACAAACCCAAACAAGCCAGAAAGATGGAGATGCCTCCAGCCCAGGAAATGATGCGTCCCAGGCGGGCTTCGGATTGGTAAAAATCGTTGAGGTTTTGATCCAGAAAGCTGTATTTAAAGGGAAGGGTTGGTTCCAGTTTTTTCCACTCCTGCTGTAAAGCCGCCAAAGCCGGAGCCGGGTCGCCAGGGTGAATGCGCACAAAATATTTAAAGGGCACATAACTCGGAAATTGGTGAAACATCTGCGGTTCTACCGCCACCTTCATCGTCAAAAAATGGAAGTCTTTAACCACTCCCACTACGGTGGGCAGAGGGTTGGCAGGATCTTCGTAGTATCCCAGTAGTCGTTGCCCAATGGCTGTTTCGGGTGTCCAGCCAAAGTAGCGCATCATACTTTCATTGATGACCACCGAGTTGATGGTGTCCAGGGCAAATTTGGGGTCAAAATTGCGACCAGCCACGATTTGCATGTTCAAGATTTTAATGAAGTCGGCATCGACAAAATACTCGTACACTTCACGGTGAACGTTGTCGTGTACCCAACCCGAACGACTCCAACCTTGAGCTGCCCCAAGGCCAAGCTCTGAACCCGCCACTCCAATGACTTCCGGACGGGCATTCGCGGCCTGTTTGAACAAGGGGAAAATCCGCTCTGAATCGGTATCACTTGCATCAACCACAACTATATTTTCCCGATTGAAGCCCGGGTTTTTTGAACGCATGAAGTCCAATTGGCGCAAAATCACCAAAGTTGAAACGATCAAACCAATCGACAATACAAACTGGCCAGTAACCAAAGACTTGGTAAACAAATTGGCACCACCCAGGCGAATTTTACTTTTCAGAATTTCTACTGGCCGGAATCCCGACAAAACCAGCGCCGGATAACTACCTGCCAAAAGCCCGGTCAGGAGTACCAGCCCACCAAGCATCCACGTCAATTCAGGAAATTGTTGGAAGGAAAAAACCAGTTGTCTGTTGGCCAATTGGTTGAACATGGGCAACATCACGCGCATCAGCAACAGCCCCAACAAGGCGGAAATACTAGCCAGCATTACTGATTCAACCAAAAATTGCCCGATCAGTGCCGTTCTTCCACTGCCCATCACCTTGCGCACGCCTACCTCCCGCGCCCGTGCCGCCGAACGGCCAATGGACAAGGTGGTAAAATTGATGCCAGCAATGGCCAAAATCCCGGCTGCGATACCCAGCAAAATCCAAATGCTACGGGGTTGGATCGGGGGCACCTGACCACCCCCCACCAAAGTTTGGGTATGCATGGCGCGCAGGGGTTGCAGGCCATAGGTCACTGGAGCGCCTTTGCCTTTCCAAAAACCATTGGCGCGCAATTCCTTCTCCTCCCCAGGGTAATATTTTTGGCGAAACTGCAAGAGGCGTTTTTTATCCGTAGCCAGGCCACTCCCCTCACGCAGTTTGACAAAAGTAAAGTAGGCGGAATGGTTCCAATTCACTTTGCGTTCGATCATGCTAGGCGAAGCCAATAATTTATCAAAATTGCCGATGGCTTCAAATTGAATACTGGTATTGGAGGGCATGTCCTGGGCAACAGCGGTTACGACAAAGGGCTCAAAATCCGTTTCCATTTTGACTTCCAGCACCCGCCCAATGGGATTGGGCTCGCCGAAGAGTTGCAGCGCAATTTTTTTGGTCAACACGATACTATTGAGTTCGGACAAGGCTTTGGCCTTATAGCCGTACTCCAGAGGGAAAGTAAACACGTCGAGAAACTGTGGGTCGGCAAAACAGATGTTCAGGCGAGAAACGGTGCCATCGACCCGCACAAAGCTTTCCCCCCAGGGCTCCCGAAAGCGGGTGTAATTTTCCACATCCGGGAAATCTGCCTTCAGCGCTGGCCCCAGTGGAACGGGCAAATAAGGATCCCCCTCGGTTCCTTCATTGTTCATGTCTTCTGTCCAGCGATACATTCTGAAAATACGCTCGTTGTCGGCATGAAAGCGGTCGTAGTTGAACTCATTGACCGCAAAGAGCAACAACAAAGTAAAACAAGCCAAACCAATGCTCAGGCTCAGGACATTGATAAAGGAAAGTCCTTTTTGTTTCAAAAGATCGCGCAAGGCGATTTTAAGGTAGCTTTTTAGCATGGTGTTCTTTTTTCAGGGTGATGGAGCGAATACACAATAAGCTGCGAATCAGAAGATTCTGCCCCAAATTCCATACCAATCGCCTAATTTCCTGTTAATCAAAAAAATAGCACTAACCAAATGCTAAAAAAGCGTTCGTTTGTGAACAAAAGTGTTCGTTTATGAAAGGAAGTTAGACTAGATGCCCTCACCCAGTTCAGTGGCCGCAAAGTACTGAGGTTCCCTAAGTGGTAGTACCTTTTCAGTTGCTCTTTTGGACATGTCGATGGGGTAGTTGCCACGCAATTTTTTCAAACAATAAAAGCTGTTCATAAAAAACGTCATTAAAAAGGCGCCTCTCCGCAAGCGTAGCCCTCTGATGATTCTCAATAGTGAATTTTTAAAGCTAAAACTGCGTTTCCACAAGTCCCGATGCGCCTGCAACAAGGTCGTTGGAGTGAGGTTTTTGGGTTGAAAAGCGACATTGTAGCCATTGTAAAAATTCCAGCTTCGCTCGTCCAACATTCGCTCTTCTTGCTTCAGTTGTTCATACAAGCTGGTGCCTTTAAACGGAGTCATGATGCTCAAAAAAGGTACGTCGATGCCTATTTTCATGAGTTCGTCCGCCATGTTCACAATGCTGGTATAATCATCATGGTCAAAACCAGCGATAAAGCCGGACATGACCGCAATGCCTCTTTTCCTGATCTCGCTTACTGCCGTTTTGTAGTGTTCAATTTTGTTTTGCCGCTTGTTGGCATCCTTCAAAGACTCTTGCCCAAAGGATTCAATGCCCAAAAACACCCCGATACAGCCCGAGGCTTTCATCAAATCCAGCAACTCCGCATCTTTGGCAATATCCATACTGGCCTGGGTCAGCCACCATTTTTTCAAGGGGATCATCTCCTTGAGCAAGGCTTTGATGTAGGGCCTGCGGATGGTTAGATTGTCGTCCCAAAACCAGACCACCTTTCTTTGCCACCAATAAGGGAAATCATCATACGCAGCATCCCGGATCACATCTTCAATCGGGCGCAATCGGAATCCTGGATTCAAAGAAGGTACGGTACAAAAGGAACAGGTAAATGGACAACCACGAGTCGCTTGGAGTACTTTTTTGATGAAAAATTTGTTGGGCAACAAATCGTAACGGGGAGTGGGCAGGTTTTTCATGTCGCAGGGCGTGCCTCGGTAGATGTCCTTTAGGGCGCCTTTTTCGGCGTCCTGCAAGATCAGCTCCCAGACATTTTCCACTTCACCGGTGGCGATTGCATCGAAGTATTGCAGGGATTCTTCCTCGTTGTACGTCACGTGCGGCCCGCCACCAATGACCATCTTATTGCGCTGCTTGAAGGCATTGGCCAACTGAAAGGCGGCATTGGCGAAACCACTGAAAAAAGAAATGGCGATCAAATCGGCATCAGTATTGTAATCGATGGCTTCTACTTGTTGGTGAATGACTCGGACCAGGTGCTTTTTAGGGGTAAGGGCGGCTAGGTGAATGCCCGTGATGGGGGGCACAAAATCTTTCTCGTGGCCGAACTCGTAGCGCTGGATGTAGGCGATGATGATGTCGATTTTCATGGTGGCGGATTTAAATAAAAGTACTTTGTATTTCAAAGTTACTGATAAAAACTGAATTCGCAAATTTTGCGGAGGTATAGTCCAAAATAAAATGGGTTGAATCCAGTCGACGGTTTGCTAGGCAGGTGCGGTTACACAGGCGATATGGGTGTTATAATCCATTGTTAGTGACTATACACTTTTCTTATCCAGGTATGTCAGTATAATTTATAATTAAGTTTTGGCGATTTTCAAGGTGACAATTATTTTTATCATCATGTAACTGCCCATACCTCATCCTTTAACTACCGCTTCAGCTCCAAATTATCAATCAACCTCACTTCCCCCACCCAACTCGCCACACAGGCCACGATCCATTCGTGGGTTGCGGGCTCAACTACGGGCAGCAATGTACGCCCATCCACAATTTGAAAATACTCCGGCCTAAATTCGGGTAAACTCAGCTTGCGTATTGCTTCCACTTCGATTTCGGCAGTGGGCAGGATACCCAACTGCGCCTTGGCCCAGCTCAAAGTCTGGTAAATCGCAGGTGCAGCAGCTCGTTGTTCGGGGCTCAGGCGTACATTCCGTGAACTCATGGCCAGGCCATCGGTTTCCCGCACAGTGGGCACCATCACCAGTTCCACGGGCAAGGTCAATTGCCTGATCATATGCCCCACGATGCTGAATTGTTGAAAATCTTTTTGCCCCATGTACAAACGATCGGGCTGCACAATATCGAGCAGGCGTTTGACCACCTGGGCCATGCCCTGAAAATGCCCGGGTCGGAAGGCCCCTTCCATCACTTTGTCCAGTTGTCCCAAGTCCAGTTGGAAGGTCGTTTCCAGGCCTGGCGGATAAATTTCCTCTACTGGGGGCATAAAAACAACTTCTGTACCAACCGATTCCAGCATAGCGAGGTCTTTCTCTGGTGTACGCGGATATTTTTCCAAGTCTTTGGGATCATTGAATTGCGTAGGATTCACAAAAATGCTGCACACTGTACAAGCATTGTGCACTTTGCTGTGGCGAATCAAATCGAGGTGCCCTGAATGAAGAGCACCCATGGTTGGTGCAAATCCAATCTGCTCGCCCAATCGGCGGCGAGAATTGAGGTAATGCTGAAGTTCACTAAGGGTGCGGTACAAAAACATCGTTGGCAATGAATTGTTATTATGTTGAGGATAAGAAAATTGGCGCAATTTAGGAATGACTTGGAAACAAGTTGCTCATTAATAAGGAAAAGTGCTCAATATTTCTTACTTTTGCAACTCGTTCGTAGTTGCCTTGTCAAAAATCTGTTTTGCAGAGGTAAAAACAGGGCAAAATAATGTCCCGGCTATATGAGTAAGAAGAAAGTGCTGATTGTGACGCAAGAAATGGAGCCTTATACTGTCGCTTCCGAGATTGCAGCTATGGCTCGAAAACTGCCACAACACATCCAGGAAAACGGGCTGGAAATCAGGGTGTTAATGCCAAGATTTGGTTCTATCAACGAGCGAAGGCATCGACTCCACGAAGTGGTTAGGCTTTCCGGGATGAACATTATTGTTGACGATGACGATTACCCACTCATCATCAAGGTCGCCTCGTTGCAAGAAGCACGGATGCAAGTCTACTTTTTGGACAACGATGACTTTTTCCGACGCAAATCGGTTTTTGTAGATGATAGTGGGGTTCCTTTTGATGACAACGCCGATCGAGCGGTGTTTTTCTGCAAAGGAGTTATCGAAACCGTGAAAAAATTTGGTTGGCCACCCGATGTTGTACATTGCCTGGGGCCAATGACCAGTTTGATTCCATTCTACCTCAAGTCTGCTTACAAAAGTGATCCTTTGTTTCAGAACACCAAAGTAGTTTATTCGGTGTACAATGAAGCCTTGGAAGATTCTTTCAATCTGGAAACCTTTTTGGCTAAAGCAGGCATCAACAACATCTCCGCCGAAGAACTGGCTGCTTACGAAACGGATGGAGCAGTAACCCTGCACAAAGGGGCAATTGCATTCGCCGATGGAGTGGTCAAAGGCAGTCACAGTTACAGTGAGGACATCCAGGCGATTTTGGCACAAACCGACAAACCGGTGATCAATGGCCAAAGTCCGGAGGACCTGCCTGAAATTATGGAATTCTACCAAACTTTAATGGGCCAGATTGTGGCAGAATAGTTGAGTAGTTGAGGGGTTACAATTGAGTAATCGGTCGCTGAGCGTAGTCGAAGCGCCGACTACTCAATTGCTCAACCCCTCAACTACTCAACCCCTACATTATCTCAACCATTACGATTAATTTTTACACTTCACCATGAAGCATTTTAGTAGTTACCTGACTGTTTTAGGCTTGAGCCTGGCTACTGTTTTTTCCTGTACCAACCCCATCGATACAGGTTCGGACTTATTGGATGAAGACCTGGTCAATATCCAAGCTGTGGATACTTTCAAAATTATAACCACAGCAGTCCCCGGAGATTCCTTGTTGGTTTATTCCATTCCCACGAATTCTTCCAGTGGTTTTATTTCCCGGTATTTTTTGGGCAAAATGAATGACCCAATCATGGGGTTGACGGATGTAGCCATTCAAACCCAACTGGTTCCTGCTGTGCAGATACACCCGGGCTTGGGCATCACGGTCGACTCCATGGTATTGGTGCTCCCCTACAGCACTGCCAACATTTATGGTGATAAGGCTCAGCGGTATGATCTGGAAATCCGGGAACTTGCGGATTCATTTGCCCTTGACAAAAATTATTACAGCAATCAAAAATTACCGGTTTCAGCCGAGGTTTTGCAAGCCCAATCTTTTGCAGTAAACTTTGATTCAATTAAAATCAAGGAATATTCGAGCAGCACGGGTACTGAAACCAAAGTCCCCCCTCAGTTGCGCATCCGTTTGAACAACACTAAGTTTCAGACCAAACTATTAGGCATCGATACAGCTGTTTACAAAAACCGGGTTAAGTTCATTAAAGAATTTTACGGTCTGCAATTGAATGCTACCAATCTGGGTAAGGCCCTGGCTGCTTTTGACCTCAGTTCCACTCGTGCTGGTTTGTACCTTTATTACAAAACGGCTGCTGGTACTGCTACAGAATACCGCTACGTATTTGGTTTTGTAGCTGCCAATTCCATTTCCCGCGACCGAGGCACCAGTTTATTGGGCAAATACCTCGCAGGCGAACCCAATCAGGAATACATTTTATTACAAGGGCAAGAAGGAGCCAACAGCAAGTTTTCCATCCCCAGCCTCAAAAACCTGAAAAACGTCATCATCAACAAGGCTGAATTGGTCCTCAATGTGGCCAACGTCCCCGGCGATGAATCCGTATTTTTTACACCCAGCCCTCGCATTCTGGCCATGTATCGCAACGATAAAGGTCAACTTACTGTAGTTGAAGATTTTAATAATGCCTCCCAGGCAGGTAATCTTGATCCTTTTTATGGAGGGGCCTACGTCAGTGGAACAAATAATGAACCAGGCTCATATACTATAAACCTGAGTGCACACGTTCAAAATATGATCAAAGGGAAAGTGCCAAACGAAATTTACCTCAAAGCTTTCCCTCTAGCCGAATCAGCCGCAAGAACCACCCTGTACCGAGCAGATCACCCTCTATACGGTGCAAAATTAAAGTTATATTATACCCAACTTGGGCAGTAATAAGAAGAGCGAAAAATGAAAAGTGAAAAGTTGGCTACCGCAGCGACTTGTTAAGCATGACATGTCAAAGTCGCTGCGGTAGCTTATTTTTCATTTTTCACTTTTCATTTTTCACTTAATAGCTAGTAGAACATGTGTGGAATCGTCGCTTATTTAGGCGCTGCGGACGCCTACCCAAAACTCATCAAAGGATTAAAAAGGCTGGAGTACCGAGGATACGACAGCTCGGGAGTTGCCCTTCACAACGGCGACCTGTTGGTGTACAAAAAGAAAGGTAAGGTCAGCGATCTAGAGGCTCATGCCGCAGGAAAACCGCTGCAAGCTTCGATTGGCATCGGACATACCCGCTGGGCCACCCACGGCGAGCCCAATGACGTAAATGCCCACCCGCACCTTTCTTCCAATGGCCGCCTGGCCCTGGTTCACAATGGCATCATTGAAAATTACGATTTGTTAAAAACGGCGCTCCTGAAAGAAGGACACGTTTTTCACAGCGATACCGATACCGAAGTTTTGGTCAATCTGATCCAGGCTGTACAAGATCGGGACCAACTCCCTCTGGAGGAAGCGGTCCGTTTGGCGCTTACCCGGGTGGTAGGTGCTTATGCAATTGTGGTAATGGACCAGCAAGAGCCCACTAAACTGGTGGCCGCCCGTAAAGCAAGCCCATTGGTATTGGGCTTGGGCGATCAAGAGTTTTTAGTGGCCTCCGATGCCACCCCAATTGTAGAGCATACCAATCGGGTGATTTACCTCAACGATGAAGAAATTGCTGTGCTGCACCGCGATGGGCATTACGACATTCGGAGCATCAACAACGAAAAACAAACGCCCTTCATCCACGAATTGGACATGAAGATCGAGTTGTTGGAAAAAGGAGGCTACGATTATTTCATGCTTAAGGAAATCCACGAGCAACCCAACACCCTCCGCGATTGTATGCGGGGGCGCATCAATGCGGATGAGGGCTGGATTCATCTGGGTGGCCTGGCCGAATATGCAGCCAAAATATCCAGGGCCAAACGTTTTGTGATGATTGGTTGCGGTACTTCCTGGCACGCGGGCTTGATTGGAGAATACCTGTTTGAAGATCTGGCGCGTATCCCCGTGGAAGTAGAATACGCTTCCGAGTTTCGTTACCGCAACCCGGTCATTTCTGAAAAAGACGTGGTCATTGCCATTTCTCAATCGGGGGAAACGGCGGATACTTTAGCTGCTTTGGAAATTGCCAAGGAAAAAGGCGCTTTCCTGTATGGTATTGTCAACTCAGTAGGCTCATCCATTGCGCGGACTACCCATGCTGGTTCGTACATCCACGCCGGACCAGAAATTGGCGTAGCGTCCACCAAGGCATTTACCGGGCAAGTTACCCTCCTGACCCTCATGGCTTTGTACCTAGCCCACCATCGGGGTACCATTTCGGAGCAATATTATCATAAATTGATCGCGGAATTGGCCCAAATCCCAGAAAAGATTAAAAAGGTATTGCAACAAGACGATAAGATCAAGTATATTGCAGCGGAAATCAAAGACCACCACAACGCCATTTATTTGGGGCGGGGGTATAATTTTCCGGTTGCGCTGGAAGGAGCACTTAAGCTAAAAGAAATTTCCTACATCCACGCCGAAGGTTATCCGGCTGCGGAAATGAAACATGGCCCAATTGCGCTCATCGATGAAAACATGCCAGTCATTGTCATTGCTACCAATCGCAGCGCCTACGATAAAATCGTCAGCAATATCCAGGAGGTCAAAGCACGCAAAGGCAGAGTCATTGCAGTAGTGCCTGAAGGCGATGATACCATCAGCCGGATTGCCGACTACACCATTGAAATACCTTCAACCGAAGACCCGCTTTCGCCCCTGTTATCGGTTATTCCGCTACAATTGCTTTCGTATTACACTGCAGTAATGAGAGGATGTAATGTAGATCAACCACGCAACCTGGCCAAATCAGTCACGGTAGAATAGAAACCATAAAAATGAGCAACAAAGAAGCCGTAACCACCATGGGGTACAACTCTCAAAAGGATGAATTGATCATCCCCGAGTATGGGAGGAATGTACAAAACATGATACTTTACGCAAAAGAAATAGCGGACGATCGCACCCGCCAGCATGTTGTAGAGGAAATCGTCAACATGATGATGATGATGCACCCTCAAAACCGGAACCTGGAAGATTACCGCGTCAAACTCTGGCGCCACGTTTTTAAAATCGCCAATTACGACCTCCGCGTAACGCCACCCAATGGCATTACGCCTTCTTCAGATGACGACAACAAAAAACCGGACAAGGTCAATTACCCAACCGCTGAGCCCGGTTTTCGCCACTATGGCAACAATGTGCAACGCCTGATTCGCCGCGCCCTGGAAATGGAGCCGGGAGCCAAGCGCAATGGTTTTGTTGCCACCATTGCTTCGTATATGAAGTTGGCTTACCGCACCTGGAACAAAGAGCACTTTGTCAGTGACGATGTCATCAAAACTGACCTGGAGATCATCTCTCAAGGCCAATTGTCGTTGGATGAGTTGGGTTCCATCGAAAACCTGACGCCCGCCCACCAAGGCAACAACATGAACAACAATAACCGCCGCCGCACCAACAACCAGGGTGGCAGCAACAACCGTCAGCAGCGCAGCAACAATGGTGGGGGCGGTGGTCGCTCTTCCTACGGTGGTCGCCAGCAAAACAACAACAGTGGCGGCTTCAAACAACAGAGGAACAATAAACGGAAATAAGGAATTGGTTTGAAAATAAAGACACCCAATATCCAACGGCACTTCGGCTTCGCTCAGTGACCATTGGATATTGGGTGTCTTTATTTTCAATCTAAGTTCCAGGAACAATTTTACAAATGACTCTCGACGCTTTTGAAGTCATCGGCGGCCAGCCCCTGTCCGGTGAAATAATACCCCAAGGCGCTAAAAACGAAGCGCTGCAGGTGTTGTGTGCACCCTTGCTCTCCGCTGAAAAAGTTACCATCGCCAATGTACCCCAAATCCAGGATGTAGTGCTCCTCATTGAGCTCCTGGAAGGCCTTGGCGTAAAGGTGGAAAAAACCAGCCCTGGCACTTATGTTTTTCAGGCCGACGACATCAATTTGGTCTACCTCAATTCGGCTGAATTCCTTAATAAAGCGAGCAAAATTCGCGGTTCAGTGATGCTGATTGGCCCGCTGTTGGCCCGTTTTGGCAAAGCCTTTTTGCCCAAACCCGGTGGTGATAAAATTGGCCGTCGCCGTTTGGATACCCACTTTTTGGGCTTACAATCCCTGGGTGCCGAGTTCAAATTTGATGGTGACCTCAACGTTTATTTTGTAGAAGCCAAAGCACTCCGTGGCACCTACATCCTGATGGACGAAATTTCGGTGACGGGTACGGCGAATGTGGTGATGGCTGCGGTACTAGCCAAAGGCACTACCACCATCTACAACGCCGCTTGTGAGCCTTACGTCCAACAATTGTGCAAACTGCTCAACCGCATGGGCGCCCGCATCAGTGGGGTAGGTTCCAATCTATTGATCATTGAGGGAGTGGAAAGCCTGGGTGGTGCCGAGCACCGCATGCTGCCCGACATGATTGAAGTAGGTAGTTTCATCGGTTTAGCGGCCATGACTCAGTCCGACCTGACCATCAAAGGCGCCGGAGTAGCCGATTTGGGCATCATCCCCCATATGTTTGAACGAATGGGCATTGCAATGGAGATTCAGGGCGACAACATCCGTATTCCGGCCCAGGAACATTACGAAATCCAGAGTTTCATCGATGGCTCGATCATGACTATTTACGATGCGCCCTGGCCGGGTTTCACGCCCGACTTGATGAGTATCATGCTGGTGGTGGCTACGCAGGCCCGCGGCAGTGTGCTGATTCACCAAAAGATGTTTGAAAGCCGCCTGTTCTTTGTAGACAAACTGATTGATATGGGTGCACAAATCATCCTTTGTGATCCCCACCGGGCCACCGTGATTGGCCTCGACCGTCGGCAACCCCTGCGGGGCATTTCGATGACTTCGCCGGACATTCGCGCCGGAGTAGCGCTATTGATCGCAGCACTTTCGGCCAAAGGCAAAAGTGTGATCCACAACGTGAATCAGATTGACAGGGGGTATCAGTTTATCGAGCAGCGCTTGAGGAATATTGGGGCGCAGATTGCGAGGATTTAAGTATTTTAGGGCAAAATTTTTTGTTCTTAAGCAGTGGGGCAATAAAAACAAGTGCTCATTTTCCTGAGCACTTGTTTTTATTGCCCCTAATTCAGTCCTGCCATGCAACTCAAAGAAAAAACCATCCTGCTCGTTTTTGCCATCGCGTCCATTGGCAATTTAGCCTCTACCGTTCTTGATTCCAGTATGCTCAATTATGCAACCAAGCCTCTTTTGTTGCTGCCACTGTTGATGGCCTGGCAATCCATCACCCTGTTAAAAACCCGCTTTGATCGGCTCATTGCCGGAGCCTTCCTTTTTTCGTGGTTTGGAGATTTGCTCTTGATGATGGTATCGAGTACCTGGGGGCAAAATGTGCCTTTTTTCATCCTAGGTCTGGGGAGTTTTTTGGTGGCGCACCTGTTTTTTATAAGCGCATTTTGGCACTGGAAAGGCCAACGTACAGGGCTGATTCAACAAAAGCCCTGGCTCTTGTTGCTCTTTTTACTGTTTTGGGGCATATTGATGTACATCCTCTGGCCGGGTTTGGGCGATTTGCGGATTCCGGTCACGGCATATAGTTTGGTAATCATTGTGATGACGGCTAGCGCGCACAATTTGTGGAACCTCCTGGCGGCACCAGCCAAGAGTTATTTGAGCATCGGTACCATTCTGTTTGTGCTCTCGGATAGTTTGATCGCCGTGAATAAGTTCGCCAATCCTTTTGTCGGGGCATCTTTTGCCATCATGCTCACTTACATTGTGGCGCAGTATTTGATTTATTTGGGAGCGAAGGGGATGAGAGGATAGGATGTATAGCTCAACTACTTGACATTTTGTTCGGAGGACATCAATTGCCACGTGCTTTAGCGCGTGGATGGGAATTGCCTTTTGATGGGCTTTAGCCCAATATTAATCTTTATGCGAGGGCTAAAGCCCATTTTCAAAAAAATCCTGCTATCCACGCGCTAAAGCACGTGGCAATTGATGTCCTATGCGTCTCAAAAGCAAAAATATCCTATAGATCTACGGCTGCCCCGTATTCCGGTACCGCCAAACCGAACGAATCATCCGAAAAGGCAAAATCGCCAGAGCAATGACACTCCCCACTCCGAATAAAATGAACTCATTGCGTATGTATTGCACCATGGCCCGGGAGGTTTTTACAGGCAAAAGCCCCACTAAATCTTCTGGCTCGTTGTAATCCAGAAATACCTGGAAACGGTTCATTTCCTGAATGAGCAAAAAAGCGGCCGGGATGGTCACACAAATCAAGGCCACTTTTAACCACTGGATTTTGGCCAAAAAAGTGGTGCGCAATAAAAAAATGTAACGCGCCACGGTAATAAAGGTGACGATGTAAATGATGTTGACTCGCCAAAATGGGTAGCCCTCCGTGTAGAAATAGATGGGTGCCAATACCAGGGCCACAAATAAACCCGTAAGCAGCCACCATAACAACTCCAGGCGGAGTTTTTGTGCGTTGGATATTTCTTGCATGACATTTTTGATAAAAACTGCGCAAAGGTAGGCAAACCACTCTATTTTTTTGCTGCTCATAAAAAAGACTACAAAACGCCGAATGGTTATTTGGGTGAATCAAATTTATTTGCTAACCTTGAAAATTATTGAAACTATAAACATGACAAGCACATCAACCGCAAAAAACGTGGACTTGACCACGGAAGAAAAAAAGACCATTCGGGCCGTTATTCTCGCCTCTTCGGTAGGCACCTTGATCGAATGGTACGACTTTTACATCTTTGGCGCACTGGCGTCGATCATTTCCACCAAATTTTTTCCGGCTAGCAACCCTACGGCAGCCTATCTTTCGGTACTGGCTACTTTTGCAGCAGGTTTTATCGTGCGTCCCTTTGGTGCGTTGGTATTTGGCCGTTTGGGCGACCTGGTTGGTAGGAAATATACCTTTTTGCTGACCTTGATCATCATGGGTGGCTCCACTTTTGCCATTGGTTTGGTACCCAGTTATGCGGCCATAGGCGCGGCGGCACCGCTCTTGGTATTGCTGCTGCGTTTGTTGCAAGGTTTGGCCTTGGGTGGAGAATACGGCGGAGCGGCTACATATGTGGCCGAACACTCGCCCGCCCATCAACGCGGGTATTACACCAGTTGGATTCAAACCACAGCTACCCTGGGCTTGTTCCTGGCCCTCGGGGTGATCCTGCTGACACGCAACACCATGGGTGTGGCCAGTTTTGGCGAATGGGGCTGGCGGATTCCCTTTATTGTATCGGCATTTTTGATTGGCATTTCGATTTACATCCGCTTGCGCATGAACGAGTCGCCCTTGTTCCGCAAAATCAAGGCGGAAGGCAAGGTATCTGCTAATCCACTTAAGGACTCCTTTACCAAACGTGCCAATATGAAGATGGTGTTGCTGGCCTTGTTTGGGGCTACCATGGGGCAAGGTGTGGTGTGGTACACGGGGCAGTTTTATGCACTTTCCTTTATTGAAAAAACCTGTAGCATTGAATTTGTCCAGGCGCGCAACATCATCTTGATTGCCCTGGCCATTGCCACACCGGCATTTGTGCTATTTGGCTGGTTGAGCGACAAAATTGGCCGCAAGTTCATCATGCTGGCGGGGATGTTACTGGCCATTGTGACTTACCGCCCGATTTACCATGCCATGTTCACAACCTCCGATCTGGCTCAAAAGCAGGAAATTACCGCTCAAACGAGCAGCACGAATAGTACCGAAAATGTAGCCGGGGGCACTTTGACCACCACGGTGATCACCAAAGCTTACACCGACGGAACGAGCTACAAAGAAACGACCAAAACCACCCAATTGACCGACGCTGCGGCCACTGCGCCCAAGCCGGTAATCACCAAGGAAGTAACGCTTAGTTCCAATGGTTTTTGGCTGATGATTTTCCTGATTGTCATTCAGGTGATTTATGTAACGATGGTTTATGGGCCAATTGCCGCCTTTCTGGTGGAAATTTTCCCCACTCGCATTCGCTACAGCTCCATGTCGCTGCCCTATCACATTGGCAACGGGATTTTTGGTGGACTCACACCCTATATCGCAACCCGCTTTACCACCAGCATGGGTGATCCTTACGCGGGACTGTGGTGGCCCATCATCATTGCGGCATTGTGTTTTGTGATCGGGGCCATTTATTTGTCGAACAAGGTTGATCCAAACGTTGGGGATTGATTTGTTGCGCAGTTGCACGCCAAACTGCACAGGCAGACAAGATTTTTAATTTTTCAGGAAAACAAACGAGCAATGAACTCACTCAAAAGAATACTTGGTCTGGTTTGGATGGTTTTGGGCCCCGCCAGCATCATTTTTGGGATAATGCAAGCCATGCGCGAACTGTCGCCCAATGCAGCAGTTCCTCCAACCCAGGAAACCTATACTTTCTGGATCATCATTTTAGCCATTTTTGTGCCGATTGCAGCGGGGATGTCCTTGATGGGCTACTACGCCTGGCAGGGGGATTATGACCATTTGGATGAGGAAAGAGGAGTGGAGTGAGTTAAAAACTTTGAATGCCTATGAATTGGGCATTTACAACTCCACCATCATCTGAATGTTGCTCCGCTCATACGGAGAAGGATAGCCGCTGATTTTTTCAAAACCCAGCTTGTAATAAAGGTTGATTGCTGGTTTGAGCAGGGTATTGCTTTCCAAAAATACATTCCTGGCGCCCAATTCCCTGGCCTTGTCCAGGATGGCTTTGCCGAGTAAAAAACCGATGCTTTTGCCTTGGGCCGCCGGACTAACCGCCATTTTTCCCAACTCGTAGTCAAATACTGGATGGTCTTTTTTGATTAAAGCACATACTCCCACGGGTTGACCCTGGTACAAGGCCACCAAAATGTGCCCGCCTTTATCCAAAATATAACTTTGAGGGTGATCCAGTGCCTGGTAATCAGCAGGCTCCATTTTGAAGTATTTGGAAATCCACTCGACGTTCAAATCCCGAAAAGCTTGTTGGTAAACCGGGGTGTAGTCCACAATTTTTACGGCCTGGCTTTCCCGTGCCTTGCGCTGTTCGATCACTCTTTGCAACAAGGATTTTTGACTGAGCAAAAACTCCCATTCTTCGATGGCTTTCCACAAGTCGTGGTTACTTTGGGCCATGATGGCCTCGATGGCATTGCCAACGTCTTCGAATTGAGGTGCAATTTTTGCGTTGATGGCCAAACCCAGTTCAGAGAGGCTGACCAGGTTTTTGCGGGCATCATTTTCGTCGCTGCCAAAGGTAATCAAACCACTTTTTGCCATTTCGCGGATGATCTTGCTGACCGAAACATGGGAGTGTTCAATTTCTTCGGCGATGCTGGTGATGGTTTTTGCTTCGCCGCCAGAGAGGACGTAATACACCGGGAACCACTTGGGTTGAAGCGTCACGCCGTAAAGGGTGTAAATCTGGGCAGCGTCCTCGGTGATCCATTCACTCAAACGCCGCAGGCGGGTACCAATGGCTTTTTTGCCAGTTTGTTCGAAAAATGACATGAGCAAGGTGTTTTTTATTTAAGTTACGTAACCAGTTACAAAACTAGTTTTTATTTTGATTTGTGCAAATTTTAAGCTTGATTTTTACAAAAAATGAAGGCTGCACACCAAAACAGGAATAGGCTTCATCTACTCCGATATATTTTCAACTTCAAATCAAAAAACAATGCGGATAAACCTTCCTGGGGTGAGTAGCCTGGCGCTACTGCTCGTGCTATCATCGTGTGAGTTGCTGGAGGAACTGGAAGCTCCGGTGTCCCCCGAGTTGAGTGAACAGGGATGTCAGTTGCCTTCATACATTTGTGCCACTGCCGAATATGCTGAGCATATGCCTAAATACCCCGGTGGGCATGAAAAAATGATGCAATTCCTTGCTGAACATATTGAGTGGCCTAAAGAATTTGATACCGGATGTATTCAAGGCACTGTTGTTGTACGGTTTACGGTTGAACAAAGCGGGAAACTTAACTCAGCCAGAATAGCAAAAAGTTTATATCCAGCTTTTGATGCAATTGGCCTTCAAGTTGTACAAAAAATGCCCAATTGGTTACCTGGTACTACCAAAGAGGGCACCCCGATAGCTATGGAAATGAATTTACCCATTAGATTTCGCCTGGAATGAATACAAGAATTAACCGAGTCCTCAGCTTAGCTGTGTTAATCCTGGCGCCCCTTCTCCTTTTTGCTCAGCATGAAGAACTCCTGAATTCGCCGCCGCCGCTCGATACCCTCCATTTCCCAGTCTACCCAGGCTGTTACGATCCTGCGTTGAGTGAGCAGGAGCTGTTCCGCTGTACACGGGAATGCCTGGCTACCCTGATCTACGCCAACCTGGAACGGCCTGCGGAAAAAATGGCGGATAGCGGATACGTCAAAATCAAAATCCATGTCAATGCAGATGGGACTTTGTATGATTTTGAGGTCACCGAAGGTTTAAATCCCTTATTGGACAGTGCCGTGCTGCGCGTTTTTAACAAGGTGATTTCAGAAGACGGCTGGCGGCCTGCTTATATTCATGGTCAGCCCGTGAGTGCTGAGTTCGCGGCCTGGGTGAAATACAATCCTGATATGGCAGGGGATAATGTATTGTTGTTGCGTCAGTTGAGTGAAAGTATTTACAAGGAGCACCTGCCAGGTTGTATTTTTATTACAGAGCATATGCCTTCTTTTCCGGGAGGAAGCACTGCATTGATGAAATTTATTGCTGAAAACCTAGAATTGGCACCAAAATCTAAGGACTGTTATTCTGGTACGATGACAGTTGTTCAATTTATTATAGACGAAAAAGGGAAAATTACTTCTCCCAAAATCGTAAGAAGTATTCATCCAGACATTGACGATGCATGCCTTAACCTGATTGCCAAAATGCCCAATTGGTTACCTGCCGAACAACGAGGCCAGCCCGTACGAATGCAGATGATGTTACCAATCCGCATTCGTATAGAGTAGATATTCAGCTTACAAATCCAGTAATATCTCTACCAATTCAGCCGGTTTGCTAAAAAAAGGCGAGTGGCTCGTCTCCATGGAGTACACCTTTTGACAAGGCATTTCTGTATACATCTTGCGTTGGATGAAGGGGGTGACGGCTTTATCCAGGGTGCATTCGATGTATACCCGGGGTACGGAGCCAAACTTTTCAGGGCTTAGTTGCAGGGGTGTCATGCCAGACTCAATGGGTTCAGCACTGAGTAGCACCCGTGCCAATTGTTCAATGTGTGGATCACAGTCAGCATACAAACCTTCGTGGTAAATGGTGGGATCGAGGGTAGACGTTTTTCCATTTTCGTGCAGTTTTACATAAGGTTTTAGTACCCCTTCGGTATCCTGGATGGAGTATTCGCGCTGGGTTTTCCCATTGGGGATCAGGTAAGCAGCCAGGTACACCAGTTTTTCAATCTTTTCAGGGCGGTATTCGGCCACCTGAGAAATCACGATGCCATTTTTGCTATGACCTACCAAAATTACCTGGCCTTCGATGGCATCGATACAATCACAAACGGCTTGTACACTTTTTTCCAGGGTCACTTCCTGTACGGGAGTTTTGTCTCGACCCATGCCAGGCAAATCGATCGAGATAGCCCGGTACCCCAGCTTTTCCAAAATCGGCACAACACGGTGCCAGTTCCAGGAGCCATGCCATGACCCGTGGATCAAAATGAATGTTTTCATACGGTGGATTCTTGTAAATTTGATGGCTCAAAATTCGGGTATAAACCTGGAGTTAAAAACCCGAATCTTGCGGTTTCTTTTTTCCCAAAGGTGCAGGCTGAATTGGGGAGTCTTTGATAGGAACGCGGAGCATACCAAAGCGACCTTTTTAAAGCACAAAGGACACCAAGGAAAGCACAAAGGGCACAAAGAAAACGTCGTCAACGTCTAACTTTGTGCCCTTTGTGCTTTCCTTGGTGTCCTTTGTGCTCAAAAAAACACTTTGGAAAACCAAAACCTACGCGCGCTGCATCT
>NZ_JANRKL010000153.1:0-9640 GCF_033763495.1 Haliscomenobacter sp. | reverse complement strand
ACCTGGCTACCGAAATTCTGGAAGGTCAGCCCACCGCCACCGTAATCGGGAGCGTGTACGAAGAGGTCATTGACCTGGGTAAAAAAGTACTTTCTTCCGATGCTTTCCACGTTTTTGGCAACAACGACATCCTGGGCGCTGAATTGGCCGGGGCATTGAAAAACGTGATTGCCATTGGCTCAGGCATCCTGCGCGGGCGGGGCCTGGGCAAAAACCTTCAGGCCATGCTCATTACCCGTGGGCTGATGGAAATGGTGCGATTTGGCCAGGCAATGGGCACGACCAACTCCGCGTTTTATGGCACAGCGGGCATTGGTGACCTGGTGGCAACGGCTACCAGCAAAAGCAGCCGGAACTATACCTTTGGATTTCGCTTGGGTCAAGGCGAAAAAATGCAGGATATTCAAGCCACTATGCCCGAATTGGCTGAAGGGGTTCGTACCCTGAAAATTACCTGGCATTTGGCAAATTATTATAAATTGCGCCTGCCCATCACTCAGATGTTGTACAACATTGTTTTTGAAGGGTATAATATCGACAAAGCAATCAAATATTTGATCACCTATCCATACGATGTAGATGTGGATTTTTGAGCCAATTAATGGACTTTATGAACTGAAGGTCTTATTGCTCATTGGCCAGTTTTAAATTAACATTTTCATGAACCACCTGATTAAACAACTCATTCCTCACCTGATCGCCATCGTCATTTTCGCCGGTGTATCGGCCTTTTATTTTGCGCCGCAACTCTCTGGTAAAGTTATGAACCAGAGTGACATCACCCAGGTCACGGCCATGATGAAAGAAATGAACGACTATAAAGCCAAAGAAGGTCGGATGCCACTGTGGACCAATAACATGTTTGGCGGGATGCCCACTTACCAGATCGCCAGTGTACGCGATGGCAATAAAACGGGCTTTTATGACAATTTGCTACAATTGTACATTCCCCGGCCAATTGGCCGTTTTATTTCTGCGATGTTGGCCTTTTACATCTTGATGGTGGTTTTGGGTGTCAACCGTTGGGTGGGCGTCATTGGTGCCATTGCTTTTGGTTTGACGACCAACAACCTGGTGCTTTTTGAAGCTGGACATACCTCTAAATTGGGGGCCATTGCCTACATGCCACTGTTGGCCGCCGGTTTGTTGCTGGCCTTCCGAGATAAAAAATACCTGGCTGGAGCCTTGCTCTTTGGCATCGGCTCGGCTTTGCAGCTCTGGGTCAACCACGTGCAAATGACCTATTACCTGATTCTGACCATGCTAGCATTTGGCATCGCCCAATTGGTCGATTCCATTCGTAAGGGTGAAATGGTACACTTTGCGAAGGCCGCTATTCTCATCATTGTTTCAGGTTTGATCGGAGTAGGTACAGGAGCTTCCAATTTGCTCACTACCCTGGAATACAAAGAATCCACCATGCGGGGTAAAAAAATTCAGGCACCCGTTCCGGGAACTCCTGAAGCCCAAAACCCGGTGACAGAAGGTTTAGGATTTGATTATGCTACCCAATGGAGCAATACCTCTATCGACTTGCTAGCCACGCTCATTCCAAGGGCAGCGGGAGGTAGTAATGCCGAGCCAATTGGAGCTGATTCAAAAACAATGACTTCCTTATTGGCTCGGGGTTATCAAGGTCCTACCGATATAGAATTGCCGATGTACTGGGGCGGTCTGCCCTTCACCAGTGGCCCAGGATACTTGGGTGCGATTGCTTTATTTTTGTTCGTATTTGGTTTGTTTACCGTTAAGGGGCCAGTAAAATGGTGGCTGGGTTTTGGCGTCATTTTTACCATGATCCTCTCTCTGGGCAAACACGATGGCGGGCTCAATAAATTCCTATTTGAGAATCTTCCGTTGTTCAATTCTTTCCGGGCGCCAAGCTCGGTGCTGAGTGTAACCGCCTTTTTGGTGCCCATGCTGGGCTTTTTAGCCCTGGGGCAGGTGCTCAAAACTGATGAAGAACCTAAAAAATTATTGACCAAATTGTGGATCGCCGCTGGTCTGACGGGTGGTTTATCATTGATTTTCGCCTTGATTGGTAGTAGCTTTTTCAGCTTTAGTGGCGCAAATGACGCCCAGTTGGCCAGCAGCGGTTTGGTAGCAGCAGATATTGTTGCCGACCGTAAAGCTTTGTTCAGTGGAGATGCCTGGCGCAGCTTTTTCCTGATTGCCCTTTGTGCAGGCCTGATTTGGGCCTTTGTGACCAAAAAAATCAGCAGCACCATCGCCATCGCCGGAATTGGTATCCTGACCATTTTTGACGTGTGGGGCGTAGGCCGTCGCTACGTGAGTCCAAAAAGTTTTGTCTCCAAAACGGATTACCAAACCAACTTCCAACCCCGCCCGGTAGACCTCGAAATCATCAACAAGGAAAAAGACTTGTACTACCGCGTCCATGAAATCAAGCCCGATGCATTCCAGTGGGCGATGACTTCGTATTTCCACAAAACCATCGGTGGCTACAACCCCGCCAAGATGCAACGTTTCAATGATGTAATTGAACGTTTTCTGGCCCAAGGGGATAAGAAGGTATTGGACATGCTCAATACCAAATATTACATCTTCACCCCTGAAGGGCAACAAACGCCAATGTCCCAAATCAACCCGGGAGCCTTGGGCAATGCCTGGTTTGTGGACACACTCCTGATCGCCGAATCAAACAACATTGAACTGGCTGCATTGAGTGCTTTCTCACCAGATTCTCAGGCCATTGTGCACCAGGAGTTTAACGCTTACATTAAAAATTTTGATCCCAAGACAGAAGGTAACATCAAGTTGAGCAGTTACCATCCTGAAAAGCTCAAATACCAGAGTGATAGCCCCAGCGAGCAGTTTGCAGTATTTTCGGAGATTTGGTATGGCCCCAATAAAGGTTGGAATGCCTACATCGATGGCAAAGCTGCTGAACACATCCGGGTCAACTACATCC
This sequence comes from Haliscomenobacter sp., assembly GCF_033763495.1. Lineage (GTDB taxonomy): Bacteria > Bacteroidota > Bacteroidia > Chitinophagales > Saprospiraceae > Haliscomenobacter. Next base: position 6,708 of record NZ_JANRKL010000153.1, on the reverse strand, counting down.
TACGGGGTATGCGGATTCCAGCGGGTAAACATGAAGTGGAGTTCCGTTTTGAACCAGCATCATTTGCCAAAGGTAAAGCCATTTCAACTGCTTCGTCGCTGACACTCCTTGTTGGGGTATTGGGCATTGTGGGAACTGGTTTGTGGAAATTCCTGAAGAACCCTCCAGCTGAAGAACCCAAGCCTCAACCAAAACCACAGCAACCGAAGCCCAGTACGCCGGCTGCGCCCCGAACTACGGCAAATGAAAGAAAAGACCCAAAGAAACGGAAGCGGTAGGCGTCTTTTTTGATTGGGGTTTGTCTTTGGACATTGTGCTTTAGCCTTACAACCCCCAACCCCTAAAGGGGAGTACATTCTGCGTTAATCCTTAATGCTATCTTTTTGAACATAGAAATTAGCAGCTTAAGTTTACCGAAAACGTACTCCCCTTTAGGGGGCGGGGGTTGCAAGGCCACAGCAAAATCCAGCAGGAACCCCGCCCCACACAACCTTCCACCCAACAGCAACGTTAATTGGTAAATCGATCCTGACCATGCAGTTTTTATACCCGACGTTTTTATGGGCACTTGCCACCCTCGCCATTCCGGTCATTCTGCACCTGTTTTATTTTCGACGTTTTAAAAAAGTGTACTTCACCAATGTGCGTTTTTTAAAAGAAGTGAAAGATGAAACGAGCATGCGTTCCAAACTGCGCAACTTTTTGGTGCTTGCAGCGCGTTTATTGGCTTTGTTGTTCCTGGTGTTTGCTTTTGCCCAACCCTTTATTCCCCAAAAAACAGAGGTAAAAAAAGGCATTAAAGCGGTCAGCATCTACATTGACAACTCTTTCAGCATGAGTGCTTCCAGTCAGGATGTACCCTTACTCGAGAAAGCCAAACAAAGGGCACGGGAAATCGTTACGGCCCATGGACCAGAAGATCGGTTTCAAATTTTGAGTAATGAGTTCAGTGGTCGGCAACAACGCCTGGTGAACAAGGAAGATGCCCTGGGAATGATTGATGAGATTGCACTCGGTCCTGAAGTACAGTTGATGTCCAAAGTGTTAGCCCGGCAAAAACAAGCGCTTTCTCTTTCCAAAACCGACAACCAGGTTTCGTACCTCATCTCCGACTTTCAGCGCAGTGTCATGGACCTGAGCACCTATCAGGACACCCTTTTACCCCTTAATTTTATTCCATTGCAGTCCGTTCAGGAAAAAAACCTGAGCATTGATAGTGTTTGGTTTGAAGCTCCCGTGCGGATGGCCAATCAAACTACGCCTCTTTTTGTCAAAATCCACAACCACAGCACAACCCCGGTAGAAAATGCCCGGGTATCCCTCAAGTATGCCAATGAAATCAAACCCTTGGGTTCACTCAGCATTGGTGCAGGTGCAGATCGGGTGGATACTGTGAATATTACCATTTCAGGTACAGGTTGGCAAAGAGCAGAGGTAACCCTTACGGATTACCCCATCCAGTTTGATGACCAGTATTTTTTTAGCTTTTTTGTGTCCGATGAGATCAAGGTGCTGGCCATTAACGAAACAACGCCCAATCGCTATCTGCAAGCAGCTGTAAATGGATTACCCTATTTCAAACTCAGCGATGTAAACAACCAAAACCTGGATTATTCCAAGTTCGTGGATTATCAGTTGATTGTGTTGAACGACCTGAGCAACATCTCTTCAGGGATGGCTGCGGAATTAAAATCATATGTCGAAAATGGGGGCAATGTTTTGGTTTTCCCCGGGCGCAACGCCAATTTGGGGACTTACGCTGCCTTTTTGCAAAGTTTTCCTGCCAATACCCCTCAAAGCTTTGAACAAATCGGCAGAAATGTAGGCGAAGTCAATCAGGGTGAATTCATCTTTAAAGACGTTTTTCTCAACCGCAGCGCAAACCTGCGCCTACCCGCCACCCAGGGCAATTTCACTTTTGGGCGCTTCAATTCTCGCGCCGAAGAGCAACTCCTCTCGTACCGGGATGGCAGCCCTTATTTGTCTAAATACAAACAGGGCAAAGGCAACTTGTACGTGTGTGCAGCGCCCCTGGCCCAGGAGTTCAACAATCTGGTCAATAGTGGAGAGGTATTCATCCCTATGGTGTATAAAATGGCGATTTCGGCAGGTACCGACCAGCGAATCGGCTACATTATTGGCCGAGATGAATTGCTCGAAGCTGACCATCAGGCGAATAGCGCCGAGATCGTGTACAAAATGAAAGGGGACGCCGGAGAATTTATTCCACAGCAACGGGCAGTAGGTGCCAAAGTATTTTTAACCATGAACAACCAGATCAAAAAATCTGGTTTTTATGATCTTTTCCTCAATCCTGGACAGGTCAACCACAGTTATGCCTTCAACTACAACCGCCGCGAGTCGGCTCTGCAATATTTTAGCCCCGAAGAACTCAGTGCCAAAGTTGGTGAAAATGTCAATGTAATTGCTGCTCTCGACTCTGCTGTACTGACAGCCCAAATCGAGGAAAACAACCAGGGAACCGTATTATGGCGCTGGTGCATCATTTTGACTTTGCTTTTTTTGGGGATTGAGATACTTTTGCTGAGATTTTGGAAAGTATAAATTGAGCAATGAATTTTTTAATCCGCAAAGCCACCGTAATCGACACCAACTCCCCTTATCACGGCAAGGTTGTTGATCTATTTATTGAAGGTGATAAAATTACCTCCATTGGTGCCGATCTCAAACGCAATGCCGACCAGGTCCTTCAAATGGAAGGAGCTCAGGTGTCGCCAGGTTGGGTAGATATCGGCGTTCAGGTAGGAGACCCGGGGTACGAGCACCGCGAAGACCTCCGTTCGGTAAGTTCAGCAGCGGCGACGGGAGGCTTTACCGCCATTGCTGCTCAACCCAACACCTCGCCCGCTGTAGACGGGAAAACAGAAGTGAGCTACCTCAAACAGTTCAGCCGTGGGAAATTGGTTGACATTCTCCCCATTGGTGCCATTACCAGCAAATGCCAGGGCAAGGACATCACTGAGATGATCGATATGCACCACGCCGGGGCAATTGCCTTTTCGGATGGCAACCAGGCCATTTCCGACAATGGGATGATTTTGCGAGCCCTGGAATACGTTAAAGCCTTCAACGGCATCGTCATCAATCAACCTTTGGACCGTACCCTGGCTTTTGAAGGGCAAATGCATGAAGGTGTTGTGAGCACTTCATTGGGGATGAAAGGTATTCCCAACCTGGCTGAAGACCTGATGGTACAGCGCGACATTTACCTGGCTCAATACGCCGATTCCCGCTTGCACCTCGCCAATCTCTCCTCTCAATTTGCCGTGGATTTGGTGCGCCAGGCAAAAGCTAAAGGCCTCAAGGTAAGTTGTTCGGTAGCTGCCCTTAATCTGGCCTACGACGATCGCTCTTTAGTCGAATTTGACAGCAATTTTAAAGTACTTCCGCCGCTGCGCAGTAGTGAAGATATCGAAGCCCTCAAGCAGGGACTCAAAGATGGGACCATTGATCTGATTGGTTCCAACCACGTTCCCCTGGAAGAAGAAGCCAAAAAACTGGAGTTTCCTTATGCCGATTTTGGGGCAATTGGCCTCGAAACAACTTATGCCTTAATCAATACACATTTAGAGGGTGTCCTTTCCCAAACTGAGTTGGTCGAAAAACTTGCCACTAATCCCCGCAGAATCTTCAACTTGGAGGAAGTTACGGTGCGTGAGGGGGCTAAAGCCAACTTAACAGTGTTTCATCCTCATCACCAATGGACTTTTGGGCCAACGCACATTCGCTCAAAGTCCAGTAACTCTCCCCTGCTGGGTGTGCAGTTGAAAGGCAAAGTGATTGGGGTAGTCAACAACGGATCGGCATTTATTAACCCTCATTAAATTTTCGCACATGGAAACTCTTGATTCAGCAGTACCAAAAGGAAACCCCAATGCTTCCTATTGGCCTTACGTCATTCGTTGGGGTGTGATCATCGGCGTCATTGGTGCTGTACTCACAATGTTGATGTATGTAGGCGGCAATGGCCTTAGCCCAATGGTCTGGTCTTTTTCGCTGATGGGCATCGGTTTACTTAGCCTTATCCTAAGTGGTGTCCTGGCTACCCGCGGCGTACGAGCCTATCGCGAAACAGAACTAGGTGGCCTCATCCCTTTCGGTAAAGCATTTGTAGTTGCCTTTTTGATTTTGGTGATCAGCTCTTTGATCAGCAGCGCATTCAACATCCTTTACGTCACGGTGATCGATCCAGATTTTGCCAACAACATGGTATCCCGGATGTCCGACTGGTTCGCCGAAGTAGGGATGGATGAAGCTCAGATTGAGGCTCAAACCGAACAAATGAAAAAGGGTTTTTCACTCAACCGCCAATTGCTCAACTTAGCGTTTGCTCCAGTTGGTGCAGCCTTGATCGGTTTGATTGCTGCTGCTGCCGCTAAACGTAACCCACCGATGGAATAATTTCAGCATTTCCATTTTTGTTGACCATTGATGGAACAGTATTGATTAAGTTTGCAGCATGATTCAGTCAACATGCAAACTTTGCCAAAACCATGATAAAATTCGGTAGTGTAGCAGGAGCCGCAGTTGTGCTGTGGCTCCTGCTGTTTTATTTTATGGACAAAAAACTCTACTTCCACCCGGGCGTACAGTGGGGTGTTTTGCCCATTTATGCTTTGGCCATGTATCTCGCCTGCCGCAGCGAAGCACGCCAAACGACAGAATTGTATGCCTGGCAACCCGCCTTGCGCACTGCTTTTGGCACTTTTGTCGTTACCCACCTGATTGCCCATGTATTTTACTTCGTACTTTTGAAGTTTATTGATCCCGGAATGATAAATTTGCAGGCTGAAGTCTTAAGTGAAGGCCTCGAAAGCAGCAAAAATATTCTGGGTGAAGAAAATGCCTGGAAAATGAAAGACCAGTACAAAGCCGAAGATTTTATCCCTACTTTCCAAAAGTCCGCTTTTGCCTTTGCTTTTGGCTTGATTGGTGGATTCGTCATGGCTTTAGCCGTAGCCTGGACAACCTATGGCAAATCGGGATTCAGTAAAGGCAAATAATCCTTTGAACACTCAAGTATCGACATGAACATTTCTCTAGTTATCCCTTTGCTCAACGAAGAAGAATCATTGCCAGAGCTGGAAGCCTGGATCCGCAGCGTAATGAATGCCAATGGCTACAGTTACGAGGTCATCCTAGTCGATGATGGCAGTACCGATGCTTCATGGAAAGTAATTGAGCAACTGCGCGCCCAAAATCCCAACATCAAAGGCATCAAATTTCGGCGCAATTACGGCAAATCTGCTGGCTTGCACTCTGGATTCCAAGCGGCTACCGGGCAGGTAGTCATCACCATGGATGCCGACTTGCAGGATAGTCCCGATGAGATTCCGGAGCTTTACCATCTGATTGCCAATGAGGGTTATGACTTGATTTCGGGCTGGAAAAAAAAGCGACACGACCCCATTTCTAAAACCATACCTTCCAAATTTTACAACTGGGTGGTGCGCAAAGTAAGTAAGATCAACCTGCACGATTTCAACTGTGGACTCAAAGCCTATAAAAACGAAGTGGTCAAAAGTGTGGAGGTTTATGGGGACATGCACCGCTACATTCCCCTCCTGGCCAAGTGGGCTGGTTTTAAAAAAATTGGAGAAAAGGTAGTAGAACACCGTGCCCGTAAATATGGCTATTCCAAGTTTGGCTGGACGCGTTTGTTTACCGGTTTTCTCGATCTGCTTTCAGTGGTGTTTGTAGGCAGGTACGGTAAAAAACCTATGCAGTTTTTTGGTACTTCAGGGCTGATCGTGTTTTTGGCAGGTTTGATCGCAGTGGCCTATTTGGGGTTTTCCAAATTGTACGATGTGGTCAACCATGTCAAACGTGCGCCCCTTATTGCCGAAAATCCCTGGTTTTTCTTTGCCCTCACCTGTATGATTATTGGTACCCAGCTTTTTTTGGCAGGCTTTGTAGCAGAATTAGTAAGTAGGAGCGCCCCCAACCGCAATAACTACATCGTTGAAAAAGTGCTCGGAGCACTTGAAATCGAACAATAATACAAAAAGTGCAAATGCAAAAAGTACATCTGGTAAGTGGCGGCTGCGGATTTGTAGGCCGCAACATGGTCAAAAGACTTTTTAACAAAACTAAGGATAAAGTCCTATTTATAGACGACCTTTCGGTAGGAACTCACCCCTCCAACTGGTTGGCTTCTCCGCAAGGGCGCAGCATTGGCAACGCTACTTTTTTCGGGGCAGATGAACGATTGTTGTTCATTCAGGATGATTTCCGCAATGTCTTGCGGGGTTTGCACGATGCGCCCAGCTTTTTTGCACCCTTCGGCTGGCAAGTAGAAAAACTCAGCGATGTATTCCATTTTGCGGCCATTGTAGGTGGCCGCGCCAAAATAGACGGCGATCCAATGATGGTGGCCCTGGATTTGTCCATCGACGCGGAGTTCTTTTACTGGATTTGCCGCCACAAACCTGAGCGGGTGCTGTACCCCAGCTCCAGTGCAGCTTACCCGGTTGACCTGCAAACAGAAAGTGACGCCATCGCCCTGAGCGAATCAGACATCAACTTCGACCGCATGGGCAAACCCGATATGACCTATGGTTGGAGTAAACTGACTGGTGAATACCTGGCACAAATTACGGCTCAATATTATGGAGTAAAAGTGACCTGCATCCGCCCTTTCAGTGGTTATGGCGAAGATCAGGACCTCTCCTACCCCATTCCTGCCAT
>NZ_JANRKL010000152.1:0-76233 GCF_033763495.1 Haliscomenobacter sp. | reverse complement strand
CATTTTTCAGCTTCAATGCTATCGATGATGTTTGCCCAATCGAGTTCTTTTGAAACAGGGTTTAATGTTTCAGTCATAAGTACTTGGGTTGTGTTGGTGCTGGGCTTAAATATATAAAAATTTGAGAAAAAATACTTTTACATCTGCTTCAACAACAACTTCCCCAATTCCACATCCGCCAATAAACCCTTCAAACCCGCCTGACCGCCCGAAGTCAAATCCTTCAATAAAGTAAACCGAATATCATTGGGAATAAAGTCAATTTTTAAAAAAGCCTTCAAATTATTGAGTTGTAAAGAACTCAGTGTTTGAGCATCTTGCAGCAAATAATTGGCCAGCCGGGTACACAAGGCTGCGATGATGTCCACACGAATTGGCTGCTTGACCACCATTTTTTGAAATGGCAAAAAGACCTCTTTTTCAAAATCCTGCGCATTACAAATTTGCTCCGGGGTAATCAACTCGCTCAGGTTGTGGTTGACAAAAGAGATAAAAGCCGTGGCGCTTTGTTCATCCAGGCAGGAGTCGGCCAAAATGCGCACCAGGCCCAGGTTGGCACTCAGGTCTTTGATTGACTTAATGGCTTCAAAAAACTGCACCAAGGTGCGCGGAGTGGTGCGTTGCCCGGTGATGATTTCGGGATAGAGCAGTGCAAAATTGATCCCTCGGGCATCCACTTCGTTTTGTTCGGCCCATTGCACCCAGGTTTTGAGGTCAAATTCCAGGGTTACGTGCAACATCCGGGTCAGCATCGCATCATCCATGGGGGTGACCGAATAATCTCCGCCGTCGGGGTTGGCGGTCAGGATGATTTGCCATTGGGGCGGCAATTGCCAACTGATCAATTCATGGTTTTGCAACAACTGCATAATGCCGCGCAGGATGCGTTCATCGGCGCGGTTGACGTCGTCGATCAACAAAATGCCGGGGCCAGGAACATCAGGAACCCAGGCCGGCGCACGAAAAACGGTGCGCTCCCCCTCAATGGCGGGCATGCCCACCAAATCCCCCATTTCTTCAAATTGAGCCGGGGCGATGTAGGCGTATTGGTAGCCGTTTTGCCGGGCCAGATTCTCGACGATCTCGGTTTTACCAATGCCATGGCGACCCCAGATGCAGATGGGTGATTTGCGTTTCCCCTCCCCTTCCAGCAGCTGATTGGTTTGGAAGATGTGTTGGATGAAACGGCTAAGCTCCGTAGCATTTACTTTGGTTCCGTAGTATTGGTAGTTGTGCATATCCTTCGTAGAGAAGCAAAAACATGATCATCCCGAATTTTTAGAATAATTCCAAAGCGACATAATTTTCACAAAGAAAGCACAAAGAAACACAAAGGACACAGAGTTAGACGTAGACGGCGCTTCGCTTTGTGTCCTTTGTGTCCTCTTTTTTTCCTTTGTGATAAAGAAATGTCGCTTTTGTAGTGTTTATGAAAAATTCGGGGTGACTCATATTTTTGCGTTTCACATGTTTATTTTTCTTCCTGGCAAATGTTCCCATTGCCCATCTCCACCCTGTTTTCCACCACTGATCATCCACAACAGCGGCTTTCGGCAAAGCAAACTTGGTGCAGGGCCCAATCCATCGGTGAAATACACCACTGCATCAGCATCCGACCGTTGATTGGCATAATTGATGGCGGCATCAAAATGGGTGCCCCCACGACCAGCAACCACTGTCGGAGTTGTACCCCGATAAATATAGGCATTGTTGATTTGGGTGTCGCATTCCAGGATAAAAATTTCGGTGCCCAAGCGCCAAATTTGCTGGATCTCCTGAAAAAAAGCCTGGATTTCAGCATCGGCAATACTCGCCGAAGTATCCAGGGCAATGAGCAATTTGTGTTTGTTGCGGATGCGCAAACCCGGATTGACGCCGTAGCGCCGGGAAGGTTTGCGGATGGTATTTTGCAAAAAAGTACGTTGCCCGGCTCCAACAAAGAGCCGCAAGAAACGTCGCCAATCCAAAGCGGGCTCCGGCTTTGTTACCAATTGGTTCAACTGAGTTTGTAAAGCCCCCGGCAAACTGCCTCGGCCTTTGGCTCCCACCCGTTGAAGGGCATTTTGCACAATCTGCTGTATTCCAGTCGCCAGCACCTTTTTTTCAGCAGCACTCAGGGTAGCTACCTCATTTTGCCATAAATCATGCCCAGCCAATGGACCAGTGCCTGCTGCCATCAAGTTGGATAGTTTCGGGCTGATGATTTGACCGCGGCGTAGGGTTTTGTTCCAGGCGCTGGACAGTTCTTCGTAGTAGAATTCTACCGGGCGAAAGGGCTGCAAATCCAGTTCGGGGAAGAGGCTCAAGGTGAGTGAAGCTGGGTTGAGTTGCTCAGGGCTCAAATATTGATTCACCACCAAATCGGCAGCTAGGTGAAAGATGCGAATGTTGGCAAAATCCTGTTCTCGCAGTAGATGCCCGAACACCAGGTGTAACACTTCGTGTTTGAGTGCGCCGAGTCGTTGCGCTGGGGTATTCAATTCCTCTTGCCAGTAGGTTGGATTGATGGCGAGTTTGGGCGTTTTATTGGCATTTACCCCCAATGACAAGCTTGGAATCTCAACATTGAGCTCCTTGACCAATCCCGTCAGCACATGCCCGTAGAAAGGCTCATGCAGGATGAGCTGGATACTGGCTTGGGTGATCTGGTCAAAAATCTGTTGGGTTTGCATGTGTGCAAATGTAAATTTTTGAGCTCATTTATTCGAAAAAAGCTTTAAATTGGACATCGAAACAAATACACTATGGCCATTATTCTTGCTGATTCAAAAATTGAGAAGGTAAACTGGGAAACGTTCCGCGAATTAGAACTCGCCGACGATGACCTGTTTATCTACGAACTTTTTGATGGAGAAATTATGAAAAGATCAGCCCCCAGCCTAATCCACCAGCGCATCAGCCGCAAATTATTGGGAAAAATGGATGCTTACATTGAGGAAAAAAAGTTAGGCGAGATCTTCTCCGCCCCGGTCGACCTCAATCTCGACGAGCACAATGCCTTTCAACCTGATTTAGCCTTCATCAGCAATGAGCGCAGTTTTTTAATCGAAGATGATGACTACATTAAAGGGGCACCCGATTTGGTTGTTGAAATCATCTCACCAGGTACTGTCAAAAAAGATCGCGTCATCAAAAAAGACCTTTGCGAACGTTTTGCCGTTCGGGAATATTGGTTGGTTGATCCACTGAATAAAGGCATTGAAATTTACATCATGCAAGAAGACAAATACGTGTTGCACGACCTACAGGAAATCACTGGAAAAATCAGCTCGACGGTATTGACCGGATTTGAATTGGAGCTAGGGCATATATTTGGAGAGGAAACACAGGAGGAAAAATAAAAGGTTCCAAGGTTTGGCTTAACCTTGAAACCTTATTTATCGTGTAAAGATTTACTTCATCTTCTTCATGATTTCACGCGCTTGCTCGTTGAAAGAACTCCCCTTATCCTGCGCGATGGTTTTTAATTTTGATTCAACAGCAGCATCCATTGGTCCCAGTTTCAGGCAAGTCAAAATATAATTCCACTCGCCTTTTTCATTAAATTTGGATTCGTTGGAATCTGCGGCGATCGCAAAAGCTTTTTTAGCAGCACTGTAGTTTTTCAAACCTACCAATGCATGGCCCAGGTAATATTGGGCCTCCACATACAAGGGGTCACCTTCAGGAATCCGGGAAAAGTCTTCAATTGCATCGGCATAACTTTCTTCAGCCAAAGCCTTTTTAGCTGCGGTTAAAGCATTTTGTGGAACTGAACCGCCGCGGATGATACGTGGATCATCGGCTTTGTAATAGCTGGCAAACAATTCATCTCCACTTGGCGCAGGCATCAAAAATGGGCGAGCAAAAAATACCAACAACAAAACAGCAGCAGCAGCACCCAGAATAAAAATACTGCGCCGAAAGTTAATGATCCGGCCACCAGAAGCCGCCCGATTGCCTTCCTTTTCCCATTGCTTTAAGTCTTTACGCAGGCTTTCTTCTACGCCATAATCCAATGCGCTCAAACTCAAGCGGTATAATTCTTCAGCCTGGCGCAACTCCTCGTTGCTGCCGAGTTCCCGTTCAAAGTTCTGACGATCTCCTGTCGACAATTCCCCAGCATGGTACTGGTCGATTCGGTCGTAATAATTTTCAAGCTTCATAACACATCTTTAAGTTGTTTTACCATGCCTGGGTTTTTTTCCAGGAATTCCATCAAGGCCAGGTGGCAGCGGTACTTAATTTTGCGGGCGTTAGCCTCGCTGCTGAGTTGCAAAGCATCGGCAATTTCAGCCATTGAGTACGACAACTTCCACATCTCCAACACTTTGCGACATTGATCGCCGAGTTGATCAAGCAGATGGCTGAGTAAGTTTTTGCGTTCTTCGGTGCGGAAGCTGACTTCTGGAGTTTCCAGATCGGGTTCTTCCTGCGCTGGTTTGATGGGATCGACCAAGGATACACGTTCTTGTTTGCGCATTTGGTTCATCCACAAAAAACGACAAATCGAATACAGGTAACCTTTAACTGGTGCTTCACCCCGGAATTTGTCCTCCCGGATGTTGCGGTCCAGCACGATGATTCCTTCGTGAAACATATCGGTACCATCTTCCTGGTTGCCCCGATTGTTTTTGACGAATGAAACGACGCGCTGCTGTAATTCTTTGTCGTCGTACAACCAGCGGATTGCCGTTTGTCTTACGGTGCCGCCTTTTTTGATCGCCGCTACTAATGACTCGTTCGTGTAGGTGATGGCGTTCATGGAGTAGGTGTTTTTGAGCAGAATAATGTGCCAGGTTTGTCGATAAATTTCAATGAATCGTCCATTTATTCTTTTTGAAGGCGTAAGAAATGGATTAAGCCACCTCACCCAGGAAAGAGAAAACAGACCATAGGGTTTATTTTTGCGAAAATAAGTATTTTGCCCATGTGCAAGGGATAAACATGAGACAAACACGTTCAGAAACGTTGAGAAATGAGGAAGCATTGCATTTTGTTGGGTAGTTTTCTGCTTTGGGTTGGAATAAGTTGGGGGCAAAATCTAGCCCAGAGCAAGCTGCAACAAGCTCAAACGCTTTTTGACTCCCTTCGTTATCAGGAAGCTACGACAATTGCCAAAGCAGTAATAGCGCAGCAAAAGAACCCAGAAATAAATGCACAAGCGCTACTTTTACTGGGGGACATTGCCATAGAACAAGCCGATTTTCCCAAAGCCAAGGCCTTATTTTTAAACAGTCTTCAACAACTTCAAGCTTTTCAAAGCAAGGGTCACCCACTCATTGCCCAGGCCTGGAATAACCTTGGCGAATACGAACTCAAATTAGACAACTTCAGCCAAGCCATCCAATGGCATCAAAACGCTCTCAAGCTCCGCATCAAACTGTTTGGCGAGAAACACGAAAAAACCGCTGATTCGTACAACAACATTGGCAATTGCCAGCTCGAATTAGGGGATTATGTTGCTGCCCGGCAAATGCATCAACGTGCACTGCTCATTCGACAGGCAATTCTCCCCTCCAACCATGCTGACATTGCCGTCAGCCACAACAACCTGGGTAATTGTGCCTATTTTAATGGCGATTTCCAGGAAGCAGCGCGTGAATACCGTGCGGCGCTGAACATTCGGGAAAAGACCTTTGGCTCCCGGCACAACAAGATCACCCCCACTCTGAATAATCTGGGTAAGGTGTTGCTGGAATTGGGGCAATGGGACCAGGCCATGGCCCTTTTTCAGCGGGTGCTCAGCATTCGGCAAGAAACCTTTGGTCGGGATCATCCCTCACTAGGCACTACGCTCGAAAACATTGGCGAAGTATTTTTAGCAAAAGGAGATTTCGCTACGGCGATTCCCTATTTGCAGCAAGCAGTCCATTTGTATGGTGGCCCTAACGCCCCATCCAGTGCACCAGCCTGGCATAAAATTGGTTTGAGCTATCAACGTATGGGCAAGTACGATGAGGCCTTGCATTATCATTTTGACGCATTACCCCTGGTTGAATCCCTGTATGGAGATCAGATCTTTGCAGCCGCCATAAACAACAACATTGCCAATTGCTACATGCAAAAAAAAGTGGCCAGTCTGGCGCTTCACTATTTTAGCATTGCTGCTGGTGCCTTGCATCAAAACTTCCCACAGGGGCATCCTGATCTGGCTCAAATGCACAACAGCATGGCCATTTGTTACATCCGGCAGGGCTTCTTGGATTCAGCGCAGCACCATTGCCAACTGTCTTTGGAGTCACTGGAAAAAATCAATCAAAGTCGGGGGCTAGCTTACTCCCAGATATTACGCACCAAGGCCGAAATTCTGCTACAAAAAGGAGCAATAGACCAAAGTACAGCGGTATTACAAAAAGCTTTAAACGCCTTAGGTTATCGAACTGGTCAAACCCTCTGGGGCAATGAAATCACCAGGGAAGTAATGGAAATATTGGCTCAACAGGGCCGAACCTGGAAAGCCGCCGCCATCAGTACTCCGAACAAAACCAAGGCTTTGCTCCTACAAAAAAAGGCAGCAGAGGTCAATCTCGAAGCCTTGCGCCTGATGGCCTTTTTACGCCGACAAATCAACAGCATCGATGCCCGTCAATTTTGGTTGCAGGAAGAATACACCATGTACCAGGAAGCAACCGATCTCTACTTCCGAATATGGCAACAAAGCGGCGATCAGCGCTTTCTGGAACGGGCCTTCATTTTGAGTGAAAAGAGTAAAGCGGCTCAATTGTTGGATGCCGTGCAATTGGGACAATCAAACACAGAATCCCAAATGCCCAAAAAATGGGTTGAACTGGAGCAAAATTTGCGGGCCAGACTAGCCGCGCTGGAGAGTGAACGAATCACCAGTCCTACCCGGGCAGCCCAGCTGGACCGGGAAATGTTGGGGCAAATCCGACGCCTGGATAGCCTGAATAGGGTGATTACCCGCTGGCAAAAACAAAAGGGCATTGCTCCACCGCAACAAGATACGGTCTACAGTGCAACCCACCTGCGCCGAAAACTTTTAAAAAGGCAACAGGCTCTGGTTGAATATTTTGAAACCAAGAGTAGTTTGTTGGTATTTGTACTCAAAAAAGACCAGCTTTATGGTTACAGTTTACAAAAACCGTCTTATCTGTACCAAAAAATTGTGGCCTTTCGCCAACTCTTGCGTTTGTACCCCGCGCTAAATGGGGCGGCCCTGGACAGCAACCTGCTGGATTGGACCCAACTTTCGCTTGGCTTATACCGGGATATTTTTAAGCCCTTACAACCCATTCTGAAAGACATCCAAAGCGTGATAATTGTAGCTGATGGTGCTTTGAATTATTTGCCCTTCGAAGCCATGCTAACCCGACAACCCCAGCGAGTTGATCGCTTCAAAAGCCATGCCTACCTTTTGCGGCAATTTGCCATTCAGTACAGTTATTCCGGAAGTTTGTCCTGGGAGTTGAGCCGAAAAAGCCGCCACAATTGGTTCAAACCTAATCTATTGGCGATCGCTCCTGATTTCCGAAAACATTCTCTTGGTCTAGGCACGCTGTACAACAACATTCCCGAAGCTGAACAGATCAGCAACTTGTGGGGCGCTAAAATCCTCACTGGCTCCAATGCAACCTTGAAAGCTTTCCGGGAGTATGCTCCTCATTACGACATCCTGCATTTGGCCACCCATGGCAAATACTTTGCCCACAAAGAAATTGACAACTATTCGGCCATTGCTTTTGCGGAGCAAAAAGACAGCAAAAGCAACGAATACCTGTATACCCGTGATCTGTACGCCATGCGCTTGCCCACCGAGCTGGTGGTGCTGAGTGCCTGTGAAACAGGCATTGGCGATTACCACTCGGGAGAAGGAGTGATCAGTCTGGCGCACGGCTTCATCCATGCTGGCGCCAAAAGTGTGGTGAATACCCTCTGGAGTGTCGACGATGCGCGCACCGCAGAACTGATGGTCGACTTTTTTACCTTGTTGAAAAAAGGAACTAGCCGCGACCGGGCACTGCAATTGGCCAAGTTGAACTTGTTGGAAAACCGTCCACATGACGAGGTGCATCCGTATTTTTGGGCGGGTTTGATCGGGATTGGAGCGACGGAGGCGGTGTATGATCCCTGGGGGAAATACATTGGTTTGGGTGTGGCTCTCTGCTTGTTGTTGGTTTTTGTTTGGGTATGGTTTCGGTACCTAAAGCCGCGTTTTTTGTAACTTTTAGCTTCGATTACGTTCTGCATAAAAAGCCCAATTTTATGCAAAACACCCTGCTCATCCTTGTAACAATCACCTGTTTTTCAAGCAGTGTGCTGGATTTAAAAAAGCCACAAGTCGCCGTATCCACCAGAGAATCCAACTACCTATATCAGGGTGTGGATAACCCGGTCACCATTGTTGCCCGGCAAAATCAAGCAGTTCAGGCCAATCAAATTACGGCTGAGATGGACACTTTTGACAGCAATGAGGTTTTTTATGTCCAGGTTCATGGCAAAAACGGAGAATTTTTGATTAAACCTAAACAAGTCGGACAATTGACTTTAAAGGTAAAAACCAGGGATGGGGTTTGGGAGAAAAAATTCCATGTGCGCCCAATTGAGCCAGTAGCAATGTTTGGTGGCCAAAAAAAGAACGGAACCATGAGTCCTCGCTTGTTCAGGGCCCAAGGAGGGGTAATTCCCGTGCTCGAGTGTTGTGGTTTCGATGCTCGTTGTGACATTGTTGAATATTCCATCATCAAAATCAGTAAGGATGGAGTCGTTCATAGAGCCAGAAATATCGGTGGAAAATTCAACGACTCCATTCGCCCCCTGATCGATAGCGCCCAACCAGGCGATATTTATTGGTTTCGAAAAATCCTGTGTCGTTGCCCTGGCAATACGCAAGCAAACGAATCAACCGATATAGCCATTGACATTGAGTAAAATAGCGTCAAATACCCCCCTATCTATTTCCAAACATTATTTCAGTTTATTTGCTTTTCAACAAATATTAATTCATCTATTTACTATTTTTTTACAATTAAATCTTTTTTTCGCGCCCCATTTTTTTCGCTTTCTTTTGTCCTTTTTTTTTGGCAATTTTGTCCATCAGTCAATTTCATCACGTCCTTTTATTACTCGCCAAAGATTAGATTGCTATTCCAGTACCGACCAAATTCGGCAGGAAATTTTATTGCATCAAAATACACACTTGTCATGAATAACTCGAATCTGAGCCGACGCAGTTGGTTGCGTTCCTCCCTTGTCATTGCTTCTGGAGCTGCGGTAACCCCTGCGGCATTGGGTCGTAGCACCTTTTCGATGGATCAGGCCAGCACCTGGGCCGAGCAAAGCCGTCTCAAAGAAATTGACTTCAAACTACCTTTGATCATGCCACCCAGCGTTGCGCGTTTGAATGCCAACGAAAACCCCTTTGGGCCTTCGCCTAAAGCCCGTTTGGCCGTCATCGAAACGGCCATCAATGGCAACCGCTACGCGCACGGTGAAGCTGCCAAGCTGCGGAAAATGATCGCCGAAAGAGAAGGGGTCAGTGAAGATTACATCATGATGGGCCCCGGCTCGACTGATTTGTTGGAAAAAGTGGCCATTACCCATTTCCTTGAAGGAGGAAACATCGTTTCAGCCGATCCAGCCTACATGTCGCTGATCAATACAGCCAAAGCGTTTAAAGCGACCTGGAAAAATGTGCCACTGAAAAAAGACTGGTCGCACGATTGTGCAGCCATGGAAAAGGCCATCGACGCCAACACCAAGCTGGTGTATGTTTGCAACCCCAACAACCCAACGGGTTCACTCACCGATGCTGCTGAACTGCGGGCTTTTTGCACCAGAGCGGCTGATAAAGCGCCCATTTTTGTTGATGAAGCATACATTGACTACCTAGAGAATCCAA
This sequence comes from Haliscomenobacter sp., assembly GCF_033763495.1. Classification (GTDB taxonomy): domain Bacteria; phylum Bacteroidota; class Bacteroidia; order Chitinophagales; family Saprospiraceae; genus Haliscomenobacter. Next base: position 66,392 of record NZ_JANRKL010000152.1, on the reverse strand, counting down.
TGGCCTCCAGCATGGTGGATTTGGTGGCAAAAGGCAAAAACGTGATTGTAGCACGTACCTTCAGCAAAATTCACGGGATGGCTGGCTTGCGGATTGGCTATATCGTAGCATTGCCCAAAACGCTGGCAAAAATCGAAAACATGGTTCGGGGCAACATGGGCATGTGCATCACCTCCGTAAATGGTGCCATTGCCAGCATGGAAGACAAGGAGTTTCAGGAGCGTTCCCGGAAACTGACGGCGGAAGGTCGCGAATACATTTGTGCCGAGCTCAAAAAAGCGGGTTTCAGCTATGTGCCTTCGCATACCAGTTTTGTGTTGTTCCCCATCGTGATGAACGGCAAGGATTTCCTGAAAAAAATGTACGATTCCGGCGTAGCTGTGCGCTCATTTGAGGTAGACGCGAAAACGTATTGCCGCGTGAGTGTCGGTTTGCCAGATGAACTCAAGTTGTTTACCGATAGTTTGAAAAAAGTGCTAGCATAAGTAATTGGCCACATTAAATGATTGGTTTAATGTGGTCAACTACCTGGTATTTTTGGTTGTCCTTTTAACTAAAGCACATGAACATCGCATTGCAAAAGGCCATCGCGCTTTTGGCGCTGATCGCCATTGGTCTACTTTTGAAACCCAAAATCAAAAGTAAAGAACAAGCAGATGGCCTTAAGATCATCATCCTGAGTCTGGCCTTACCCGCTACCATTTTTATTGCCCTGCTCAAAACAGAAGTAAACATAGAGTTGATCAGCTTACCCATCTTGGCCTTGGTATTCAATTTATTGTTGTTTGGATTGTGTTATTTTTTGCTGCCCTACATGGGGATTGAAAAGGGTACGCCAGACTTTCGCACCTTATTGATGATGATTCCTTCATTGGCGCCGGGTTTATCCTGTTTCCCCATATTGGCGGAATACCAGGGTGATCAGGCAGTGGCCTGGGCGGCGCTGGGTGATTTGGGCAACAAGGTCTTTGTACTAATTTTGTTGTACTTGTTGGCGATGCGCTGGTACTACCGCTTTTTTCCCAGTGAAAATGTATCCACCTCTGCCAAAGTTAAAGACCTATTGCTGACCCTGGTCCGGGAACCTGTCAATTTGGTACTGGTTTTGGCCTTATTCTTCCTCAGCATGGGCTGGCATCTGGATAATTTACCGGCGTTTGTACAAGATGTGGTGCTCAAGATTGGAGCCATCATGACACCTTTGGTACTGCTGTACATCGGCATCTCAGTTAAACCCCGTTGGGCGGAGTTGCGCATGATCGGTGGCTTGTTGCTGCTGCGGGCAGGATTGACTTTACTGATCAGTGGCATCTTTTTGAGCATTGCACCAACGATGAGTCCAGCTGCCGCAATTTTGGCAGTGGTGTTTCCACAAAGTGCGGTGAGTTTTTGGCCTTTTGCGCACATTGCCGCTGTTCATGGGCTTGAAGCAGAAAAAATAGGTAGAGACGTTGCATGCAACGTCTCTACTAATCGGATTTTTAACCCCGGCCTCGCCTTGAATTTTATCGCTTTGTCTTTACCGTTTTCTACTTTGTTTATTCTGTTGATCTGTACCATTGGGGTGCCCGCTACGCAACCAATTTCACTTGGTTTTGCGGGCATTCTGATGGTTGCGCTCGCGCTGTTACCGCCTGTGTTGCGGCGGATCCGGCTGCCGAAAATGGAAAAAGTGGTTGTGGTGATGGTAGAAAATTTAGTAGAGACGTTGCATGCAACGTCTCTACCTCGTGCAACGGCTCTACCTTTTCAAAATCAAACATTTAGGCCTTTCCGGCAAAAAAATCAAAAAAAATCTACCGCAAAATTTGTTTTTCCCCAGCTCGTTGTATTATCTTTGCGCACGCTGAAACGAAAATGAGTAAATCAAATACTTTCAGCGCAACGCACCACACACCCACACTATCACACTCACACCTTCACACCCCATTTCGCGGATGTAGCTCAGCTGGTAGAGCGCAACCTTGCCAAGGTTGAGGTCGCGGGTTCGAATCTCGTCATCCGCTCTAAAAGGAAGTTGAAAACACAGGTTTTCGGCTTCCTTTTTTTGTTTTGTGCATTTCAGAACGAATTCAACAAGAACTATGTTGGGGTAGCCAGCTCGAATCCCAGCAACTGATCACCTCAAACCACTAGCCTTATCATGCCTACACCCCACTTCCTCAACGTTGACCTCGACATCCACGCCCACGCTGATCTCCAGCCGCTTATCGCGCACTGGAAACAACTCATTCCGCTAGTTACACCTGAGGATGCTGGCGACAATTTTGTGCGTTTTGAACTCGATGAGGCCTACCCTACTGCGTCCGAAACAATTCGGCATTTTTGCGCCGCAGTAGAAAGTCTGCCCCCTGATTTACTCCAGTTTTGGCATCAATGTCCAAAACGCATCCTAGACATTGGGTACGAAAGTGGTACAGAACGCCCGATATTGCAAGACGCTTTACCCACGGAATTGCTGCTCAAAGTTTCGCAATATTTTACCAGCCTCGAAGTTTCCATATACCCCAGCGAGCAATAAACACAAGCAACTTTTAATCTTTTCTTTTTTTCTTTAACCACTTTTCAAAGTACAAATTGGCGATATTCTTCCGCTTCATTGAATCGATGATCTCTACTGTGTGCCAAGTGCCTTGTTTCAACTCTGCTTTGTACCATATAAATTCATCATCGCTGTTGAATTCGGGTTTATCATCTGTGTTGCGAATGGTTTTGATGATCAATTGGTCGGTTTCGGGGATAACCTCATAAGAAGCAAAGTCTTCTTTTGCTGGGGAAAGCTGATGCAGATTAGCGCCATCCAAGTCAGAGATAAAAAGATGTTCCGCATCCAGTTCATTTAATTTGCCATCCCGGTTGTAATCCCTGGTTGTGATTTGGTAAATGATGCTACGGGCCAGGATTGGCCCCGTTTCTTCCAGATTGGCATCAAAATTGGAGATGCTCCATTTTTTATCAGTCAATAAGCGAGTGCCCCCTGTTTCGGTGTTATAGAATAAGATGTTCCAATACCGTGGTTCCTCTATGTCATAAGAATAGCTATCTCTAACGCTGTATTTTCGTGCTTCAAGTAAATCAGTAGAAATAGGAATAAGCACCTGTTTGCTGTTTTTGAGAAAAACCGGATTTTCATACGTAAAATTGTACTCCAGCAAAATCGAGTCGATTTTTTCAGGGGTCAAATTTTCATCATCAATCTCTACTACGGGTGGCTCGGCTTGCTTGCAAAAGCACAGGGTCAGTAGTATTGCGAGAGCAATCAATTTGTTCATATGATTATTTTGGATTTAGCAGATGAATTTAGTTTATTTTACTACCCTACTACTTGCTTTTTTGCCACAAAGGCTCAAAGGCACTGAGCAAAATTGCGGATAAATGCCCCTTTGTGCCTTTGTGGCAAAATAAAATATCCAGATGCCGCAGTTTACTTTAGAACGGTAATAGCGCCCGTAAACATCTTCTCCACCCCATCAATGAACTCCACCACGGCTTTATACACCACCACCTCATTCCCCATGGATTTGCCCCGAAAAGTCCCATCCCAACGAGGGCTATCGGTACTTGAGTCCGCATCAAAAGCAAAAGCAACTTCGCCCCAGCGGGTGAAAATTTCCAATGATTTCACGCGTAGGGTACTGGTTCCCGGAAAAATTTCAAAAAAGTCATTCTGCCGATCCCCATTGGGGCTAATGGCATTTGGTATGTACACCTTGTAATTCTTTTGGACCAAAATCCGTAGAGAGGTTTTAGCCAAACAGCCATTTTCATCAACAGCTTCCAGGTTAACTGTCCCATTGGCCGTTATCCTGGGAATGTTAAGTTCCGGACATGCGGCACATAAGTCAGGGTAGGTGCCATTCCAGCGATAAGTCGCGATCGGCGCACTGCCATCCGGCCGCAAAAACAGTGCCGCACCCAAATCAACCGTAGTGTCTTTGGGCAAACTCACCTGGAACAATTCCGGGGCAGGCAATTCAATCATCCGGGCAATTTTGCACCCACTTTGGTCAGCCGCAAGCAGCATATAGGTCCCGGGAGGTAAGTTTTGAAAAACCGAATCGCGGCCCATTGGGCGATTGCCCAACTGGTATTGGTATTCCGGGCTTCCCCCCATGGCACGTACCGTGATCAGGCCGGTTCTATCTCCAAAACACTTACTGGGGATAGCGGTAGTGCTGATTTCCATTTTTTGCACCTCCACGCTGTCCCGGCGTTGGCAACCTTGCGCGTCGGTTACAACAACTTTGAAACGTCCAGCCTGATTCATTTGAATGATGCGGCTGGTATCACCGGTGCTCCAACGCACATTGTAGGGGGCAGTCCCGCCCTGGATGTTGATTTGGGCCTTACCCGCTTGCAATTCGCCACAAGGCTGGGCCAGAGTCAAGGCCGATGCCTGGAAAGCAGGAGCCGAGGGCAGGTCAAAACTGCGCTCGAAGGTGCAGCCCAAACTGGGATCGGTGACGGTGACAAAATAATTTCCACCAGCCAATTGGGTGATGCTGGCCGCCGAGTCGCCAGTACTCCAGGCATATTGCAAAGCGTTGGGCCCCTGCAGGCTGATGCGCCCACTGGGGGTACCATCACATTTGGGAGGATCGAGTTGGGCTGTTACCCGCGGCTCGGGGAAAGTAAGGGATTGCACCGAATCCTGGAATACGCAGGAGCGGTCCCGGGCTTCGAGGTAATAGGTGCCCGACTGGCTGAGTTGGACTTGTTTTTCGTTGGAAACAATGGGGCCGTTTTTGCCCAGTCGCCATACGAAAGTTTCAAAATTGTCATCGATAGGGGTGACAATTTGGGGTTTGTTGCCACAAAATTTCACCGTGTCCTGAGCCAACAAGTCTCGGGTGAAACGTTCCGGGATTTCGAACTCAAAAGTAAACTGACAGTCTTCGGCCAAACTGTTGAATGGCTTTACTGTCAAAAAAACCTTAGTTCCAGCCTGAGGTTTCGTCAGGGTGATGCTGCGGGTCGTTTGACCAGTGCTCCAACGGTAGGCTGAAAATCCTTCCGGGGCGGTAAGGGTAATCGTTGTGTCCAGGCCTGGGCAAAAGTAAGAAGGGTTAATTTTGGCACTCAGGCACTCGGCGTCCAGGTAAGCATAACCATAATGTAAACCTTCAGTGCAGTCATTCACGGTAAAACGCAGCGTTATCACCTGTCCGATGTAGTCCCGGAGGTCAATGGCCGCCGCTGTCCAGTTGCGGATGCGCAGTTGGTTTTGGTTTTTAAATCCTGGGATGTTTTCTGCTGCGGCCACTTCGTACAAACCACAAGGGGTGCGCACATTGCGCTGGTTGAGTACTTCCACCGTAAAACGGGGCTGCTGTTTGGGTTTGTGATCGGGGTCCTCCATGATCACGGCAAACTTGTACAAAAAGAGGGAATTCTCCTGCGTTACCCGAAAAGAAGTGATCAGGCGTTCAAATTCTTTACCATTGCGGGAATTGCCCAAACGGGCCGCGTAGTTGCCAATTGAAACCATTGGCAGGGATTCAATTCTGACCAGAAAGTCGTTGCCCATATCCCTGCGTACAATGGTATGTCGTTGGGGAATTAAACCAACTTTTACGTCCTCTTCTTTGGGTCGGGACCCAAAGGTGGGATCTTTGACAAAGCCATATTCCCCTCGCCAACCTTCAAATGTGCCTTTTTCGAAGCCGAGGTTGGAGCAGTCATTGAGGGGGATTTGTTGGGCAAACAATGGAGTACTGGATAGTAGGCTCCAAAATACCAAACAATACACAACGGCCTTACCGTGATTGGTAGTGTAGCATTTAAATCTCATAGTAAGCTTTGGCTTTTAGGTTCAATTTCAGGCCGTCGTGAGACCAAAAATAGGAAATTTTGAGAAAAAGAATACTTTCTAGCCCTTTAACATCAGTTTAACGCTAGTTAAAGTTTCCAGGCATAGGGTTAAAGTAAGTTATAGCTATAGGGGGGAGCAGATAGATTGTTTATCATTGAAATGTGTTTGGGGACTAAACACAAGTTCAAATTCTAAATGATCCAAAAGAAATGCTCATGAAATCTACATTCAAGCTCTTTACTTATGCTGCTTTTATCATCCTGGCCAGTTCCTGTACCGATGAATACCGCTTGGAACGAAAGGAGGATCGCCTCTATGGGGCCTGGATTTTTGAAAGTGCTTCTTTCAAAGAAAATGGAGACCTCTTCCGTGAAAATCGCGATGCTGAATTTGTAGGCGACATCATCGAATTTTACCGCGATTACAGTGCCTCTTACGACGATCGCCTGGATCGCATCGTTTATCCTGGTTATTGGGAGCTGGTCCTTGACCGAGCCAATTACGATGACGAAAATGATGTCGAATTTTTCCTCGACATGGACTTCTTTGATCGGGGGCGCCCGGCCATGACTTACCTCTGCGGGGTGAATAACCTGAGTTGGGAGCGGCTCAATTTGCGGGCCAATGTACGTGGTGGCGTGTATTATTTTAGACTACGGAGATTGTAGAAACGCACGGCCGTGCGTCTTCATCATGCTGCGGCACCACATCTAGCAAAAGAGACGCACGACCGTGCGTCTCTACCGTGCCCATGTAAAATGGTAGACCTTGTAACTCCCAAGCCCATTTTTTCGTATATATGCCCTAAATTTTATCCTAAAACCGAAGGTAATGGCAACAAACTCCTCCGAGAACAAACTGGGCATTCTGAACATCGTCGTCATTTTTCTTTCCATTTACATCCTGGGGGCACTCATCATCGATACCGCCTATGAATTGCCTCCAGAGACCTCTACCCTACTCCAGTATTTCGACAATGCCATTTGCGCGGTCTTTTTTATTGAATTTTGGGTGCGTTTTGCCAAAGCAGAAAACAAGCTGAAATTCATGCGCTGGGGTTGGATTGACCTTATCGCCAGTATCCCGACCATTGATGCCTTGCGAGCGGGGCGTTTGTTGCGGCTGATCCGCTTACTGCGGGTAGTCAGGGCCTTCCGATCGATTCACCACCTGTTCCATTATGTGTTTAAGAACAAAGCCAAAGGTGCGTTGACCTCTGCTTCATTGACCGCCATTCTGCTGGTTATTTTTTCCGCTATCGCTATTTTGCAAGTTGAAACTGATCCAAACAGCAACATCAAAACTGCTGAAGATGCCATTTGGTGGGCTTATGTAACCATTACTACGGTTGGGTATGGGGACAAATTTCCAGTCACTACCGAAGGGCGCATCATTGCGGCTATTTTGATGACTGCAGGGGTAGGTCTGTTCGGGACCTTTACGGCTTACGTGGCGTCGTGGTTTGTGGTGGAGAACAAGGTGCCCCAGGAGGACACAGTGCCTAATCCGGAGGAGGAGCATTAACAAAGTGAAAATCATCTCTACTTCTTTCAAAAACAACTAAAGCGACATTTATAATCACAAAGGACACTAAGAAAAGCATAGAGGGCTCAAAGCTATGACGTTGACAAGGTTTTCTGCTCAAAATGAGGTTCTATAGGCATCAAATCTCGAGCATATTGCTTTGTCAAAGTCGCACCTTCGTGCCCTCTGTGCTTTCCTTAGTGTCCTTTGTGCTAATTACGCCGCTTTATGTTATTTTTTTGCGTCAGACGTCATTCCGACTTCAACGACTTTGCCGGGTTAACGAGCGCCGCCTTAATCGACTCATAACTCGACGTAAGTAGTGCTACCCCCAAAGTGATCAACACCGCAAAAACCAAGGTTCCAAATCCAATTGGAATCCGGTAAGTATAATCCTGCAACCAGGCATTCATCAAATACCAGCCCAGTGGTGCAGCCACCAGGAAAGCAAGGCCGACCAGAATGGCTATTTCTTTGCCAAAAAGCCCCAGAATTTGAGCCAAATTGGCCCCCAGTACCTTGCGCACTCCAATTTCTTTGGTCTTTTGTACGGCCATGAATTTGACCAAACCATACAAGCCCAAACAGCCGATAAAAATGGCAATGAGGGAAAAAATCTGCACCAAACGTAGCATGGTACGGACAAATTCGTAATTGCGGGCAATACTTTCATCCAAAAAAGATTGCTCGTACAGGTGGTCGGGGAAATAACTATTCCAGAGTTTTTCCACCTCTTTCATGGTCTTTTGCAGGTTGTTGCTACTGAGCCGCAAGCCACAATTGTAGTGGATGTCTTTAAAGGTAAAAACGGCAATCGGTGCAATCTCCTGTTCGAAGGACGCATTGTTCCAATTTTTCAAAACCCCATAAATTGGCGCATCAATTCCCCAAATCTGGAGTTTTTTACCAATGATGTCTTCTGGATTTTTCACCCCCAAACGTTCGACCACTTTTTCATTGACCAAATATCCTTGTACCGTGTCACTAGGTGGAATATTTTTTCCGGCGACCAAGGTCAAGCCATACGTATCGATGTAATGATGATCGGCATTTTTGGTATTCATCTGCCAGATTTCGTCCTTTTGGCGCGTATCAAAGCGGAAGTTGGTGGTATTGTTGGAATTAGTGGTGGGAGAAAACAAGAAGAATGAGGCGTCTTTTACTCCGGGGATACTTAACAAACGTTCCCTAAAGGTTGTTTGATTGATTTTTTCCGGGGTTGGAATGGTGATCTCGGCAATTCCGTTGGTTTCGTAGCCAATGGGTTGGTTCATCATAAAATCGACCTGACCATTGATGACCAAGGTACAAATCACCAACAATTGAATGAGCACAAATTGTAGCACAATCAAACTGCGGCGGATGTTCAAGCCCCCTGCTTGTTGTTGATTAAGGCCTCCCTTGAGAGCGACTACCGGGCGGAAACCCGCCAAAATTAATCCAGGATAAGACCCCGCCAAAAATACAACCGTTACAAACATTGCAATGATAAACACCCAAAGCATGGTATCATTCCAATTTACGTGGCTAGGCCAGCCGCCGCCAAGGTTCAACCACTTGTTTAGGGAAGGTAGAGCCAATGTGGCCATAACAAAACCCAACACCAAAGCTACTGCAGTGATTACACCGGTTTCAGCAATAAATTGGAAAAAGACCTGCCCTCTTTGGCCGCCCACTGCCTTGCGAATCCCCACTTCCTTGGCCCTTCGCACGGCTTGAGCAGTAGCCATGTTGATGAAATTGAAACAGGCTGTAGCGATGAGGAAAATACCAATTGTCCCCATGATGTAAATCCACTTGTAGGGCACAGGCCCATAGTAGCGCTCGGAATGATGCATTTCCCGAAACTTGTTGACGAGGTGAGCATAGGACTTGTAATCCTTCCCGTGGTATTTTTTATTGATGGCATCAATTTCCTTTTGAAAACGTGCAGCGGTCACTTCGGCTGGCAACAATGCGAAACAGTAGGTATTGGAATTGACCCCACTCCAGGTGTCCAATGGTGGGCCGCCGTAGGTGAAATCTTTGTTGTTCTCCAGGGTAGCAAAGGAGACAAAAAATTCATATGGCAAGTCTGTGTTGTCGGGTGGATCATTTACTATCCCGGTCACTTCCAGGTTGAGTTGATTTTCCAGTTTGATGATGCGGCCAATCGGGTCTTCATCCCCGAAATATTTCTCGGCCATCCTTTTGCTAATGACCAAAGTGTTCGGCTTGGCCAGGGAATTAGCCGAACCAACCTGCCATTGGTAGTCAAAAACCTTGAAGTAGGATGGGGCCACGTAAGCCAGTTTTGGGCCAGGACCTTCCTTGAATTTTTTGACTGGTCGCCCATCGGCGTCAATCAAAGCCATGAGTTTTTCATATCCTTCAATACAGATCGAGGCCGCAGTAGCCGAAGTTTCGTCCCGCACCGCTTTCCAGGTTGGTGGAGGCACACCCCGCGAATAACTGGTGCCATCAAAATGAAACTCGGTAGTGACTTGGTACACCCGATCGATGTCCTTGTGAAATGCATCGTGGGTAGTGTGAAAACGGATGAACCAAAACACCAGAAGTCCACAGCCGATGCCCAGGCTCAATCCCACTACATTGAGTAAGGCGTAAACACGATTGCGCCGAAGGTTGCGCCAGGTGATTTTCAAATAGTTTTGCAACATAGGATAGGATTGTTCTTGCTTATAGATGCAGAAAAGCTAAAAAAGTGCCATTTTTTAACAATATTGATTTACAGGCATTTGAGAAACGAACAACCGGAAACGGTGTCCGCATTCGAACATAATTTTGTTCAAATGCGGACACTGTTGTAACAAAAATCAATCAATTAGGGCTTGGTTTTGTCATAAAATCGCCACTGGGTTTTGAAATCTTTTTTCAGATTTTGGTTGGTCAAAATGGCCCGAAGCATTTCCACAGGCAGGGCATTTTCCTGCAAAATGGCGTCGTGGTATTGTTTGATCGTCATCTTTTTGCTGTCGACCAGTTCTTTTTTGAGGGCATAAAATTGCAGGCCGCCCACCATGTACGCCAATTGATAAAGCGGGCCGTAATTGCCTGTAAAGGAGCGGCGCACCTCTCCTTCCGCGTTGGCCCGTTCGTGCCCTACCCGATCCACCAAAAAGTTGATGCATTGCTGCGGCGTCCATTCACCCAGGTGGTATTTCAGGGAAAAAATGATGCGGGCGCAGCGGTGCATCCGCCAAAACAACATGCCGATGCGATCTTCTGGGGAACGGGGAAATTTCATATCCCAGAGCAGAAACTCCCAATACAGAGCGTTACCTTCATGCCAAAATGGAGTGCCAAACTTGCGGTAGGTTTTGTTGCGGTTGTTCATAAAACCCTGTAAGTGGTGCCCGGCAATCAATTCATGGTGTACCGTAGCCCGCGAAAAATGGGGGTTATTGCCGCGCATGCTCATCATTTTTTCATCGTAGCTCATGGTTGGCGTTGGGTAAGAAATGATCAAGGATTCTCCGCCAAGGAAAAAAGGGCTGACCAGTTGGCGTTCAGCCGACATCATGTTGACCCGCCAAGTTTCTTCAGCAATAGGAGGAATGGTCACCAAGTCGTATTTTTTCAAAAAAGCTACGGATTGGTCGTACAGCTCCAACATCGCTTCAGGCTGCTGACCTGGAGCAACATAGCTATTTTTAACTTTCTCTTGCGCCGCTTTCCAATCGTTTCCAAAGCCCATTTCCTGGCTGGCCTTGAGTAGCTCCGCATCGCACCAGGCGAACTCCTTATTGGCAATGTCTATCAATTCATCCGGGGTGTAGGGGATAAATTCAAGCTTGAGCTGGCGGATTAATTCCTCCCTCCCGATTGGTTTACCCACGATGCCACTGCCGTCGTCTTTTTGGGTGCTGGTGCTTTTGCCTTTGCCAGCGAGGCCCTTGGCGTAAGTTTCAAGTTCGGCATCCAGGCTTGTGTAGGTTTTGGGTACCCACCAGGAAAACAAAGGATCATAGGCATTATAGAAGTTGTAGTAACTCTTGAGGATGGCCTGCATACCTTTTACGGCCTCTGAGGCCAGATTGGCGAGGTTTTGGTCAAATGGTTCTACCGCTTTGAGTTTGCCATTGGCTTGTTTGACCTCGTTTAGGATGTCGTTCATGGCTTTGGCCACCTCTTGCCCGTTTACGCTTTGCCCCCGGTTGCGGGACTTGATGAGGGTATACACCCGATCAGAGAAGGGCAAATGATGGACAATTTGGTCGTAGTTCTTTTGCTCGGCCTGCAACTGGTATTGCTCATCTTCCAGGTTGCGCTTGAACAACAAATAATCGACCTTGCCATTGATGTTCATTTTGTCAAAATCGATCGCTTCCAATTGTTTGAGGTTAGCCGCGATCAGGCTAAGCAAACGTTGACGCCGCTCGGGCGAGTTGTAGCTGGAGCCTTGGCCGCGAAACTCCATGGGGTTGCTAGTCGCATAAAAACGCATGATGCTGCCTTTGTCGGCGTCATATTGTACCATTTGGTTGGCCATCTCGCTGGTTTGCAGGTAGAGCGGGTTGGTATTTTGTGCCTGTGCCCAAAGACTAGTCAGAAATAAAAGAAGGCAAAAAGTAAATGTTTTTTGCATGGTTGTTTATTTGGTAGAAAATGGATAGTAGATTATTCTAAGCGATACAAGGTCCCATCATACGCAATCCAGGCCTCTGCCCCGCTTGCACTCAGGTAATCGTTTTGTGCACAAAGTACATAAAGCGGTTTGCGCGAGCGGTTGGTAGTTGCAAAACGAGCCTTTTTGCCTCCAATCAGTAATTCGTACTGCATGGCTGAACGCGACTTGTAATTGGGGTAGTCCAATTGGGTGCCCATCGAGACTTCTTTGGTGCTTTCCAAAACGATGCTTCCATCCTCCACGCGGAAAAGGCCGGTTTCAGCGTTGTAATTCCAGCCAGGGTTAGAGGGAGGCTCAATTTGTCCGTATTTTCGCGTAAACTGATCAATCTCCAGAGCATCCAAAATAGCCCAAATGCTTCTTTTTTGCTTCGCCTCCTCTACCAGCAGAACCAAAGCTCTGGTACCCGGCAAACTGAGCACTCTGGTTGAAACACTCTTTTTAAGGGCCTTTTCCCGGGCGGGCAGGTACAACTCCAATTGCTCCTCCGGGAATAATTCCACTAGGTTCTTGGTGGAAGGAAAATCATGTTGTACATAACAAGGAATCTCTTCCGTAATTCTCATGCTCCCGGCATCGTACAAACGAACTTTGTCCTCCAGATAAAACACCAGATTTTGGTGTTCCAGCCATAAGCAAGCCGAGCTACTATGCCTTAACCCGGGCAATTCCTGGCGTTGCAACACCTGCCCATTGGCATCAAGGTGCAGCAACAAATAATCAGTGCGAAAACGATCCTCCAGTTTGTGCTGGCCGCTGATCACAACTTTGGTGTGTGCAACAACAAACACTTCCTTCCGCACAGGAGAAACAAAAAAGGTTTGCACCGTGTAACCGCTGTCCAGGGGTATTTCCATGACTTGCAGGGCAGAATTATCGGTATTTGGAAACCAGGGAAGGTCCTGCTCCGGCTTTTTGGAATTACGGTTATTGCAACCAAAAAGCGCGGAAATAAGCCAGAGTAATAATAGGGCGAAGTGTTTCAAGGTGATGTTTTTTTGGCAAAAAGTAGATTATTCAAAAGTAAATTATTTCTTTTAAATCCCCTCTAATTGTACCAATAAAACCAGCGCGAAATGATACGTATCCTATTGCTATTCTCTCTGCTGCTCCCCCAGTTTATTTTTACCCAAAGCACACCAAAGTTGCGCCATCAAGGTGCAGAATTTGAGCTAGGCTCTTTTGTTCTCAATGGGAAAACGTTTTTCAGTAAAGACGCCGTTTTTCAACGCAAAGTCCAGGATACCACTTATTATCAGGTGGGCAAGCTCAACCTGGCATTTTGGCCTGAAAAAGCACTGGGTGAATACTCGAAATACGCCCTGCGTTTTGAAAACAACAACACTGGAGATACCCTCACTTTGGAGAATGTAGTCCCTTTTGGGGTAAGTGAAGAGCGCACTTACCTAACAGGCCTGGGCAAACACGGTCTTTCCCGCACTCACCTTTTTCGCCCGGGCCTAAAACCCGTTAACGTAATCGTACCCGACAACGCCTGGCACCTGGGCTATGCGGATGCCAAAACTGCCAATGGGGAAAACTACTGTGCCCTCGCCCGCCGGGTGGCCTGGAATCAAAAAATCCAGCGCCGTCGTTTTGAAAGCATCTTATTGCCGGGAGGAAGTACCACTTACCAGTATTGGGTCATGCCTTACCAGGGGGGGTGGCAAGAGGGCTTGCGGCGCATGTTCCAGGAGCATTACTTGTTTGATTTGGAGGGAAAACAATTTGACGAAACCCTCTACCAACGCTCCGACCTGCAATGGATCCGCAAAACCTACGCCATGCACCTGATCATGGCCTGGGACAAAGACTTTTATGATCCTCAAAGCCAAAAATACCGCTACGACGACTTTTTGAAAAAAGCCAAAACGCTCTACGGAGGCGATGAGGTAGTAGGCATTTGGCCCAATTGGCCGATGTTGGGGCTGGATCAACGCAACCAATGGGACATGTACCGCGCCTTGCCGGGCGGGCTAAAAGCCTTAAAGCAATTGGCGGAAATGGGGCGCAAAAAATATCAAACCAAATTTTTCATTAGCTACAACCCCTGGGATGAAAGCACCCGTTGGGTAGATCACCACACGGGGATGGCCGAAATGATCGAAGCCATCAGTGCTGATGGAGTGGTACTGGATACCGAAGGCAAATCCACCCCCGAACGCCAGGCTGCTGCCGACAAAGTTCGCCCCGGAGTCATCATGTACAGCGAAGGTATGGCTGTACCCCGTGATATGCCCGGCATCGTGTCGGGCCGGGTGCACAATGCCTTGTACTACCCTCCCCTGCTTAATTTGAACAAGTTCATTCGCCCAGATTTTGCCATTTTGCGGGTGGCCGAAATCTACCTTGAGCCAATTCGACGAGAGTATGCCCTTTCGATGTTCAATGGCTACGGAACAGAGGTCAACCAATTTCGCCCCGGCCATCCGAATTGGGTAGAAGAGGATTATCGTTTTTGGGGCCGAACCCTAAGGATATTGCGGGAGAATGCCGCCGTTTTTTCCCAAAAACAATACGTGCCGCTTTGGCCCAGTCAACGCGACAGCATCTACATCAATCAATGGCCGGGAACAGAAAAAACGCTGTTCACCCTGTTTAGTTTGCAAGCAGCAGGTTATCGGGGAACTTTGTTTGAAACACCTGTAAAAGCAGGGTTTCACCTCATCGATCTTTGGAACCACGAGGAGTTAAAACCAAGTGAAAAAAATGGAAGCTGGGAAGTCTCAGTTGATCTGGAAGCCTTCTCCCAAAAATGGCAGGGTACGAACAATGAAGGAGCGGTAGGGGCAATTGCCGTATTACCAAATATTTTGGAAGTAGAACGCAAAGGTGATGTATTGAGTTTCTCGGCGGCGCGCGGGCAAGAAATCCGCATCTGGTCAGGGCATCCGGCTTACGATCAAACGCCCAAAATCTTTGGCATTAGTGCCCAACAAATTGCTTTACACAAGGTATTTGAACGGCCCGAAGGCAAGTTCGTCATTCAACTTTTTGACCATGGGGAGTTGTTGGATGAAAAGGTGATTGTGGTGGAAACCGGTTTGGCCCGCTTGATTAGCCAAAAAGCTACTTTTTTTCCCAACAAAACCATTCCAACGGGTATGGTGCAAATCCCAGGGGGTAGTTTTCGGATGAAGGTAAAATATGGCGACGATTTCATTCCAAATCCACGGGAATACCCCAAAGAGGAGTTGAACATTCCTGCTTTTTTGATGGACAAACACCCCGTGACCAATGCTCAATTTGCCCAGTTTTTGTTACAATCCAAATACCGACCCAAAGATACCACCAATTTTCTACGCCATTGGCAAGGTGGCAAAATTCCCAAAGGGCAGGAACAGTTTCCGGTCATCTACGTGAGTTATGAAGACGCTCAGGCCTATGCCCGTTGGGCGGGTAAACGCCTGCCTACCGAAATTGAATGGCAATATGCAGCCCAAACTTCCGATTTGCGGGAATGGCCCTGGAGCAAGGATGCTCAAGTAAAAAGGGAACAACAGGTGATTACCGAAACCCTCACTGTATCCAAATTGCAAGTTGACTCTACCTTGTGCAATACGGGTAATGGCAAATTGTATCCGGTGGGCTCCTATCCCAAAGGGGCTAACCCCTATGGACTAGAAGACCTAGTGGGCTGCGTGTGGCAAATGACCAATGACGTGTACAGCAATGGCACCAACCAATACCTGATCCTCAAAGGGGGGAGCTATTATTTACCCGCCAGCAGTTGGTGGTACGTGGAAGGGGGACCACGGGAATTGAATTACACCCAAAAATTGATGCGGATTGCACCGGGTTTTGAGCGGAACGGGACCACGGGATTTCGCTGTGCACGCTGATTGGTTACAACCCTTTTTGAGTAGTTTTTCAGCGGATATTCAGGTGATGAAGAAAGTCAAACAAGCCATTCTTCATCACCTGAATATCCTTAACGCATCACTCCTCTTCCTCCCTTGCACGAATAAATGCTCCTCTCCGCGGCGCGGGCATCACCGAATGCTCTCCTTTTACCGCTTTCCAGACAATTTCACTGAACAACATATCCGGCACCTGGTCCATTTTATCCAGCGGCAAATTGCGCGAAAGCTGGGAGAGTTTGCCCCGGCTGGGGTTAATACGGTTCAGGGAGATACGATATGGGGCAGCAGTATACGCTTGTAGATTCGGCTTTTTGGCAAAACATGCATACATCGGAGTGGCTGCGGCATCATATTGGCTCATTGGTTTGAGCCCCAGGATCAGCTCAATGGTACGTACCATCCCTGCAGTGGAGTACATCGTACGTTCGTAATGCTTGCGCTTGGTGTAAGGACTAACAACCAGTGCCACGGAGCGGTGAGCATCCACATGGTCGGGGCCATTTTGGGCATCATCTTCAATCACAAAAACAGCGGATTCCTTCCAAATTGGGCTGTGGGAGATGTGTTCAATGATTTTGCCCAAAGCCCAATCGTTGTCGGCTACCATCGCAGCAGGTGTACGGGCGCCAGGGGCAGCACCAGAAGTATGATCTCCCCCCAAACCAATAATACTGAGCCTTGGTACTGCATTTTGGCTGAGCAAAGAATCAAAATCCGTTTTCCAACGCTCATAACGCAGGGAATCTTTGGTATTCAAATCCCAGCCTGGGTATTTTCGGCAGGTGTAGGGCCGCAACGAGGGCGGAATGACTGGATTGAAGCCGTAGCCCATCTCGCCGTAATTGCGAAAACTGACCTTGTTGCGCAAACAATGATCCCAGATAAAGCCCATTTTGGGTACTGCGGTGGGGTTTTGTCCCTCGTAATCGTAACTTCCACCTTTACCACCGTAATTGGTTGGCCAGGTTTTTTCCAGGTAATCGTTGGCGTAGGCCCCCACCGACCAACTGTGCCCATCAGCGCTTACTTCGGCATTGACATAAAAGTTGTCGAGCAACACAAATTCCTGAGCCAATTTGTGGGCATTAGGGGTGATGCTGTCGGGAAACAAACAGAGGGAAGGGTCACCATTGGCCTGTTTGAGGTCGCCAAAAACCTGATCATAAGTCCGATTTTCCCGAATGATGTAAAACACGTACCGGATGGGCGAAGGTTCTCCTACTACTCTTGGAATGGGGTTTCCCGCTTCACCCGCGGCTTTTTGCTCGATGGCCTTGGTGTAAGGGGTATTTTGATACACCCAACGGGAGTATTGCTTCAAAAGCGCCTCATTAGGCCGGTCAAGGATGGACAAAGAGCCCTTGAACAATCCGCCGATGTATTCTCCACCTCCATGGCCTTCCCCATCTGGCTGGGGGCCATTAGGATTGGCCAGGGAACCGATGCTGCCTTTGCCATTGGCCACATAAATTGTATTGCCTTTGACCCGTACCGAAGTGGGATACCAGCCAGTGGGAATAAAGCCCTCAACTTCGGTTTCGCCAGCTTTTCCGATGTCAAAAACCACCAGGCAGTTGTTGTCGGCATTGGCAACGAGGAGGGTTTCTCCGTCCTCAGAAAGGGCAAGCGAGTTGGGTGCACTACCAGTTGGCGCATCCGGGTACAAGGCGGCAACCAAAGTTTCAGTCACTTGCCGTTTTGGCAAATCGATTACTTCAACCGTGTTGTCGTCAGCACAGGCTACAAACAAACGCCTGCCGTCCTTGCTTTGTACCATTTCCGTTGGATGTAAGCCAGTGGCGATTTGGGTACTGATTTTTTGCTGGGCAAGGTTGTAAACGGCAATGGATTTGCCACCCCAGAGCGAGATGTAGAGCTCCTGTTTGTTCTGCGACAACAAGCAGGCATAGGGTTGTGCCCCGAGCTCTATCTTTTGGCTCAGTTTTTTTTGCTGCACATCCAGGATGTAAAGCATTTTGGAATCTTTGCCCAGTGCATACAAGGTCTGATTGGCTTCATCAAGGCAAAGCCCTGCTGTCCAAATGGCGGCCTTGGGCCATGGCAAGCCAAGGGAAATCGAATCTTTGAGCTGCAATCTGTCCTTGACGATCTGGTATTGCCTCACATTGTTGTCATTCCCCCCTGAAGCGTACAATACATCCCCTTTGGCATTAAGCGCCAAACCATACCAGGCCTTGGGTACTTCCAGCGTATGCAGTACCGTATCTTTTTCCAGGTCAAGCCATTGCAAGGAGTGCCCACTTTGGCCATTGTTGCTCACGACCGCGCGACGGCCATCGGAACTGAGTAACACTTGTAGTGGGAGATCACCCAATACCAATTGTTTCCCAATGGGGCTAATACTCCAGCCATCAGGTAGTTCGATGCGGCGGGGAGGCAATTGGGAATTAAATCCGGCTTTTGGTTTCTGGCAAGCCAAAAAAGGAAGCAGCAAGATCGAGCAAATCAAGAGGTTGCGCAACATAAAGCGATGTTTTGTTGAAAATACAAATGGCCCAATGGATTGTCCAAAAATAAAGGTGAAGTTTCTGTAAAATTTAGGTTATTTGTCAAAAGCGTACATGGGTACATTGGTGTTGATTACCGTGTTTTGGATGATTCGTTGGATGAGCATTTCGATTGATATCCCAGCATGTTTGCAAATAGCCGGCATCAAGGAAAGGTCAGGATCTAGATTAGGCATCGCATTGACATCTAGGACGTAGATTTGATTTTGAGCGTCTACTCTAAAATCGGTCCGGCTCATTCCCCTCAGTTTCATGCGTTGATGAATATTCAGCGCAGCAGCCTGTAATTCATCAACCAGTCCTGGCAGCAAATCGGGTGAAAAGCAGCGTGCGGTGGCTCCGAAACTTTTTCCAGCGGTATAAACCTCTTGTTTTTTTATGGGGTAAATTTCGACTGGGGGCAATGCTTCAAAGTCAGATCCGTCAAAGCTTGGAATTATTGCCACTGAAAACTCACGACCTGAAATATAGGGCTGTAAAATAAAATCCCCTTCCAATTCTTGCCAATGCTGAAGGAACCAGTTTCCTGATTCAATTTGAATGTCGCGATGACAACTACCTAGGCGAGGTTTGCGCAAATACAGTTGCTCTGCTTGGATTTGGTCAGGCGCATGAATGAGTTTAGGCGTACCGATAGACAAGTCGATACAAATTTTTTCCAAGCCTGCTTTGTCTTGTGCCATCAACATGGCGCTGGTGGGTGAAGCGGTGTGAAGGATCCCGTTTTGGGTTAACCAATCGGCTACTTCAACTTGTCCAGCATTTTGGTAACCATAACAGAGGTTAAAGACCAGATCAAATTTTTTCAATGCCAGCGCAAATGCCGGGGTAAAATCAACAAAATGCACAATTGAAGGGCTAAATTCAATGGGGGTGTGGTCGACTAGAAATTGTAAAGTTTTGTAACTTACGTTTTCTTTCCATGGGGTAAGGGCAGATTCTGTGTACAGGTAAGCAATTGTCATGAGCAATGATTATTTGTGGATTTAACATGAAGTGGCAAATACTGCGGTTAAGTTGAAATGGGTGATCTTTAGACTTGATTTGAGTTTTGCGAAAATAAGTTTTATTCACTGAAATAAAATATTTTATACATTACTTAAACGTTAAATAATTATATTTTTTTATGACAAAAACAAAGCTCAAGATGAAGATATTGTGAATTTTATTCTTTCCTTTGCAGCGCAATTATCAGACAGCATTAAAATCACGCGACATGTTCCTTTTCATCGGCCAATTGATTGATTTCATTCTCCATATCGACGATCACCTCCTGGAAATGGTCAACCAGTACGGGAATCTGGTTTACATCATTTTGTTCCTCATTGTTTTTGCTGAAACAGGGCTGGTCGTCACGCCAATCCTTCCTGGGGATAGCCTTCTGTTTGCAGCTGGGGCCTTGGCTGCCAGCGCCCAAAAACTAGATATCGTCCTTTTAATCATCCTGTTTTTTGTTGCTGCGGTATTAGGCAATACCGTAAACTATGCCATTGGCCGTTATTTCGGCCCGCGCATTTTTCAAATCAAAAGCCGTTGGATCAAAACGGAATACCTGGAGCGGACAAAGGCTTTTTATGACAAATACGGTGCAATGGCGGTTGTGTTGAGTCGTTTTGTGCCCATCATGCGCAGCTTTGTCCCTTTCGTTGCCGGAGTTGGGCAGATGAGTTGGGGGAGCTACATGTTTTATACCATTTTCAGTGCTTTTATTTGGGTAGTGCCAATTACCTTATTAGGCTATTGGTTTGGCAATGTGCCGGTGGTGAAGGACAATTTCAGCCTGGTTGTATTGGGTGTGATTGGGATCAGTGTATTGCCAATTGTCTTTCAGGCAGTGAAGGGATATTTTTCTAAAAAGAAAGAGGCGTAGACAATAATGTTTCAGCCACAAAGGCACGAAGACACAAAGCACTGTTAATTAATAAATTTGTGCTTGGTGCCTTTGAGCCTTTGTGACTAATCTCCAAAAAATACATTATTCAAACAGCTCCACCTTGAAATCGTCTACAAAAATTTGATTGCGGTTGGCATTGAAGAAAAAACAACGCAGGTCGTTTTCAGGATTGTACAAATTGCCCGTTAGCGGCAGTTCCAGGGAAACTTCGATCCACTTGTTGATGCCCAACTGGCCTGTAACTGGTGCCGATTGTACCTTGAGTGGTGTAACCTTGGGATCCCATACCTGAATCACCATTTCAACTGAAGAATTGGCCGCTGGCAACAATACAAAAGCAGAAAATTTTACCTTTTTGTATTTCTTGGATGAAATTTTGTTGAATTTCCGAATGAAGCCAATGCTGTATTCCAAGGTAGAATCAATGGCGTAATAACACTCTCCACTGTGCGCTTTGCCTTTGTCTACTTTTTCATTGAAGCCATAAAACGCTTCAAAATCATTCAAATAAACGTTTTCATTTTTTACGCCACCCTTGCCTCCACACGAAGAGAGGCTAAATGCTATGGCGAAACCCAAAACAAAGGTCAATAAACTCGATTTGAACATGATTGTAATGGTTGATTAGTGAATTTGGGCGCAAAATAGGGAAAAAGAGATAAAAGATGAGAGATGAGAGATGAAAGCGGTAATGTCATCTTTCATCTTTCATCTTTCATCTTTCATCTTTCATCTCTGTATTTGCAGCCAAAAAGATCCCCCATGCTGCTCGACCCCCTGTAAGTTTGGATGATCCCAGAGTGGTGTCAGAATTTTCCGCAATTCGGGGTCTTGATCAACAAAATAATTCGGCATCAGCGTGGCAAAACGGCCTGGATTGGCCAGAATGAAGGCGGCCAAGCCATATTGTTCCGAATAAAAGCGATCACACATGAACTGCGGGTAATCGTAAGGCAAATAAATGTCGTGAATGTGGACAATCACTCCTGGTTTGAGTTTTGGTAAAACTTCCATAAAAAACACCATGGCGTCCGAGTTGGGCAGGATGCGGTGGGAGTTGTCCACGAAGAGAATATCATTAGGTTCGAGGTCAAAGAGGAAATCAAAGTTCGTTTGTTCAAAAGGAGCACGAATGACCTGATCCGCCAGATGGTCTATTTCAGCCCGTGGCATCGGATCCATCGAGATGATTTGCGTGCTCAAGCCATTGTCCCGAATGGCGCGACGAGCCACTTTGGTTGAATTCCCGGAGCCAATTTCCACATATTTTTTGGGTTGAAAAATGGGCAAAAAGGCATAAAGGATGCTGATGTCCAAACCGGGCAAAAAGCCATTGTTCCAACCCGGTTGGCTGAGGTCCTTTTCCTGGCTCAAGGGGCGAATTGCCTGAATTTGGCTTTGGTATTGCATCACCTGCGCCAACAAAACGCCATATTCTCCCCGGCGGGCATTGATGTGCTGGTACAACAAATCATGAGGAGGCTTGCCATGACCATACCGCGGCTGAAAGGCAACTTTGTACTCTAAAAAAAGGCTTTGAAACCGGGGATGGAGAAAACGATAGAGGTTTTTCATAGAGATGAGAGATGAAAGAGGAGAGATGAAAGGTAAAAAAGTGGTAATCCCCTTCTTTCATCTTTCATCTCTCATCTCTCATCTTTAAGTTTAAGGTTTCATCACCCCTTCCTGAATGGCTTCTTCCTGATAGCCACGCAATTGGACGGGGTCTTGTTTTTTGCGCAAGCGCATATTCAATGCCTCTACAAAGAGGGAGAAAGCGATGGAGAAATAGAGGTAACCTTTAGGTACCGTACCTACTTCTGAGCCAGCGATGCTGAGGTGGGCAAGGTGTGCGCCTTCAGCGATCAACATAAATCCAATCATGATCAAAAAGGCCAAGCCCAACATTTGAATCGTCGGGTGACGGTTGACAAAACTACCCACGGGTCCGGCAAAGGCCATCATGATCAGGATCGAGATGACCACGGAGACAATCATGATGGTCAAATCCTTGGTCAAACCTACGGCTGTCAGAATCGAGTCAAATGAGAAAACAATATTGATCAGGGCAATTTGAATGATGACTTTGGGTAAAGAGGCAAAAATTTTGGAGCCTTGATTCATATCATCGTCCACAGCATGCGCACCTTCCAGTTTGTGGTGAATTTCGCTGGTCGCCTTATACAAAAGGAACAAGCCCCCTGCAATCAGAATCAAACTTTGCCCCGTGAAACCCGCGTGGAAAAATGATCCATGAAAGTTGAGGATGGGATTTTGCATGGCAATCAGGTAAGATATACCAAACAGCAAAATAATCCGAAAAACCATGGCCAACAACATCCCGATGTTACGGGCTTTGGCTTGATCACTGGGATTCAATTTGTTGGCTGCAATCGAAATAAAAATGATGTTGTCTACCCCCAATACAATTTCTAAAAAAGTAAGGGTGAGCAGACTGATCCAAACTTGGGGATCGGCAAAATTCGGCATTAAGAGTGTAGTTGATTCCATATTGGCTCTACTGTGTTTTTTGCAATGTTAGTGAAATTCTGTGGGCAGAAATTGAATTTTTACGGACTTTTGCCTTACAAATTTTTTCTACCATGAAGTATCGCCGATTTACCAGTCAGGAACTGCAGGGCCTTGAGTCTGATTTCACCCGTTTTTTGGCCCTCAATGGCATCCCTGCCAGCGATTGGGTTCAACTCAAGGCCGATCAATCCCCCAAAGTGGACGAATTGGTTGAACAATTCAGCGATGCCATCTTTGAACGCACCCTTCAGGAGCTGACCTTTCTTGAATTTCACAGCCCCAAAGATATCAAGACCTTCCATTGCCAAAAGGAAAAAATCGTTTTAGTGGGATTGACGCTCGACGGAGCAAGCGAATCTGACGTTTTTGGGCCAGAAAACACGGCTGAAATTTTGCAAAAAATTGAAAGTGGTGCAATCAAAGCCAAAGTCTATACTGCCGAAAAAGGGTATCAAAATGGGGACAGGGAGGCAGAGTTGTTTAGAATGATTGAAAACGGAGCTCGTATTTCCAAAGATGGGCATTTGTTCAAAGCGCTATCCAGTAGCTTAATATGACACAAAAAAAATTCTGCATTATTAGCGCATGAATAAAACTTTCAAAAAATTGCTAAACTCCCGACGCAATATGACCAAACCAACCGGAGCAAAAACGACATGGGGTTTCAAATGGACGACCATTGGCTGCAAATCAATGTCTTTGCGCTTTGAGGCCAGTTTGATTAATTCCAGATCAAATAAATAGCGATCGATGCGGGTCGATTTTAACACGCTCAAACCCTTTTGAGAAAAACCCTTTAAGCCACCCTGGGAATCCGTAATTTTCACTCTTAACAGGGTTCGGATCATCAATTTGAGCATTTTGGAAATAAAAGCTCGCCAAACGGGCACGTTTTGGTAATAATTATCCGCCCGAGTCCCTACTACAATGTCTGCCTTGGACTCCTGAAGCCGCTGTATCATCCCGATCAAATCCTCATCGCGGTAAGGAAAGTCAATGTCCGTAAACAAAACACAAGTAGCATCTGCAACTTCTGCACCCTTGCGAATGGCATAGCCCTTGCCACGGTTTGGGGTATACTGAATTGGGTAAAAATAAGGCAATGCCTGGTGCAATTTTTCAAAATCCTGTTCACTGACATTGCGCAGGCTCCCATCATTGACCAAAATGATGCGGATTTGAAATTGGGGTGCCAAGGTCAAAATGTGTTGATAGGATTGGATGATATTGTCTGACCAGCCGGAGATGGGATTGTAACAAGGTAGGATGATGTCGATTTTCATGTGGCTGGATACTAGTGTTGGGCTATTCTTCCAATAAATCAGGGCGACGCTCTTGCGTTCGGCGCAAAGCCTCATCGTAGCGCCAGTCGTCGATGGCTTTAAAGTTACCGGAAAGCAGGACTTCCGGTACGCCCCAGCCTCTGAACTCAGCGGGGCGGGTATAAACGGGCGGTGCCAATAGATCGTCCTGGAAGGAGTCAAAAAGGGCCGAAGTTTCATCGTTGAGCACCCCCGGAATCAAGCGCCCGATGGCATCAACCACCAGTGCGGCTGGCAACTCACCACCTGAAAGCACAAAATCGCCCATAGAAATTTCCATGGTGATAAAATGTTCCCGGATGCGCTCGTCAATGCCCTTGTAATGCCCACAAAGAATGATCAGGTTTTCCTGCATGGACAGGCGATTGGCCGTTTTTTGGTCAAAACGTTGGCCATCGGGGGTCATGAAGATCACTTCATCGTAAGTACGTTCCCCTTGGAGTTTTTCCAAACAGGCCACGATCGGCTCCAACATCATGACCATACCTGCACCACCACCAAACTGATAGTCGTCCACCTGCCGGTGTGGGCCGAGCCCATATTCCCGCAGGTTGTGGACTTCAACTTGCAGCAAACCCTTATCCCTAGCTCTTTTCATGATCGAGTGGGCGAAGGGGCTGTCAAGGAGGTCCGGTTGGACGGTGATGATGTCGATGCGCACGATAAACAGAAATGATGAGTGATGAGTGATGAATAATGAATGATGAGAGATGAAAGATAAGGGATGAGAGATGTTGCCACGGCGTTTTTGACGATGACCTTGTCTAAGTCTCTGCGGTAGCATCTTTCATCTCTTATCTTTCATCTTTCCTCTCTCATCTTTATTTAGTTGATTTTCAACAATTCAACTTCGAAGATCAAAGTTGCATATGGGCCAATGTCGCCACCCGCTCCACGCTCACCATACCCCAGGTTATAAGGGATGAAAAACTTGTATTTTGATCCCAATGGCATCAGTTGCAGGCCTTCTACCCAGCCCTGAATTACTTGGGTAACACCGAAGGTAGCTGGTTGGCCGCGATTCACTGAGCTATCAAAAACGGTACCATCCAACAAGGAACCATGGTAGTGTACGGTGACTTTATCGCTGGTGGTAGGTTTTGCACCTGTGCCTGGTTTCATCACTTCGTATTGCAGGCCGCTGGCAGTTGTTACTACACCTGGGCGTTTTTTGTTTTCTTCCAAAAACTTCTTGCCTTCAGCAATGTTGCCTTCAAATTTTTTGGCTTGCTGAGCCTGAATGTATTGAGATACCGACTCGTTGCACTTGGCCAGATCTACACTTACCCCAGCAAGGGCATCGGCCACACCTTTGGCCAATTGGGCAGGGTTTACGTCGCCCAAGCCTTGTTGCTTGAGGTTTTGGGCAATCAAGATACCCAGGTTGTAACTAACAGAATCCATTTTACTCATTTGATTTTGCGCCCAAAGGCCGCTGATGAACAAGGAAAATACGATGCTTAGAATCGTGATCTTTTTCATGTTTTTTGGTTGATTGAATGAAGCTGGGAAAAAGAACGCACAAAGGTAAAAAATATTGATTAATGTGCCGTTTTGCGGGTTGGGGATTGGAATAAATGATTGCTTACTCATTCCAGCGATACGTTGGCGGATCAAAACCCGCCAAATCCAGCACCCGATCCACCACTGTCAGCGCCAATTCCTCTATCGTAGCCGGCTTTGAATAATACGAAGGCGTAGCCGGGCAAATGATGCCTCCAGCTTCCGTCACAGTCTTCATGTTGTTGATGTGGATCAGGCTGTAGGGCGTTTCGCGCAGAACCAGGATGAGTTTGCGGCGCTCTTTCAGGATTACGTCCGCTGCACGGGTGCTTAAATCGCTGGATACCCCTGTGGCAATTCGTCCCAACAGCCCCATCGAACAGGGGCAAACGATCATGGTACCATATCGCGCCGAGCCCGAAGCAAAGGGGGCCATGAAGTCATTTTTGTCGTAAAAATCAAAAGGGTATTGCTCGTAATCCCGATTACCCAGCTCGTACTCCCAGTTGAATTTGGCATTACCACTCATCACCACCCCTACCCTAGCCCATTGCTCGGGCATTTGTTGGAGCCGATCCATCAACAATTTGGCATAAATCGCCCCACTGGAACCACCAATTGCTAGGACTATTTTTTGTACATTTGTAGGCATCCGGACGTAGTCATTTGAAAATGTAGGTTAATCCAACTTTCAAAGGATTTTCTCGTTATGTTGGTAACGCTTAAATGATTAAAACATGAAAAAAGTTTTGTTTGGGGTGTTTTCAGTAGTTGGTCTGGCGCTGGCTATGTATGCTTTTTCGCCCCTTAAAAAAGGTGACCAGGCACCTCAATCAACTGGTAAGGCAGTGGCCATCAAATGGATGAGCTGGCAAGAGGCAGTTGAGGCCAACAAAAAAGAAAAAAAGAAAATTTTCATCGACTGTTATACCGATTGGTGCGGTTGGTGCAAAAAAATGGACGCTTCTACTTTTAAGGATCCCCAGGTTGCCGAGTTGATGAACAAACATTTTTATGCAGTCAAATTTGATGCTGAGCAGAAAGAAAACATCGTTTTTGACAACCATACTTTCAAGTACATAGCCAGTGGATCGCGGGGTGTGCATGAGCTGGCTTATGCGTTGCTGGACGGACAATTGGGTTATCCCGCTTTTGTTTACCTGGATGAAAAATTCCAAAGGGTGACCATCTCTCCTGGTTACAAAACGCCAGAGCAAATTATGCCTGAATTGAAGTTTGTTGGAGAAGGCCATTACAATGGTAAAACGTATGAGCAATACGTGAAGAGCGTTAGCAATAAAAATTAGCCTAACAAGCACGAAGGCACAAAGAGGATTAAGGAAAATGACCTCTTTGTGCCTTCGTGTCTTCGTGGCAAAACTCCTTTAGCGATCACAAAGTGACGCCAAATAGCTTTGCACGTATAAATCTACAGCCTTACGTTTGTACTGCATGATGAAACGGGGGTGTGCCAGGGGAATAATTTCCTGAAAGTAGCCGCGCTGTGCATTGAGCTGTTGCAAAAAAGCATAATTTTGCCCTTCGCCCAGGCAAAAACATTTGTCCCTACGCATTTGGCAGTGTTCAATCATCGCTTCCAAATGGTACTCAATAAAAGGGGTGGCGGCTTTTTGTAAAGGTTTTTCGTCATAATAATTGTAGTTTTTGCCATTCTTGACAAAACCAAAAGGGCAAACAGAGCTGATGAAAAAGTGGTCATAAAAAAGTTTAGGGCCACCATAGGCATGAATAACCTGGTACACAAAATGAGCAGAGAGTTCTGCTTTTTTAGGGAAAGTACTGGAAATACCCAATTCTTTTTCCAAATGAAGAGGGTCGGTGAACGCAACATTGGTGATGCCTCCGCCAAATCTGCCCGGGTTAATGCCCAAAATCAGGTGGCGAGGCTCAGTATCCGCATAGAATTTTTCTAAAAAAATTTGAAAAATAGCTCTGGATTCCTGAATTTCACCCAATGGATTCAACCATTCTACCCCCGGAGGTAAATCAGGCATGTGGTCTGCAAGATTGGAAAAATGGGTAGAAATGCGTATTGCAAGATTCATTGCTGTATATTTGCGGTTTATTTCGGGCTTTTTATCCAAAAAGTGCGGGAATAAATGGTAAATTTACGTACTTCGTTGAACGAAATCGGGATTATCTACGTTTTGATCCTGATCACAAGATTGCTAATGTTTTTTGTTTGTTTATAGTTTATGTGGGTGCTCTCCTTAAAGGAGCACCTTTTTTATTTTTTGGAATGTCGTTATAAAACCTCCGCCAATACAAAAATACTGCCTCCTACATATATCACATCTTCTGCTTGTGCCTGACGACGGGCTGCTTTCAACGCATTTTTGACCGAGCTATAGGCTCTTCCTTTGCGACCTTGCTCTGCTGCTGTTTTTTGAAGTACCTCCGCTTCTAGTCCTCGCGGAATATCTGGCTTGGC
The DNA here is from genome assembly GCF_033763495.1 of Haliscomenobacter sp. Taxonomy (GTDB): domain Bacteria; phylum Bacteroidota; class Bacteroidia; order Chitinophagales; family Saprospiraceae; genus Haliscomenobacter. Next base: position 38,332 of record NZ_JANRKL010000152.1, on the reverse strand, counting down.
GAAGTAATAAACGCCATCAATCGGCAATTGCGGCAACATTTTCACCAAATCTTTATCTCGCAGCACCCCAATAACCAGGTGCAGTTTTTGCCGGGGAATTTTGGCCAATTGCTGCATAGCCATTTGAATTCCCGCTTCATTGTGGGCACTGTCGGCAATGATGGTCGGATTTTCCCCCAACAATTGCCAGCGCCCCATAAAACGGGTCAATGGAACAAGATCGTTTAAGCCAGTGATGATGGCAAGATCATTAATTTCCCAGGCTTTTGGCAGCTTGGAAACGGCTTCCAAAACGGTTTGTACATTCAGCATCTGATAATCCCCGTGCAAATTGGCCGCCAATTCAGGATACCATACTCGCTCATTTTTTTTTACCTCAAAATAACTGTGGCTTACATTTTCTGCCAATAACCTTACTTGAATGTGTTGATCGGCAAAGCTAATCGGAGCGTTTTTTGCCCTAGCTGTGGCTTCAAATACCGGGGCACTCTCCGGGTGGGTTTCACCAATTACTACTGGTATGCCAGGTTTGATGATGCCTGCTTTTTCCGCAGCAATCTCGGGTAAGGAGTTTCCCAGGAATTGCATGTGGTCAAAACTGATGTTGGTAATGACGCTGAGCACCGGGGTAATCACATTGGTGCTGTCCAGCCTGCCGCCCAAACCAACTTCTATGACCGCTACCTCTACTTTGCGTTGGGCAAAATAATCGAAAGCCATCGCTACGGTCAGTTCAAAAAAAGAGGGTTGCACCTCCGCGATGATGGGCTTCATTTTTTCCACAAAATCGATCACATACTGGCGCGAAATGTACTGGCCATTGATCTTGATGCGCTCACGAAAATCGCGGTAATGCGGCGAAACGTACAAGCCTGTTTTAAATCCTTTGGCTTGCAGGATAGCGCTCAACATATGGGAAGTAGAGCCCTTACCATTGGTACCACCAACGTGGATGGATTGGAATTTTTGCTGTGGATTGCCCAGGTATTCCAGCAGGGCCAAGGTATTGCCAAGGTCTTTTTTGTAAGCTGCTGCTCCAATGCGATGGAACATGGGGAGTTGGGCGTAGAGGAAATCGAGGATTTGTTGGTAGGACATGAGCGTTCGGGCGGGCTAGATGGGAATCATTAAAGATTTCAGCTAGCATCAAGCTACGCCTAAGAGCCTCTGCCCCTGCAAACTAGGATCGATTGATTCTAAATTGAGGACTAATTTGAACCCCGAAGGGGTGACAGGATTATAGAAAAAACAGGATGAGGATGTGTTCGAACCCCGAAGGGGTGACATTATTTACCCTCACCTTTTACTTCATCATACCACCCCTTCGGGGTTTCTCTTGATGGAATAAACGCGATTATTTTTCTATAATCATGTCACCCCTTCGGGGTTCAAATCCTAACCATTCGACCCTGCCTTCAGGGTTAGGAGGTTCTTAGACTATATTATTGTACTTTGAATCGATAAGTTACTGTACCACACTGCCGATCTGCATCACCTGCGGAGAATCTCCATTTGCGCGCATTGCTGATGGCCAGGTTGACCAGAGTACTATTGGTGGTGGTTGATCCTTTCTGGGTGAAATCAGCAGAAACAACAGAACCATTGGGGTCTACACATACGGCAATAACGACAGTACCTTCCAGTGAAGAGTTGTCGGTGATTCGGGGTGCCGTTACCACGCTTCGATTGCCTAAACTTCCGCCGACCGAGCCCGTTCCAGTGGTAATTCCTTCCAGGACCTTGGAGTTGGGGTCACCATCAGGATCACCCTGATTACCAGGCTTTCCCGTATTGCCTTTACCCGTACCTTTGCCTCCGCCACCGAACAAGCCACCAATTTGGTCTTTGGTTGCTTTGGCTTCCGCTTCTTTACGGCGTTTTTCCTCATCGGCCAGGCGTTGCTTTTCCGTGTTTTCACGAGCAATCCGGTCCGATTCTTCTCTGGCTTTGCGGTCTTTTTCCTGGCGTTCGCGCAGGGCAATGGCAGCGGGGTCCTCGGTAGTTACCGAAGGTTTAGGCTCAGATTTATTGGGTTTGCTTGGGGGTGGCGGATTTTTTTTGTCTGGCAGTGCAGGCGTTTTTTCCGTTGGGTCAGGCTTCACATTGGGTGGAGCAGGAGTTGGAACGGGCGGCCCGGGTGTATTTTCTTCCCCTTGCCCAACGTCTGGCAAGCCCAAATTGACCAAAACCCCTTCAACTGGAGGAGGAGGTGGAGTTGGCGTTTTGGTATGGGCAATCAACATCAGTAAGATCAGCACAATGTGAATGACTGTACTGATGACCAAGCCCTGGTTTTTTATTTTGCGCTCAAATGCCGATATTTTCATAGCCATGATGATCGTACTTTACCTTATAAACAAATGCTTACTCCAGTGTGTTCAATATCGCACTAATGCCCAGTTGATACGTAAGGTCCATGATTTCAACCACGTTTTCCACTGGTGCTTCTGGCGATGGAGAAACAGTAACAAATACTTCTTCCAAACTGTTTTCGCGCAGCGACTTCAATTGTTCCTGTACCAGCAGTAAACTAGCCAGGCGTCCATTCAGCGAATAAGTTCCATCCTCCTCAATGCCTACATCAATCAGCTTGTCTTTGGCTTTATTGGCTGTAGTAGCTGAATTGCCGGGCAGCATCAAATTCAAAGCACTGGGAGCCGTTAAAGTTGAAGTCATCATAAAAAACATCAAGAGGATGAAAATGATGTCGGTCATGGAGTTCATGCCATGTTCACCTTTTCCTTCCCGGTCTCTATTGCGTAAGTTCATGTCCGTGTGGTTTAAGTGTGGGGTTCAGTTGCCAGAATGGCCTTGGTTCCGAGGCTGTTGGCGATTTTGATCACGTCCGTCACTTTGCGAAATTTCACCCCTTTTTCAGCAATAATGGTTACGGTTACATCCTCGTTGGCTGCTTTTTTTTCCTGAATGGTCCGAGCAATCACGTCTTTCAACTCTTCTTCGGTGATAGGATTGTCATTCACTTCATAGCCCAAATCGCCAGCCCTGATTTCAACGGTTATTTTGATGGGCGCTTTGGCCCTTGAAAAGGATTTCGGCAACTCAAAGGGAACGATTCTGATCAGCGTAGAGGTGAGCATGAAAAAGATGAGCAACATAAAAATAATGTCGGTCATCGAGGAAAGATTCACCTCTGTTAATGCCTTTTTTCTGGTGCGTATCGCCATAATAATAAGTATAAAGCTGATGAACAAGAACAAAAAATAGTGCCTCCGCAGGCGACTAGGTTGGCTCCTGAAGCATATCGATAAAGTCGAAAGTACTCAACTCCATATTGTCCACCACCCGGTCAATCATACCATTGAGCAGATTATAGAAGATAAAAGCCATAATCCCAACGACCAATCCCAATGCAGAAGTAAACATTTTGACGTAGATACCACCTGCAATAACCCCGATAGTCAGGTTGTTGGATTCGGCCAAAGAGGAGAAAGTCTGGATCATACCCGCAATGGTTCCCAAAAAACCGAACATGGGGGCAACCCCCGCAATGATGCTGAGGATGTTGAGGTTCTTTTCCATTTTGGACAATTCTACCTTGCCCACGTTCTCGATGGCGTGTTCAATGTCGCGTACTGGCTTACCAATGCGCATGATCCCCTTTTCCACCATCATTGCAACAGGCGAGCCGCTGGCCTGACAGAGCGCTCTTGCTGCTGCCACATTACCATTTTTTACATTGGCTCGAATGTTGTTCATGAAGTTTTCGTCCACTCTCGAAGCTCGCTTAATCATTCGATAGCGCTCAAAGAAAATGTATACGGCAATAAAGGACATCACGATGATCAAAAAACTGATGATTACCCCCGCAGGGCCACCTTCCATCAATAAGTCGAGGGTGCTTCGAGAAGCAACACTTGTATCAGACACAGCTTCTTGTGTAGTCGTATCCAAACCAGCTTGCAGTAGCAGAAAGTTCAGTAGCATGGAAAAAGATGTTTTTAGATTAGTTCGTATTTTCGCTTCAAAACGAAGTACTTTCGCGGATAAGTATTTTAACCGCGCCCAAATTTAACAATTTAAGATTTCCTTAATCCAAAACTTTAAGGAATTTGTTTTTGTTTTTTAGTAAAATACACGATCTTGCGCGACCTAAATGAACACAAAGTAAACCTCTAATTAAAGTTTCCTTAACATCAAAAGTATTACTGCCTCATTCCCAGGCCCGTTAAATCAGAATAAGTTCCCAACATTGCGAAATCCAGTTGAAACGATTACTAAATACTTTTTTTGAAAACAGATAAGATAGATGACAAACTTTCCAAATTCAAAAGCCGGGTTAATCCGAATTGGCGTGTTTTATGATGGCCATTATTTTTTACAGGTAAGCAACTACTACAATTATGTACACGAACGCCGTAGCCGGATCAGCATTCGTGGATTACATGATTTTGTACGCAAACAAGTGGCCATTGAAGAAGATGAAGAATTTCACCGCTGCCAAATCATTGATGCCCATTATTTCCGTGGCCGCCTGAGTGCCAGTGAAGCCAGTCAACGCGGGAATTTATTGTATTTTGAGCGCGCTTTCGACGACATTCTGATGAGCGAAGGGGTATCGGTACACTACCTACCTGTACGCAACTTTCACGGACGTTGGCAAGAAAAAGGGATTGACGTATGGCTCGCCCTGGAAGCCTTTGAAATGACCTTTTACAAACGATTCGATGTCGTAGTAATCCTGGCAGCAGATGGCGACTATGCTCCACTCGTGCGCAAATTGCACTCATTGGGTAGCCGGGTAATGTTGTTGCACTGGAACTTTGAATACACCGACGAAGAAGGCAATCGCTTCAGCACCCGTACCTCTAACGATTTGGTAACCAGTTGTGCTTACCCAATTGCCATGCATGAGATCATTGATGATTTCTCTCCCAAAAGTGAAGCAATAGTAAGCAGTCTGTTTGTTCCAAAAACGGAGGCAAAGGTTTCACACAAACAGGGCACCAGTTGGCAACCAGGTGGAGAATCTTCGGGGGATGATGAATTTCATCAGAGTACCATTCTTTCTCTTAAGGAAGGCTATGGCTTTATTAAATTTCCACCCAACAACGTCTTTTTTCACTTTAGCAGCCTGATCGATTATGATTTCAATGACCTTGAAATCGGCGATAATGTATCTTTCTCTCTTGAACCCAAGGAGGATGGACGTATGATGGCTAAAGAAGTATTTGTGGTTGAGCAATAATCACAAAAAAATTGTAAGATAAAAGGGCCAATTTTCAGGAGTCAACTTTCTGGATTTTGGCCTTTTTTAGTTGAGGAGGTTGAGGAGTTGAGACCAGCACTTCGGCTTCGCTCAGTGACCAGCCTCAACTCCTCAACCTCCTCAACTAAATAAAAAAATTCTCCGCTTTCCCTTTTCCCTTCCAAGTTAATTCCTAAATTTGCGCAGTTAGCGAAAATTCGCTAAAATTGACAACGCCAATTTCAACCTATCAGAACGCCGCTTTTAACATGAAAAGAATCAGAAAAGCAGCGGTATTGGGTTCGGGAGTAATGGGTGCTGGTATTGCCTGCCATTTGGCCAACATTGGTTTGGAAGTACTCATGCTCGACATTGTCCCTTTTGACCTCAAAGACGAGGACAAAAACAACCCTGCCGCCCGCAATCGCATCGTCAATCAAGCTCTGGATAATGCCCTCAAATCCAAGCCTGCCGCTTTGTTTGACAAAAGCTTTGCCAGTCGGGTCAAAACCGGCAACTTTGATGATGACATGCCCAAAATCGTGGATTGTGATTGGATCATCGAAGTTGTTGTCGAAAATTTAGACATCAAAAAGAAGGTTTTTGACAAAGTAGACCAGTACCGTAAGGCCGGGTCTTATGTCACTTCCAATACCTCAGGTATCCCGATCCATTTGATGCTGGAAGATCGTAGTGAAGATTTTCAGCAACATTTCTGCGGTACCCACTTCTTTAACCCACCCCGCTATCTGCGCTTGTTGGAGGTCATCCCAACGCCCAAAACCAAGCCGGAGGTGGTGGATTTTTTCATGCAATACGGTGACATCCATTTGGGTAAACAAACCGTTTTGTGTAAGGATACTCCTGCCTTTATTGGCAACCGCGTGGGGGTATACGCCATGGCAAAAATCTACCAGTTGACTACTGAACTGGGGCTGCGCATCGAAGATGTGGATGTTTTGACTGGTCCTTCCCTCGGACGCCCCAAAACGGGTACTTTCCGCTTGGGTGACCTGGTCGGGCACGATACTGCTGCCAATGTCATCAAAGGAATCAAGGCCAATTGCCCCAACGACGAGCAAGCAGGAGCATTTAGTGTACCTGGTTATTTGCAGTTCCTACTGGACAACAAGTTTTTGGGCAACAAAACCGGACAAGGTTTTTACAAAAAAACCGCTGATAAGGACGAAAAAGGCCGCCCGGTCATACTGGCGCTCAACTTGAGCACCCTGGAATATGAGCCATCGAGCAAATCGGATCTGGCCAGCCTGAAATTGAGCAAAAACATCGATGACCTACCCAAACGCATTTGTGCATTGTACGATGCGCCCGATGCAGGCGGGCAGTTGGTACAAAAGTCGCTCAATGGCCTTTTTGCCTACTCTTCCAACCGCATTCCAGAAATCACTGACCAACTCTATAGCATCGACGATGCCATGAAGGCGGGTTATGGCTGGGAGTATGGTCCATTTGAATATTGGGATTTGATTGGTTTGAAAAAAGGCATTCAAAGTGCTGAAGCCCAAGGTGAAAAAATAGCCGACTGGGTCAAAGAAATGCTCGCTGCCGGACATACCCGCTTTTACAAACGGGAAGGAGGCCAACGCCTCTGCTACGATCCGGCAAAAAAAGCCTATGCCAGTATCCCCGGCCGCGAATCCCTGATTGTCCTGGACAATTACCGCGATCAGTCTCCAGTGTTTAAAAACAATGAAGTTATCCTTCATGACATTGGCGATGGGGTGCTTTGCCTGGAATTCACCAGTCCACACAACTCCATCGGTGAGGGGGTATTACGCGGAATCAATGAAGCGATCCAGATTGCGGAAGATGGCAATTGGAACGGCTTGGTTATCGGCAACAATGGGACCAACTTCAGTGTAGGCGCCAATATTTTTATGATCGCCCAACTGGCTTACCAGGGCGAGTTTGAGGAATTGAATATGGCCGTCAACATTTTCCAACAAACGACCTTGCGGGCACGCTATTCCAGCATCCCTGTGGTGGTCGCTACCCAAGGTTACGTGTTTGGGGGAGGTTGTGAATTGTTGATGCATGCTGATGCGGCTACCGTTTCGGCAGAATCTTATATCGGTTTGGTGGAAGTGGGCATTGGAGTCATTCCTGGTGGCGGCGGCACCAAAGAGTTTGCCGTACGTGCTTCAGACGAATTCAAAGAAGGTGAAGTGTTGATCCCCACCCTGGTGGATCGTTTCAAAACCATCGCCACGGCTGGAGTAAGTACCTCTGCTTCTGAAGCTTTCAACTACCGCTACCTGTTGCCCGAGCGCGACGAAATCGTGATGAACAAAGACCGCGCCATCGCCGAAGCCAAGAAAAAGGTTCTGGAGCTCGCGCCCAACTACACCCAACCTTTGCCCAAAAAGGTAACTGTACTGGGGCAGACGGGTTTGGCCGCCCTCTATGTGGCTGCCAATGAACTCAAACTGGGTCGCTACGCCTCCGAACACGACATCAAAATTGCCAAAAAAATTGCCTGGGTGCTCTGCGGTGGTGACCTCACGGGAACCCAAGTGGTTTCGGAACAATACTTACTGGATTTGGAGCGTGAAGCTTTCCTCAGCCTTTGTGGTGAGCAAAAAACGCTGGAACGCATCCAATACATGTTGCAGAACAACAAACCGCTGCGCAACTAAGGAACTCCTAAATAAAACCAGCCACCCCGTGGATTTATCCGTGGGAGGCCATATAGATCACCAACCCATGACTTTAATCGTGGGCTAGTCGAAGACTATGGAAGCATACATCATCAAAGCATATCGCTCCGCCGTTGGCAGATCCAAACGCGGCGGCTTCAAAAACTACCGCTCCGATGACCTGGCGGTAGACATCATCAAACACCTGATGGCACAGGTCCCCGAAGTTGACCCTAAATTGGTTGACGATGTGTTCGTAGGTTGTGCCAATCCTGAAGGTGAACAAGGTTTTCAAATCGGGCGTCAAATTTCACTTCGCGCTCTGGGTCAGGAAGTACCGGGTGTAACCGTCAACCGTTACTGTGCCTCCGGGCTGGAAACCATTTCGATGGCCGTTTCCAAGATTCGCGCGGGCATGGGGCACATTTATCTTGCTGGCGGAACCGAAAGCATGAGCATGATCCCGATGACCGGGTACAAGCTGGCTCCTGCGTACTCCGTAGCCAGCACTACCCCCAACTACCTGGCCAGCATGGGGCATACGGCTGAAGCGGTGGCTCATAAATATGGGATCAGTCGGGAGCAAGCCGATGAATTCGCTTTGCGCTCCCACCAATTGGCAGGCCAGGCCATCGACGCAGGTAAGTTCAATGATGAGATTGTGCCCGTAAAGGTCAAAGAAGTGTTTGTTCAAAACGACAAACGCGTTGAAAAGGAATTCACCGTAGCCATGGACGAAGGCGTTCGTCGCGATACCTCCCTGGCTGGTTTGGCTGCGCTTAAACCCGCTTTTGCCAATGGTGGAGTGGTCACCGCAGGTAATTCTTCTCAAACTTCTGACGGGGCTGCCTTTGTCCTCGTGGTGAGTGAAGAAATGGTCAAACAATTGGGGTTGAAACCAATTGCCCGGATGATCGGCTGTGCTGTTGGTGGAGTGGACCCTATGTACATGGGCATTGGCCCTTGTGCTGCCATTCCCAAGGCGGTAAAACAAGCGGGGATTTCGCTCAGCGACATTGATTTAATCGAACTCAATGAGGCCTTTGGTGCACAGGCATTGGCTGTAATTCAGGAAGCCGGATTGGACAAAGACAAGGTCAATGTCAATGGTGGTGCCATTGCACTGGGACACCCGCTGGGATGTACCGGAGCAAAATTGTCCACTCAATTGTTCCACGAATTGCACCGTCAAAATAAAAAATACGGTATGGTCACGGCCTGTGTAGGTGGTGGTCAAGGTATCGCAGGCATTTACGAAATGGTATAAGCGCTAAGGGGCATAAAACACAAGTGCTCGTTTTGCCCCGCTACTTAGCCTTAACTCGGCACCTTTTTTTATGAAAAAATGTCCAACACGCAGGGTTATAACTGTATGTTGGACATTTTTTTTAACTTACCCTTTTAAAACTAAGTTACATCAATGACTAAGGTACCTTTCACCTACAATGCAGACTCTTTTAAGGTAGCCATTGACTGCATTGTTTTTGGATTTGACAAACAGGAGCTCAAACTATTGCTGGTTCACCGCAACATGGAACCGGCCAAAGGTCAATGGTCTTTGATGGGAGGTTTTCTGAGTCAGGAAGAAAGCCTGAATGACGGTGCCAAACGTATTTTATTCCAATTAACTGGTTTGGAGGACATTTATCTCGAACAAGTTTATTTATTCGGGGACATCCATCGCGATCCGGTTGAACGGGTAATTTCGATATGTTATTACGCCTTGATCAAATTGGAAGATTACGATGAAGAGTTGGGCAAAAGCCACGATGCCCACTGGTTTCCCATCAAAGCCCGGCCAGACCTCATTTTTGACCATGAACAAATGGTGGATGCGGCACTTTACCGTTTGCGCAGAAGAGCAGGTTATCAACCCATTGGGTTTGAATTGTTGCCCGAAAAGTTCACCATGAAACAATTGCTTAGCTTGTACGAAGCCATTTACGATCGTGATTTTGACGAAGGTAATTTCAGCAAAAAGATGCTCTCCCTGGGTATTTTGTTCAAAACCAACGAAAAGCTGCGCGGTAGTTCCAAAAAAGGCTCCTTCCTGTATTCATTTGACCAGGCTGGTTATGAAAGTGTAAGGGAAAAAGGGTTTAGGATCATCGGCTAGGGCTGCATCCACTTTTACCTAACCTTTTTGGCCGGCACATTGCTTGAAATCCCCTTTTTATCCAGGTAAAAACGCCGCAATTTGAGTCGAAAAAATCGATAGTATAGTTTGCTGTAATGTGGTAGCAAGTGGTACAGGAAGTAACGAATCTCTTCGATGCGGTAAATCAAATACGCAAAAAAGACCAGGAACAACACTGCACCTATTGCCGCGCTCCAGGGAGTCCACGAATGGCTCCCCAATGATCGTACCCCAAGACCAAACCAGGTACCATACAACAACACGTAATGAACACTGTAAATCACCAGCGTTTCCCCGCCTATTTTCATCACCAACGGAGGGATGTTTTTGAAAATTTTAGTGATCCAGATAAAAATGGAAAAGACAATGAACACGTGCCCCAGCCGCCAAAATGAGGCATTGTTGTAAGTGGCCAGTCTAAAATGATCAATGGTGGTGAGGTAGTGCAACCCATTCAGGATATCGTTCACTGAATAATGGATCCAGATCCCCAAACTGATGAACAACAATGGTGCCCAGTGGGTATGGTAAAAATTGGGCCAACGATTCATGTGCCAACCTACCACCCCTCCAAAGAGGGAAAAACCAATCCAGGGGAAAAGGGTAAAAGTTGAGCCGTGATCCTTGATGAAATAATTCTGCAACACAATCGGCAAACCCGACCAATCGTAGGTTTTGACATCTGGTGAAATCAAAAAAGCGGTCAACGCCAACACAAAATACATCAAGGGCAAAGGAATGCGGGTATATTGATGCAATATGAATACCGCGATAACGGTAAAAATGGCCAGTCCAATGATGTGAAATACATCCACAAAGAAGAAGGAGGGAAAGAATTTGAAGCTAAATACGTAAAGAAAATTCCACTTGAGGATATAGCCCAAAAACAACAACAACAAAACCCTGCGCAGCCCCTTTTGAATGCGTACATTCTGGTACCAGGGTCCCGAGTCGCGCAGCATCAAAAACACAAAAATCGCGCCACTCACAAAGAAAAAGATCGGCGCGGTAAGTCCTCGCATAAAATGCCAGGTCCAATAGATGGGGTTGGTCAGATCGCGATAGCGGTCATCGAGCATGGTATCTACGAAGTGGCCTTGTAACATCATCATGATGGCATAAGCCCTCAGTACATCCAGGAAAACAATCCGCTTTTTGGGTGTTGCATTAAATACGGGAAGAGATGGCGAAACGGTGCTCAATGCTTTGGTGTTGTTTTTGTCAAAGGTTTCGGCAGTTAGACGTACAATGGTATAAAAAGTAATGCCCTAGCTCCGAAAACTTGCGCAAAATTAGGTAAAAAATATACTTTCGTGCAAACCAATTGGAACCACCAATTCCAATTTTAACGTTTAATGCTGTAACTCAAACAATTCATATGGTTGGCATCATTATGGGATCGGATTCAGACCTACCGATCATGCGGCAAGCCGCCGAAATGCTCAAATACTTCGACATTCCGTGCGAAGTGACCATCGTTTCGGCGCACCGCACCCCCGAACGGTTGTTTCACTACGCCAAAAATGCCCATGAGCGCGGTTTGAAGGTCATTATTGCCGGGGCGGGTGGCGCAGCACATTTGCCTGGAATGGTGGCTTCCTTGTCGCCCCTACCGGTAATTGGGGTACCAATCAAATCTTCCAACTCGATCGATGGTTGGGATTCCATTTTGTCCATCCTGCAAATGCCCAATGGAGTACCTGTGGCAACCGTGGCGCTAAATGCGGCTAAAAATGCAGGGATTCTGGCCGCTCAAATCATTGGGGCACATCATTCCACCGTCCTGGATAAGGTAGTGCAATACAAGCAGGAACTGGAAGAAGAAGTTGCTGTCAAATACCGCAAACTGGAAGCGGAAGGATACGAGGAGTACGAGCGGGCGAATAAAAAATAATATGAGTTCATTTAGTTTTTTTTACCGCAGAGTTTCACAGAGTACCCGCTGAGTTTCGCGGAGTTTTTAAGTTTTAAGGAGTTTGCCACCTGCGGTGGCTGGAGTTTGTGCTCCAGGAAAATCTTGCAAGATCAAGCTAATAAATGGTACTTGATAAAGTGAAAGACCCAAGCTTCAGTAAAGGCGACCTCCGTGGCCTCTCCGCACCGCAGGTGCCCCTAAAAAAACTCCGTGAAACTCTGCGGGTACTCTGTGAAACTCTGTGGTAAATAAAATGCGTAACGTGAGTAGATAACTCAAACCCAAGCCTCAATCTTATACATATGACACCCATTACCATCACAACCGTCTCCCCCGCCGATGAGCAAGTGCAATCCCTCATCGCCAAACTGGATGCCTTCCAAATCGAATTGTACGGCCGGGAAAATTGCCACCTCGACTCCATCGAAGTCCTGCTCAAAAGTGGCGCCCACATGCTCGGTGCCTACTCCGGCTCGCAACTGGTTGGCATCGGTGCCGTAAAAATCATGGGCGATTACGCCGAAATCAAACGCATGTACGTGGAAGAAAGCCACCGGGGTATGGGCATCGCGGAAAACATCCTCTCCCAACTGGAGGCTTATGCTCAGGAAAAAGGCATCATGCAGTTGAATCTAGAAACGGGCGTGTACCATACGGCTGCGCAACAATTGTACCGAAAGTTGGGCTACTATGTAGTTGATCATTTTGGGGATTATCCAATTACGGGTTTGAGTGTGTTTTATGAGAAAAAGTTATAGCGCGTCAGCAGAGGTAACAAAAGCTTAAAGTAGTAGTCCGAGAATTCCGGCAATTTGGCTTTAGCTTCACCGGAAATTAGTCTTTTAAAATCATGCCAGCACCAGTCAACCAAGGCGAGAACATCCGCTCCCTCGCCATCGAAAACAACGACGCTACCCAAGCTTTGCTCGATCGCGATGCCCAAGTCTTTTTTCACCAAACCCTTTCCACCCCCGTCTTCAACACCATCACCCGGGCCGAAGGTGCCTACATCTACGATGGTTCAGGCAAAAAATACCTCGATCTGCATGGCAATGGCGTCCATACGGTGGGTTATCAAAATCCCAGGGTAATCCAGGCCATTCAGCAGCAAATTGCGGAGAGCCTAACTTTTGCTCCTCGCCGCTTTACGAATGAGCCTGCTGTTGAATTGGCAGAAAAACTGGTGAACATTGCCCCCGAAGGCCTCACCCGTGTCCTTTTTTGCCCCGGCGGCTCCGAAGCCATTGAAATGGCGGTAATGCTGGCCAAATTGTATACGGGCAAATGGAAGACCCTTTCCTATTATGGCACTTTCCACGGGGCTGGATTTCAGGCGGTTTCGCTAGGGGCGGATGCCCATTTTCGGGAAGGTTTGGGCCCCGTGATTCCCGGAGCCATTCACCTTGAATTACCGGATTACTACCGCAATCCCTGGGGCTGGACCGATCAGCAGCAAATCGACGACGAATACCTGCGGCAGTTGCGTTCCCAAATTGAGTTCAATCCCGACATTGCCGCGCTGATCAGCGAACCCATTTTTTACAATTCCACCGTGCCCACCCGCTACTATTGGGAACAGGTGCAAGCCCTCTGCAAAGCCCACAACATCCTGCTCATTTTTGATGAAATCTATACCGCCTTTGGTCGTACGGGCAAAATGTTCGCCAGTGAACATTTTGTAACGCCAGATATTGTCGTCGTAGGAAAAGGATTTGGTGGCGGAATTGTCCCGTATGCAGGCATCATTGGCCGCGAAGGGCTCAACGTGCTGGAACACAAGTCCATTGGCCATTATACCCATGAGAAAAATCCGCTTTGTGCAGCGGTGGCCAGGGCGGTGATTGAAGAGGTGGAGCAAAAAGAGCTGGTTGCGCATGCGCATGAGCTGGGGGCACACTTCAAGGCTGGTTTGTTGGAACTGCAGGCCGAGTTTCCAATTATCGGCAATGTCAGTGGTCTTGGCCTCAATTTGGCGGTGGACTTGGTGAAAGATCGTCAAACCAAAACCCGGGCGATCGAAGAAGCCAATCAATTGATGGGCTTCTGTATGGAGCGGGGCATTTCTTTTAAGCTGATTCAGGGGAATATTTTGAATTTGAAGCCGGCGCTGGTGGTGACGAAGGGGGAGGTGGATTGGGTGCTGGAGGTACTGAGGGATGGGTTAATCTCAGGCATTAACTAGCGCAAAATGTACAACTTCACTTGGCTGGAGCTGTCTCTACTCACTTAATTTACAGCATCTTATCCATTAAAATCACTCTTGTAAAAGGTTTCAGAGAGTCTTGGTCTGAATGCTTCGGACATAGTTTTGTGGTTTTGTATCAAACGAAAATAATGGATTTATTTGATCATTATCCCCGTACTCCCTCTTTGCTCGTATTAACCTACCACGGCCCGAACCACCTCGCCACACATGGATTTATCCGTGGGAGGCCACCCCACCGCCCCACTCCATAACCTTAATCGTGAGTCCTGGGAAAGCGGGAGAGAAAAGGGGGAAATATCTGTGTTTTTATTAAGCAGCTATTTATTTTGTTTGAAATCCAACCAAAAAAGCCCCCCACTCAAAACCAATGCCGCAATAGTCAGTACAACATTGTTATCACTGACGAAGTGAATTGAACCATTGATTACGTCGTTTTGAATATTGGCCCAAGCCTCAATATTGGGTAAAATGGTTCCAATTACCAGCCATGTCCCCAATATCCATACTGCATAGCGTGAAAAGCGGTATTTGGGATCATTGTTGAATGAAAGGAGAAAATAGAATAAGCCGCTCACCAAGGCAGTTTGCCAAATAAATTGAAAATCAATAAAATAATCCAATACACTCCCCGCAACAGCTCCAATCACCAGCACAATAAGCCCCTTGATTGTACTTTTGCCAAAATGGGTTTCGAAAAAAGGTTTGGGCGGAGGGGGCAACACCGGAGCTGGTATGTCGATTGTTTGCGTGCCTTTCGGCTCTTCTGGTTTTACTACTTTGCCCCCAAACGTATCAATTGTTGCCCCTCGATTATCAATGTAAAAGAAATCACCATCTTTGCCCGTTCCTCCCAAATCCATTCGATCAAAGTGCCCACCTAAATGGCCTCCTATTTCAATTCCTCTAGTTCGGTCGATATCAATCACATCGCTGATCATCGGTCTGATCAGTACTCTTTCAAAAGGCTTCCGCTTACATTCGATGTCATCTCTGCCATTTTTTAAACGTTCTTCCAGTTCGCCTTCTTTTTCAAAATAGTGCGGTTCAGGGTTATGGGCACAAACCAAACAATTGCAGGGGATTAAATAGTTCGGGCGCAAACCACCCAAAGAATCATGCAAATCATCGTAAGCAGCCAATAACTCACCTAAGTATTCTCTCGCCTTTTCCCCGCTTACTGTGATGTCAATCACGCCTCTTTTGGTATTCTCTTCGATCAAAGCCCTTGAATCGGTTCTTTTATTGTGTAAAGCCACGCCATGTCGCCAGTACAATCGTTTTTCATCGGCGCATTTAAAAATATCTTTGTGCTTAATGGCAATTAAGCGCGCGGTCAGGGCACGCGGCATGATGTCCTCTTTATTGCTATCCACGTAGTCCAAACGCAAGCGCAATACCTTGTTGGTAGCACGGTAGAATTGATTTTTGAAGGCATCGGCTTCTGGGTGTCTGATCAGGGTGAGCAGCGGGGTCAGTATAAAATGGTTTTTGTCCTGGGTTTCAAAACAAAAGCCAAAACGTTTCATCATCAAAATCAGGTGTTCATGGTAGTCCCAATACTTGCCTTTCCAAAGAAGTTTCAGTTCATCAAAACTCATCGAGGCTTCATGGTCGATCAATTGGTTTTTGTCAATCAACAATTGGTAGATGGCTTGTGAGGCCCATTGATGGTCTAAAAACACCACATTCCTTAATTTTTCATTTTCGGATGGGCTCAAATGGACCACTCCATCTTCGTACCACAACAAAGCACCCAATTTGTCCAACAAATTGAGCAAGGATTCTTGTGCCAGGGTATCCAGCACCTTTTTTTGTTCACAAATGCGCTTGTATCGAGTGTAGGAAATGATTTTATCCTGAGGGCTGATGGCTTTTAATTCATTTCTGACTGCGATCCAGTCGTCGTTCATCTCAAATTTGCCAAAACCTTCAATATTGGACAGTTGTTGCTCAATCTCCCGCTTCAAGTTTTCAATCCCGGGATCATTCAATCGGGTACAATTGACGGTAACAAATGTTTTCAACTGTCCTTTGTAAGCCTCCAGCCAATAATTGGCGGAGGCCAGTTTGTTTTGTTCGTCAAACTGGTTCATGACCCCTATGACCGGGCAGACCGCCGCAGGATTGCGGGGGTTATTACTCAGCTTTTGAATCAAATAAAGCCATTTTTCAAATCGATTTTGTTCGTCATTGAATCTTGATTTAAATACAAACAGGTACAAAGAACTATGTCGCATAAAAAATTGATGGGTAGGCAACTGTACATCCTGGCCGCCCAAATCCCAGATGTTGACGATCACCTTTTGGGGTACTCCTTTCACATCAATCGTGGCCTGATAACTATCCAGTTCAAAACCCTCCGTAGAACTTCCTTTCTTTGGTACTGCCGCAAATTGCCCATTGCCCATGACCAATTTATTGCGTACACTGGTCTTTCCTACCTCCCCTTCACCCGTCAGAATCATTTTGGTCTCATAAACAATCGACGATTGACCCTGCAAGGATGCCAGGTAGGTTTTTGCCTCGGCTAAAACATTTTCATGACCATCTTCACTAAAAAGGGAGGGATTATTAAGCGCTGGCGTGTTTTTTATGCGCAGTTCCTTGATGTTGGGAAGTTGTATCAGCCGTTTCAAATCCTTTTTTTCCTTGATGCTGTTTCCATCAATTACCAGATCATACATGTTGACTAAGCCTTCCAAAGGTGCCAAATCGCTCACTTGGGTGTCGTAGCAGTGCAGCGACTGTAATTGGGTCAGGGCCGCCAGTGGTGCCAAATCGCTCACTTGGGTGGAGGCGCAGGAAAGCGACAGCAATTGGGTCAGGGCCGCCAGTGGTGCCAAATCGCTCACTTGGGTGTTGGCGCAGTCAAGCGACTGCAATTGGGTCAGGGCTGCCAGTGGTGCCAAATCGCGCACTTGGGTTGTGTAACAGTAAAACAACTTCAATTGGGTCAGGGCCGCCAGTGGCGCCAAATCGCTCACTTGGGTGGCGGAGCAGAAAAGCGACTGCACTTGGGTCAGGGCCGCCAGTGGTGCCAAATCGCTCACTTGGGTGTTGGCGCAGTTCAGCACCTGCAATTGGGTCAAGGCCGCCAGTGGCGCCAAATCGCGCACTTGGGTGGAGGCGCAGTTCAGCACCTGCAATTGGGTCAGGGCCGCCAAAGGTGCCAAATCGCGCACTTTGGTGTTGGCGCAGTTCAGCGACTGCAATTGGATAAGGGCCGCCAAGGGCGTCAAATCCTTAAGTTCCCATTTCTCCCCATCGGCCACCAATTTTTTCAAAGCGCCCAAAGCCTCCACCCCTGTTAGGGAAGTGATGTGGTTAGCGTGGCCTTTGTTTTGGCTTTCGATTCTTTCCCAGCGCCTTTTTACCGGGTTATATTCCAGCCACTCATCGCTCAGCATCAACTCTTCCAAGTCGCTGAGTTCAAACAAGGCAGCGGGCAGCTCCCTGAGTCCACAATTTCCTAGGTCGAGGCGGCTGGCGCGGCTGGCTTTAGCGGCTGCGATGAGGGATAAAGCTTGGTTCATAAAATGCACAAGGTCTAGCAGTGATCAGTTAGGTCCTGGTAAGCCGCGCTGAAAAGCAGTGCAGGCTTCAAGAGTAAATATAAGATTTTTTATTAGACTTGAGCCGATTTGAATATCAAGCAATTGATGATTTTTTTGAAAATAAGCGCTCTTTTGGAAATCATCCTTTCATCAAAGTATTTCAGGAGCAATGCGATTCAATTGCCACGTGCTTTAGCGCGTGGTTAGCAGGATTTTTTAAAACTGGGCTTTAGCCCTGGCATAAATTTGAAAATAGGGCTAAAGCCCATAAATTTTTTAATCTCCCTACCACGCGCTAAAGCACGTGGCAATTGAATCGCGCTGCTCCAAAGCAAGCAATTCGTTAATCTTAGGCATTGCGATCAATGGCAGAGCCGCTTGTCGGTGTTTCTTAATCAGCCTAGCTTGCTGATTACTTATTTACTCTGTTGACTTTCAAAAGAACTTTATATTCATCGCTCCTCATTCATTACCACATTTTGGGCACCCGCGAGTAGTGCCCCTACACACCCACCCTATTCATCACTCATAATTCATCACTCCCACCCATTTCATTTGCAAATCTGAAACATATCCATTACTTTTACTTTTGCAAAACAAATCCACCATGTACCGCATCCATCTCGGCGAATTTGAAGAACTCGTTTTATTACTTGTAGCCGTGCTCCACGGCAATGCCTACGGCGTATCCGTAATGGAAGAAATTGAACAACAAACCGGGCGTTCAGTCAACATCAGTGCGGTGCACGCCGCCCTACGCCGCCTGGAAGAAAAAGGCTACCTGCGCTCGGAATGGAGCGAAGCCACCACCCAACGTGGGGGCCGCCGCAAACGCCTGTTCGACATCACCCAAGCCGGGCGGGCAGCGCTGGAGCAATCGCGGGATACCTACCTGAAGCTTTGGGATCAAATTCCCGGTTTTGCACCCAAAACCAATATGGCATGAGTGCAGCCCAGCCACCACGACCGCCCCGCTGGGCCGACCGCTTTTTGGAATGGTACTGCCGACCCGAGTTGCTGGAGGAAATCCAGGGCGATGCTTATGAATTATTCGATGTACGCTGCGCGGAAAAAGGGTCAAGAGTGGCCCGCCGTGCCTTTGTGTGGGATGTCTTGCGTTCTTTCCGACTGTCTACCATTCGTAAAATCACCATTCAATTTTCACCCGACATGTACAAAAGCAATTTCAAAATCGCCTGGCGCAACCTGGCCAAGCACAAAATGTATTCGAGCATCAAAATTGGCGGCTTTGCCATAGGGATTGCAGCCTGTTTGTTGATCGCCTTGTTCATCCTCGATGAACTCAATTACGACCGCCATTACCCCGAAACAGGGCGCATTTACCGCGTGATCGGCGAGATGACCGAGGGAGAATTTGCAGGTAAAGGAGTAAATTTTCCGGCCCCTTTCGCCAAGGCCTTGAAGGATGAATTCCCCGAGTTTGAAACAGTGGCCCGCATCAATCCGAACAGCCTTTTCACCGGAGGGGGCAATCCCATTCGCCGCGCTGAGTCCAACCAAAACACCTACGAAGAGGGTTTCACCTTTGCCGATCAGGAACTGTTGGACATTCTACAAATTCCGATGATTTACGGCGACCCCAAACATGCCCTGGACGAACCCAATACCATCGTCATTACCAAACGCAAGGCGGACAAGTACTTCCCCAATGAAAACCCAGTAGGCAAAACCCTCATTGCCAACAACAATACCGACAACCCGATCAAAATTGGGGGTGTCATCGCCGATTTCCCCCCCAATTCCCACCTGCAATACGATTTTTTATTCACGATGAAAGGTTTGGAATTTTACCCTGGGGAAGGGAATAATTGGAACGCCAGCAATTACCACACCTACGTGTTGCTCCGCCAGGGAACCGACCTTGTCAAACTGGAGCAAAAGTTGATGCCAGTCATTGTTGAAAAATACCTGGGTGCCAATCTTTCCAAAGCCGAGCAAGAACGCATCAAAAAAAGTGGAAGATTGTATTTACAAGCCGTATCAGACGTCCATTTGCACTCCGCCGACATTCAGGACGGGATGAGCCACGGCGATATCCGCTTTGTATGGCTCTTTGGGGCCATTGCGGGTTTTATTTTGCTCATTGCAGTCATCAATTTTATCAACTTGTCTACTGCCCGTTCGGCCAATCGGGCCAAGGAGGTGGGTTTACGCAAAACGGTGGGTTCCACCCGCGAATCGCTGATTGGGCAATTTTTGAGCGAATCCCTTTTGTTCAGCGCCTTCTCGTTTTTACTAGGTTTGGTTTTCGCCTGGTTGCTCCTCCCCTACTTCAACCTGCTTTCCGGCAAATCATTGCAGCTACCCTGGCTCGCTTGGTGGTTTTTACCAAGTATTGCCGCATCAACCATTTTGGTGGGTTTATTGGCGGGCATCTATCCGGCCTTTTACCTTTCCTCTTTCAAACCGATCCAGGTACTCAAGGGCAAGTTGAGCAAAGGCAGCAAAAACAGTGGTTTACGCAGTGCTTTGGTGGTTTTTCAGTTCACCACTTCCATCGTGCTGATTATTGGCACTTTGGTCGTAACCCGTCAAATGAATTACATCCTGAACAAAAAACTGGGTTTTGAAAAAGATCAGGTCATACTGCTACAAGGCACCCAAACGTTGGGAGACAAACTCCCGAACCTGAAAGAGCAATTGCAGCAGTTGCCTGCAGTGGACGCTGTGACGGTGAGTGATTATTTGCCCATCAATGGTGCAAAAAGAAATGGTACAGAAATGTGGGATGAAAAAAAAGAGCAGGATGGCAATTCTTTCGGGTCTCAAATCTGGCAAATTGACTACGATTACATTCATACCATGGGAATGAAAATAGTCCAGGGCAGAAATTTTATGGAAGGCATGCGCAGCGATTCCCAAGGGGTGATCATCAATCAGGCTCTGGCCAAAAAACTCAATTTTGCTCAGCCCCTAGGTGAGCGCATCACCAATGGTTATCTGAAATTGACCATTATTGGGGTGGTGGAAGATTTTCACTATGAATCCATGCGTGAGAACATCGAGGGCATGTGCCTGGTATTGGGCAGTAGCCCGAACATGATTGCGGTAAAACTACAGAGCAACAAGCTGCAAAAAGCAGTGCAGGACATCAGTGCTACCTGGAAAGAAATTGCCCCCAGCCAACCCATTCGCTACACTTTTCTTGACGATAGTTTTGCCCAGATGTACAATGATGTAAAACGGATCGGGCGCATTTGTACCAATTTTGCGTTGTTGGCCATCATTGTCGCCTGCCTGGGTTTGTTTGCCCTTTCTACTTATCTGGCAGAACAACGCAGCAAGGAAATCGGGATTCGCAAGGTACTGGGAGCATCAGTGAGCAGTATTCTGGGGATGCTCTTACAAAATTTCCTCAAACTAGTTTTATTGGCTTTGGTGATCGCATCGCCCCTGGCCTGGTACCTGATGCAGGAATGGCTCAAAGATTTTGCGTACCGCTATCAAATAAGTTGGGATGTGTTTGTGTTGGCAGGAGTTGCAGTGAGTTTGTTGGCGGTGCTCACGATTGGTTTTCAGGCCTTGCGCAGTGCATTGAGCAATCCACTGGATTCGTTGCGGAGTGAGTGAGGTGTTTTTGTTTTGCGACAAAGGCACTAAGACACAATGCCTAAGCGACAAAAATTAGCACAAAGGAAAAAAAGAGGACTCAAAGGACACAGAGTTAGACGTTGACAAAGCGACGCGCTCGAAATTTGTTTTTAATCAAATCTCATTTTGGGCAAAAGCCTCGTCAACGTCTAACTTTGTGCCCTTTGTGCTGCCTTGGTGTCCTTTGTGCTAGTTTTTGTCGCTTTGGTTTGTCCTTCAATCTCACTTACAACCTGATCTTCCACGCCAAATCCACACCGATGACATGTTCATAACGAAAACCTGGATTCTCATACAATCGCCAAAGGCTGGGACAATACTGAAGCCCCATGTGGAAACTTGGCCCAGTAAAATAATGCCCTGAAAAGATCAGTCCAGCCGACACACTTCTTTTTCGTTGTGAAATCTGAGGTGGGTTGCTATCGGGTTGATCGATGTAATTATCCACAGTCCATTTGTTTTCAGCCAAAATAATGCCATACCCCCAATCCAAGCGTTTGATCCGATGATGATTGCTTAGGTATCCGAAGGCTGAGTTCAAATAATCTCGCCCTCCTTCAACATATACAGGAGCAGGAAAGGGCGAAAAAAAATCACTTACCGTACAAAAGCCAAGTTTTAAATACTGGTCATTCTGATGGTAATAATCTAAACCAAACCCAAGGCCCAAAAGTCCAATGCCAACCTTGGAACCATCTTGAGTTGGCTTTTGCACAAATGAATTAAGGAATGGCATGGTAAGGTGCACATTGACCTCCCCTTTTTGGGTTCCTAGGCTAGGCTGATACCTAAGCCCACTTATGGCTGTACTGTCCAGATAAATCCGGCGAGGATAGGTATACCGTTTGCGGTTGTTTTGGTCGACCAACATCCCCAAACCAAAATTGTAGGCCAGGTTGAGGTAGTAGGCAAAGGAGTTTTTGGCATTAACCGTCAGGGATTGATCACTTGAGTCCGCGATCACACGTAAACTAAGCGCTTCCTTGCTGCGCGGCACCAAAAAATGAGCCTCATTGGCTTCCGTATGTAAAGTGTCTTTTTTGAGAATGATTTTGCTGGGGCCAGGGGTGTAAATCGTCATGGTCTTGTAACTTGGGTTGAGAATGCTCGCGCAAGAGCAACATCCAAAGGCAAGACAACTAATGAGTAACAAGTTTTTCATCAGATCCCTTTTTTACGCTAAAGACATGATTTTGGGATAAACCGTTGGAATTACACCCCGGCGCGCCAAATAAAATTTACCCTTTTGCGCAATAATATACCAAAAGCTTATATCTTTATCCCATGCAGTTTTTCACTTCTCATTGTGCTGGCAAATAGATAGACAAAACTTACAGACTACTGCATTCAATCCCTAAGTTTGTTTACCTGCATCTCAACAAGAGCTTAGCCGCCAGGTGAGTGGCTTCACAACTACTCGCCAGCACGACTCAAATACATGTCTATCATTTAAAACAGTAGTAGTATGCTCAAGTATTACCTCACTAGTACACCCGTCTTGTTGCGCAAGATGTTGGGTGTTTTATTGTTCATGACCGGGTTCCTGGTTTCCGCTACAGCACAAGTGCAAGTAAGCGGTAAAGTGACCGACTCCGAAGGTGGTGCGCTACCGGGGGTAAATATTCTGCTACAAGGGACCTCTCGTGGTACAATTACCGGAGTTGATGGTGAATTCAACCTGGACGTCCCTGGCAATGGTGTATTGGAATTCAGTTATACTGGTTTTTCTACCCAAACCGTATCCATCAACAACCGCAGCGTTATTAATGTGACTCTGCTGGAAAACACCAAACTCCTGGACGAAGTTACCGTCACAGCATTTGGAATTGAAACGAACAAAAGGAAACTCACTTATTCTTCTCAAAAAGTAGATGGAGATCAGATCCGCAGCACCCAGCGCGATAACGCCTTTTTGAGTTTACAAGGTCGGGTAGCAGGCCTGAGCCTGACACCTGTTTCGGGTGTAGCCGGGGGATCTGTTGTGCTCAACTTAAGAGGGGTAAACTCTCTGGGAAGTAGCAATCAACCCTTAATTGTTTTAGATGGTTTGCCCATCAATAGTGGGACCCTGGACCAACACAATCTGCATTCTGATGCAACGGGTGTCAATGGCAACGTCAACAACAACCGCGACGACATTGGTAGCCGCTTGGCGGAGTTGAACCCCAACGACATTGAAAACATCACCGTTTTAAAAGGGCCGGAAGCGGCAGCCTTGTACGGCAATGAAGGTGCCAACGGGGTTATCCTGATTACAACCCGGAAAGGAAAAGAAGGAACTGGTAAATTGACCTATACCAGCCGTTTGGCTGCATCCGAATTGTACCTTTTCCCTGAAATTCAAACCATTTATGGTCGTGGTAGAAACGGTGCCGTAGAAGCCAATGACCCTGATTTTTTCGGTCCCAAATACGCTGATGGTACTACTTTTTACGACAACGTAAGTAATTTCTACCAAAGAGGAAGCAATCAACGCCACGACCTGGCTTTCGAAGGTGGCACTCAACGCCTGACCTATCGGATGTCTACTTCATATCTGGACAGTAAAGGGATCATCCCTACCAATCGCTTCCAACAAGTCAACGCAGCCTTGAATACTGATGCTCAGGTATTGAAATGGCTCAAAATGACCAGCCGCTTCAGTTATGCTCGAAACCGCAATATTCTTCCTCCTGGAGGTGCACAAGGTTATCTGACGGCTTTGATGCGTTTTCCCAGAGATAAGGATGCTCGCTTGTATGAAAACGCAGATGGCACCCGGATTCTGACTTTACCCTCTACCAACCCTGGTGCGGATAACGACAACCCCTTTTTCAACGTTAACAACAGCGCCAGAGAGGAGCAAACCGACCGGACTAACGGGAACATCACTCTGAAAGCAGAAGTCACTCCGTGGTTGAGCTTCACTGGTCGTTTCGGGGCCGATATTTACACCACTAAAGCAAATCGTTTTTTCCATCCATTCTCCAACATCGGATTTAGCCGCAACGGATGGATTGAAAACTACACCGACATTGGTCGTTTGCTCAACAGCAACTTCTTTGCGAGCGTCAATAAATCAGTTGGAAAATTAGCTGTTTCCGTACAGGTTGGGGGTTCTCTGGATGACCGTAGCTATGAAACGACTTCTGTTTATGGGGAAAAATTGTTCTTGCCTGATTTCAACAGCATCAACAACGTTGACCCTACTACCATGCGAAACAAGACCATTTTAACCCGCACCCGTTTGTTGGGCGCTTTTGGACAAGCCAACTTCACCTACGATAACTGGCTGACGCTGAATGTAACAGGAAGAAACGACTGGTCTTCTACCCTACCTATTGAAAACCGTTCTTACTTCTATCCTTCAGCAGGTTTGGCTTGGAACGTTATGGAAATGCCATTCCTTAAGGTGAAATCAAAAGTTATCAACGCGCTCAAATTGCGGGCTACTTTTGCCGAAGTAGGGAACCCTGCACCCGCATATAAAATCCGCGCACGTTTGGTTCCTCAATCTTCTACTGGTGGAGGATTTTTGTATGACTTCTTTGGTGACAACCCAGGGTTGAAACCAGAAACCGTAAGGAGTTATGAATTCGGCACAGAAATCGCTCTTTTTAAAAGCCGGGTTAACATCGAAGGAAGTTGGTTCTCCAAGACCTTGATCGACCAGATTATTTCTCAACGCTTGAGCTATGGTACCGGGTTTATTTTCGGTTTGCTCAATGGTGGCGAAATGAACACTACTGGTTATGAAATTCAACTGGGCTTGATTCCAGTGCGCAACCGCAATTTTGAATGGGAATTGAATGTCAATTTTACCCACTACGACACCAAAGTACTTAGCCTACCAGCAAATCAGTCTGAATACTACAATTCTGATACCTGGGCCATAGACAACGTGCGTGCCAGTGCGTTTGCCCCTGCCGATCTTTTGGCAGCTCGTTTCAACCAGGCGGCAAACCGCTTTTACCCTGAGTTGAATAGCCGTGGTGCAGGTTCTGCTACTGCGATTGGTGGCTTCAGTTATCTGCGTAACAGCAAGGGACAGATTTTGATCAATCCTACAACAGGTTATCCGATCATGAATTCCAACTTCTTGCCCATTGGAGACCGCAACCCTGACTTCACCGTAGGTATTGTCAATAGTTTTTCCTATAAAAATTTCTCCCTTTCCTTCTTGTTGGACATCCGTAAAGGTGGGGACATCATCAACGGAAATGAGTTGTACCTGACCAGGAATGGCCTGAGCAAAAGAACTTTGGACCGCGACAAACCAATCGTTTTCCCTGGAGTGCTCCGTGACGGAAAAGAGGAAAGTGAAACACCAACCGTCAACACCAAGGAGATCATCCCCAGTGCTAACGAAACCTACTACACTACCGTTTTGGCACCAGAAGAATTTGTGGAAAGGGACATCAACTGGTTGCGCTTACGCGATGTAACCTTGCGCTACAACATGCCAATTAAAGGTGGTAAAGCCATCAAGGAGTTGAGCATATTTGTGAATGGAACTGACCTTTTCCTGATTACCAATTACACCGGTGCTGACCCCTACGTGAGCATTACCAGCCCTGCAACAGGGGGTGCCGGAGGTTACGGGATTGACTTTGGTAAAACATCCTTGCCACGTCAGGTTTCTGCAGGCCTCAGCATTACGTTTTAATGTTCATTTAAAAGTGCATTCAATCATGAAAAATAAAATCATTATTGCATTTATTGGGTTGATGGGTTTGTTCGTCTTCAATGCATGTGATGACTACCTGGACGTCAACTTTGACCCCAGCAACCCACAGGTTGCCGAAGGGTTTGCAATTCTACCTCCGATGTTGAGCCAAATGGCCCGCGGAATTTCTTTTGATTCCCGTTTTGCTGGTCAATACACTCAAAATTGGGCGCTCGTCTCTGCCAACAATGCCTGGGACTTACATGGCTACGTTCCTGCCAGCGATGCAGGTGGTGAAATTTGGCGCAGCCATTACTGGTCGATTGGCAAAAATGTGGACATCATCATTGAACAAGCAACTGCCAAACAACAGTGGGATTATGTGGGTGTAGCTAAAGCCATTCGTGCCTGGAGTTGGCAAATGGTGACTGATGTGCATGGCGAAGTTATCTTCAAACAAGCTTGGGAGCCCAACCGCTATGTATTTGATTTTGATTCACAACAGGATGTTTATGCCGAAGTAGTTCGCTTGTCTAACGAGGCATTGGCAGACCTCAATCGGACCGATGGAAACGTAAGTACTGCCAATTTGGGCCGTGGAGATTTGACTTACAAAGGTGATCGCACCAAGTGGATAAAATTTGTCTATGCTGTTTTAGCCCACAATGCTCATCGCCTGACCAACAAATCTACGTATGATCCCAATAAGGTGATTGAATACTGCGACAAGTCACTCGCTAGTAATGCGGACAATTTTAACGTACCCCATGCAGGAACCAACTCCTTGGATGGTAATTTCTACGGTCCTACCCGTAACAACCTGGGGTCTTTCCGTCCTACTACCTATATTTTGAATTTGCTGAACGGTACCGTGTTCAATGGCGTGGTTGATCCTCGGATGCCTTTAATGATTACCGCTTCCGCAGATGGTACTTTCCGTGGCGTTGTTGCTGGTAAAGGTGACCCAACCACCAGCAACACGGATCCCAAGCGTATTCCAAATATGTGGGGGGCAAATCCATCCGCTGCGATTACCACAATTACCGGCAAGTATTTCTTTACAGATAAGGCGGATCACCCACTGATTACCTATTCTGAAATGCAGTTCATCAAGGCTGAAGCTGCCTTTATCAAAGGAGACAAAGCCCTCGCTTATGATGCATACAAAAAAGGGGTCATTGCCCACATGGATTTGGCCAAAGTCACCGCAGCAAACCGCGATGCCTATATGGCAAGTGCAGCGGTTCCACAAACAGCTGATGCATTGAAATTAAGCGATATCATGTTGCAAAAATACATTGCCTGCTGGGTGATTGGTGCCGTTGAAACCTGGGCGGATATGCGCCGTTACAACTACAGTACAGATGTATATACTGGTTTTACGCCTCCAACTACCCTGTACATCGACAACAGTGGCAAGCTGGCTCAGCGTTTCCGTCCACGATTTAACTCTGAGTATGTATGGAACCGGGAATCGTTGAATACCATTGGCGGGAATGATGCCAATTACCACACCAAACCAGTGTGGTTTACAGAGAAATGATTGTTGGGGTGCCCCTGTGTGGGCGTCTCATTCGGTCACCTGTCGAAAAATCAGGGGCAGTCGCAAAGGGCTGCCCCTACGTTTATTTTTTCACCATTTTCCGCGTTGCTGCATACCTTCCACTCCTAAACGAATAATACATCACCCCACTCGGCAACTCCTCATCCCTCAATTCAACCTGGTTCAGGCCCTGTATAAATTCACCTTTGATCTCCCTCAACAACCTCCCGGCTGCATCATACACCAGCAGCCTCCCTTCACTCGCTTCAGGCAAATAAAAACGGATCAAGGTACTTTCCTGAAATGGATTGGGTACGTTTTGGAACAATTCAAAATTGGGTGTCTGAATTTCAGTGTTGTTGAAGCGCATTTGAATTGGTAGGCGTTCGTCGGCAAAGTTGTAAGCTTCGATTTGCATACGTCCGGGGCTCAGCTGCATGATTTCGCTCAATTTCGCCACGGCTTTTGCCCGAAATACCAAGGTAAACAAAACCGCATCCGGGTTCAGGCTTGGTTGATCGCTGTACCAGTTTGTTGTAATCAAACCTTCAGATTTGAAGATGCCGAAGTTTTCCGCTTTGGCCAGTCCGTATTGGATGTCGACCAGTTCGGCCTTCGTGTTAACATAGCTTAGTGCCATTTGATAGCCCTGGATGTTGCTTAAATCTTTCACCCGAATGGCTACAGTATGCAGTTGCCCACTTTGTAAGTTTTGATCTTCCAGTTCTAGCCACATTGGGTCATTTTCCGACCGAATTTCAGGCGTTTTAAAGCCCAAATTTGCCGAAACATTCACATCCCCGATTTTCACCGCAATAAAATTGGCGGCAAGTTTCTGGCCGAAAAGGTCATTCACACTATGGGACTCAGGAAAAGGTTGCGCCCAGGGATTCGCCGGGTCAGGGAAACGATAGTTGGCATCGACAAAACGCCAGCTGGTATTGTTTTTAAACGCCAAATCCAGGTTTAAGATCAGTTTTTGAATGGCGATCAAATCCAGTGTAGTAACCGATTTGGAAGCATTGGCATCCGCCGCGATCAACTTGTAAGGAGAATCCAGGGCTGTAACCCCCAGAATGTGTTTGCGGATCAACAACAAATCAAAGGTCGACACCCCGTTGACGTGGTCAGTATTGAGTCGAGGGGTAATGGTGTAATCATTGCCCTCTACCAAATTGAGAAAAACGTAATTGCCCGTTGGAGTCGAAGTCGTGCGATTAGAAGCCTGCCCGCTGAGGGTAACCTCCACATTGGGCAAACCTTGCCTTGATTCAGTTTGGATGAGGCCTCCTAGCACGCCTTGCGGAGGTGGAATACAAATATCCCCATTGTTTTGTACGGTGACAAAATTGAGGCAAAAATCATGATTCGGTCCACCCAGGCGACCATCGGGCTGCATCGCAGTGGGGTTGTTCGCGCTGTCCCAGGCGTATATTTCCACAATTACGGTTCCTTCATCGGTACAGGTCAACAGGAGGGAATCCTGATTGATGTTGGGTATGGCGCCTTCACGGTTGATGGAATAGCGGATCGGACCGGAACAATCGGTCGTTGGGCTGGCAATAAAATCCGCTGCTTTGACCACCGCATAAGCCAGATCTTCTTTGCCATCCCCATTGATGTCCCGTACCGGATTCAGCGCCTGCAGGGTCACCGTGATCCCACTTTTACAGATGGGCGATGGGGCTTTGCAATCCACCACCCGGAAAGTCAAACTGCGGGTACCAATGTTTCCACAGGCATCTCTCACTTGCACTACAAAACTATGAGTGCCAATGGGAAAAGTGCCCCTAATGCGGTAATTGGGGTAGATACCCTGTAATTCACTGGCACTCAATTGCCGATCAATGCTGCCGTTGTTATTCAAGTCGACGCCGCCACTCAGCTGCAAACCATTTGGCGTGCAGTTTTCAAAAACGGTGTACAACAAGTCTACACTACCATTACAAGTGCTGTTGTCATTGCTGCAAAATGGCGCGCCCTGGGTGTAATTGATCACGGGTTTGACGGTATCAATCACTGTAATCTGCTGGGTATATTGCCAAAAACCACGCGATTTCAGCGATTGGTTGATGTTGCTGCTGCTCCAATGGCCAATGGGGTTGCCAAGGCCATCGCAGGAGCGGCCCCGTTCGTTGTTGCGGGGAAAAACGTTGTTCTCGTTGTTGTCCTTGTCCAGGTAGGTCACGCCATTGGGGCGAACCATCAACCAGAGGTTTTCATCCCCTGGCAGCAAATCACAATCCAAATCCCTGCTCAGGATGATCGGAGCCGAAATATCATCGTATTCACAAAGGTTCATCACCTGATAGGTACGGAAAATTTGATAACAACCGCCCCCGGGAATGGTAAACTGCCGATCCTCCACATTTATGGCCAGCACATCACAAGCCAGTTCATCCAACAACAAAGTATCAGGCAATGGGGTACCACAATAACTTACTACATCTTTGGGGAATTTGATTTCGTAATTGTGGACCGGATTGACGGTGATGACTTGTTCACAAATGCTTTCGGAAAGGTTTCCTGCTGCATCCCTGGCTCTGAACTTTCGGGTAATGCTGCCCACCCCACAATTGTCGAGGTCAACAATCGGGGACAATTCTTCCCAGGTCACTTCGCAGTTGTCTTCTACAGTGGGCAAACCAAAGTTGCGCTGCAAAACCGCCAGGCTGCTGATATCCAAACCATCAGGGATATCGTTGCAATTGATGGTCCGATTGGGTGGAGGCGTACAGAAAGGTGCCAATTTATCCTCCACTTGTAAGCGGGTGATACAAGTATTGGTATTGCCGTATTTGTCGCTGCCCCGCAGCTCGATGGTGACCAATTTCCCCACATCACAGCAGGAAATATCTACAAAAGCATCCCAGAGGCTGTATCCAGGCACACTATCTGGGGCACATTCCGCAGGAATCAAACGCCGAACTTCCAGCTTCAGGGAATTGTCGCAATTGTCCCGGCTACTTTTGTTGACATCGGCAGTGGTAATTCTGGCCATACCACCACCGCCCAGGGACACTGCAAACTCGCTATTGCAAACCATGGTTGGGGCAATGCGATCCAACACCTTGAACGCCACGGTATCTTTGGTTTCCTGGTTACAAATGTCACGAACGGTAAAAATAAAGTAATGGGTACCCAACGGTACGTTTTGTACCTGGCCATTCACAACGGGTAAATCCAGTTTTACCCAAATGATCCGTCCAGTTGGAAAACCAGAGATGGTTTCAGGCTGCCAGGAGTAGATTTCAGTCGTTAAAGTGGTACTTGAACAATCCACGATTTTGGGGCTCGGCAATGCAAAAGCAGCCAAACAATTGAAGGGCGCTACGCCATAACGTAGGGTATCATCAATCACCCCATTGCGGTCAAGGTCCAGTTCCGGGCTGCTCACAATAGGTGCATCAAAGTCACCTACTTCCACCAACTGGCGTTTTTCTAGCATGCGACTGGGGTCACACCAATCGATCAGTCTCCAGTTGCGGATGAGGGCATATCGCGTCCCACATACGGTCACCCGTTGATCGGAATAGGTCGCAGAGTAGTTGCAAGTATTGGCACTGTTATCGAGGTATACTTTTTTACCAAAACCATTGATGAACCAGGGCCTGCCGGAAATGGTCGGGCTCAGGTTGCCCTGGGTATCCGTTGGCAACGCGGCTTGTTCACAATTGGTTTTGACCAGGGTATCTTTTGGGAAAAAAATCTCCGCAGGGCGGCGGAAAAAGAACTGCTGCACACAGGTGCTGGCATTGCCAAACTTGTCTTTTACCGTAAAAGTGCGAATGATTCCCTTGGCATAACTGGGGTGACAATTTGCAAAATTAAAAATCGCATCACTAAAGGTAATTGTGGTTCCGCCGCAATTGTCTTCGACCAAGGGTCTTCCCATAAAATTGCGGAAAGCGGGGTCAATGGTTTTGACATTGTTAAATATGGAGTCAAAATCAGTGCATACGAGCCCCGTTGTTTTGTCCTCCGGGCAAGCAATAATCTGAGGTCCGGTAATGTCTTGCAAAACGATGTTCACGTTGCAAGAAATGATGTTTGGAGTGGGCTTGAAGCGGATGTACCCGGTGATGGTTTTGCCCACGTAACTACCTGGCACAGGATTGGGCACCAAGGTTCCGTTGTAGTTCAAAATCACCTCGAAGTCATCATAACAATCAAATTTATTGACCATCAGCATGCCTGGAGTAATCAACACTTCACAAGAGCTGTTGACATTGATGCTCAGGTCGGAGCGGCAAGCAAAGACAGGTTCGTTTTTGATGACCACCACCTGTTTGGTCAAGGTACTGGTACAACCTACGTCTTTGGGCTCCAGTTTTCCCGCCGGGTTTCCTGCGTCAAAAGTATAAGTGACCTGATGGGTTCCTGTGCCCAAGGTTTTGGGGTTAAAGGTACTGGCAGTTTGGCCATTGATTTTGAAGCTACCCGTTCCTTGCACTCCGGTGCCCCCATTTCCAGTCAAAGTGATGGCTGGTGTAAACAAACAAATGGGGTTATCCAGGTCAAACACCTGAGGTTTGGGGTATTTGCAGAGGTTGGAAATACTCAAGGTGGAAGGGAAGAGTGGACTCTCTGCCTCCAGAGTATAGCCTTGCCCATCCAGGTGCACCCCACGCAGCACATAGATGCTGGAATCGGGTTTAATTTTCACTTCCCGGAACTGGGTACCTGCTGGGTACACATTCAGGTTGAGGGAATCGCGCAAAGTGGTGTTCTTCACCCGCCAGATTTGATTGGGGAGTGCAGGTCCTATCACAATTTCTTCATCAAAAGCGCCATTGCCTCGGCAAGAGCAGGGGTCTCCAATTTTTGGCCCCTTAGCATTACTGATCTTGGGGCTTCCACAGGCAGCTCCAGCGATAATGCCCACCACCACCACAGTATCCGCAGTATTTCCCGAAGCGTCCCGCAGGGTTGCAGTGATGCGGTGGAAACCTATGTCATTGCAGTTAAAGTCCACTTTACTTAAAGCAAAAGTTACAATCTTACAATTGTCATAACTGCCCGCATCCACAGTTGAGGAGTCGATGCGCAGGCTGCCATTTGCCCCCAATTGCACCAATACCGTATCAGCACAAACGGGCACAGGGGGCAACACATCATTTACTGTAACATTTACCGTACAGGTTTGGTAGCGGCCATTGGCATCCTCGATGGTCCAAAGCACCTGGGTAAGCCCTACCGGAAAAGTAGCGCCCAGCAAGGTGGTATCACTGGGAGCAGCAGTAAAATTGTGATACACCCGACTAATACCACAGTTGTCATTGCGGTTGATGGGATTAAGACGGCGGTTGGTTACCGTATAGCCGCAATCCTGGTCACCATCAGCATTGGAGTTGATGATCAGGTCGGCCGAACATTGAAAACTGGGGTTTAAGGTATCCAATACTATCACTGCCGCCAAACAAACACTGCTGTTTCCTTCTTCATCGTACACCGTGAGTGATACCGCATTTTCACCGATGTCTTCACAGCTGAAGGTGCTTTTATCCAAGGCCAAACTGTCTACAAAACAGTTGTCGGTACTCCCATTATTGACCATTGCTGGTGTAATTTCCGCTTTTCCACTCGCATCCAGGTATACCGTTATGTTTTTACAGCGGGCTTGTGGTTTAACCTGGTCTACCACGGTGATCAAGGTGCTGCAACTATCGGTATTCCCTGCGGCATCAGTAACGTACAAGGTTACTTCAGCTTGCCCCCGATCGGCACAAAAGAAACGATCCCGGCTCAGGCGATAGCTCAACCCTGCACAATTGTCGCTACCACCTGCATTGATTAAGGAGGGGACTAAAACGGCTTGCCCGTCTGATCCCAAAAAAATGGTGGTCGTGCGGCACTGCACCCGGGGTTTGATGGTATCCCGGACCGTAACAATAGCGGTGCAGGTTTGTTGGTTTCCACTGCGGTCTGTAACCGTCATCGTGAGCCTCTTTTCCCCCAAATCAGCACAGGTAAAGCTGGTTTGAGACAAATCCAAGCTGGCAATGGTGCCGCAGTTATCCACACTTTCATTGTCCACTGCACTGGGCAAAATACTGGCCTGGCCTTCCTCATCCAAAAACACCTCGATGTTTTTACAATTGGCCGTGGGACGAAGGGTGTCCAGCACCGTAACCGTTGCCGAGCACAAGCCCACATTGTTGCTGGAATCTTTTACGGTCAGAATGACCAGGTTTGTCCCCAGATCGGCACAGGTAAAACGATTGGGGCTGGCCTCTATGCTTTTGATTCCACCGCAATTGTCGTAGCTGTTCAGGTTAAGTGAATCAACGTTGAGTACCGCCACGCCATTGGCATTCAGGTAAATGGTCACATTGCGGCAATTGGCTACCGGGCGAATGTTGTCGATCACTGTTACAGTAAAATTGCAACTATCGAGGTTGCCACTGGCGTCTTCCAGGTAATAGGTATTGGTATTTTCACCCAGATCAGCACAAGTAAACTGAGTTTTGCGCAGCCTTGGGTTGCGGATTTCACTACATTCTTCAGAGCTGCCATCCTCTATACTGGCCACCAATAAATCGGCAGTCCCTTCTTCAGCTAGGTACAAGGTGACATTTTTACAGCGTACCACCGGGGGGATGAGGTCTTCCAAATTAAGGATCAAAGAATCACTTAGGGCGAAACATCCTGTGGTAGACAATCGAACCCTGGCCACGGTACTGTCCACCTGCGGTGGGAATTGTGCGGAATTGTTCAATTGGTGGTTGAAGGCAAAAACGAAGTACTTTCCAGCGGTTCGGGGGCCAAATTTTCCGGTAGAACTGGCCTTGGCCAAAAATACCCGATTGGTATCCGTCAGCCAATATTCAGTGGTATACCCCACCCCCACAAACGCGCCATTCACATTCACCTGAATGGAATCACCAGGGCAATGACTTAATGTGGCCGGGGAAAATTGGCCTGCTGAAGCCGTACAGCTCTGCGCCTGAATTTGTGTACCGACCCAAAATATAGAAATCGCCCATAGGACTATGGTGCGTATAGTTTCTCTCATGGTGTATTGGTATGTTAAAAAGCCTCTTAAAACACAAAAGAGCTGAATGTAAAAAAGGACAAAGGTAAACTATTGGGCTTATTCAAGCCCTCAGGTTAGCGTTTGTCCGACCAGAATTGTGGCCGATGATAGTTCAACCTTGGATCAACATGAAGAAAGCTACGTGGAGGCAGGTAAATGGTGGCGCTTTGCAGGGGGCAATACACGGGGCATAGCGTAAACAGGAATAAACGCATAAAATGCCCAAATCGGTGATTGGGTAAAACGTGTTGCATGGGACTATGTGTAAAGTGATTAAAAAACCATTGCAATGATAACGTATGAAAGGGGGAAAATGTGTACTGGGAGGGGTAAAAAATGGAAAATAGTGGTTTTGGGGTATCTACTCAAGTGCTCAGCTCAACAAAAAGGGTGAATGCTTTCATGTTTAATGTTTTATTATTTGGAGAATAGACCTTTTATGCCTCAATCGTTCTCTTGTTGTACCTCACTCCACATCCCCCATTTTCACCCCAACAAACTTCACCTTAGCCTGCCCTGCCAAATTGTTCAACCGCACACTTGTCGGATAACCCTCCTTCCAGGGGCTACCTGGATTTTTGAATACATACCCTGCATCCACAAAACGCCAACTCGGCACCCCTTTGAAGCGGGTATCCAGTCCCATGATCAAGCGCCGCATCAACACCAGATCCAGTGCCGATATCGACCCTGAATTATCCACATCTGCGGCCAATAACTGATAAGGATTTTGGATGGGTTTTATCCCTAAAATATGCTTTTGCAAGGCAATGATGTCCTTGATGCTCACCCCTTCAGACGCTTGAACATCCAAAGCTGGAGTTAAGGTATAGGTGCCGTCATTGAGGTTGCTAAAGGTAAAATTGCCATCGATTAGGGTGCTGTTTTGCGCTTGAGCTGCGCCACTGAGGGCCACATTTACACCAGCAAATGGTTCTCCATTGCGTTTAACGATCGCCCCGTTGATCATACTGCGGGTAAAACCTAGGGTAAAACCAGCCACCACCGGATCGTGATCCGAACAGCGGAAAGGATCACCTATAGGATCTTCGGAAGTACCAGGCAACAAGTCCTCAGCATCGTACTGAAAGCAACTCAGCGATTCCACCGAGTTGATGTTCCATTTGGCTCCTTGCAAAAACTGTCGGGCCATGCTGGGTGAAGCAAAAATATGGTCGAGGTCGCCTAAAAACCCATCAAAATCCTTGCTCTGACCGGCCGGAACCACGTTCACAAAACCAGCCGCCTCTAACAATCGTAGAGGATCTTCTTGTTCATAAGCATTGTAATCGCCGACCATCACAAAATCGGGGTCACCTGAGCGGGTTGGGTCGCCTTGCACCCAGCCCAATATTTCCTGAATGGCATCTGTACGCACCTGATTAAAGGCGCTTTGGCCATCGAGAATATCGGCATTCAATCCGGTTCCGTCGCCTAGCTTGGATCGCAGATGATTGACAATCAGGGTAAAACGTTCGTCTCGTCGATCAATAAAGGTTTGAGCAAGAGGCAGACGGTTTTGTAAAAAAATACCATTGCTAGAGTTCAAAAAAACCGGGCCTCCATCAGGTCTTACTTTGGCCGTTTTGTAAATGATCCCTACTACGATTTGATCGGCACCGTAGCGAATGCCCGGGCTGCTCAAAGCGTAGGTACCCGGCCCACGCAGGGCATTGAGGGAGTCCACCAGTTCCTGGGCTGCGCTGCGGTTGCCACCGCCATCGTTTTCCAGTTCTTGCAGGCCCAGGATATCAGCGTCTAGTTGGATGATGGCCTGAAGAATTTTCCGCATTTGCAAGCGAAAGGCGGGTAAGGTACGCGCACCTCGTGCCGTAGGAAAGCCACCGCCAGTCCCATCTCCATTGAAAAAATTCAGTAGGTTGAAGGTAGCAATTTTGAGATCGCCCGCCGGACGGGGTGCCGCAGGTCGAGGGTTGTCATTGGTAAAAGCAACCGGGGCTAAAGGACGTACCCGGTAATTTCCACTACTGAAATCCAAGACCGCACTGAGCCCCTCTACCGAGTTGCCCAAGCGCAGCATATTGCCTTTGTTCACTTGTAGGTGGTAAATGGGAACCCGATAAGTATTGGTATAGCGATCATCGAGAATGATTCGTTCGCTGAATTTTTGCGCCTGGTACGGCACAAATGCTTTGATGCTGGGTGCATTCAATTCGGTGTATTGCAATTGCAACCCACTGGAGGAAAGGCTCAATTCACCCGTTTCTCCCAGGTCGTGATTGAACACGATCGTCAGTTTTTGCGGAAAGCTGACCCGCATACCTTCTACAACTTCCAAGGCGGTGCTTGAATCCTGAGGCAACTGAATCACCGCGGCGGGAGGTAAATCCTGTTTGCTGGCGCAAACCTTCAAATCTTTTACCTGGGTCAAAATCGTGGCCCCATCCCGCTCTGCTACCTGAGCCCGGATGCGCACCCGATCTCCAATGCTGACGCGAGGGCCAAAACCATTGTTGTACACAAAAAGGCCTTCTGAACTACGCTCATTGTCATCGTAGTCGAACAATTCTTCCTGGATAAAAAAGCCCAACAAACTGCCATCCTCCTGTTCCTGAAATTCCGCCGTAATGATGGCTTCCACGTCAACGGTCTGGCCCTCCAGTGGCGAATTTGACCCGCTGCCTTGCACTTCCGAAATCCAAGTGGCCTCCGTGTTGCAGGTGGTTGAACTAATAATGCTGAACCCAAAGAGGTAATCCGCTGGCAAATTATCGGGTGGGTCATTGGCGTCCTGGTCTTGAACTCCCGAAGCCTGGATTCTCACTTGCACAATTTCTCCGGCCAAAAAATCAGTTTGAGGATCAAGAATAAATGTATCCGTAGTATCATTGGTCGCCACCTGGCTGAGCGTGAAGGCGTGTACTCCACTGCGTGAACCAGTCAGGTTCAGCGCATTGACATTCAGAATTACTTTTTCACTGAATTTGACTGAGATATTGGTGTTCGCAGCTACACCATTGGCTTTGTTCAAGGGTTGGGTATTCAATACTTGTGGTCCCTGATCCAGTTGGCCACAAATCACGGCGTGTTTCCCCAATCCGTCAAAGGTGTTGCTGGCAAAAGCCTCCCATTCAGTTGCTGGATCAAAAGGGTTGTTGGCATCGACATCCCCTTTGCAAATGTCTTTGCGCCGCCGCAGGGTTTTGTCTGTAGTTGTTATGCCGCCAGTTCCCCAACCTGCATTACCCGGATTCGAACCAATTTGCCCAATTGCATCAATGATAGTGCCATTGGCTCCCCCCTTGCGCAGTACAATAGCATCGTTTCCATCAAAAGCCACCAGATTGCTCGATCCCACATCCATCACGGCAATGATGGCTCGGTCGGCATCGGTGCGCCCCAAGACAAAAACTTTACCCGCTGCCAGGGTACCAAATAAAGTCAAGGAAACAGTAGGTTCGCTTGCCCCATTCGAGTACAATTGAATCACGTAGGTACTCAAACTGATGGTCGCACTGCTTCCATTGTAGATTTCGATGGCCTTGTTGTTGCCAGAACCTTCCACGTATTCGGAAATAATCAAATCGCTGGGTTGGGCGTATAAAGTGATGATTGTGACGAGATTTATCAATCCTAACAAGATAAATTTACCAGCCTGGCAGGCGCAGAAACGATCCATGGGTTATAAATTTCCCCAAAGGTATCCAGATTTTTTTTGGTAAAAAACTAGATTAAACTGAATGTTCTTCCTACATTTGCACCTCGTTCATAAAAACTGTTGAACCATGCCAAAGATGAAAACACATTCCAGCGCCAAGAAGCGTTTCAAGGTGACTGGATCCGGCAAGGTAAAGCGTTTC
>NZ_JANRKL010000151.1:0-23315 GCF_033763495.1 Haliscomenobacter sp. | reverse complement strand
TCCTAACTTTATGGTAGCACAAGCAACGCAAAGCATGAATTACGA
The DNA here is from genome assembly GCF_033763495.1 of Haliscomenobacter sp. Classification (GTDB taxonomy): domain Bacteria; phylum Bacteroidota; class Bacteroidia; order Chitinophagales; family Saprospiraceae; genus Haliscomenobacter. Next base: position 23,270 of record NZ_JANRKL010000151.1, on the reverse strand, counting down.
TCGTATCCTGGAGGAGGAGTTGCTGCCTCAGGCGGAGGCGCTGCTTACTTTTGCTTACCATCTGACCTACAATCAGCAGGATGCTGAAGATTTGGTGCAGGAAACGTACATGAAAGCGTACAAGGCCATCGACAAATACATCGAAGGGACCAACGCTAAAGCATGGCTGTTCAAAATCCTGAAAAACACCTTCATCAACGACTATCGCCGCAAAAGCCGCGGCCCTGCGATGAAAGAGTTGGATGAGGTCATCGCCTATCAAAATCGTGAAAACACGCCTTACAGCAGCGCACATGCGGGTTTGGCCGTGGAGAACTACGAGTCAGCAATGGGTGACGAAGTCACGATGGCCATCAACAAACTCTCGATGAACTTTCGGGAAGTATTGCTGTTGAGCGATGTGGAAGATTTTTCTTACGAAGAAATTTCCAAAATTTTGGATATTCCCATCGGAACGGTGCGTTCGCGGTTGAACCGGGCGCGGAATGCCGTCAAAGAAGATTTGCAATTGTATGCCCAGTCCATGGGTTTCAAAGATAATCGATAAGCCCAGCTTCGGCTGGGAGCAGGCCTTTTCTTCTGCTCTATACCTGGGACGGTGCGAAGAAGGGGCCTTTTTTTTTAGCCTACGGCTAAAAAACCCAAGGCTAAAGCCATGGGTTGGTTTTTGGGGTGCCCTCCCAGGGCTAAAGCCATGGGTTGGGTTGAAGAGTGAAAACTTGACTAATTGTTATCCGAGGCTAAAGCCAAGGTGTTTTGTTAACCTTAATTAAATGCTACCGGAGGGTCTATACTCGAGAGTAAAATCAAGAGATAGGCCACCACAAAAAAACAAGGCTATGGTAAAGAGTCCGATCACCAATGATGAGTTCATTAAAAAGGTGGGGTTATTCCTGGACAACGAACTCAGTGACAAAGAAAGCCGAGATCTCCTGCGCGAGATTCAGACAAACCCGGCATTCATGCATATTTTAAAAGAAGAGCAGACTTTCAGAGAATTTATAAAGACAAAAATAGACCGACGAAAACCTTCTCCTGCCTTAATAGCTTCGATAAAAGACAAAATAAAATCTTCTTCGCCGATCTGATCATGGTAACAGATCCTTCCGAAAACCACTAGTCTTTCAACACCTTTAAACTCAGATCCAGACTTTGGGCGGAGTGCGTCAGTGCACCTACCGAAATGTAATCTACACCTGTGAGTGCAATTGCACGAAGTGTGTCCAGAGTTACTCCGCCCGAAGCCTCGGTCTCGAAACGCTTGCCCACTATTTTTACAGCTTCACGCATGGTCTCCAGTTGGAAATTGTCCAGCATGATGCGGGTAACTTTTCCTGTGTCCAGCACTTGCTGAAGCTCCTCCAAGTTGCGTACTTCTACCGTCACGTTGAGGTTCAGCCCTTTTTCTTGTTGATAAGCATGTACTCGTTCAATGGCTGCTTGAATGCTGCTACAGGCATCGGTATGGTTGTCCTTGATCATGAACCAATCGTATAGCCCGTCGCGGTAATTGTGGCAGCCTCCGATGCGTACGGCCCATTTTTCCAAAAAGCGGATCAAAGGCGTGGTTTTGCGGGTATCCAGGATTTTGACGGGTAAGTCGGCTACGGCATCGTGGTATTGTTTGCTGATGGTGGCAATGCCGCTCATGCGCTGCATGGTATTGAGGGTAAGGCGTTCGCCTTGGAGCAGGGCCTGGGAGTGGCATTCCACAAAGAAAGCTACGTCGCCATATTTGATATTGGCTCCGTCGTCGAGGATTTTTTCAAACTGGGCAGTAGGGTCCAGGGTTTTGAAGATGCGCTCGGCAATGGCTACTCCGGCGAGGACACCTTCGTCTTTGACGAGCAAGCGAGCGCGGTTGCGGGCAGTGGCAGGAATGCAGGCGAGGCAAGTGACATCGCCAGTGCCAACATCTTCTTTGAGCCCGGCGGCGATAAAGGCGTCGATTTGATCGAAATTCATGGGTTGTTTATTTTGAACCACCTTAGAAACCTTAGGTACTCTAGCATCACCTCAGGTATTTTAACTCTTGGGTGATGCTAGAGTGCCTAAGGTTTCTAAGGTGGTTCAATTTTGTATTATATCATCTTGCCCACCTTTTCCAGCAGGGCTTTGGTCAATTTAATTCCTTCTTTTTCAGGCGTTTTTTGTCCTTCATACTCGATACCGACATAACCTTTGAACTTCGCTTTTTTCACGATTTTCATCATTTTCACATAGTCGGTATGGGTTTCATTGCCGGAGGCATCAAAGTCGTGGGTTTTGGCGCTCACGCCTTTGGCAAAAGGCATCAATTCTTCCACGCCTATGTAGCGATCGTATTCCTCAGTACACTCCCAGGAACCTTGTTTGCGGGTAATGCAGAAGTTGCCAAAATCGGGCAGTGTGCCAACATTTTTCATGTTGACCTGCTTCATCACGCCGGACAACCATTTGCCATTGGAAGAGTAACCGCCGTGGTTTTCAACGATGACGTTGATGCCCATACTTGCGCCAAATTCACCAATTTTGCTCAATCCTTCCACAGCGGCTTTGCCTACTTCTTCAGCCGTCCCTTTGCCAGCAGCATTTACGCGGATGGTGGCGCAGCCCAGGTATTTGGCACATTCTACCCATTGTTTGTGCTGGTCTACCGCTTTGCTAAGCTCGGCAGCATCGGTTGCCCCCAGATTACCTTCACCATCGATCATGATGAGGTGGTTTTTGATGCCGTTGTCCTTGCAACGCATCAGCAGCTCATTGAGGTAAGTGGTATCTTTGGCTTTATCTTTAAAGAATTGGTTGACGTATTCAACAACCCCAATGCCAAATTCTTTACGGGCCATCACTGGAAAGTCCAGGTTGGTCATTTCTTTTTTGAACAAGGCATTGTGCAGCGACCACTCAGCCAGCGAAATTTCAAAAAACATTTTTTTGCTGCTGTCCAAATCCATGCTGCTCAGCGGCAGCACGGCCAAACCCGCCGCAGTATAAGTCATCTGATGTAGGAAATCACGACGTTTCATGTGATGAAAGAATTTTGCGTGAATAATGGTGAGCAAGATAGGAGTTTTGGGAGATTCTGGATGGGCGGAGTCAGAAAATAAAATGGTAGCAAACTACCACGATTTGGAAAAAAGGAATCATACATCTTAAATTCGAACCCGAAACAATCAAATTCTTTAGGGTTTGCAGTAAAACAACCTTTCTACCCACCAAAACACTCCTTTACTGCATCTATTCTTCAAAATTGGCTTTATGATGTGGAAAGAGTTACGCCATTTTTTGCTGTGGGTAATCCTCAGCATACCCTTTTGTGTCCTGGCCCAAGTGCAAGCAAACCTTGGGACGGTGGAACCTGAACAGTTTCTCAGCGAAACCAGCTTCGATTTTCAGCAAAATCACATTTATTTCAAAGCCAAAATCAATGGCATTGAAGGCACCTTTATCTTTGACAATGGGTTCACGATCACTGGATTGGATAATGATTTCGCCGCCCGTTGTGGCATTGTAGCCGATTCCAGTATTACCCTTGCCGATGCCAATGAAGCCGAAGCTCAAGGGCAAATGGGCAGCGCGGGTTTGATCCAAATCGCAGAGGTCAGCTTTAAAGATACCCGGGTGGCCATCATTGACACCGATGGTTTACCTGCTTGCCAAAAAGTAGACGGTTTTATCGGTAGTTCCGTCATCAACAAAGCCAATTGGAAAATTAATTTTGAACAAAAGAGCCTCCAGTTTTCTTCCCGCCCTTTCATCGATGCGGGTTTGCGTTGTGCTTACACCGTGAGCCGCAGCAACCGCCATTTCATTGAATTCAAGTACGAAGGAGTTCCTTTTTGGGTACACATTGACCTGGGCTCAAGTGGGGAACTGGAATTGAACAAGGAAGCATTCACCCCAATTTTTGCAGGCTTACCGGCTCAAATGAACGTGGGCGCCTCTAGCCTGGCACTGTTCGGACTAAACGCTGTAGATACTTTTTATACGCTTAATCGGCCTTTTAAATTTGGCTACGACAAATATCAGATCACCAATTCGCCGCGCATTGAATTACAACGTGATGTGGAGTACGCCCGCCTGGGTTTGGGCTACTTGCACCAATTCAATCTCATCATCAATTCGGATGCCAAGGAATACATCCTAAGTCCCAATAAATTATTGAGCTCCATCCGGGAAGAAAAGGATTATGGGGTAGTGTTTTACCCCGTAGAAGGCCAGCAACGGCTAGTGCGATTAAGTGCCTGTGAAAATGTAGCCAGATTGGGCCTTACCCTGGGTGAAGTGGTAGAAAAAGTGGATGGTCAGGCTGTAGAAAGCCTGGGCGACTGGTGTGCCATCAAAACTTACATCCGTGCCAAGGCCAATCGAGGCGAAACCCTACGGCTAAAAATACGTGGCCGTAAGGAAGAATGTATTTTACAGCCCGATTATCACCCTGCACGCAGCATTATCCGCTGATAACCTTTGATCAAGGTTCAAGGCTTCTTATCTTGTGACAAAATTGTGCGTCATGTTTAAGCCCTTGATGATACCTTCCTTCCTTACAATTCTGTTGATGAGTATACTGTCTTGTCAACCCAACGGAAACAATACCAATGCACTCGATCCAGAAACTGAAAAACTACAACGCGAGGTAGACAGCCTGCGTCGAGTCAAAGAAGCATTAAAAGATGAACTGAACGAAGCAAAAGAGGAGGATGGGCCACGCATAAACAAGCCTGAAGCATCAAACAACGCTGCGGATGGCCCTTTGGATGGATTGACTGTGCTGTCCGCAAAAAAACAATTTGATGCCAATTTTAATCCTATCCTTCGCGTTACGCTTCGCAATTACGACACTAAAAGCATCAGTTCGGCAACCCTTGCCGTAGATTTTAGCTTCAATAGTGATGAACTTTCACCCAATTGCCATTTTGAAAAAAAAGTCAGCCTTAGTCTCGCTCCAGATGCCAATCAAACCCTTACCTTGCCTATCCCCGCTGAGTATGGGAAAAACTGTGCAGATAAGGCCTGGGTCGTGGTGAAAGAAGTAATTTTTAGTGATGGAAGCAAGAAATAAAACCATTTTCAAATGTCAACTACTCAACAAAACTTCAAGCAATATTTTTTCATCCTGCGCATCCTGCATTTATCCATGATGGTAGCTGTTATTGTTTTTGGCCTGGTGGTCCATTTCGTTTTGATCCCTGCACCAGATTTCAAGCCCAATGAAAATGGCCCCTTGTTCGTCAACATTACTGCGGCTTATTTGGCCATTGCGGTGGGGGTCAGTTATTGGCTTTTTGGGCTGCGGGTCCAGGCTGCAAAGCAGCAAACCAGCTTGAGTGACAAATTGAACACCTATCGCTCAGCTTCTATCATTCGTTTTGCGTTGATTGAAGGAGCGGCTTTGGTGGCTGTTGTTTTTTACATGCTCACGGGCAACACCGTGCTCCTAGGGATCGCGGGAATTGGTTTGGTCATTTTGGCATTGCAACATCCCAATCCGGTAAAACTCAAGATGGATTTAGAACTAAGTCCAAGCGATCTTGCCCGTTTGGAGGATGATTCGGATAGGGTGGTACAATTACCTCTGGTGCGAAAATTTTAAGGTTATTTTTAAACGATTCATACCTCTGAGTTGCTGCTTAAGGGCATGTGCAGCATCAGCTAAAGTTGTTGGTTGAAAGTAAACATTTTGCCCTGCTCCTTTTTGGGCCAATTTGGGCCAATCGGCCTGAATCACCTGCCCCAAAATCGGATAACCGCCCGTAGTTTGGTGATCCGCCATCAATACAATGGGTTGGCCATTGGGTGGCAACTGAATACTACCCCGGCTTAGTCCTGCCGATAGCAGGGATTCCTCTTGTTCTAATTCAAGTTTTTCTCCTGCGAGGCGATAACCCATCCGGTCGCTGGCTGGAGTGATTTTCCAATTTTGGGTTGATAACTGCGCCTGGCTAGATTGAGTCAGGACTTCAAAATGTTGACCGGGAATAAAACGAATGGCTTTTGAGTCGTAAAATGGAGCCAAATCAGCATAGTAGCTGCTTATTTTTGTTCCCTCCCTGGGAGCTGATTTTGTTCTTTTTAAGGGCAAAACATCTCCTTTTTGCAGGCCTCTGCCTTGCCAACCGCCCTGAATCGCTTTGTGATTGGTGCTTTGGCTGTTCAACCAGGGCTTCAGGTCAAATCCACCTTGCACACATAGGTAGGCGTATTGCCCCCAATGTTTGTGCTGGAAATGCAATTCCGCTCCTGCGGCTACCCGAACGGGTTGGTAAGGTCTTATTGCTTTCCCAGAAATGCTGGCTCCAAAATCGGCACCTGCCAAAACCATTAAAGTGGGTTCAAGGAATAAAAATCCTGAAGCGGGAAAACAAATTTCCAGTGCAGCTTCTGGCCCTTCGTTACCTACAAGATAATTGCCCACTTGTAAAGCCAAAGGATCCATCGCACCTGAGCGGTTGATGCCGTATTGGGCATAACCTGGACGCCCCAGGTCTTGCACCGTTGCCAACCAACCTTTGTTCAAAACCAAAATACTCATGATTGATTGTATCCATCGAGGAAATTAAACTCCCCTTAATACACTGCCGCCTTGAGAATAGATTCATAATAAGCCTCATAAAGGGGCAGAATTTCCTCAATGTCAAACCGTTTGGCTTGAGCCAGGGCATTGGCCCTGAATTCGGCCAGCACTTCGTCGTCGCTCAGGATGATAATCGCATTTTTAGCCATGTCGTCCACATCCCCAACATCGCTCAAAAAGCCTGTGACCCCGTGAATGTTCACCTCCCGCAAGCCACCAGCATTGGTTGAAATCACCGGAACTTCGCAGGCCATGGCTTCCAATGCAGCCAAACCAAAACTTTCACTTTCCGAAGGCATGATGAATACATCTGCTACGGCCATGAGTTCTTCAATTGCATCCTGTTTGCCCAGGAAACGGACGTCGTCAATAAGGTCGAGTTCCCGGCAGAGGTCTTCGGCAGCGCGCCGCTCTGGGCCGTCGCCAATAAACAACAACTTGGAAGGCATCTGCTGATTGACACGATGGAAGACCTGCACTACATCGTTGATGCGTTTTACTTTGCGGAAATTGGATACATGGATGAGGATGCGTTCCCCTTTAGGCGCAATGGCTTTTTTGAAATGGTCTTTGTTGCTTTTGCGGAAGCGGGAAAAATCAATAAAGTTGTAAATCACTTCAATTTCCCGGGTCAAATGGAAGGTGTCGTAGGTTTGTTGGCGGAGGCTATTGGATACGGCAGTTACGCCATCCGATTTGTTGATCGAAAATTCTACCACGGGTGCAAAGGATTTGTCTTTGCCCACCAGGGTGATGTCTGTACCGTGCAAGGTGGTCACCACCGGAATGTAACGCCCTTGGGTCAAGAGGATTTTTTTGGCCATGTAGGCTACTGCGGCGTGGGGAATGGCGTAATGGACATGCAGAATGTCCAAACTTTCGTGCTGTACCACATCCACAAGTTTGCTGGTCAGCGCCGTATCGTAGGGGGTATATTCAAAAAGAGGGTATTGCTCGGTATCCACTTCGTGGAAGTATACATTTTCGTGAAAATGGGTAAGCCGGGCTGGGCGTTTATACGTAATAAAATGGATTTCGTGTCCGTTTCTGGCCAGTGCTAGACCTAGTTCAGTTGCCAATACACCGCTACCGCCATATGTGGGATAGCATACAATGCCGATTTTCATGCCTATCAGGTTTCTATGCTCGAACGACTACAGTCGTAATTAGGCTTTATGTGCTAAGAATATTCTGCTCATGAAGTCTAATCTATGGATACAATTGAAAGAATAAAAAGTTTAATGGCTGGTCACCCTGACTTTTGCTCCACTAAAGGCCGAATTTCCGGTTAACTCATCCAGGACATATTCATCAGTAAGGTCATTGATGCTGGCTCCGGCGTATTGTTTGGCTACATCGAGTTGTACCCCCTGTCTGGCATGTCCATAACCATGTGGCATACTGACCACCCCGGGCATGATGGAGGTACTGACCTCCAAAGGCAATTCAATTTCACCCACCCGGGAGCTCACTTTGACTACCTGATGATCTTGTAAATGGAGCTGCGCTGCATCCTGTGGGTGCATTTGTAAGGTACAGCGGTTGCGACCTCGCATGAGGCGTTCGGCATTGTGCATCCAGGAGTTGTTGTCGCGCAGGTGCCGCCTACCGATGAGCAAAAAGGGGAAATCGGTAACAGCCTGGATATCGTTCAACAAGGCCTCGACACGTTGCAAATCTTTAACCAAATCTGCTGGTGCCAGGGGAATTCGTTTTCCTGGAATAAACAACCGTTGGGGCAAACAGGGCTCCAGCGGCCCCAAATCAAGCCCATGTGGGTTAGCGATCAGTTGTTCCAACGAAAGTCCATAGGGGCCAAACATCAAACCAAGATTCAGTTTTTCTTCGGGTGGCTCGGCTTGAAAAGGCTCTGGATTGCCGCTCAGTCGATGCGCCAATTCCTGGTAAATCTCGTAATCATGCCGGGCATCCGGACTTTTTTCAAACAAGGCTGGGGAATACTTCGCTGTATTGCGCACCGCCAGCACGTGGAATGTCAAGTCGTAATGCGGCACTTCCAGGCCCGTGGCCGGAGGCAAAATAATGTGCGCATGGCGACTGGTTTCATTGACGTAAATATCGATGCTGACCATAAAATCCAGACCAGCCAGTGCTTTTTCCAATTGGGTTCCATTGGGCGTAGACAATACTGGGTTGCCACAGCTGGTGATCAGTGCGCGAATTTGCCCCTCCCCGGGAGTTAACATTTCTTCGGCCAGGGCAGCAACGGGTAATTCACCCAATGCCTCGGGCAAGCCCCTCACGCGGGAATGCCAACGCGCGAAACGTTGCTCGTATTTACCACGGGCGATGAAGTCTACAGCGGGTTTGGTGAACAAGGCCCCGCCTACCCGATCCAGATTACCCGTGAGGATGTTCAACACATTGATCAGCCATTGACAAAGCCCACCATATACTTGAGTCGATACCCCGACCCGGCCATAACAGACGGCGCTTTCCGCTGCTGCAAAATCAAGGGCCAGTTGCCGGATTGCTTCCGCAGGAATTCCGGTGGCCGTGGCCACATGCTCGGGGGTATATGCTGCACAAGCTTCCTGTACCTCGGCGACGCCATCGGTAAAGTCGGCGAGTTGCTTCAAGTTTACCTTTTGCTCCGCAAACAAAACCTGGATCATGGCCAGCAGCAACAACACATCGGCATTGGGTTTGATGAAATGATGCACATCGGCTATTTCCGCCGTTTCGGTGTAGCGAGGATCAATGACGACTACTTTACCGCCACGCTTTTGAATGGCCTTAAGGCGATGCGCTACATCGGGCACAGTCATCATGCTGCCATTGGAAGCAATAGGATTCCCGCCGATGATCAGCATAAACTGGGTATGGTCAATGTCTGGGATGGGAATCAACAAAGGATGCCCAAACAGTTGCCAGGAGGCATAATGATGAGGCAGTTGGTCGGTGGAGGTAGCGGAGTACAAGTTTTTGCTGCGCAAGGATTTGGCAAAAGCCGGGGAGTTCATGGTGGTACCCAGGTTGTGGATGGAAGGGTTGCCCTGGTAGAGCGCCACGGCATTGTTGCCATATTTTTGTTGAATGGATTGAATGCCTTCCACTACGGCATCCATCGCCTCTGGCCAGGAAATGGCCTGCCAGCCCTGAGGGGTTCTTTTCATCGGCGTTTTGAGCCGATTGGGGTCTTCGTAAATGTCTTTGAGGGCAACCGCCTTGGGGCAAATGTGGCCACGGCTGAAGGGGTCGTTTTTGTCGCCAGCAATGCTGGTAATCTGGCCATTTTCGAGTTTGATCTCAAGGCCACACATGGCTTCGCAAAGGTTGCAGTTGCGGTAGTGGAGTTGCGACATGATAGAGGATTTTGGGTAAGTTACGGTTTTCTGGGAAAAGTTACTCCGGGCACACAAACTGAAACCCAATTCCATGCACATTCTCAATTTTGATCCCCTCGTCCTTTTGCAAGTACTTCCGCAAGCGGGAAATAAACACATCCAGGCTTCGCCCCAAAAAATAATCGTCTTCGCCCCAGATCTGTTCCAGGATGGCCGAACGGCGGATGACCTGGCCCCGATTGCTCATCAGGTAGCGCAATAAGTCGGCTTCGCGTTGGGTGAGGCGGCGCAGTTCTCCGTTTTGTTCCAGGGTCAGGTTGGTATAGTCAAAGAGGTATTGCCCGATGCGGATCAGCTTGGGCATTTGTGGTGCCACCATATGCCGGCGGCGCAGGAATATTTCCACTTTCAGCAGCAGTTCTTCGATGCTAAAGGGTTTGGTCAGGTAGTCATCGCCACCAATGCGGAGGCCTTCGATGCGGTCTTCTTTGAGGGATTTGGCACTCAGGAACAGGATAGGCACTTCAGCGTCGTATTTGCGGATCTCTTTCGCGATGGTAAAACCATCCACTTCGGGCAGCATCACGTCCAGGATACAAAGGTCAAAACGTTCATTTTTAACCACTTCCATAGCCTCTCGGCCATCCATGCAGCAGGTAATTTTGTACCCGTTCATTTCCAGGTTGTCGCGAGTCACAAAACTCAAACTGGCGTCGTCTTCAACGTACAGCAGGTGCGCTTTCATAAACGGGTGTGTTTTTGGGATGGGTTCTGGGGATTTGGATGGCCATACAGGTGCCTTCTCCTGCATCACTTTGCAAACGGATTTTCCAACCATGGGCAAAACAGATGCGTTGCACATAGTACAAACCCAATCCAAATCCTTTGACGTTATGTACGTTCCCGGTAGGGACGCGATAGAATTTTTCGAAGATCTTGGCCTGGTACTCCTTGGCGATACCAATGCCGTGGTCTTGTATTTTGAGCTGCATAGTAGATGCCCCCAAACTTTGCAGGGACAACTCAATTTGTGGCGCCTCCTTGCTGTATTTGATGGCATTGTCGAGCAAACTGTGCAGCAGATTGGTCAAATGGAAACGATCCGCCCAGATGAATTCCAGGTTTTGATCCAAATTCAAGGTCAAAGTGCCGCCTCGCTCCTGTATGCGCAAACGAACACTACCACAAACGGTCTGGATCAAATCCGGCAAATCCAGCCATTCCTGGTGCAGGTCAAAATTGTCTTTTTCAAAACGGGCAATGTCCAGTACCCGCTCTACCTGTTGGTTGAGGCGGGAGTTTTGCTCCTTAATGATACCCGCATATTGAACCAGGCGCTGGTCTTTTTGAACTTCTTCGTGTTTGAGAAAAACGTCGGCAGCAATTTGAATGGTGGAAAGGGGCGTTTTGAACTCGTGCGTCATATTGTTGATGAAATCCTTCTGCATTTCCGAAAAGCGTTTTTGCCGAAAAATCACCCACAAGGAATACGCAAAAAACAGGACGGTAATGAACAAAATCCCCGTCATGATCAATGCAATCTGCATTTTCCCAAACAGGAAATTGTTGCGGGTAGGAAAACGGACGCCGAAGTAATAGGTAAACTCGTGATCGAAAGGTAAATTCTGTTGTACGGCCTTTGAAGATTTACAATCCTGTCCATAGGCGCAATAGTTGCCGTACACCATCTGGCGATTGCTGCAATCAAAAACTGCGTATTCAAAATCAATGCGCAATTGTTGTTTCTCCAGTTCTTTTTGCAAGTAAAATTCCAGCAAAGAAGGATTGATCTCGGTTTCAGTATTGACGATATAATAATTGCCGCTGCGTTGCTTGATGAGGTTACTGGCAGGCAGAATAATGTCGTTGGTATCAGCAATAGCGTGGGCTACGCGATACAGAGCCCGATGAACTTGCCCATTGAATTCTTCTTCGTTGATGTTCCAGGTATTGACCACCCAATATGTCTGTAAAGACAAGATCCCGATGATGGCCATCACCCCCAGGAAAAACACGCGAAGAATTTGAACGTCCTTCATCTTGATGATTTCGGATTGCAGATTTCGGTTAGCGCAAAATACTACCCGAAATCTGCAATCCGCAATTACGCCGCCTTTACCGGCCTGAGCACAAAGTATACCCCGATCAACACGAAGGGGATACTGAGCAACTGGCCAGTAGACAAAACATTATTAAATGCGGTTTCAAAGCCGCCCTGGCTGGTTTTGAAAAACTCCATGATGAAGCGGATGCCCCAGATAAAAATCATGAACAAGCCGAACATGTAGCCCGGTTTGTGGCGTTTTTCGGTGCGCCAGTACGTATAATACAGAACAACAAAACTGATCAAATAGCTCAATGACTCATACAATTGTACAGGGTGCCGGGGCAAGCCATTGGGCCCATCTACCTTTTCGAAGATAAATCCCCAGCTAGCAGTGGTTGGGTTACCCAGGATTTCAGAGTTCATTAAGTTGCCCAGACGAATGAAACAACCTGCCAGCGCAGTGGGTACGACTACTTTGTCCAAAATCCACAATACCGATTTTTTGGATACCCTTTTGGAAAAAATCCAGAGTGCCAAAATCACCCCGATCGCACCGCCATGGCTGGCCAAGCCACCTTTCCATACCTGTGGAATCTCACTCAAATGTTGGCTATAATAAGGCCAATCGTAAAAAAAGACATGGCCCAGGCGAGCACCCACTACTGCGCCTACCACTACATACACAAAAGCTTTGTCCAGCCATTCTTCCGGAGCTTTTTCCGCTATAAACATTTTGCGAACAATGAATAAGCCGAGCAAAAAGCCGGAGGCAAAAAGCAATCCATACCAACGTAGGGTAATAGGGCCGATCGAAACAATTTCTGGAGAAGCCGTCCAGTGGATGTAATTCAAGAGCATAGGTTCTGGCATTTAACGCTCAATGATACTGCAAATCGCGCAAAAAATTGGCAGTTGTCGTAATTTTTTACTTTCATTGACAACTCATTAACTTGTCTCGATTTCATTTAAAATATTTCAGCCCAGGCTTAATTTTTTTGCGTGGAAAAAGAGTTTGTCCAATTGGTGCAACAAAACGCGGGGATCATTCATAAGGTCATTCACTTGTATGTGGATCACCCTGAGGATCGGCGCGACCTGTATCAGGAAGTCTTGCTGCAGGCCTGGAAATCCTATGCAGGTTTCAAAGGGGAGGCTGCTTTTTCCACCTGGTTGTACCGCATCAGCCTCAATACTGTGCTTACTTTTCGCCGCAGGCAGCGAATACCAACCAGCGAATTGAACAGCCAATATGACCGGGCTTCAGAACCTCTCCGGCACAGCCCCGAAGACAGTGAATTGTTGTGGCTGGCGATCAAACAACTGAATGAAATTGACCGCGTGATCATTACCCTCCACCTGGATGGGTACGACAATGAGGAAATTGCCGAGGTAACCGGGCTGAATAAAAACAACACTACCGTGCGTCTGCACCGTGCGAAACAAAACGTAGTGCAACGTTTAAAAAACTGGTCAAGCACCAAAATATAAGGTACTATGGATTTGCAGCAGGAATGGAACAAATTGCAGGAAACCAATCTGGCCGCGCCTCCTCTTTCAGAAATTGAAATTTTGGAGGCCTTGCAACATGGCTCGCGTGCCCCCCTTGCCGGGGTTAAGCGGGTCATTCGATTCAGGCTTTATGCAGTCATTGTTTATCTGCTGCTGGCCCTGGGGTTTATGTGGTACAATTGGAATGCGCCTGAAAAGCTGCCAATTGCCCTCTGCATTTTGCTGTATTACAGCCTGGCACTACTTTTTAGTGGGTGGCAGTTATGGCACTTGCAACAAAAGGCTGTGGTCATGGATGGTGATTTGTTGCACACCTTACAAGCTTATCACAAAATTGTCAACAACAACATCCGTATTGATGCCATTCTCGGCTGGTTCATTTATCCCATGTCCTTTGCGCTGGGCTTTTTTTACATGCTGGTCCGCCCGGATCGGGGGATCGTAGATATTCTACAAACCCAGAGCTTTATGCTTCCACTCTTGTTGGGGATGGTGGTGGTGACGCCCCTGTTTTGGTGGTTTACCAAGTTGGTAAATCGTAGATTGTTTGGGGATTTGTTAGCGCAGCTGGAGGAAAACATTAACTTTTTAACCGAACAAGAATAGATCTCCCCTTTTTCAGGGATTACAAATTCCCTAATTCAGCGGATTGCGGTGCCTGGTATTTAGGCTGACCTTTGCTTCATCAAAGATCAACACCTAAATCAACAATCATGTCAAAGAATCTCGCAACCGTACAACACATCTACTCCTGTTTCGCTCAAGGTGATGTACCCGGAATCCTGACCCAATTGGCCGACAACGTTACTTTTTTCAATGGCGCCGACCCCCAAGTGGCCCCTTCCGGAGGTACCTTTAAGGGGAAGGATGGCGTACTGCAGTTTTTCATGGCCCTAGGTAGCACAACCCAAACCATAAATTTCCAGCCCTCAAATTTTAAGGAGGAAGGCAATCAGGTCATCAACGACGTACAACACGATGGTATGAATAGCAGCACCGGAAAATCTTTCAGTGTAAAGGCTTCTTTTGTCTGGACGTTCAATGAAGCTGGTCAGGTTATCGATTGGAAAGGAACTGGAGATTTTGGAAGTTTCAATGCAGCTTTTATGAATTAGGGACGCAGAAAAATTAAAAACCGGCAGTCGACCAGAAGTCGGACTGCCGGATTTTTTATTAAAATAACATAAAACAGCCTTATTAAAGAAGGGCATACCTCAGGCCATTTGAGCCATGACGTCGGTTTTGCAAGAAATCAAGGTATCTTCCAAAAATTCCACTTGCCCTGTATCCAGATCGTGCTTGGCCCCAATGATCGCAATCTCCCCCGCTTCAATCATTTGCTCCAATATGTAGCTGCGGTTGACGATCGCTTTGACCGAACGGCGAATGTTGATGGTGGCCACATTTTCCACAAACTCCGGGTTTTTGGAATTCCGCTTGGCTTTGTCGCTGGTAGCATCTTCCTCATAAACGGCGGGCTGGATTTTGGACAAAAGTTCCGTCAAGTTGCCCATTTCCACGTGATCACAAGCGCCTTTAATGGCTCCACATTTGCTATGGCCCAATACGACGATCAGTTTTGAACCCGCAACTTTGCAGGCGAACTCCAAACTGCCGATGATGTCGGTATTGACTACATTCCCTGCAATTCGAATCGAAAAAATATCGCCTAAACCCTGATCAAAGATCAACTCAGCCGAGGTCCGACTGTCGATACAGCTCAGGATCACCGCAAAAGGCCATTGCCCATCCCGGGTTTCGTTGGCTTGCTGAAGCAAATCGCGGTTTGCTTTTAAGTTGTTGACAAATCGTTCATTCCCCTCCCTTAAAAACTCAATAGCCTGTGTCGGAGTGATTGAAGATTGAGTTACTGATGTATGCGCTTTCATGTGTCTTTTCATTTTTTTAGTTGGACGAAACGTGGGACGAAAATTCCATGGTGTATTCATCTTTGAACCCGACCAATGATACCCGGATGTCTTTATCCCTAGAGCCGATGTTCAAAAAATCCTTGATGAGCTGAACTACATCATGGTCAATGTAAAAAGTATCGGTTGCATCAATTACCACTTTACTTTGAGCAGGTAAATGGTTGAGGGTTTGTTTGATGGCCGCTTTGTTCAAAAAAGAGACTTCCTGAGCCAGTTTGATGGTGATGACTTCGCCTTCGTGGTACTCTTCTTTTTTGAAAAAATAAGCCAATTTCAGGTTAGCTCTCAAAATGAAGAACACACTGACGACCAAACCTATTGCTACCCCTTCCAACAAATCGGTAAAAACCACGGCCACCACCGTGATGATGAAAGGAATGAACTGGTATTTGCCACTCTTCCACATGTGTTTAAACACAGCAGGGCTGGCTAACTTATACCCGATCATCAGCAACACCGCGGCCAAACAGGCCAGTGGAATTTTGTTGAGGATGGCTGGAATGCTTACAACCGCCAGTAAAAGCAGGATGCCATGGGCGATGGTAGCAGTTTTAGTGCGTCCGCCAGAGTTGATATTGGCCGAAGTACGCACGATCACTGAAGTCATGGGCAAACCGCCCAATAGGCCACTTAGGATGTTGCCAGTACCCTGAGCCAATAATTCTCTGTTGGTATCTGTGTACCGTTTCAGGGGGTCAAGTTTATCAGATGCTTCAATGCACAAGAGGGTTTCAATACTTGCCACCACTGCGATGGTTAGTGCAACCACCCACACGTCGGGCCGGGTAATTTCCGCAAAATTGGGCAGTGAGAATTGACCCGTAAAATCATTAAACGATTTGGGTACAGGCAAACTGACCAGGTGCTCTTGGCTGATGACCAGGCTGGAACCAGATAATTTAAAAAACTCATTGATCAAAACCCCGACTATAACGACAACGAGCGCTCCTGGAACTACCTTTAGTTTTTTCAAAAAAGCGACCTTATTAAAGGCAATCAGAATAGCCAGGGATACCAATGTAATGGTGATTGCTCCCAGGTGTGAATAGTTGACTGCATCAATCAGGGCTGAAAAGGTATTGTGCCCGGTATTTTTTTCGATGAAAAAGAAGTCCCCTTCGTTGTCTACATCGTATCCAATGGCGTGGGGTACTTGCTTGAGGATGATGATGATGCCAATTGCCGTTAACATCCCTTCAATAACATTGGAGGGGAAGTAATTGGAAATGGTGCCCGCCTTAACCAAGCCCAATACAATTTGAATGCCCCCCGCCAAAACCACCGCCACCAGGAAGGTTTGATAGGAGCCTAAAGTCCCGATTGCCGCCAAAATAATGGCAGTAAGCCCTGCAGCCGGTCCGGAAACACTCAATTGGGATTTGCTGAGGATACCTACAACAATACCACCAATGACACCAGCTATGATGCCCGCAAAAAGTGGAGCGCCACTAGCCAGAGCAATGCCCAAACACAAAGGCAGGGCAACTAAAAATACAACTGCTCCGGACAGGATATCCGTTCTAAAATACGTTGATCTGTTACTCATGTTGCAAGCAAAATTTGACGTGCAATGCACGTTTGAAACCCCTGATGGTTAGGATGCCATCCCAATAGGAATTTTAGATGAAACCGATAGACTTTATAAATGGAAATCGAGGCGTAACTTATGCCTCGGGAGGTAATTCAAGCTGTGAGGTGTAAAGTGCTGATTCAGGCAATTCGTTTAAAGGAAAAATCGATCTATTGAACTGTTGGAGTTGGTATTCCTCGTGTCTAACCAACAAATAGGCAGGTAGAGAGATTGTTTTTTTCTCTAATTGTTCTTTTTCACTCTCTTTTTCACCTTCCTTTTCACTTTCTTTTTCGCTCTTGTTTTCATCGTCTGTGTCATCTCCTCCAACTTCGGCCAATTCGTACGAATTCTTAGTTTGCAACTGCTCCACCAAGGGTAGCATTGCATTGAGAATCATAATGGTGAAGAAGAAGATGGCGACGAAATGCTTCATCAAGATTTATTTGCTGTTTTTGTTCGCCAAGATAGCATATTTTTAAACAGGTGGGATCAAAAAAAAGTTGACCATTGTACAAAAAACGAGCCAGGGCATTTTGGTGTTTAGTCCAAAATGCCCTGGCTTCCGTTCCTAAGCTTTCATGCGGTAGCTTTAAAACCAGCCACTGCCATAACCCATAAACGGCCATGGAATACCCGCCAAAATCGCCAGCAACGCAATCAAATAAAACCAGAAAGTAGTTTTGAACTTGCCGGCATCATCCGCCTTGCGCTTGGCGCGGCTGTAACCGATGGTGACCAGCGCAATAGCAATAATCATCATCGCCAAATGCTCCATTCTGAAAAAACGGAAAGCCTGCACCTTGGGGCTGATGAAGTAAAGTGCGATCCCGATCACCAATTGGACGTGGCTGAAAATCAAGGCAAACAAACCCAGTTTTTTGTCTTTATCGGTATAGCTGGCTTTGCCTCCCATCTTGGTTCCGGCATTAAAAATGGCGGCCAACAACAACAATAAAACCACCCAGCGCAAACCAGAATGGGAGTGTACAAGCATTGGATACATAACGGTATTTTTTTGTGAAGAAATTTTTGATATTAGGGCGATAAAATTAGGCGTCAGCGCCCCATGTGCACCAACAATACAGAAATATCCGACGGCGTAATCCCGCTGATCCGGCTGGCCTGCCCGATCGTACGCGGGCGCATGCGCGTCAATTTTTCCCGGGCCTCTTTAGACAAGGACGGCAAAGTGTGGTAATCCAGGGTCTCCCACAATTTCACTTCCTCCAAACGATTCATTTTATCCACCAGCTCTTGTTCCTTGCGGATGTAGCCTTCGTATTTCATGTTGATTTCGGCCAGTTCAATGTTTTCCTGGTCCTGGCCTTGCAGAAACTGATCCAGATCGGGCACCACGTTGCGCAATTCGTCTAAACCAATGTTGGGACGCAGCAGAATGGTGGCCAGTTTCACCTTTTGGCGGGTAGCCGAACTTTCCTTCGATTCCAGATATTGGTTGATTTGCTCCGGCGCAATGCTGTATTCTTCCAAAAAGCGCTGAATCCTCTGAGCTGCCGCTTCTTTGCTGCACACCTTTTCCATGCGCTCTTCGGAACCGATTACTCCCAGTTTGTGTGCCAAGGGAGTCAGGCGCAAATCAGCGTTGTCCTGACGCAGCAAAATGCGGTATTCTGCCCGGGAAGTAAACATGCGGTAGGGCTCCTGAGTGCCTTTGTTCACCAGGTCGTCGATGAGTACGCCGATGTACCCCTCCGAACGTTTGATGATCAGCGGCTCCTCTTCCCGGATGGCCAAATGGGCGTTGAAACCCGCCATCATGCCCTGGCAAGCGGCCTCTTCGTACCCCGTGGTGCCGTTGATTTGTCCGGCAAAAAACAGGTTTTTCACCAAACGTGTTTCCAGCGTCAATTCCAGCTGGGTGGGTGGAAAATAATCGTATTCAATGGCATAGCCAGGCCGAAACATTTTGGCGTTTTCAAAACCCGGAATCAGGCGCAGTGCCTTGTATTGCACATCTTCCGGCAAGGAAGAAGAAAAGCCGTTGACGTATATTTCGCAAGTATCCCAACCTTCGGGTTCCACAAACAACTGGTGCCGATCTTTGTCGGAAAAACGGTTGATTTTGTCTTCAATCGAAGGGCAATACCGTGGCCCCAAGCCCTGAATGCGCCCGTTGAACATCGGCGAGCGGTCAAAACCCGTTTTCAACATTTCGTGTACCTCCGGACTGGTGTAGGTCACGTGGCAAGGCAATTGTTTGGTGATCGGCGGCGTATCGGTGTAGGAGAATTTGCTGGGTTGTTCGTCGCCGGGTTGCACTTCCATCACATCGTAGTTGAGCGTGCGGCCGTCTACGCGGGGGGGAGTGCCCGTTTTCATTCGGCCAGCTTCAAAACCCAGTTCGACCAACTGTTCGGTGATGCCTTTGGCGGCACTTTCACCTGAACGGCCACCACCGAGTTGTTTTTCACCAATGTGGATGATGCCATTGAGGAAGGTGCCATTGGTGAGTACCACCGCTTTGGCGGGTATTTCGAGGCCCATGCTGGTAACTACGCCGCGTACAATGCCGCCGCGAATGACCAGCCCTTTGACCATGTCTTGCCAAAAATCTACATTGGGATGTGCTTCCAGCATATTCCGCCACTTGCGCGCGAACAACATGCGGTCGCTTTGTGCCCGCGGGCTCCACATGGCCGGGCCTTTGGAGCGATTGAGCATGCGGAATTGCACCATGGTATGATCGGTTACAATCCCGGAATAGCCCCCCAAAGCGTCGATTTCCCGCACAATTTGCCCTTTGGCTACCCCGCCCATGGCTGGATTGCACGACATTTGGGCGATGGTTTGCATGTTCATCGTCACGAGGCACACTTTGGAGCCCAAATTTGCTGCGGCCACCGCGGCTTCACAACCGGCATGGCCCGCCCCCACTACTATCACATCGTATTCGGGAAACATCAATCGCTATTTTTCAAAGCCTGGCTGGCTTTTGGGTGCAAAGTTAATAAAAGGTATGGTTTCAATGCCATAGAACAGTAAAATGGGGGAAAACGTTCGGCGGGGGGAGGAAAGAGAAAAAGAACATCGTTATCAGCATCAACGAGAATCATATAATCACCTTTTTATTCTCCAAAAGTCTTCACCCCAGCATCTATATAAATTGTCAGAATTACCAGCAATTTGTATTACCCTATCCTCATTCATCTGATTTTCACAACTTCCTAGAAAACTCAAGTAATCAGGATACAATTCGTAGATGTTGTTTCCTGATTTATAAATCATTTCGTCATTTGAGTTGACAAATATCTTTCCATAATTTTCGTCTGAAACACCCAAAAATAGCTTGGTGTGAGCTGGTACTGCTAAATGGGCAAATGGTAATAATTTATGGCTGCCCCATAAAGCATCTCCGAGAATGTGGTTTTCCCAGTGTTCAAGTAATTTATTATCAGGTGAAAAAGTATCAATAACAATGCCTTGAGGAGCAAATTCAGGATTACAGTTAAGTTTGATGGTGCTAAGCTGAAAATGGTGATCTATAATTTCATCAAATACAGTTACCGAAATTGAGCTAAGTATAGCTGCATTATTCAGTAATTTAAAACTCAGCGGAATCTCGAATCCGTGCTTTGCTTCAAAGGACTCAAAGTTTATTTTAAAGTACATTTTTTGTAACCCTATCAATGTGAAGTAAAAAATAATTAAATGATGCTTCTTGGTCCCTAAATAAGGTACCCCTACGCAAACTCCGACCCCTCCTCCTTCAAATATCCCCCAATACAAAACCCAACTCCATCCACAACCTCAATTTCCTTGTGCCAATCAATCATCTGCCAATTGTCATGAGGTGTAGCCACAATGACTTTTTTGCTATCTGAAAGCACCCAAATCACTTTTTCAACGCCAAAGGCCAGGAGTTTGTCCGTTTTTTGCTGGATGTAGCTGGTTTCGGAAAGTTCCTCATCCATATCGGCATTGATGTCTACTTCGATTTGGATTTTTGGTGGTAGTGTTGCGTAATGCTTGTCAGCTTGAGCGACAGAAAGCTTTGTTTTTTCGTAAATCGCAATATCTGCAGATAAGTTATTCTTTCGATTCAGGTGTAGGCCTTGTTCGTTGGTCAGAATATTGTAGAGCTTATCATCAAGATTTCTGTACAAGGTTTTTAAAATTTATGCAACGATAAAACCTTGTAGTGTACTTGCACCCATAACTTCTTCCAACGTTTTTTCATTATTTAAAACCTCACGATACCCTTTGTAATAAACAGGCTTGCCGTCCATGATCTCATAAATCAAGGCAGCTGGAATCCTTTTTGCTGGAATTCTGGGCAATCTTTTGCGTGGACTTTCAGGAGCAATCATCGACAATCAATTCTATCAACAAAAATAACCTACTTCAGCAGCAATATCAACTTTTGTTTTCAACCACATTTTTTATCTTTCTCCCTTCACAATCCGACCAAACACCACACCACCCGAAAACCTCAAACCATGTACATCTACAAACTCCTGAAAAAGCCATTCTTCGGCAATTTTATGGTGAAGTGGAGAAACCCACTCTCTAAGGCCGAGCAAAAAGAATGGCAGCCCATCCAAACCACGAGTAAATCCGGCGGAACCCTCTTTGGCCTTTTTGCGCCAGCGCACTCACAACCCGCCAAAGCCACCATCGTACTAGGGCACCCGATGGGCAAAGAAGCCAAAGGTTATTTCATCAAAAATGGCTACACGGAATTGTTGAGGAGCAACGCGTACAATGTTTTGGTCTTCGACATCAATGGATTTGGAGAAAGTACCCACGGCAATTTTTCCTATTTTGACGACATTGTGGCCATCAGTACCAAGGCCAAAGAACTGACACCTGATTTGCCCATCGGCTACCACGGCATTTCCTTGGGTGGACAATGGGCCACCATCGCTTTTGCCGACCCTGGGCACCAATACAATTTTGCCATCATCGAAAGTGCCTCCACTACCCTTGATGAATTTTGGATCAATTTCCCTTTCGCCTACCGCGTGTTGAAACTGATGAACCTCCTCATGCCCCGCTACAAACGAAAAATCACTATGGTGGAGCGGATCAAGGAAGCCCAAAATCTGGACTCCATTCTGTTCATTTATTCCCAGGCGGATACCTGGACGCCGCCTGAAATGGGCAGAAGATTCCAGCAAAATTGCCCAGTGCCCGCCGAGTTTTGGGAAGTTGAAAATGCCCAACACGCCAGCATCATGAAGTCGGAACACCGGGAGGAGTACATGCAAAAAATCCTGGCTTATTTTGATCAGGCCTGCAACAGAATTAATGCAATTTGAAAATCTAGACCCTGTGCACAAATCTAGAACCCCTCCCTGAAGGTTTGAAACCTTCTGGGAGGTAAAGCAGCGAACCCGTGCTTTGCTCGACCGCCCCGAAAGTCTGAAACTTTCGGGGCGGGGTTTCAAATCGTGCATGGATTAACAATCACCCTCCCCGTTTTGCCCCCAAAATGGAATAAACCGCCTCTGGCTTCCCCAAAAACTCAGTTTCTCCCCCTCTTCAGCAACCTCCAGCCCGCCAAAACGTTATTAATGCATGCACAATCGATTAGATCTAAGTTTACTCCGCGTTGGGGCACCGCTGCCCGATTGGTCGCTGGAAAAGATTTTTGAGGAAGAGCCTCCTCAGCAGGAAGCATTTTTGGGTAAGCCCCTGCTGATCTTGTTTTTCAGCCTCGGTTGTCCGGGTTGTTTGGGGCGTGCCATTCCCTACGCCAATCGGATGGTGTACGAATTGGGCGATCAAATTCAGGTATTGGGCATCCACACCAATTTTGAGTCCCTGGATATTTCTACTGAAAAATTTGCCAAAACACAGGAGGAATTCGCAATCCGTTTCCCTTTTTTCAAAGACAAAAATTACGACACTACGTTTTTGAATTACGGTGCCGGAGGAACCCCACACTGGATTTTAGTGGACAAGGACGGCACAGTGGTGTATTCCATTTTTGGTTCGGATCCCAACAATGCCTTGCTTCGTCTGGAACTCAAAATGCGGGAACTCGGGCAGATTTCGTTTGCGGAATAGCAATTTCATTACTTAATAGCCAAGGTAGTTTTTAATTTATTTTTTTGATTATCAATTAGTTATTTTTTTAAAAGCTATTCATCCACCACATTTTTTTACCGCAGAGTTTCGCAGAGTAAACCACAGAGTTTCTCAGAGTTTAGGCCACCTTCGGTGGCTAGGAGTACTCAGAGGCGCATTAAATGAATACTAAATGGCTAACAATCAGACTTTAATCGCATTCAACCTCCAGCCACCAGAGGTGGCAAAACTCCTAAAAACTAATTAAACTCTGAGAAACTCTGTGGTTTACTCTGCGAAACTCTGCGGTAAAAAA
>NZ_JANRKL010000150.1:0-13246 GCF_033763495.1 Haliscomenobacter sp. | reverse complement strand
AAAGGCCTCCGAGATTTGTGGGAATCTGGAAGCCTGCGAAAGAAAACGGTAATCCATTTTCAACTAAAGCTGAGCAAAGGTAAAACATCTTGCGCATTTTCTCAAATGATTTTTGAGAGGATGAGAATGGATTATCATCATGCCCACTAAAATTCGCCATAGATGTGGTGAAAATTAATGGGTTAGCACAATCTCAAATTGTGCCAAAATGCTGGTTTGTTCTTTCTCTAACCCTCAAATATCTGAACATGAGAATTTTTTACAGTGCAGTATGTCTATTTGTGTTTGTCTCTCTCGCAAACATTTCTTTTGCTCAAGATGATGTATTACAAGAGTCATTGGTTTCGCGCTTCAAGCAGCGCTGGAGTAAGCAGGACTCAGTTCCTGAATCTCCACTTGTCATCAGAGGTGCAGTAGATGCTTATTTCTTGTCCGGAAAAGCACCCCTACCAACCAGCTTTACAGGTGGAACAAATAACTCTTTCTCTCTGGGTATGGCCAACCTGATTTTATCCAAAGAGGGTAAAGTAGGGTTTGTTGCTGACCTGGCTTTCGGCCCCCGTGCTGAAGGAGCAAATGGAGGTTTTGATGCAGATGGAAAAGTAACGACTTTGACTGCGATCAAACAGCTTTATGTTACCTATGCTCCATTTGAGGCCTTGAAGTTTACCCTGGGTAACTTCAGTACCTTCTATGGATATGAATTGATTGATGCTCCCTTGAACGTCAATTATAGTACTTCTTACTTGTTCTCTTATGGTCCGTTCTTCCACACAGGTGTAAAAGCAAACGTGGCCTTATCTGACAAGTTTGGAGCAATGATTGGGGTATTCGGTGACACAGATACGAAAATTGATGTGGTAAAAGGCCAACATCTTGGTGCGCAGTTATCTTACATAAATGGTAACTTTTCAACCTATTTGAATTACCTGGGTGGACGCTTCGCAGAAGAAACAGAAGACTCTCCAGAAATTATGAGTAGCCAGTTTGACATCACTGCCTCTTTCCAGGCAACTGAAAAATTTGGGCTCGGTTTCAACGCAGCGATGCGTACTTTGTCCTCTGACGACGATGGCGATTCTAGCTGGTCTGGTGCAGCATTGTATGCTAAATATGCTTTCAGTGACTCCTTCCTTTTTGGGGTGCGGGCTGAAACCATTAACGACAAGGATGGCTTCCTTTTCGGAAAAGTTGACAATAACATCTTTGCACTGACC
Source organism: Haliscomenobacter sp. (assembly GCF_033763495.1). GTDB lineage: Bacteria > Bacteroidota > Bacteroidia > Chitinophagales > Saprospiraceae > Haliscomenobacter. Next base: position 12,029 of record NZ_JANRKL010000150.1, on the reverse strand, counting down.
CTATCAGGTAATGTTACCATTGCAAATAACTTACGTTTGATTCCTGAATTGCGATTTGATTCTGCTAAAGCCAGTGGCACCTTTACCTCATACAGCGATGAGGCACTGAAAGCAAATTCAGTATTCCTCCTAGCTGCAGTGTATAGCTTCTAACTCAAAACACGAGATAGAGATAGAGTGCTCAAACCTGCCTTCAGCAGTATTTGGGCACTCTGCCTTTTCACCTTAAACACAAAATTTTTAAACTAAAAGCAATCATGGCAAAAGCAAAACTAGAGTACATTTGGTTGGATGGCTATCAACCTATGCAAAGCTTGCGCAGTAAAACAAAGATTGTTGATGATTTTAGCGGAAAACTGGAAGATTGCCCAATGTGGTCTTTCGACGGTAGCTCTACCGAGCAAGCTCCAGGTAACTCCTCCGACTGTCTGCTGAAACCCGTTGCCTTGTATCCTGACCCAACTCGCAAAAATGGCTGGTTGGTCATGACCGAAGTACTGAGTGCAGACGGTACTCCACACCCTTCCAACGGTCGTGCTTTGATCCAAGATGACGACAACGACTTCTGGTTTGGTTTTGAACAAGAATATTTCCTCTGGGATCCTTCCATCAACAAACCATTGGGCTTCCCTGAAAATGGCTACCCAGCACCACAAGGTCCATACTATTGTTCTGTTGGTTATGGTAAGGCTTATGGCCGCGATGTCATCGAAGAACACCTGGACATTTGCCTGGAAGCTGGTTTGAACGTTGAAGGGATCAACGCAGAAGTAGCTACAGGCCAGTGGGAATTCCAGATTTTTGCCAAAGGTGCCAAGTCTGCCGGAGATCAAATTTGGGTTGCACGTTATCTGCTCGAGCGTGTGGGTGAAAGCCACGGTCTTTCAATCGAATGGCACTGCAAGCCTATCCAAGGCGACTGGAACGGTTCCGGTATGCACGCCAACTTCTCCAATACCACATTGCGTACTTGTGGAAGCAAAGAAACTTACGAAAAAATTCTCGAAGCTTTCCGTCCAGCTGATGTCATCGCTGCACATATTGCTGTGTATGGCCACGACAACCACTTGCGCCTGACTGGTAAGCACGAGACACAATCCATCGATAAATTCAGCTACGGGGTTTCCGACCGTGGTGCCTCCATTCGGATCCCGGTTTACACTGTGGATAAAGGATGGAAGGGTTATCTGGAAGATCGTCGTCCAAACTCTGCTGCAGATCCCTACAAAGTGGCTGCACAGATCATCAAGACGGTCAAATCCGCTTCGCTCTAGTTCCTGCATAGACATATGCCAACTAGCCCGCTTTGGTTCGCCGGAGCGGGTTTCTTTTTTTTAGCGAAGCTATAAGCTCAAACGGAGTTTCGGACAACCAATTCCGGTTTAAAAATCCGTGTTTGTAATTTGAAGTCCTTATTGGGAGATTCGATGTTTTCGAGGAGAATACGGGCCGTTTCCTGCCCCATTTCATAAGATTGTTGGCTGATGGTAGTAAGAGGCGGTTCAAGCAAAGGGCCAACCGCAAGGTTGGTAAATCCAATCAGTGCCAACTCCGCAGGAATGTGCAGATTCAATTCCCGGGCAGCCTTGAGTACCCCCAAAGCGACATAGTCGCTTACCGCAAAAATGGCATCAGGAGGCTCAGGCAGGTTCAACAAATTCAATGCTGTTTGGTGGCTATCCTCCATTCGAAAAGTGGTATGCACCAGGTATTCAGGGCGAAGTTCCATTTGTGCGTCCCGTAGCGCCGCTTTAAACCCTTGCATGCGCAAGCGAGTCAACTTGAGGGTAGAGGGCCCGGCAATATGGGCAATGCGTTGGCGGCCGCTTTTGATCAAAAACTCACCTGCTTTATAGCCACCTTCAAAATTGTCATTGATGATTTTATGGCCATACACCTGATCATTGGCCCGGTCAAACATAGCCAGGGGAATGTCCAGGTCTTTGAGCATGTTAAGGTGTCTAAAATCCTGGGTAGAACTGCCAATCGAGATGGCTACTCCATCTACCCTCGCTCCAATCAATTGATCGATGATTTTTACTTCTCGTTCGTAGATGTTTTGTGATTGAAAGATCATTACGTTGTAGCCTTGCTGGTAAGCTACATTTTCCAGGCCGTTGATGATTTCTGAAAAAAACTGATTATCGATCTCCGGCACGACTAAACCAATGGTATGGGTTCGTTTTTTCAATAGCCCAATGGCGTGTGAGCTGGGCCGGTAATTCAATCGATCGGCCAGTTCCAATACCTTACGCTTGGTTTCTGGGTTAACATCATAGCGATCGTGTAATGCCCGCGATACCGTGGCAACCGAGATGTTGAGCATCCGGGCAATGTCCTTTATGCTGACTTGCGGCATGGCTTGGCTTTGGTTATTGTTTTACAATATTACTCAAATTCAGAAAAAGGGAAGAAGTTTTATCAATTCTGCCGAAAAGTTCCGTAAACGTTTACATACTTTTTTAAAGCTTTTTATCCCATTTACCAAAACAAATACCATGAATTGAACTAATTTCGAGTATTCTTCAGGGAATAGGGAGATTTTCCAAATAAACTTCGGAATTCCTAAATCGACTTCATTATGGCTGCACAAAACCACCACCTTGAAACGTTGTTCAAGCAAACCCTGGAACAAGGCGATTCGGCCAGTTTTGAGGCCCTTTTTAAAAACCAATACACGCAATTGTGCAGTTTTGCAACCCGCTATCTACACAGCCCAGAAGCGGCGGAAGAGGCGGTATCGGAGGTATTCTATAAAATTTGGAAAAATCGAGCCCAAATCAACATCAAAACATCAGCAAAATATTACCTCTACGCCAGTGTCCGCAACATGGCCATAGACATACAACGTCAATCCAAAAAACAACAACACAACTCTGACGATTGCCTTTACGATCAGGCCCACCCCGGGCCCGATGCTTACGATACCTTGATCGGGAGAGAAACCCAGCAAAAAATAGACTCTGCAATTTTACGTTTGCCCCCTCAATGCCGTACTGTATTCCAACTGAGTCGACACGAGGGCCTCAAGTACCAGGAGATTGCCAAGCGCTTAGGCATTTCCATCAAAACGGTAGAAACCCAAATGACCCGAGCACTGAAACAACTGCGAGTAGAAATGTTGTAGCTTACATCTTTTTTTGACTTCAGCACAAAGCAGCACAAAGGATACAAAGCGGCGGCGTCAACGTCTAACTTTGTACCCTTTGTGCTGCCTTTGTGCTCTTTGTGTTAAAAAAATGTCGCTTTTGTTGTAAACTTTGTGTTGCCGCTGAAAATTCCCACCAAACACAACCTTTTCGCGGATATTGCGTTAATTTGCATGTTCAAATGGTTAACCACATTTTAAGCAACAGCTATGAAAGAAGTCAAATCCCTCTTGGCACGCTCTGCCTTTGGTGTTTGTAGTTATGTTGGTCAAAAAATGGGCCTGTCCCCTGACCGGGTGCGATTGTATTTCATTTACGCTTCTTTTGTTACTTTAGGGTCACCCATCATTGTCTACCTGGTGATGGCTTTTTGGCTGAACGTCAAAAAATACATCAAAGCTGGCCGCAATATGCTCTGGTCCTAAGCCAAACGTCCTACTTTCGCAAGTCCTTTTTCAAAATTTTACCCGTAGCACTCATTGGTAGCGCATCCATCAGTTCTACCACACGCGGATATTTATAGGCCGCAATCCTTTCACTGGTCCATTTTATGATTTCCTCTGGGCTGGCGCTGGATCCGTCTTTCAATACCACACAGGCTTTAATTTCTTCTCCATATTCATCGTTGGGGATTCCAATCACTGCTACCAGAGAAATGGCAGGGTGTTGAATCATCACCTCTTCTACTTCGCGCGGATACACGTTGAAGCCTCCCCGGATGATCATGTCCTTGGTACGGTCAACAATGTAAAAATACCCATCTTCGTCCTGAATCGCCACGTCGCCTGAATGCAGCCAACCATCTTGCAGAGATTCGGAGGTAGCATCTGGCTTGCGATAATACCCTTTCATCACATTGTGGCCCCGGTAAAGCAATTGCCCCTTCTCCCCTACTGCCATGGTTTGGCCCTTGTCGTCGACCAGTTTGACCTCGACTCCCCAAACTGGTGTGCCAATGCTCCCCGGCTTACGCGGGCGATCGGGGTGATTAAAGGTTACCACGGGTGAGCCCTCTGACATGCCATAACCTTCAATGATCGGCACATTGAAGCGGGCTTCAAAATCCTTGAGTACCTGCACGGGCAAGGAAGCTCCGCCTGATACGGCAATGCGCAATTGGGCAGCGATGCTTTGGTAATCGAATTTTTCCTCCTTGTAATTCAGTAAGCCCCAGTACATGGTTGGCACTCCCGCAAAAACGGTCACTTTGTGTTTGGCCATAAGTCCAAATACCGCCTCAGCATCAAACCTTGGCAGCAAAACACTGGTAGCCCCCCGGTACAAACCCGCATTCATCAACACCGTCATCGCAAAGATGTGGAAGAGCGGCAGCACAATCAACAAGGTATCTGCTGGCTGAATGCCCACCAAATCGGCGGAAAGAATGGCATTTTGCAAGAGGTTGCTGTGGGTCAATTCTGCCCCTTTGGGGCGACCCGTGGTACCCGAAGTGTAAATGATGATCGCAGTATCCTCGGCACCAGTGGCATGAGCTTGCCCTGCGGGGGATTGTCCGGCCATCAAACTGCCCAAATTGGCCACTCCTGGTATGGCCGGCGAATCGGTTGGCTGGGGCATGATGAGGAAAAAATGATCGCAGGTAGGTACTTCACCAAAAGCCTGATGCCCCATTTGGCCAATCGGTAAATCGGGGGTTCCCACAAAACAAAAATAAGCCTTGGCCTCGCTATCGCTAAGGTGGTAGACAATTTCGTCTTTTTTGAGCAATACACTCAGCGGCACCACTACGGCACCTGCTTTCAATATCCCGAAGTAAATGATGGGAAAAAAAGGCAGGTTGAAACAACTGAGGGCAACTTTATCCCCCGGATGGATGCCTTGCGCTCGCAGGCCATTGGCCACTTGATTGGCGGCACCATTGACCTGGGCAAAACTGAGTTCAACTTCGCCAAAAATATAGGCTGTTTTTTGTGGATAGCGCCGCGCGCTGTCTTCAAGCAGGACAGATAGGTTGAGCATGCGATCTAAAGTTTGATGAAGGTTGATGGGTGAATATACGAGGAAATTGGGGAATGGGATGTGGGTGGGGGGAAGATATCTACATTGTCAGCTTGAAACTTACCCATTTTATGCCTATTTTTGAAGATAAAATGGATATTATGACTGCAAAGTCACCCGCTCAGCCTGTAACTGGCGAAGCAAAAAAATCGAAAAAACGTAAAATTCCTGCCTTCCTCATTCGAGAAACGATTGATGGGGTACCCTTTTATTATGCCGGTTATAAAGAGGTTTTAAATAAGAAAAAAACACTGGAAGACATTATGCCAGATAGCGGATTACAATCGATCATCAAAGCTTATTTGATGCGGCTATTTGCCCAGTTTTTGGATTGGAAATTGTATCAGCCCGTTGCTGGCGAAGTGGGCAATCATCTCGATCATCGCAATAATCTTGCCTTGGATGTAGCCATTTACGACAAAAGTATCTTGACCCCTGCCAAAATCACCAACAAGTACATTGATGTTTACCCTAAAGTGGTCATTGAAATTGACCTGAAAGTTTCCCTTGAAGATACCAGTATCGATTTATTTGCTCCTTTCGTATTGGCCAAATCTAAAAAGTTGTTGTCCTTCGGCACCGAGCGCATCATCTGGGTTTTTACCAAAAGCAATACCATTCTTGTAGTAAAGCCAGGGAATACATGGGAAGTGTTTCAGATGAATGACGATGTGCTAGTAATGGATGGAGTGGTGATGAATATTGGGACGTATTTAGAGGAGGAGGGGATTGAGATTTGAATCGAGCCATAGGAAGTACTATTTTATTATGCCAGCAAGTTGGTTCGAAACTTGACGCTCACCAAAAACTCCTCTACCTCTGTCTAAGGAAACCGAAACGTTTAGGACGTTTGAGCGGAGGACTTTCAAAGGTGCATCTGGCGTCGGTTTCTTCCCTCTAAAACCACAAAGGCACCAAAACACCCGACATTGACCTTATCAATCCCTTAGCGTCTTGGTGCCCTCGTAGCTAAAAAAAACTTACTTACCCTACTTCACAATAAAGCGCCGGGTAGCAATTTTTCCATCATTCAGTATACTCAGGAAGTAAGTACCCGCAGGCAATTGTCCTACCGCAAAGCTTTCAAAATTGACGCTTTGCCCAGGGAAACTCACCTGGCGTTCCGCCATTTTGCGGCCCAGCGCATCACTGATCCAAAGAGAACCTTTGATGGCTTCTTCAGCGCGGATGCGTACACTTACTTGATCATCAACCATGGTGGGGAATACCGTCATTTCACTTAGGCCGGGAGTCAGATCACGGGTACCCGTTACAGTACCTCTAGTCAGCGTAACCGATGCAATCGCACTGGCAGTAGTCAAGCTACCATCAGAAGCTTTCACGCGGTGGTAAACGGTGATGGATCCACCCAAAGGGATCCCAGCCGTAGCCAGCAAAGTATCCACTGCACCATAAGTCAGGGAAATGGAAAGTGCATCCGCTACATTGCGCCGGAAAACCACCAAGGCAAAAAGTGGATCAGCGGCCAGTTCCCAGGTATAGGCCAGTTTGTTTTTGTCCGTGCCAGCATCCCACTTTGGTTCCAACAAAGTTGAGGATTTACCTTCCAGAGTGAGGGTTCCTCCATTGGGCGGAGAAGTGATGCTACCTGCCTGAGGGAAACGATTGATCTCTGGCAAAATTTGCCCTCTCAATTCACCACTGCGTGAAAAGTCGCTGTGCACATTGGCGTACAAGCCATTGTCGTACAAGGCGGTCAATTGATCAGCAGTTAAGGTGTACTGGTTGTCAGCAGCAAAATAACTGCCACCCAGGTTATCGGCGTCGAGGATTGGTTTGAGGGGGATAATTACCCCGCCATTTTTTCCCGCAGTATTGGTATGAATGTGCGAACCTACAGCCGCGGCATATGCTCCCTGCAAACCGGCAAAGCGGCCAGTTACAGTCAGAATACTACCCGATAATTCAAATTTCAAAGCCCCTGAACCTGCTGAGGCCACCGCTTGAACTTCATTTGCGCCCAATAGTGTGGCGGTGAAATAAGAAGTAGCAAGAGGTAAAATTTGACCCCGAATTTCGCCAGCCCGGAAGCCTGCGGTGTGGATGTTGGCATAATTCAAACGCTTGCGCAAGGAGTCAATAAATCCGGCAGTCATGGTAGCGCTGTTGTCGGCTGCTGCAAAAAAGCCGGAGCGGTTATCAGCCGCAGGGGTAGCCTTTAAAGCCCTTACAATAGAGCCATTGGAGCCCGCCAGGCCGCGGTGCATGTGCGCACCACCCGCTACATCTGCGGCAAAATCAGCACTCAAGCCAGCAAAAGCCCCGGTGAAAGTGCCATTGGTTCCGGCGATTTCAAGAATCCCCATTCCCGCTGCAGAAGTACTCACTACGGGTTGTTCACTTGCACCTGAAAGGGGCGCAACCAAGTACATGGTGGCCTCGGGGAGTAGTTGGCTACGCAATTCTCCAGAACGCTGATTGGCGGTGTGGATGTTCACATACAATTGCCGATTTTTCAATTGGGTAACCTGATCAGCGGTCAGGGTAAAGGTATTGTCCTTTGCTTCATAGCGACCACCCAGGCCATTGGCATCAATGGTGGGTTTTAGGTTAAATTGAATGCCTCCGGTTGCTCCGGCGTAGCCAAGGTGTACGTGTGAACCACCGGCAACATCAGTAGCCACCGCACTATTCAAGCCCCGGAAAGTACCGGAAATGACCAGTTCAGTGCCTAACAACTCAGCTTTAACCGCGCCCAAACCCCTTGAAACTGCTTCTGGCACTTCAAAAATACTGGACAAATAAGCACTGAAATTGATGGGCTTCTCTGGCAAAAATTGACCACGGATCTCTCCCCCCGTAAAAGTTGCAGAATGTACATTGAAATAACAGCCCCGGTTAAACAGGCGTTGTACTTCTGCACTAGGAATTTTTAAAGCATTCTGGCTGGCATTCAGGGCACCCGAGCGCAGATCGGTCGGCGTAAGGGTCACTTCAGACAGGATGCTGCCATTTTCGCCCGCCAAACCGCGATGGATATGGGCACCACCTCTGACGTTTGCAGCCAGGTCACTCTCCAATCCAGCGTAGGAGCCGGATACGATGACATTGCCAGTATCCACCACTTCCACAATGACCATACCTGTTGCCAGGGTGTTAACTGCAGGTGACTCATTGCTTCCTGAAAGATGTGCGCGGAATACCGCCCGGGTAGAACTATTGACAATTTGCCCCCGGATTTCACCTGAGCGTGCTTTGGCAGAATGGATATTAGCGTACCAGCGGCGGCTATTCAAAGCGGTAATTTGGTCGGTACTCAGAGTAAAGGTATTATTTGCCGCTTCAAATATCCCTCCTTTCAGGTCGGCATTGGCTGTTGCCTTTAAAGGGATTTGGATTCCTCCGTTTTGTCCGGCATACCCGAGGTGGATGTGTGCGCCGCCGGATACATCGGCTGCAAAATCTCCTTCCAGGCGGTTGAACGAGCCCGTAACAATCATTTGGGTGCCGCTTAACTCGACGGCGATAGCGCCACTCGCCTGGGTCATTACGACAGGGTTTTCATAACTACCAAAAAGGTTAGCGCCGTAATAAGCCTCAGACTTTTTCAACAATTGCCCCCGAATTTCACCCGATGGGTATTTTTTGGAATGGATATTGGCGTAAAGCTGGCGGTTGTTTAAGGCTGTGATTTGTGCAGCGGTAAGTTTGAATTTATTTTTTTGAGGCTCAAAACTTCCTGAAAAAGGATTTGAGCCGGGGGTCAAAACCAGGATAACCTGGATGCCGCCATTTTGTCCTGCATACCCCAAATGAAGATGCGCACCCCCGGATACATTGGTGGCTATACTATCCGTCAAGCCAGAAAAACTGCCACTTACTGTAAGGGTATCGCCAATCAAAGTTGCCAACACACTGCCACTGGCCAAAGTAGCAACGGGGTTTCCTTCATTGCGTCCGGTAACCTTGGCTTCGTACACGAATGTGTCCACTTTTACTACCGGAGTGGTGTAAGTAAGTACCAAGGATGGAATACCCGCACCACTTTCGCGGGAATCCAGGCGAACCGCGCTGCCATTGGTGCTCTCATCTCCAATCAAAATCCAGCCAAAATTACTGGCTGGTTTGCTCACCCAGTCTTGTACATCTTTAACCATTCCGGCGCCAGTCCAGGTGGCAACTGCTCCACTGCTTACATTGGCGGTTGCACTAACTGCAGGTAAAAAATCACCTCCAGGAGTAGTCCAGGTGACCGTATTGAAATTGCCATGGGTCCATGTAGCGTCATTGGTCGTAGCAGTAGCGCCACCTCCTTCTTGATTAGCAGCGTTGGAAGTACCCTCGCCCCAGGCGGTAGTGATGCGGTGGACTTCAATATCGTTAGCGGCCTGTTTCGATCCGGTAAGTTGTAACTTCACATCGGTAATCGTTGCATTGGAGGGTATTTCCGACAGCTCAAACTGAATCAAGGCGCGGCGGATTCCATTGACTGTACCCTGGGTTTTACCTACGAACAGGTAGCTTCCGACACCATTACTTTTACTACCTTCGCTGTAAATGGTGTTGTCCTTGCTTGCTTTGAGGGTGACGGTTGTTTGGGCATAGGCGCTATTGTAAAGCAAACCTATTAAGGCCAAAAGGGATAAAATTCGGGGATAAATGTTTTTCATAATCATGATTAGGTTAAGTGCATAAAAATAGGAACAGGCACCACAAAGGAGAAGTGATACGAAGGCAGGGTTCGAATGTAATTTTGAGATGCCCTAGCTTAATTCCCTGTACAGTATTACGTAAAGAAGGGTTGCTTCAGATTGTAAAATCTCCTATTTGGTAAACTCAGTAGCGTGGAGTGAATTTATTGCTGCTTTTACTGTAGGATCATTTTGATTCAAAACCGTGAAAAATCCTTTATCATCAAAAAGGTGTTTGGCAATCCGTGCTTTGATAAAACGAGCAATTTCTTTTTGGGCTTTGTTCCATTCTCCGGCACTACCACGCAGGCCATTCTGCGCAGTATAGGACTTGAAATCATCCAGAGTCGATTGGCTAAGGTTGAATTTTTTCTGAAAAGCATTCAACCCCATTTTAGACAATTGCTCCCGTTTGGGTTTGTCCAAATACTTGACCACAAAGGCAGGGATCATTTGCCGGGCATTCAGGAAAAATTCGTTGATTTGAATGGTGTCCAATGGCACAAATACGTCCGGGATGATACCCCCTCCACCAAAAACAACCCGGCCTTTGGCAGTAAAATACTTGGTAGAATCTTTGATGCTGATCTTATTTGCTGAAAGCAATTCCCCGTTTTTGAAGCGCTCTTCAACATCGCGATCGTACTCTTCCGAGCCATGATCGTAAGCTTTTTGGATAGAACGGCCTGAGGGTGTGAAATATCGGGCAATGGTTAGTCGCAATGCAGATCCATCACTAAGTTGGTATTGCTCCTGTACCAGGCCTTTACCAAAGGAACGACGGCCAACGATAATTCCACGATCGTTGTCTTGTATTGCACCAGCAATAATCTCACTAGCAGAAGCACTTCCTTCATCAATCAACACTGCAATTTTATCTATGGGGTAAAATACACGACCATTCGAATTAAATTCGGCACGGTGGGAAGCTCGTCCCTGGGTGTACACCAGCAGGTTGCCTTTATTGGGAAACAATTGACTCAACATATTGGTCGCCATTTGCATGTAGCCCCCCGGATTGCCACGTAGGTCCAGCACCAGGTCTTTCATGTGGCCCTGTTCAGATAAAATGCGCATGGATTCCAAAAATTCTTTATCGGTCTCTGCAGTAAATCGATTGACTCGGATGTATCCCACCCGCTCACCAATCATATAGGCCGCATCTATACTTTTCACAGGGATTTTATCCCGGGTAATCCAGTACTGGTATAATTTATTGCTCCCTGGTCGGAGGACAGATATTTGCACTTTACTGCCTTTTTCACCACGCAAAAAACTGACAATCCTTTGGTTGGATAATTTTTCACCCACAATCAACGAATCGCCAACCTTGATGATTTTATCGCCGGGTAAAATTCCGGCAACTTCGGAAGGCCCCCCGGACATAGGACTAACTACAACCGCCGTGTCTTTGACAATCAAAAACTCTACCCCAATTCCGTTGAATTTTCCGTCCAATTGTTCATTGACTTCTTCCAATTCCGAAGCTGGAATATAAGAGGAATGCGGGTCGAGTTGTGACATCAGCTTTTCAATGGCCTCATCCACCAGTTTGTCCCGGTCGACTTTATCCACGTATTTGGCCTCGATGTAACGCAGTAATTCTTCAATTTTTCCCTCTCGGAGGCGATAATCATGAATTGCTCCACTTTTGCTGATTTTGACCGCAGGAGCGGCTTGGGGCAGGCGCATCCCAATCACAATACCCAGTACCACTGAAACTGCAATGATCAGCGGCAACCAAATCTGCACTTTGTTTCTGAAATCATTTGGGCGTGTCGACATAGCCAATTCAAAACAGGTTCGAGTGAAAAAATATAAACGAATTAAAGTAAGGACAAATTTCGCACATTTATGTTGAAAATAGAACGATTATTTTTTTGTTTAGAATTAAAACCTACAAACAATTTGTATTTTAAATCAACATCATTTATATTGTAAGCTCAAATGATTGCAATTATGACGAGCGACGTGAAATTTCCACTTACCAATCAGGAACTGGCAGCATTAGGAAAGGGTGCTTTGGTGCGGATCCCCGCTACTTGGGATGAATACTGGGAAGTGCTCGCTTCTGCAGAATACCGCGCTGATTTTTACAACGATGAAATCATTGCCAGTATGAGTTACGAAGGTGAAATCCACAGCCATTTAGCTGCTGAATTTGGATTTTTATTAAAATCTATTTTCAATGACCTTAAGCAGTTTCGAG
>NZ_JANRKL010000149.1:0-7672 GCF_033763495.1 Haliscomenobacter sp. | reverse complement strand
GCTCTATCGCTTTGATTTTCCATCCCTTTGGAATATCTTTAGCTTGACTTTTTTTCACGTTCCCTTCGTTTTAGCACCTTTTCAAAGGTAAAACGGGGGGAACTTTTTTTCTAATTCTGAACAGCCTACCCTTCGGGGTTTAATTTCCTCACCCCAACAACCTCCGATGATAATTGATCTGCCCCAAATGGTACGACAAATGCGCCACCAAGTGCACCAAAAAGAACTGGGTCGACATTTTTCCGGCGAACACTTCCAGCGGGTATTCCGCCTCTAGTTGTTTGGGAGTGACCTTACTTAAGGCCTCTTCCACCACCTTTCGGGTGTTTTCGACCATTTGGATGAGCTCGGTCTGGGGGACGTTTTTTTGAGAAAACTCGAGGTCGCGATCGCGGATATACCCGGTTTTGCCCAATTCCCCGCCGATGTAGGTGTTCAAATTGCCAACCAGGTGCAAGCAGAGGTTCCCTGCCGAGTTGCTGATGTTGCCATCGGTGATCCAGATGTTGGCCTCGTTTTGGTATAGGCCAATTTCTTGGCTGAGGCGTTCCAGGTCTCGATTGTATAAAGTTTGTAAGGTTTCGATTAACATGATCTAGTATTTTGAATTGGCGAATTTTTCGAATGACGAATGACGAATATTGGGCAACGCTTCAAATTCGTCATTCGTCATTCGAAAAATTCGTCATTTTATAAACATCCGGATTGTGCACCTCCATCCAAATCGCCGGATTGGCCACCGGTTTCCAGCCATACTGCGCATACAAACCATGCGCATCGCTGGTAGCCAGGACCCAGCGCCGTAGCCCTTGTAACTCAGGATGCCCCATGATGGTTTCCATCAACCATTTGGACAAACCCTGTCCGCGATGGGCATCCAGAATGTAAACATCACCAAGGTACGCAAAGATGGAAAAGTCGGAAATGATGCGGGCATACCCCACTTGTTCTTCGCCGCAAAGGACGATAAAAGTGAGCGAGTGCTTGGCAGCTTTTTTTACCGTTTCGAAGGGGATTCCCCGACTCCAATACGATTCTTTGGACAAATACTGGTGCACAGCATGCAGGTCCAATTTCGTTTTATCCGTGGTAATGAGGTAATTGTCACGAGTGACCGAAATATTTTCCATAACTTGAATTGAATGAACACAAATGTAAAGTTCTGGGAAAAGTATTTACAAACTGTCTTCACCGCTACATTTTAAGTGCCATATTAGTTCCATTTTGCAGACGTAATTTCGATCGCTTGTATGTTCAGACACACCAAAACAATACTCATCTTGATGCTGGGCTTCTCCAGTATCGCCCTTTCCCAGGGTACCCAAACTCCGGCGGAGTTGGGTAAAGTTGCGTGGGTACGTGATTTCGAACAAGGTTTGGCACGGGCCAAAAAAGAACAAAAGCCAGTGTTTTTGCTCTTTCAGGAAGTGCCTGGGTGCAGTACCTGTCAGCGTTATGGCACCGAAGTACTGAGTCACCCGCTTATTGCCGAAGCCATCGAATCCCTGTTCGTCCCCGTAGCGATTTACAACAACAAAGGTGGTAAAGACGCCGAAGTGCTCAAAATGTACAATGAACCTGCCTGGAACAACCCGGTGGTGCGCATTGTGGATGCCAGCAAAAAGAACCTGGCCGAGCGGGTTTCAGGAAACTATACGCCATTGGCGGTTTTGAATTCAATGTTGGTTGCCCTGGAAAAAAGCAATCTGGTGGTACCCACTTACCTGGCACTGTTGCGGGAAGAGTTTCAAAGTAAGGCCTTAGGCACCAAAACAGCTACCTTATCCATGTACTGTTTTTGGACTGGCGAAAAAGAACTGGGGAAACTCCCGGGAGTAGTAGCTACCGAGGCTGGATTTATGGCTGGCCGCGAAGTGGTGACCGTGGAGTACAACCCTCGCTTGCTCTCTTTTGAAAACCTGATTGAATCGGGCAGCAAAGTGAAATGTGCCGATGGCGTTTTTACCGCAGATGCACAGGAGCAAGCCAAAGTGGAAAAGGTTTTGGGAAAGGGAAAAGTGAAAAATCCTTCCACTTATCGCCCCGATCCCGAAAGTAAATATTATCTTTATCAAAGTCATTATCGCTTTCTGCCGATGACGGAGTTGCAAGCGGCGCGTGCCAATAGCCTTTTGGCTGGGGGCAAGTCGCCAGAAGAGGTGTTGTCGCCTCGGCAGATTGAACTGGCGCGCCAAATCAAGGCCAATCCAAAGAAAAACTGGAAGCCTGCGATTGGAAAAAGCGTCACCGAGTCCTGGCCCTGGCCAACGGCTTGACCCAGATATGTTTAGAGTTAGAGTACCCAATATCATTGCCGACTACCAGAAGTAGTCGGCCTTTTTTTTGCCTGCCAACGTACACTTACCGGATTATTTTATACGTTTCACAACTGATTTCCCCCATTGAGCTGAATATTTTGCTCCCCTCTAGTAATACCCAAATTTTTATCAAATGAAAAAAATTCTATTCGTTTTGGTGTTCGGCATGCTCGGACTGAGTACCGTTTTTGTACAGGCTCAGGTATCCAGTGGCAGTGTTGGCATCGGCTTACAGGTGGGCGACCCGAGTGGTTTGACCCTGAAGTTCTACAATGGCAAGAAGGCTTCGGTCGATATTTTAGCAGCCTGGGACTTGAACGATTATTTGTTTGTCAACGTCCACGCCTTGTACCACAAGCCTGTGGGTGGTTCCGGCAATGTCAATTTCTTTTATGGCCCCGGGGCTTTCATCTCCTTTTATGAGCGGGGCCGCTACGAAGATTACATCGGTGCTGGCATCAGTGGCAACTTTGGACTGAACGTATTTTTCGACCGCTTTGAACTTTTCGCGCAGATTACGCCAAGGTTGCAGGTACTTGAATTCACCGATGGTGATTTGGGTGGTGGGGTTGGATTGCGGTTTTATTTTTAAGATGATCCTAATCTGAGGTGACTCTGAGGTGCCTTAGGTTTCTTAGGTGGTGAAAAAATATCCTGCTACGTAGGTTCCTCCTTATTTCACCACCTAAGAAACCTAAGGCACCTAAGGATCACCTCAGATTTTTCAGTGCCGCCTCAATCCTCGGATCAACCCCTTCTGTCCCCACGCCATAATTCAAATACTGCCGCGCATGCTCCATATCCCGCTTTTGCTGCGCAAAGTGTAGGTAACCCACCTGATACGCAAAATCAGCGATCGCCTCAGGCACCGCCCCACTACTTGGTTTGACGTATTTCATAAAGTCGTGAATCGACCGTGAATCGGGATCGTACACGGCAGCTTGGGCAAATACATCCAGCATCGGTTGGAGTTGCAGGTCAATTTTGTAGCGTTCGCCAGCCAGTCCCGCCATAAAGCCCCAGGCCGCTTTGTACTCTGGCAAAATGCGGGTAGCCTCGGCCACCATCGGAATCATTTCATTCAACTTGGCCTTTTTGAGCTCATTGGTCGGCAATTGAGCGTACTCATTGCGGAAGATGGCTACAGCATGGAAGAGTTTGGCGCGGGCACTTCCGGTAGAAATTCGATACGCCGCCTCATTCAGGGTGGTTTCATCTTTCCAATCGGGTAGGCGGGTGAAGGTTTTGAAGGCATAACCCAAAGAAACTACGGCAATCAAGCCCAGCCCCAGAGGGTAACTTTGCCCTGCACTGAGCCCTAATTTTTTTGGCAAAAACGCCACAATCAGCCAAGCACAAAATAAGCTGAACCCTAGGGAGGGCAAAAACACAAAACGCTCATTCATAAAAGCCCCCACGTTAAAGGGCAAATTCGATACTATAGATAAGGTGATCAGGTAAAATGCCGCTGCAAAAGTGGGGACATTTTTTTTCCAAAGCCCCCAAATGGCTACTCCCGCCAACGCTACATGTAAAGCCAGTCCCAACAAAGCCCGCCAATCATCAAAACCAACCACGGGTACATGGTAAGGGTAATAATCGTGGGTAAGTGGATGAGGAAAAACCATAAGTTTGAGGTACCAGCCCAGGGTCAGAAAAATGGTTGCGTATTTATTGCTTGTAGAAAGATTGACAAAAGGATCGTTCATTGGGTTGGGATCGGCATCGGGTCCACCCAACAACTGCCCGACAACGGCATAACGCAAGGCCAGGTACACAACTCCAGTCAAGGCCAATGTCCCTGCATTGATCAGCAAATGCCGCTTGCTAGCCGAACCAAAATAGTAGAGCGCCAGTGGAATCACCGCAATAAAAGTCAGGGCATTTTCTTTGGACAATAAGCCCAGGAAAAAAATCACGGAGGCAATGATGTTCCAGCGCAGCTCGCCCGTCTGTGCGTAGCGCCAACTGGCGTACAAGGCTCCCACGGCCCCCAGCGCAGCCATAATTTCATCGCGGCCTTTGACATTGGCAACCGCTTCGCTATGGATGGGATGCAAGATATACAATAAGGTAGCCAGCCCGGCCAGACTGAACCACCAACTGCCTTTTTCCTGTGGTGGAAAAATGCGGCGCAGGGTGCGGTAAGTCAACCAACCCAACAGGGCGTAAAGGAGTAAGTTGATAAAGTGACTCAAGGCGGCATTTTGCCCAAACAAACCCTTTTCGATGGCAAAAGTGACGATGGACAAAGGCCGGTAACGACCACCCACCAGCAGGTTTTTTTGCTCACCAAAAAAGCCGGCAAAGGACTCTGTACTCAGGATTTTGCCAATCCCGGCAAAACCCTCCTGCACGTACTGGTTGTTGACGTACATCATCTGGTCGTCCAGCACATAACCATAGCGCAAGGAAGGGGCGTAAAGGAAAAAAGCCAGTGCGGCGATGACCAGCCCAGCAGTTCCCGAAGAGCCTGTGCTTTCTGCGGAAACGGCTTTATTTACTTTTGTGTTCGTAGTATTTGTTTTGCCTGGGGCAGGGCTTGAAGCAGATTGGCGATTGGTGCCTTTTTTTCCTTTGGCCATGGTTTTATCCCTTATATTTTGTCCTTAGTAGTGGGGCAAAAATAGGTAAAAAATTGAGATAAGCCCCTTTATTGCACACCCAAAAGGGTGACTTCGATGGCCAGGTTAAAGCCTGCTGCCAGTCTTTGCCATTCATTTTTGTAATTCAGACTCCAAGAAGTAAGATCTTTAGCATTTGACACTCGATATGATTTAATGTAGGGTTCATACGCTATAATGGTTTCTGACTCTTTACTCCGAAATTGGATGATATTTTCTTTAATTTTTAGCCATTCTACTGCGATGTAAAAACCGTTTTCAGGCACTTTAATTTTGTAATGTGACAAATCGATTTGCTGAAGGTGTTCTTTAACTTTTACAATCAATGGCGATATAAGGATATCCGCCCCAGGGCCGTTCAATTTGGCATTGTTTTCATACACTCTTAATCTGAAGGAACTCCCCTTCCCTGAGGATGTTAAAATTTTTATACTTTCTAAATAGAAATTTTCGATGTTTTTTGGTCTTGGGAAAAAACTTGCAATTTGTTGCAAAAAGCCAGTTGAGCCTATACTCATTTCATAGCGTTTCTTTTCAATAGGGTTCAAGATCAGGGATCCACTTCCTGGGTTAGGGTATATCGCAACCTCATCCATTTCATAGACTATGGGTATTAGTTCAAAACTATTCATCGTACTTTCTGCCAAAGTTTTCACAGGGACAATTTTGGATTTATAGCCAATACAACTGATGATCAACGTGTCGGATTGATTTTTTTCCTGAATGTTGAAGGTGTAACGACCCTGCAGGTCAGAAGTGCCACCAGTATTAGCTACTTTTAATCCAATGGTGGCATAAGGGATACCCTGCTGCGTTGTAGAATCTAGTAGTCTTAAGTTGAATGATTTTTGAGCGGATAATAAAAAAGAAGAGCATAGAAGCAGCATAGGAAAAACAATAGTTGTAGAATGAGGGTACATGATTGTTCTATTGTGTGAAAAATGACGATATGAAAATAACTTTTTCTGCACTGGAATATTGTTGTGCTTTAGTTCATCTAAACTGTTTGGTTTTAACTCGAACGCTTCAACCTTCTTCAACTTTTTTTCCCCAATCCTAAAAAAACCTGCTAATCCTGCCTATTTTTGCAGCCGCTATAGCGAAATAAACAACGTAAACCATGATTAACATTACTTTCCCAGATGGTAAGGTTCGGCAATACGAACCAGGAACAACGGCGCTTGAAGTAGCTCGTTCCATCAGCGAGGGCTTGGCCCAGAAGGTTCTTTCGGCAAAAGTAAACGGCGAGGTGTGGGATGCCACCCGTCCGATTTCCACCGATTCGACCTTGACGCTGCTCACCTGGGATGATAAAGACGGAAAAACCACTTTCTGGCACTCCTCCGCCCACTTGATGGCTGAGGCATTGGAAGCGCTGTTCCCCGGCATCAAGTTTGGTACGGGCCCAGCTACCGAGAATGGTTTTTACTACGATGTTGATCCCGGTGGCAAACAAATCTCGCTGGACGACCTGCCCAAGATCGAGGAAAAAATGCTCGAACTGGCCCGGCAGAAAAATGGCTACATCCGCAAGGACATTACCCGAGATGAGGCTTTGAAGTTTTTTCAGGAAAAAGGAGACGAGTACAAAATTGAACTGATTGAAAAACGCGGCGCCGACGAAGCCCTTACGCTGTATACGCAAGGCAACTTCGTGGACCTTTGCCGCGGGCCACATATTCCGGATACCGGATTCATCAAGGCTGTAAAATTGACCAACGTAGCGGGTGCTTATTGGCAGGGTGATGAGACGCGCCAGCAGTTGCAGCGCATCTATGGGGTTGCTTTCCCCAAACAAAAAGACCTGCAGGAACACCTCGTGATGCTGGAAGAAGCCCGCAAACGCGATCACCGCAAGTTGGGGCAGGAACTAGAACTTTTTATGTTTTCCGAGCGCGTAGGGGCGGGTTTGCCCATTTGGCTACCCAAGGGCAACGCCCTGCGCGACCGTTTGATGAACTTCCTGCGCACCGAGCAAGAAAAGCGGGGCTACAAACTGGTCACTACCCCCCACATTGGCCGCAAGGAATTGTACGTCACTTCCGGGCACTACGCCAAATATGGCAAGGATAGTTTCCAACCCATTCATACCCCACGGGAAGGGGAGGAGTTTTTGCTCAAGCCGATGAACTGCCCTCACCACTGCGAAATTTATGCGCACCGCCCTCACTCTTACCGCGATCTGCCAATGCGTATTGCGGAGTTTGGTACGGTATATCGCTACGAGCAAACGGGTGAATTGCACGGTTTGTCGCGGGTACGTGGATTCACTCAGGACGATGCACACATCTTTTGTACCGAAGAGCAGGTAAAAGATGAGTTCCTGAATGTATTGGACCTGACTCGGACGGTCTTGTACAAAATGGGCTTTAAGGAATTTACAGCTCAGATCTCCCTGCGTGACCCCAATACGCCCGAGAAATACCTCGGAACGGATGAAAACTGGCGCAACGCCGAAAACGCCATCATCGAAGCAACCCGTGAGGTAGGATTAAAAACCACCATGGAGTTGGGCGAAGCCGCGTTCTACGGGCCCAAACTGGACTTTATGGTGCGTGACGCCATTGGCCGCCAATGGCAATTGGGTACCATTCAGGTGGATTACAACCTGCCCGAACGTTTTGAACTGGAATACGTAGGTGCCGACAACAAAACCCACCGCCCGGTGATGATCCACCGTGCACCTTTTGGGTCGATGGAGCGCTTCATCAGTATTTTGATTGAAAACAC
>NZ_JANRKL010000148.1:0-162075 GCF_033763495.1 Haliscomenobacter sp. | reverse complement strand
GCTCTATCGCTTTGATTTTCCATCCCTTTGGAATATCTTTAGCTTGACTTTTTTTCACGTTCCCTTCGTTTTAGCACCTTTTCAAAGGTAAAACGGGGGGAACTTTTTTTCTAATTCTGAACAGCCTACCCTTCGGGGTTTCTCTTCATGGAATAAACACCGGTTATTTGCTATAATCATGTCACCCCTTCGGGGTTGAGGCCAGAACCAATCGACCCTACCTGTGAGGGGAGTACAGCCTACGTTAGCTCACTATTCTACCTTTTTCTCGAACAAAAGGTAGAATTTTTGCTTACCGAAAATGTACTCCCCTTCCAGGCAGGGTCGATTGGTTCTGATTTCCAATAGGTCTATTCACCCTGTATTTCTTTATTTTGGGGTGAAAAAATATTGTTGTGTTCCGCGAAACACCGTAGAGACGTTGCATGCAACGTCTCTACCACGCCAGATTCTATTTCCAAACCTAGAACCAATCGACCCTGCCTTCCAGGGGTCGGGGGTTGGTAGACCTCAGCACAATGCTGCGCTGAATGAACCTTTTTCCTAAAGTCAGTAAAATTGGGCTAAAGCCCAAAATCTAGAGTCTACCATTTATCCACCAGCTGAAGCTGGAGGCAATTCATGTCCTCCGAGCAAAATGTTCAGGTGTATCCCTACCTTCCCCAAACCATCCTCCGCTCCTTCCCCACCCCGGGAACAGTCACCACAAACAAGGCACCTTCCAAATCACAAAAGCCCCGTTTCTTTTTATCTAATTGCAGGATCAAACGGCCTTTTTTATCCACTTTCCACATTCCGTTGCTCAAGCCGTTAATCGAATTGGAGGACTTCCATTGCCCTGCTGCATCCAGCACCAGCGTAGTTTTGGCTGGCAAACTTTGATGGGTACCCATACCGCTCATTTCATCACTTTGTAGGGTCCAGGTGATGTTGGTAATTTTTTGGGACAGGGACTGTTGGGCAAAAATGGAAAGGCTGAAAGAAAAGAAAAGAAGAATAAGGGTGGCGTTTTTCATGGTCGTTGGTGTTTTAAAGCTATTTTAAAGTGCTTCTTTTATAGATGCAACTTTTTGCATTTACCCCTATTCAGCGCCAATCCCCAAGTATCTCTTTTCCCATTCCCTCAGCTGAAATTGCTAAAGCTATTTTTGGGTGAGCGATTCAAATAAAAACTCCCCTTTATCATTGATCAAAATCTCATTAGGATAAGGCTCCAGCCGCACCCGCGCTTTGCCGTTTTGAAATGGCCCGGCTCCATCAAAACGACAAGGAATTCTGGTGATTACCTCAAATTCTCCTTTTTTATTTTTTACACACTCCACCCAGCCCCATTTGCCGTTTTGTTGCACCCTGATCCAGCCTTTTTCTTCTCCGATAAAGCCGATGGCTTCATAATCGCAGGGGAGGAGAATGTTTTTGCGTGGGGCGTATAGACCGTAACGACCGTTTTGTTCCAAGAGGAAGCGGTGGAGTCCTGAGGGGTAGATCTTGGTGTATTGGCAGGGGAGGGTTTGATGGGTTTGAAGGTCAAAGAGGCCATATTTGTTGCCTTGGCGGAGTTTGATGAAGTCGTTTATGAAATCGGAATATTCATCATAGATTGGTTTTAGGATGATGGCACCAGAGGAGTCAATGAGTCCCCATTTTCCGTCAATTACAGTGTCCTCATCATACCATATTCCACCATTATTGACCCAGGTGAATCCATTGGAGAAGTCTTTGTACAAGTCAAAAGAAGGTTTTAGGAGGATGGTTCCAGCGGAGTCAATGAGTCCCCATTTTCCGCCAGTGAGCTGGCCATAATCATCCAATGTTCCACCTTCCATGACCCAAGCGCGTCCATTGGAAAAGCTTTCAACGGCATCAAAAGAAGGCTTTAGGAGAAGGGTGCCAGCAGGGTCAATGAGTCTCCATTTTCCGCCAGTGAGCTGACCATAATCATCCAATGTTCCTCCTTCATTGACCCAGGCGCGGCCATTGGAGAAATCTTTGTACCCATCAAAAGCAGGTCTTAGGATGAAGGTACCAGCAGCATCAATGAGCCCCCATTTCCCGCCGCCACTGACCCCGCCTTGATCATCCCTTGTTCCTCCTTCATTGACCCAGGCGCGGCCATTGGAGAAGTTTTCGACAGCATCAAAAGAAGGTTTTAGGAGGATGGAGCCCGCGGAATCGATGAGTCCCCATTTTCCACCTTCAAGTACCCAAGCGCGGCCATTGGTGAAATCTATGTACCCATCAAAAGCAGGTTCTAGGATGAATGTGCCAGCGGGATCAATGAGTCCCCATTTTCCACTTTCATTGACCCAGGCACGTCCATTGGTGAAATCTTTGTACCCATCAAAAGAAGGTTCTAGGAGGAATGTGCCAGCGGGATCAATGAGTCCCCATTTTCCACCAGTGACACGGTACACATTATTCCTTGTTCCCCCTATATTGACCCAAGCCCGTCCATTGGTAAAGTTTTCGACGGCATCAAAAAAAGGTTTTAGGAGGATGGAGCCCGCGGAATCAATGAGTCCCCATTTTCCACCAGTGAACTCGCCCTCATCCCATGTTCCTCCTTCATTGACCCAGGCGCGTTCATTGGAGAATTCTTTGTACCCATCAAAAAAAGGTTTTAGGAGGATGGTCCCAACGGAATCAATGAGTCCCCACTTTCCACCTATGGTCATGCCAAAATCACCCCTTGTTCCCCCTATATTGACCCAAGCCCGTCCATTGGTGAAGTTTTCGACGGCATCAAAAAAAGGTTTTAGGAGGATGGTCCCAACGGAATCAATGAGTCCCCACTTTCCACCTGTTGTCATGCCAAAATCACCCCTTGTTCCCCCTATATTGACCCAGGCGCGTCCATTGGTGAAATCTTTGTACACATCAAAAGAAGGTTTTAGGAGGAATGTGCCAGCGGGATCAATGAGTCCCCATTTTCCACCTTCAAGTACCCAAGCGCGGCCATTGGTGAAATCTTTGTACCCATCAAAAGAAGGTTCTAGGAGGAATGTGCCAGCGGGATCAATGAGTCCCCATTTTCCACTTTCATTGACCCAGGCGCGTCCATTGGTGAAGTTTTTGACGGCATCAAAAGAACGTTTTAGGAGGAATGTGCCAGCAGGATCAATGAGTCCCCATTTTTCACCTTCATTGACCCAGGCGCGGCAATTGGTGAAGTTTTCGAAATCATCAAAAAAAGGTTTTAGGAGGATGGTGCCAGTGGAATCAATAAGTCCCCATTTTCCACCTGTGATTTTGCCCTCATCATCCTTTGTTCCCCCTTCATTAACCCAGGCACGCCCATTGGTGAAATCTTTGTACCCATCAAAAGAAGGTTTTAGGAGGATGGTGCCAGTGGAATCAATAAGCCCCCATTTTCCACCTGTGATCTTGCCCTCATTATCTCTTGTTCCCCCTTCATTAACCCAGGCGCGCCCATTGGAGAAGTTTTCGACAGCATCAAAAAAAGGTTTTAGGAGGATGGACCCAGAGGAATCAATGAGTTTCCATTTTCCTCCTATGATCTTGTCCTCATTATCTCTTGTTCCCCCTTCGTTGACCCAGGCGCGACCATTTGTGAAGTTTTCGACGGCATCAAAAAAAGGTTTTAGGAGGATGGTACCAGCGGAGTCAATGAGTCCCCATTTTCCGCCTTTGATCTTGTCCTCATTATCCCTTGTTCCCCCTTTATTGACCCAGGCGCGGCCATTGAAGAAGTTTTTGTACCCATCAAAAGAAGGTTTTAGGAGGATGGTACCAGAGTAACCAATGAGTCCCCACTTTCCCCTTTCATTGACCCAGGCGCGTCCATTGGAGAAGTTTTCGACAGCATCAAAAAAAGGTTCTAGGATGAAGGTACCAGCAGGATCAATAAGTCCCCATTTTCCTCCTATGATCTTGCCCTCATAATCTATTCTTCCCCCTTCATTGACCCAAGCGCGTCCATTGGAGAAGTTTTCGACGGCATCAAAAGCAGGCTTTAGGATGAAGGTGCCAGCAGGATCAATGAGTCCCCATTTTCCACCTTCAAGTACCCAAGCGCGTCCATTGGAGAAATTTTTGACGGCGTCAAAAGAAGGTTTTAGGGTGATGGTGCCAGTGGAATCAATGAGTCCCCATTTTCCACCTTTGAGCTTGCCCAAATTATCCCATGTTCCCCCTTCATTGACCCAGACAAATCCATTGGAGAAGTTTTCGACGGCATCAAAAAAAGGTTCTAGGATGAATGTGCCAGCGGAATCAATGAGTCCCCATTTTCCACTTGCGATCTTGTTAAAATTATCCCATGTTCCACCTTTATTGACCCAGGCGAGTCCATTGGAGAAGTCTTTGACAGCATCAAAAGTAGGTTCTAGGAGGATGGTGCCAGCGGGGTCAATGAGTCCCCATTTTCCACCTGTGATCTTTTCTTCTTCCCATGTTCCACCTTTATTGACCCAGGCAAGTCCATTGGAGAAGTCTTTGACAGCATCAAAAGTTGGTTTTAGGAGGATGGTGCCCGTGGGATCAATGAGCCCCCATTTTCCGCCAGTGACCCAAACATCTTTTAAGAACCAAGCACTCTCCCATGTCCCCCCTTCATTGACCCAAGCGCGTCCATTGGAGAAGTTTTTGTACCCATCAAAAAAAGATTTTAGGAGGATGGTCCCAGAGGAATCAATGAGTCTCCATTTTTCATGCTTTTCCACCCAATACAAGCCATTGGGTGAACGGTTTATGCTACTGTATTCTGGTTTTATTTTGACCTCACCTTTTTTATTCAACAAACCTATCTTTCTATTTTGGTGGATGGTAATAAATCTATCCTCGCTGTTCTCGTTTGCCATTACATACAGCTTACTTCCTTGCTTACTCAACACATCAATACTATCTGCATTGGATGCGAGCACATACTCGCCCTCCGCTTTCATCATAAAATCATACCGCTCCGTTTTTTCCTGTCCATCCGTACCCACCAATACATATTGATTGTTCACTTTCGCCATGGCCACCCCATTTTGAAAGGCTTCCGGGCTTTCGTACACAAACTCACTTTTTCTCTCCCCATTTCGATCAATCACCGCAAAGCGGGCCTTTTCGATGTTGTAGGCCCAGGCCACTTTTTCTAGCCCAAATTGAAAATAACCAACCAATTGATTGGCAATTTTCAGTAGTTGATCTGCATCGAATTTTTTACGCTCGATGGCTTTGACTACTTCCTCCGCCTTTTGATCTACTTCCACCGCTTTTTCCGGACAGTATTCCCGGGCGGTACTGAGTTTGTTCAGGGCATCGACATATTTTTCCTTTTTTAGCGAAACCTCGGCTTCTTGCAGGATGGAAGCGTATTTGGGACAAGGTTGGGTGTAAGCAGATACCACTAGCCCCAGACAGAGGAAAAGTGCAAGTAGTGATTTCATTAGTTTGGGTTTTTGAGTTTTGCTTGATTTTTTTGCTTGGATAGTTCGATTTTCCGAATGCTGTCGTCAGCCATTTCCACCAGATCGAGTCGTTCGCCTTTTGCAAAAACGGCCTTTTTGCGTTGCCATTCCCGCAGGTCAATTTCCTGGCGTTGGATTTTTTCAAGGGTTAAGGCTTCGAGTGTTTTTTCAGTTTCTTCTTGACTTGCTTTGGCTTTCAATTGACCCTGATACGCCCATAACCCCGCCATAATGGCCACTGCAGCCAGCACAAAACCCACTCCACCAAATAAGGTTGCCCGCTTTCGTTGCTGCTCCGCCTGCTCCAACAAACCCTGCTTTTCCTTTAATTCCCGCTCCAAACGCACTTTTTCAGCGGCTTCTTTCTCCCGAATACTGTCCCGACTGCGTTCCATCAATTGTTGCAGCGCCGGAGGCGGGCTCAATACCGGTAAAAAAGGGGCCAGATCCTCCAATTCTTCAACCGTCAGCAGTCGGTTTTTTTCGGTGTACAGCACATACACCTCCGCAGCTCGCCGCCTTGCCTTCGCTGCGGCACTCGCCCGCACAAAAATCTGGGCGGCCAATTTATCGTGTTTCAGTTCGTAGCGCATCATTTAGTCATTGAGGTTCAATAGGCGCATGTCTTCCATTTGTTCCAGGCAGTAGGCCACTACTTCAGGGGTGATGCCGCGATTTTGGGGCAATTGCTCCAGGATGGCGGCAAAGTCGAGGCTGCGTTTGGTCTGCTCATTGGTCACCAGGGTGTACAGGATGTCCAGGGGGATATTGCTGGGGTCGTCCAGGTCGAATTTTTCCTTCAGCTTTTTCTCCAGTTCCAACATTTGTTCGTCCAGAAAAACCGAGAGTACGTTTTTGATTTCGCCCACCTGTTCTACCAGGGCGCGGTCGAAACTCAACTTTTGTGCGGGAGCAGCAGCAGGGGCTTGCGCTTCAGCAGCCTTGCGGTACAGGCGATCCAGGTACACCTGCAAGTCGGCCAGGTCGACGCCTTCGCGGGGGTCTTTGATCTGCTGGATGATCAGGGGCACTGTTTCGCGGGGTTCGTGCAGTTCGATGTTGGCCGAGCGGATCAGGCCGGGGATGACCGTGCGCCAGAGCAGGTGTTCGCGCATGCGCTCGATGCGCAGGCGGTTGTCGAACAGGGTGGGTACAATTCGCTCAAAGGTATTGAGGTGGCCCAGCCATTCCTCGCGCATGATGATCAGCACTTTGGCGTGTTGTTCCGATTGTAGCAGGTCGCGGATGTCCTGATAAAATTGCAACTGCTCGGCTTCTTCTCCTTCAATGAACAATTCTTCGAACTGGTCAAAGATCAGGTAGATGGTGCGGAAATGTTGGAGGTAAAGCAGATGCAATTGTTCTTCCAAGGCCAGGGTAGCCAAATTCTGCGGGCGAGTTGCTTCCGGTAGCGCCGTGGCAATGGCCTGGCGCAGTGCCTGGTTGATGTCCTGATTGCGGCGTACAAAGAGCGGCAGCCAGTCGGTGGGGTAAAACTTGTTTTCCAGGCCGCATTGCACCAGACTGGTTTTGCCCGTTCCAGAGGCACCGTACAGCAAGGTGAGTCGGCCCGCAAAAACGGCATTGTACAACTGGGCCACTTCCCGCTTGCGACCAAAGTAGCTGGCATCGTCACCTTTGTTGTAGGCGTCCAGGAGTTTGAAGGGTGAAGTGCTGCTCATGACTGGGGATTGTGGTAGGGACTGAAATCGGAATGGAAACGGGCGAGTTGTTCTTCCAGAATCGTGAACACCGGGGTTTTGCCCCCCTGGGCGCGGCCGGAAGTGCCAAAACTCCCGTCGTCCAACCAGTCTTCCTCTGCTTTGAGACTGGAATCGTTGGTGCCTTCCAGGAAATCTTCTTTGCACAAGCTGGTATGGATCAGGTCAAAACCCTTGCCCCCGGCAATGGCCGTATAAAAATCGTGGATCACGGAGTAGTAATGGTATTTTTCACCCTCCACAAACGCAAAGAGGAATAGGTTGGGCAGGGGTTCGCCCAAATAGGTATTGGCATCGATCAGAAACGGCGTCAAAGGCAGCGCAAATTGCAGGTCGCGCTCGTTGGCGGTCAGCACAATCGATTTGCTGTTGGTGTAATTGGTTTTGCGGCGGTAGTTCGCATCCTGGTAGATGCCCAAACTCGAAGCGGTCAGGGTATTGAGTTTGCCCATTTCCAGGTCGTACTCCAGGGGTTTGGTCAGGGTGAAATCCAAAAAGATGTTGCGCACGGTCAAAAAATGGTAAGCCGCCAGAAAGGACATCTCACCGAGGACGATGGCCAGGGTTTGTTCGGCGAGTTTGCAGGCGGCGTTCAGGTCCCCCAGGTCCCTGGCGGCATGTTTTTGCCTTAATTGCTCCAGTGCTTGCTGGGCCTTGTACAGCCGATGCCCCGGATCGGCCAGGTGTTGGCAAAAATCGGCCAGTTCGGGGGCAAAAAAAGTACGGTTATCGGGCAGTTCTGGGCGGCACATCCAGTGGTAGACTTCCAGCAAGCGCGCCAGGAAATTGGTTTGTTTCAATTCCTCGGCACTGCGGGGCAACTGGGCAAAGCCGGGTGGGGCATCAATTGGCCAGTGCTTCCGGCTTTTTTGTTCCCAACAATCGGCCAGTTGGATGTAAAAAAGCAACTGGGAGCTGAGGACGTAGGTGCTCAACAGCTGTTCCAACCGCTCCAGATTAGCGGGTAGTTTTTGGCGCAGCAAACCAATTTGCGAGCCAATCACCCAGGGGAAGTTCTGGATCACGGCATCGAGGTAGCTGCTGGGGTCTACGGGTTGGGGTTTGCCGTCCACGTAGCGGATGAGGTAATTGGCAGTAATGTCTTTGTTGACCGCGCACATGCGGTCGAGTACCTGCACAATGTACTGGTTGGTGCTCACCCGCTGGCTGATGTCCTGCTTGAGCTGATCCGACAGGCCCGAGTCGCGGTAGTAGGGAAGCCGCCAGTGCAGGGCTTCGGGTGTGGTGCCAGCTGTGGTGTACAAACCCCAGGGCAGTTCCTCGGAGCGCTCCTCCTCCTGGCGCAGGGCAAGTCCGCGCAGCGCGAGTTCAGGGGGCTGTTTGAAGCGCAGTTCCAACTCAGCCCGCGCAAAATTAAAGGCTTCTAGGATGGTTC
This sequence comes from Haliscomenobacter sp., assembly GCF_033763495.1. Classification (GTDB taxonomy): domain Bacteria; phylum Bacteroidota; class Bacteroidia; order Chitinophagales; family Saprospiraceae; genus Haliscomenobacter. Next base: position 153,544 of record NZ_JANRKL010000148.1, on the reverse strand, counting down.
GTTTGTTGACCAGGGCGCGGTAAAAAGCGATGGAAAAGCAGCTGGCTTGTTCGTCGGCCACCGGCCTGGAGGTGGCGATCACCAAGGGAATCCCAAGGGACAGGGCTTGCGCTACCTGGCCACGGGTGGCGCAACCGTTGAGGATGAGGAGTTTGAGCTGGGGTTCTTGCCCCAACAAATTTGCCAGCCCTTTGGCAAATGCCGCCCCGTCGGCCAGGGCTACTTCCTGCCCACTGGCATGCCCACTAAAATGTACAATACTCAATTGCCCCTGGTAGTGGTTCAGGGTTTGGATGAACTGCTCTCTGGTGCTGGCGCCATGGGCCACCAGCTTGATGTACTCCCGGGCATCGAGGGGGCGGAGGAGGTCGCGCAAACTTTCAAACTCTGCTTGCAGAGCTGGCAGGGAGTTTTGTTGTTCGTCGGCAAAGGCTAGAAAGATGATGTTGGGCATAGTGGGGGCTTTAGGTCAATGTCATTGACTTAAGACAAAAAGGTGCATTCAGCGCAGCATTGTGCATTTGTCCCAGAACCCCCGACCCCTAAAGGGGAGTACATTTTACGTATGCCTAAGATCTTTACTTTCAGTTGAAAGGAATAAATTTCCAAGCTTACGTAGGCTGTGCTCCCCTGTAGGGGTCGGGGGTCCTGGGACAAATGCACGCTACCAAATTCAACGCAAAATTCCTTAAGTCAATGACATTGGGCTTTAGGTACGTCTAAAAATAAGCAAAAACTTCTTTATCAGGGCAATATTCAGGGGGATTTTTGCACCGCGCAGCATTTAGACCCTGTCCTGGTTCAAGTCGCTGCGGTAGCTCACTTCTAAAATCGTAAGTCATGTATTCGGAACTCGGAACTCAAAAAAGCCCTAAGCCAAAATGACATTGTATCAATTTCTTGATAATCAACTCAGCTCAAGTCTATTACATTTCAAATTCGAAGGTCTCTTTCGTCCATCTGCTACCTGCCGCCATACACCCTCTGGTCTTCACCAGCTACGAGCGTATACCCATTGATCATCGAAGGATGGCTGATTATCGATTTTTTGATGACCTGAGCAGAAGGGGTTTGTGGTTTATTGGGGGTTTGGATGTTTTTTGCTGGGGTACTTGAAGCAGGCTTCGCTTTTTGCCTAAAAGCACTGCTTGGGTAAGCCCCTTTTCCTCCGTAATAATTGTTCGTGGTAGGTACATTTTTTCCTAGAGGAATGTATTGAGCCTTTGCTGCGCTGCCCAAAATCACCAGGGTAAGGGTCAAAAGAAGGTGTATGGTTTTCATGTTGCGTCGATTTAGAAGGATGGTGCTGAAGCGGGCTAATTAACACCGCTTGACCATACAAAATTGCCGCAAAATGACAGGGGGCGATGTACTTGGAAAGGAGGGTTTTTGACTACTTGAAATTGAGTATGAGGGTGCTAAACAGGTACAAAAAACTTTAAAAAATCGTAACTATTTAGCAGCCGCCTGCGGCTGGATTTTTCACCACGAAGACTCTAATACACAAAGAAACAACATTTTAGCGCTTAATGTCTTTGTGACTTAGTGTCTTCGTGGTATAAAATAAAAAACCGCCGCAGGCGGCTGCTAAATAGTTACAAACCAAAAATATTTAGACAAGCTCTAACTCCTCATTGTTGTACCCTTCCTTTTTCTTCGGTTTGCACCCGTGCACGGGAGGGATTGATTTTATCACTGCCAAAGTTGTGGCGGTAACTGAGTTTGAAGGTCGTCTGACTAAAGTCGACCCGGGCAGTTAAATTGATATTTTCGGTTTCCAGCTTGCGACTAACTACTCCGGCTACAGAGTTGAAAATGTCGCTGACTGAGAAATTTAATACATCCCCTTTTTTCCCAAATTTGTATTGCATGCCTGCCAAAACCCCATAATTGGCTTTCATGGTAAGCGTGCCAAACAAGAGGCTTTTGGAACGGAACCAGGCATTGACCTCAGTCGAAAGGCGCTCGTTGATTTTAATCTGTTGGTTGGTAGTGAAGCCGTAATTGGTTTGGGCGATCTGGTACAACTGTCCATTGTACCAGGTATTGGATTGCTGCCAGTTGCCGTATACATTGAATTGTATATTCCATTTGTCGCTTACTTTCAGTGGAAAGTTCAGGGAAACATTGGCAGTTTTTTGGTTGCGCATGTTTTCTGAGACAATGACGTTGCGGTTGCGTTCCACATCAATGCGGCTCTGGAAACGTGCCATCGAACTGTCTTCATGGGTGTATTGCAGCAGCAAAAAAATGCTCTTGTGCCGATATCCCACGCTGATGTTGTTGGCCAGGGCAGGTTGTAAGGCCGCATTGCCGGAGAAAAAATTATTGGGGTCGTTGAAGATGACAAAGGGAGCCATTTCAGTAAAGGTCGGGCGGGTAATGCGGCGACTGAAGGCCAGATTGACTCCGTCTTTGTCCGTCAATTTATGGTTGATGAAAAAGCTGGGAAACCAGCGGCCATACCGCCGGTCCACAATATTGGCCTGTTCTTCGGAACCCAGATTGGAGTCGGTGAATTCGTACCGCAAGCCCAGTTTTAAACTGGTTTTGTCACTGGCTTGAATGTCCCAGGAACTGTACGCAGCGGCGATGGATTCCACCAAATCGAACTTGGCCGTCAAATCTGGATCGCCAGTCCATTGGGCATTTTTGAGGTAGTCAACCCCTACATCATTGGTGAAAGTGGAATGAACGGCTTTGATTCCTGCTTCCATGCGGATGTTTTTGCTCCATTTCCGGGTGTAGTCCATTTTCCCTACCAGGATGTTGATGGGGGTGTTTTTCCTGCTTTGGATTTCAGTTGCAAACAGCCCATTCCCCTGCCCATCAGCGTAGTTGTTGACGTAGGAACTCGGATTTTGATCGAGATAATGCAAATAATCCAGGTCGACATTGATCGACTCATCGGCATTCAACTGGTGCTGTACGTTGAAGTTACCCGCCAGGTGGCTCAGGATATGGGTTTCCCGCATGTCGATGCGGATCAGGGTGTCAATTGACCCATTGATCCCCAGTTGCGAGGTATTGAGGGCCTTGATGCGTTGATCGTTGTTGTACCCCGAAAACAATACGCCGATCAGGGTCTTTTTGGTCAATTGGTAGTCGGCACCCAGGCGAGCAAACTGGTTGTTGGCAACTGGGTCACGACGGCTATAAATTTCAGTCGTGGCAATTTGCCCCAGGTAGGGATTGGAGCGAAAAAAATTGGAATGTTGATCCTGGGCAGCGTGGGTCCAGGAGTAATCGCCGAACAGGTTTAGTTTATTGTGGCGGAGATTAAAATTGGTGGCTGTCGAACCAACTGTACCGCGGCCATATCCTCCAGACAGGGTGAAAGCCCCGTTGAATCCATTGTTCAGCCTGGATTTCAGTACAATGTTGATGTAGCCGGCATTGCCTCCGGCATCCAGGTTGGCGGATGGCGCGGTGATGACTTCAATCCTTACAATGTTATCCGCGCTCATTCCCTCCAACATTTCTACGAGGGCAGCTGCGGGGACGTACTTGATTTTTCCATTGATCATCAATTGTACGCCGGATTTCCCCACGATCGAGATGGCCTTGTTTTGCCGGTCAATCCTCACGCCAGGCATCCGCGTCAGGGCATCCAGGGCGGAACCACCAATGGCCACCGGGCTATTGTCCAAATTCATGATGAAGCGATCAATCAGTTGTTCAAACAAGGGCTTTTTTCCCGTTATCGTAGCGCCACCCAATTGATTGATGCTGTCTTTTAATACAATTATGCCTAAGTCTTTATGGCCGGATGTAAGGTCAATTGGCTCTGAAGTGTAAATGGAGTACCCAGTAAAACTGGCTTTTAGCAGGTACTTACCCGCCGCGAGGTTGGGTATTGAAAATTTCCCTTCGATTTCGCTTGCGCCCCCCCCAGCGTAGGTACGATCTGCAAAGTGTAGCAACTGGATGCTTGCGCCCGGTAGTTTTTCCCCTTTTGTATCGATGATTTGACCGGCTAAGGTGTTTTGTGCGCCTAAGGTTTGGGCAAAGCACAGGCAGACCAGCATAAGGCCAGTGAATGAGGTTTTCATATTATTGGTGTTTGAAGGATGGTGATGAAAATCAGCAGGTTTTTTTAGTACTGCTTGACAAGACAAAATTGCGGGGAAATGAGAGTGGGTGATGTACTTGGAATGGAGGGTTTTTGAATACTTAGAATTGAGTAGGAAGGCTACCATCAGGTGCCCAATCTGGCATCCAGCACAAGATTGGGCATGAGTTCCCCTATCCCTTTTCTGGAAGAGTTGCGATTAGGATACAAAATTTTTAGGTTTGATTTTAAACGGATTACGTCGATTTTCAAGCCCCGACGCAAAGGGCAAGGTAATGGACTTAAGGATTTTTGCGTTGAATTGACTTAGGAATAGTAAGATAAACCTAGACAACCTTAGTCTGATAAGCTTCTAATGTTTGAGCAGCGACAGCCTCACTTAGTCCCTCCGACTGTAGATGAGCTGAAAGGACTTCGATTACTCGCTCCAGGCTGGTACCCGATAATAAGGCGATTTTCTCTAGGGGAAACTCCTGGAGTAGCCAAAGATTTCGGATGAATTCACGCTCCTTGAGCTCAATGCCTTGTAGAAAAAGGCCATCCGTTTCAATATCGTAATGAATAGTCATGGCTTCCACTTGAGATTTGACAATGATTTCCATTTTTCTTAAACGTGATAAAGTTAACAATTGTTTCTGATATTTTTTGATGCGATTGGGGCTACGACAGATTTTGTGCAGGTGCTGTAAAATCTGCTGGACTACTTGTTCGGGCTGGTCTTTACCAAAGTCGCATAAAATGGCCAGCACCACTTCCTCGGGTACCTTGGAGCGGGTGAACAACTCCTTGGGAATCTGCTTTAGCACAAGGACTTCAAAGCTCAATTCCAGACCTTGGGTAAACAAATGATTCTGGATGATGTGGCGAGGGTCGCTCTTGCCACCGTAGATGACGATTTGCCTCAACGGTAGCCCGGTGATGGAGTGGAACAAGGCATGGTGGAGCAGGTTGCGCTTGCGCAGGTCTTCATCCGCAATGTGGAACTCAATTTGTAATCCATAATCCAGTGCTGGATCATCGTGCACCACCCTCCGAATGTTATCCATCTCAGCTTCCTGCGTGACCTGCAACTTGGCATCGATAGGCAGTAGCTTGGGTGGATTCAGTCCCAATACCTTTTTCAAGAGTGGTAGTAGCAGTGCTTCAATGTTTTCTTTGAAAATTCGATCGTAATTGTTGGCCATAGAGGAGATTAAAGCACTGAACAACGTGGAAAAATTAGCTATCGGGAGTAAAGATAGGGCAGCGGATCAGGTCGGGCAAGGCACTTTTCGCGGGTTGTGACCAGGGCAAATTAGCGGGATTGGATATTGTGGGTGGGTGCTCAGCAGGTACAAAACTTTTAAGAAAACACATAAAAAGTCCGACCAGAGCGCACTCCAGACGGACCCATACTTAGGTTAACCAATCTTAATTCTCTATGGCACTTAGGCAAACTATTTATCTCGTTTTAAGCACTTTGCTATAATTTGATCCACTTCTTGTGGGGTGATTGGCTTGGGTTCGGCACCCATCAATCCATCTCCGAATTCACTGCTTGCAAAGCCATAGCTGTCCAGGAGATACAATGCATGGCCTAGCTCATGAGAAAGGGTGCCCTCGGGGGCTTTGGCAGAAACCTGGTAAATGATATTGCCTTGTGCTTTTCCCATCTCCCCGTTGGCGGACACCGTTGTCAATATCGCGGCATAAACCATTACTTTATTTCCATTTTGAGTGGTCAGTGCCGAAGGCAAAGCATATTTTCGACTCAATATCCTCGAGGTTTGAATGCAGGCAGTGTTTTCAACATTTTCCTCAATGATGTTGAATTTGAAAAGTACAGACTCACCCAAGCTGTTTTTTGCTCCATTTATCGAGTACCCATTGAAGAATTTTTCAAACTCCTTGACACTATTCAGTCTGGACTGATTCGCTTGTTCAATTTTTTTGTTTTCTCGGCTTAACTTTTCAATCATCTTTTCATCTGCATCCGCAGGAATGGCCTTGAGCTTTTGGTTGAGTACCACTACATTTTTTTCAATCACATGTCGGACGCTGCCGTCATTCAGGGTTTCCTGGTAATAAAGGCCATTGTCTGGGCAAGACATCACTGGAATGATTGTACTCCATCCCAACCATAGGAGACTCAAATACAAAGGGAAAACTGCTGGCTTTTTCATGGCATGTTCAATTTTGGTGATTGCCAGCATGCACCATTGCTACAGGATCTTTTGGAGATCAGCAGGTTTCATTGGTGCTGCTTGACAAGACAAAATTGCCGTGAACCAGGCAGGCGCGATGTACTTGGTATTGAGGGTTTTAGGGTACTTTAAATTGAGTAGACAATATTTAAAACAATTTATACACTCATCAAAGACAAATATTCACTACTTATACCCCACCCCACGTGGGATATAACCTAACTGAATTAGTAAATTCGAATAATCACGTTTTTATTGGATTTTAAGAGAATAATCAACCGCTCTAGACTGGCTTGTATACAATGCCCGATTCTTTCACTTCTCCTATTGCTCCAGCAATTTTAAATAATCTGCCAATTGCTCCTTGATTTTAACGACCGTTAGCTTGTCCACCGCGCTTTTGGTCTCATCCAGTACTGAAATGCCCCGACTCACAAATTCTCTGTTCAGTTTTCCCCTACTAAAATAATACTGAACGCAGCCCAACAGCGCATCAGGATCCTGAGTAATAGCACAATCTTTTTCAGACCAGGATCCTTCCTCTAAAAGTTTAGCAATGTTTAATGCTTCTTTTTGTTCTTGCAAACGTTTCACCAGGTTAAAGGCTAGATAGAGTTGATTGCCAGTTCCAATGAGAATAGTATCACCAGTCTTGGAAAAATCTATTGTACTGATCTGGCTTTGAAAATCATAATATTCCGCTGCTTGTTCTGCCTCGAAGCCCCCGATATCACAATGCCATAACCTGATAAAATTGTCCCGACTCCCAACGAGTATAAACTTTCCATCAGGGGAAAAAGCGACCGAAGTAATTCCAGAACTTGCTTTAAAAGTCCTGATTTCATTCCCATCCCGGTCCCATAGCCTGGCAGTTGAATCAGTACTTCCAGTAAGTAAAAATTTTCCATCGGGGGAAAAATCTACGGAATCGATACCGGTCGAGTGCCCTTTGAAAGAGCCGATTCGCTGATCCTGGAGATCCCATAAAGTAGCGACTTTATCCTTGCTTCCAATAAATATGGATTTTCCATTTGGGGCAAGCGCACCCGAAGCAATCTCGGAAATTTTACTCATTTCGTTACCTTTGGGGCCCCACAATATTGCAGTACTGTCATCCCCCCCAGTAAGAAAAAATTTTCCGTTGGGAGAAAAAGTGACAGCAAAAATGGAGTTCAGGTGTCCTTTAAAATCTTGAATTTCGTTCGTTTCTAGGTTCCACAATTTGACAGTTTTGTCAGTACCTCCGATCAGTACAAATTTTCCATCAGGAGAAAAAGCGACATCATAGATTTGAGCGGTATCCCGTTTAAAAGTCTTTTTTTCCTCACCCTTTAGATTCCACAATTTTACTGTACCGTCTAAACTTCCGGTCAGAACGCATTGGCCATCAGGAGAGAATGCGACAGAAGATACTTTGTTAGTATGCTTTTTAAAAGATTGAATTTTTTTATCTTTAAAATTCCACAGTTTGGCGATTCCGTCATCGCCTCCTGTAAGAATTAATTTTCCATCTGGGGAGAAAGCTACAGCATGGATGTACATATTCCAGTATTTCCAACTCTTCAGGAAAGTTAGGGTATCTTTACCTTTGAGGTTCCACAGTTTTGCTTTACCGTCCATACTCCCTGTAAGGACAAATTTTCCGTTGGGGGAAAAGGCTACATCATAGATGATTTTGCTGTGTCCTTTAAAAGTGCAAATTGAGTCGCCCTGTAGATTCCACAATTTGGCTGTACCATCCCTACTTCCAGTAAGGACTAATTTTCCGTTGGGGGAAAAGGCTACATCATAGACTTGGTCACGGTGTCCTTTAAAAGTGCAAATTTCCTTGCCCTGTAGATTCCACAATTTGGCTGTACTATCCCTATTCCCGGAAACAAAGAATTGCCCATCCGGTGAGAAAGCAAGGGAGGTAATTTTGGCTGAGTGTCTAATGCGTGCTAAAATTTCGGCACGAAGTGTATCCTCTTTACCAACACTTTGAACAACATCATTATTGGAGGAAGCAACAGTCCTGATGCGGCCAATGTATCCCACTCCGGTATTATTTTTGACAATTAACTCTTTGTTTAACAATTCTGCACGTTTTTGGAGCGCCAGATTATTTCCATTTTTTGAAATATTACAAGCTTCATTAGCCCAATGGAGTGCTACATAAAATTTTCCCGCTTTCTCTGCTTCATGCGCTTTCACCAACATTGATGACGCCTTTTCATCATTTTCAATCGCATCCAACACCAGTTTGATCTTTGCGTTGAGTTGGTTCAATTCTTTTTGTCCTTCTTCACATCCTTTTAGTGCGGTAAACTGATTGTAGGCAGAGCGAAAATGCCCCTGCAAATAGGCTTTGCGTGCACTAGCCAGGTTCTTATTGTACTCCTCTAGTCCACAGGGTATTTGACCCATTGCCACACAGGGGTAATAAAATATCAATACAAAAAGGAATGCTTTCATTTGGAAGTGTTTGAGGGTTTACAATTATTGACCTGATCACGTAAATCTTGGATTTGTGCTTGTATATCGGGGTATTGGAGGAGCTTTTTAGACAATGACTCCAGAACACCTAGCGTTTTTTGGGCTCCCTGGCAATCACCCACATTGAGAAAGTTCTGTAAATATTCAGCATTAACCTTAAACTTAAGTTGGGCATCAGCATTTTCAAATAAATTTATTTTATTGATTTCTACTTTCAATTGACTTAGCCTGGTCGTAGCTAAAGACCTTAATGAATCGGATTCAGCTTTTTGGCCAGTCATTGATTTAGTCAAAATTAATGTCTTTACCTCTAAACTTGCCACCTGTTCTTGGGCAACTCGATCTGCTTTAGCTCTTAAAGAATCCGATTCGGCCTTTTTAATGGAAGAGGTTTTTAACTTAATAATCAACTCTTCATTCTCCGCTCTTTCTAATTTTAGTTCTTTCATGATTTTGTAGTTCTGCCAGGTGGTCAATAGGGTGATTACAGCCAAGCCAATAGCCAGGTAGGCTCCTAGGGTTGCCCGTCGCCGTTCCTTTTCCGCTACCTTCCGCAAACGAGCCTCTTCTTCTGCCCCTTTAGCAATCTCCTCAATCCGTGCCTGCTCAACAGCTTTTTCATTTTCCTTAGCCTCGCGCTCTTCCCATTTTTCCTGGCTTTTTGTATAAAATGCCCGCAATTGAGGGCTGAGCGGCAACAATGCCAAAAGCTCTTGGGTATCCAACATCAGTTTGCGACTGGGCAGCTCCTCTTCTTGACTCAGTTCGAATTCTCTTTTCGCATTTTGTAAGCGAATGAGCAAGTCGCTTATTTTGCGCTGTTCGTCGCTGCGTTCCCGGAAAATCAGGGCAGCCAGAGAATCGTGGGCAATTTCCAACGCATCGTCGCGCTCGCGCAGCAAGCGGGATTCGTACAAATGATTCAAGGCATAAATTAGGGCATCTGGGTTTAGCTTGATCAAAACTTGATCAATGCCTTCAACCAAATGCAGTCCTTGTTCATCGCGACGGTAAAGCCTAGGCTTTTTGGTGCCTTGTTCTGACACAAACAAATCGAGCACCTGGCGCACAGCGTGATCGGGAATGCTGTCTCCAAACTCCTTCCGCAGTTCTGCTTGCAGGCTGCGTTCCTGTTCGGCCAAAAAACGTGCCAATACACTTTCGATGTTGCCAAAGTTATCGATCTCTTTCTGGGTAAATTCCAGGGGCGGATACACGGGTGGATCAGCAGCCATCCCTGCCAACAACAGGGGCTGTTCGGCAACAGGATAAGTACGACTAAAATCTTCCCGCCAAAACATGTCGAGGTACACCTGCAGGTGGGGCAACTGAACACCCGACTTGCCCACGCTGATGTTGTTGTACATGTGCTCAATGTTCCGTTTTGGATCGGGCACTCGCACCTGGAAATGCTCCAACGAGCCACTAATCACTTCCTGGACTTTTTTGAGGCCCATGGGTTCCACCCGCAAACGAAAATCGAAAATGCCGGGGATTTCTTTTTCCAACAAGTACAATTGCCCAATGAATTCCTCGCGCATCATCAGGATGATTTTGCAAGGCAATTCGGCATCGAGCAGGGCACGGATGGAGCGGGCAAAGGCCAGTTGTTCCTCTTTTTTGCCCAGGATGAACAATTCTTCAAACTGGTCAAAAATCAGGTACACCGGGCGCAAATAATTCCGAAACAGCAGGCTCACCTGCTCGGGTAGGGTTTCGGGCAGGGTTTTTCCCGCCGGCAGGGCATTGCCTAGCGCCAGCCGAATCGATTCATTCAGGTCTTCGCCCCGGCGAATGAAGAAGGGGTACCAATTGGGTGCTGAAAACCGACTGGCCAAACCGCAGCGGATCAGACTGGTTTTGCCCGTGCCCGACAGGCCGTACAACAAAAGCAGGGGCGTTTTGAACACCAGGTTGTACAGGGCTTCAATTTCTTCCTCGCGGCCAAAAAATACCGCACGGTCTTTCAGCTCGTAGGCATCCAGGAACTTGAACGGACTCTTCATAGCTGAAGTTTTTGCATGGGTGTTTGAAACAGGAGTTGGGCAAAAGCGTCCAATTGGGCTTTGACGATGAGGTATTCCTTTTGCTCGCTGATCACCAGGGGCAGATCATCGGGCTGGTAAATGTGCCGAAAGGCGTAGGCGTTCTGGAAGGGGACATAGCGCCCAAAAAAATGCAATTTAGCCAGGGTATGTACTTCGCTGTCAAAAGCATTTTGATCGATGATGAAAGGGGTGAGGTTCAAAAACTGTTGTGGACCCTCCTTGCTGGCTTTGAGCAGGAGCACCGAGGCACTATCGAGCAAGCCCTGGGTGACGCTCTTTTTTTCGGATAGACCCACAAATTTTTGCTCCAGGGTGATCATGCTGTGCCGGTAGCGGGGATTGGGCTGGTGCCGGTACTTGAGTACGTCAATGTTTTTGACCGAAGCAAAGGTGTAACGCGCCAGGAAGCCTAGTTGGGCGAAAACCCTGGCGAGGTGTTCTTCAGCATCGATGCAGAGCAGCTCTGCTTCGTTTTGACCCAATGATGCCAACAACGGGCTCAGTTCGTTGAAAAAAGTGTTGGCAGCTATGAATTCGGTATCTTCCTGGGCCAGGTGCCGGAGTTTTTGCAGCTCTTCTACAAAATAAGGGAGTCCCTGAGCATCCAGGTACTCGCGAATGGCGCGAATGATGGCCAGGTGATCGATGCGGCTGCGGTCTTCGTCTTCGGCCAGCAAAAACCGGCGGATGAGTTGGCGGGTGGCTTCGGGAACAGAGGCATCTTCTTTTTCCTGCAATACATTCCACAGTTCGGCCAGCATGATGAAGGTCATCAGCTCCAACAGCGTGAAGTACAAGGCGAGAATTTGCCGAAGGCGACCAGGGCCGGGTTGGTCAAAAAATTGATCCTGGTCTTTGGCATCGTTGGTGCTTGGCACCAGCAAAAAACGCACCAACTCACTAATAGGGTGAGGCAAGGCTTCCAAAACCGCCCTTTTTTTGTCGACGATGTCCACCTCCGAGCCCTCGGCTTCGTCCTTTAGCAGGGTTTGAATGGGTTCCCGAAAAGGGGCCAGGGCCTTCATCAGGGCAGCCATCAGGCGGGCATTGGGCTCAAACCGTTTGAGTTGCGGGGCATTGACGCTGTTGGAGAAACGCCATTTGGCCGCATCCTCCCGCTGGGGCAAGCAGTACAAGCCCCAGCAGTCGCTTTGCTGCGCTGAGGGGTCATTGCGCAGCGCCAGGCCGCGGGAGATGTTCAATTGGTCGTCCATGCTCAATACACGCCCCCGAGCTGACTTGAATGCGCCTTCCACGGTATCCAGCATAGACAGGGAGCGGTAAAACTGGATGGCGAAGGCGGAAGCCTTGAGATCTTCTACCGGGCGCTGAGTGGCGATCACCAGCGGGATGTTCAAACCCAATAAAGCATCCACCTGGGGGAAGGTGGCGCAGCCATTGAGTACCACCAGTTGCAGGCGTTTGCATTCGCCAAGCAGGTTGGCAATGCCCTTGCTGCGGGCAGTTTCGCCCAAGAGTTCCAGACTATCGGGCCCGGCATGGCCACTGTAATGGAAGTGTACCAGCTCGCGTTTGTACAGATCGAGCTTGTCGGCTACGCTGTCGAGGGTAGCAAAGGAGTCGCGCACAATTTTGAAGAGGCCGCGAGCCGCCAGGGGTTCGAGCAGGCGGTTGATTTCGGTGTCTTCCCGTTTGAGTTCGTCCAGTGGGCGATCGGGGTCATTGGCGAAGGCGAAGTAGAGGACGTCCATATGGGGCAGGATTTTAGATGCGGTGAAAGGGCTATAGGCTTGGTTTTGTAAATTTAACAAATTTTCAATTTCTCTTCAACTCCGCACACATCCCATTCTCCATGGCGAACTTGATCAACTCCCCCTTGGTCTTCGCCCCCAGTTTTTTGCGCGCATTTTGAAAATGGGTTTGCACCGTAAACTCGGCAATGAACATCCGTTCCGCAATTTCTTTATTGGACAAACCAGGGTCTTCTACCAGTAGGCAGATGACCTCTTTTTCCCGGATGGTCAATTGTACTTCTTCCTCAGAAGGCCTTGCGTTGAGCTGGGCCTCTTGCACCCGGGGCCAAAGGTCGGGCGGAAAAAATGTCGCTCCACGGTAAACGGCATGAATGGCACCAATCAGAGTATCCTTGCTGCGCTCTTTGATCACGTAGCCATCAATGCCCTGCTGCATGGCTTTGAGGATGTAGTTGCCATCGCCGATCATGGTCAACAGGATGACTTTGGTTTTGGGGTATTGTTTGCGAATGATTCGAGCCAATTCCAGGCCATCGGGCTTGGGCATGTTGATGTCCAAAACGGCCACGTCTACCTGCTGTCCCTGCAACAATTGCAGGGTTTCTTCTCCGTTCAGTGCAGTGCCCACAATGTCCAGTTCTGCCTCTTGTGCCAAAAAAGACTGAAGTCCATCCAAAATGATTTGGTGGTCGTCGGCGAGCAGGATATTGATTTTTTTCATGGTTCAAATCTTTTAAAAACAGCTTTCTACAAAGGAATATCAATCATTACGGTAGTGCCCCGTCCGGGTTTTGAGTCAAAGTGAATGTGGCCTGAGTGCTCATTCACCCGTGATTGGATGGACAACATGCCCAACCCGGGGCTATCCTGGATCGATTGTACCTCAAAACCACGCCCATTGTCGTCGATCACCACGTTTACATTCTCCGGAAAGTAACTTACCTGGATGGAGATATGCGTGGCCTGGGCGTGTTTGATCACATTATGGACCAGTTCCTGGATGATCCGGTAAAGGTTGAGTTCCAACTGGAAATCCTGGCGCTGGTTCAGCCCGTGGGTCACCAGTTCGACTGCTATTTTGGAAGTACCAATTGCTTCCAGCAGGGCTTCCAACTGGGCTTTAAGGCCGAACTGTTTCAGGAGGGCTTCGCCAAATTCGTGGCTGAGTTTGCGCACTTTGTCACAAGCTTGATCCAACAAACGATTGGCCTGATTGTAAGTAATGATGCGTTCTTTGGGCAAACGATCCAGTACTTCTTCAACAGTCAACAGGTTCATTTTGACCGTAGCCAACATAGAGCCTACACCATCGTGCAATTCCTCACCAATTTTTTGCTGAATGAGATCTTGTGCTTCCAGTCGGGCGTACTGGGTTTCCAGTTCCTTTTGGCGCAGCAAGGCTAAATTTTGTTGAATAGCTACCTGTTCCTTCTTTCTGGCCAGTTCGGCTTCCTGTAGGGCGAGGTTTTTGTTGTTGAGCGCGATTTCTTCGTTTTGCTGGGCGATTTTCGCTTCCCGAATGGCCGCAATTTGCCTTTGGCGGAACAAATAAACACCCCCCATGGCAAGCAGCAATAAACCAACCAGTACCGCGCCCCAGGTTAGGCTGCGCTGGTAAACGAGTTCTTTTTGGTATTGCAAAAATTGTTTGAGCAGCCCTTGTTTGTCCATTTGGTAACGAAACAATTCCTGAAAAGCTAAATTCCCCTGATCGGAATTTAAGTTGTTCAGCAAGCGGATGAGTTGGTCTTCATACCTTTTGGCTTGCTTGGGCAGTTTGAGCTCCTGGTACGCATCGGAGAGAAAAAACAGGGCTCGCCCCACCAATAAAGTGTCTTTGGGTTGAAGCCGCAACACCTTGAGGTAATTGCGGGCTGCATCGGCAAATTTGGCCTGTTCATAAAAAAAGTTGGCCCACTCAAATTGCAGCAAAGCAAGTTCAGGCTCGTTGTTTAAAGGCGCTAATATTTTGCGACTTAGCTCCAAATTCTGCCGGGCCTGAGGATATTTACCTTGGTCGAGGTATACCCGACCAAGGTTTTTGTATGTCTTTGCCCGATAAAGCAAATCGAAGTGCAGACTGTCTGCATTTGATTTTAAATAATAAGATTCAGCCAGTTGCAAATTTCGTCGGTAGTAGGCATTGTTGCCAAGAAAAAAATGGCACAACGGAATATACTTTTTGGCATTGGCATCCAAACTTTTGAAATCGCGTAGCGACCGCAAGAGGGAATCTTTGGCCGCTTGCCTTTGATTGAAATGATCTTGAATCAACACAGCGTAATTCATCCGTAGGGTTGCACGACCAGATCGGATTTCCTCAAGTGTCTCAAGTTCGTTGGGCCGCAGCAGGGAGTATAAAAGCATTCCACGTTGATAATAAACCCTGGCCAAACCAAAACGGTTACTATCCTTGTACAAGGTACCCAAGTCATTGTACATTTTAGCTAAAGCAAGCTCCTTTCGGTATTGGATGAATTCAATGGCTCTCCTGAGATAGTATTGTGCACTATCGTAGAGGTTTAAACGGGTATACAATTGCCCTAAGTTTTTATAACCTTTGGCAATATCAAGGCTATCCCCCAATTTTTCACGTAAAATTAAACCTTGCTGATAGTACATTTTTGCTTGCAACAGGTCGCCCATTTCCGACTTAGCCAAGCCAAGTCGGAAGTAACCATCGGCATACCCTTTAGCGCAATTGCCTTTTTGTGCCAATTTCAAAGCTTCCCGAGCAAATTGCTCGATCCGTTCAGCTTCGAGACTTTGAAAGGCTAACTCATTAAGAGAATCTACTTGGGAGCAAATTGACAGTGGAATTCCTTGTGAAGCAACTCCCGTAGTGTTTTGTTGAGCATTTCCGCACGGGAGGCAAAACCAAAGCAATCCCAATGCGCCGATAAGCAGGATTCTCATCTTACAAAACCGAATAAAGTTGGGTCATCGCCAGGGCGTTCACGGTCGGTAGCTGAACCTGTACTAACCGTCCCTGTACCACCCGTTTTGGTTGTTGTAGGGGCATCAGTAGATCTTGCGTTCGATGTAGGTTCTTGGAGAACATCGCCGATTACGGTTACTTCAACCATGCTTTCCACAATCGGAAAATTGATCGCACCAAGATCAATGCTGTGTACTACGGGGGTAATGAACTCGTAATTGGGCATCGCAGCAACTTGCTTTAATTTGACCGTAATTTTCAGCAAACCATTGGCCAAATTTTCTTTGTTGATGCTGAAGCCGTCGGCCTGAAAATTGCTGCGTGGGCAAAAGTTAATGACGTGGAGAAAATAATTGTCAGCGAGTTCTCCACTTTCTTTTCCTAACTGAAGGACTGGATGGAAAAATTTCATAGTGTTTTAATTTTTGATGAATGTTTTGATGCTACAAAGATCAAGGCAATTGACAGGTGATATGCTACTTTTAAAACAGTATTTCGCTCTACTTAGAATCAAGTAGAACATGAGAGTAGGAGAATTGAAGTGTAACAAATATGATCAAATATAATGGAAAAAGGCTTGAAAGTTCAGTTTAATTTTGTATAATCATTACATTGAGGTAATATTTTGAATGATCACCTAAATAATAATTATAACAATGCCCACAGTTTACGCCCTCCTCACCGCCATTGATAAATACCCCAATCCACGTCATGTGCTGGAGGGATGTGTACGCGACTTACAACATTTTAAAACTTACCTGGAAACACATTGTACTAAAGCGGGTTTGACCTTAAAGTTGCATACACTGACCGACGAACAAGTCACCCGGGAGGCCTTTATCGCCGGATTCGACCATTTTCAAGCCGCCCAAGCTGGCGACCAATGTTTGTTGTTTTACGGGGGGCATGGTTCACGCAGCCCGGCTCCTGAGGAGTTTTGGCATCTGGAATCGGATCACCTCAGTGATTCACTGGTGTGTTGGGACAGCCGTACAGAAGGCGGGCGCGATTTGATGGACAAAGAATTGTCCTGGTTGATTTGGCTGGCAGTCAAAGACAAAGACATTCCGTTTATTACCATCACCGATTGTTGTCACTCGGGTTCTTTGCGTGACACAGAGGTGGAAACGCTGCGTACCCGTGATCTACGTGAAATAGGCAGCAAGTCCACTTTGGAGCAATATTTGGGTTATGCCGATTACCAAAAGAGTAGCAAAGGTGAACTGAGCCCTCCACAGGGGCGCAGAATCCATCTGGGCGCAGCGCGAGATGTAGAAACGGCCAAAGAGGCGCGAATTAAAGGAACTCCTCGGGGCGCATTCACCTATTGTTTAGTGGAAACCTTGGCACAATCGGGGGAATTCCTCTCGTATGAAAGCCTGTTGGGGCAGGTCAATCTGCGGGTACGCCGCCTGGTCAGTGAACAGTCGCCACAATTGGAATCAACCGAAGCCGAAGATAAAAAGCTGGGCTTTCTCTCTACGTCTCCTGCTGCCGAACGAGCACCTTATGCCATTGTGCGCGATAAATTCAATGTCTGGTGGCTCAACGCCGGAGCTATTCATGGCATTAACGTTGGAGAACCGGGCAACCGCACGCTGCTGGCACTTTTGCACGACCAGCATGAAATCGAAGTAGCTGAAGTAGAACCTTCTCTTTCCAAAATTACCGGAATGGAGCACTACGATCCGCTCCGTACTTATGCCGCAGTGATGAAACGCCGGGCCATTTCTCCCTACACCCTGGGGATTGCGCCAGGAAGTGATCCGGCGGGTATCGCAGCGGTAGAAGCACAACTCCAAAAAGCAAAAGCTAACCTGTTTACCCTTACCCGTGATCGGCCTGCTGATTTTTTGCTTCACGCCAAGGACGGAGCCTTTTTTTTGAGCCGTCAACACGATTATGCGCCACTTTTTAAACGGGTGCCCGGCGATGATGAAACAGCAGCAATCTTCTTTTTGCAAAAATTGGAAACCATCGCTGCTTGGCGACAAGTACTTGATCTGCACAACCTGGATACCCGGATTCGCGACGAAGAGATCACCTTGGATTTGCAACGGGTGACCGAAGCGGGTAATGACAGCAACGATGCGCCCTCAGAACGAGTGGATTGGCGGGTGCCTCCGGTTTCGTTTCCGTATCTAAATAAAGAGGGCCAATGGCACCAACCGGGTTTTAAACTCAAAATCAAAAATACGGGCCTGCGTCCGCTCTGGATCAGTCTGCTTTACCTGGGCGATGACTTTGGGATCAGTAATGTGCTCCTGCCCAAACAGGCTTTGAACCCCGGCGAAGAAGCCAATGCCACCGATGTGATCAATGGTTATCCTTATTTGGTGATCCCCTTGCGCATGGAGGAAACCCATCTTGCCAATGGCATCCATGCCATCGAAGAGTGCCTGAAAGTGTTCATCAGTACCGAAGAGTTCAACACGGATTTGTTCAACCAAAAGGGATTGCCTCCGGATGAGGCTCAGCCCATCAGCCCAACCCGCGCCGTGGGTAGAGTGAAAGAGGTTGAAACGAAAGATTGGCGGACGCTGGAGATTTGGGTGAGGATTAGCCATGAGTAAAGCAAGAAGTATAGAATCTACTCAATCCCTCACCCATACCAAAAACAAAATATAACAAATTTCCCAAATCAACACCCCTCCCTTTCACCATTTTCCACAATTCTTCCTTAATTTCCGCCGCAAATACAAAGTACCATGTCTGAGCAAACGCTACTGGGAGTGGGATCCCGTGTAAAACACCCTGCATACGGCGATGGGGTGGTGATTCGCCTACACGCCGTGGCCTACGACATTTGTTTCAGCCTTTACGGCATCAAATTAGTGGGCAAAGACTACGACAAAATGGAAATTGTAGAAGCAATTCCTGCCGAGGACCCGGTGAGTTTTAGCGCTGCCGAAAAATCGCTGATCAAAATCCTGCGCACCTACCTTGATGGCATGGAGGAAGTCCCCATTGGCGACCGCTGGGAAGGCGGAACACTGATCCTACAACCCGCCGACAAAAGCCTCAAAGCCAAAGAGCTGCCCATCGAAGATTTTTTCCACAAAATCGTGATGACCCGCGACCGCCTGCGCGTACTCGAACAACGCATCAACAGCAATGCTCAACTCAGCGACGCCGAAAAAGTCAACTTGCAGCAGTACATTACTAAAATTTACGGCAGTTTGACAACTTTCAATGTCCTTTTTCGGTATAAAGAGCATTACTTTACTGGAGAAAAAAGTTAACAATGAAAATCGCCCATTCGGTTTTTTATTTACTGGTCATTTTTGGATTGAATTCCTGTTTTTTTTCGGCAGAAAATCCTTATACAGGTTTGCCCCCTGGCGTTTGGCGGGCAGTGCTTAAACTGGAAAACAACCCCATCAACCCCAACCCCCGTGGTGAGCCGCTTCCCGATAAGGTCAATTTAAAATTTGAAGAAGTCAGCAATGGGGAATTGCCTTTTCTTTTTGAAGTAAAGTATGTGACGCCGGATAGTTTTTACATCGAAATCATCAACGGTGAGGAGCGGATTGTGGTAGATGACATCAAAATTGGCCGCGACAAAAGCCAGGCTAAAGACACCATCCTGATCAATTTCCCGGTCTTTGATTCCTACATCAAGGGTTACTTTTTGGAAAATGCCATCGATGGCCAGTGGGTGGTGCGCAACAAGGAGAATTACAGCATTCCCTTTGTAGCCCGCCACGGACGCGATTACCGGTTCACCAACTTGCGCAAGGAACCCGTAATGGATGTGAGTGGGCGTTGGGAAACCACATTTGAAATCGGCACCCCTGACGAGTACAAAGGCGTTGGAGAGTTCAAACAAAATGGCAATTACCTTACTGGCACGTTTATGACTGAAACGGGTGATTACCGCTATTTGGAAGGCACCGTACAAGCCAATAAATTGTATCTTTCCTGCTTTGACGGCACTCATGCTTTTTTATTTGAGGGAAAAATAGACCCCAAGGACAGCACCATGATCGGCTCTTTCCGCTCCGGGCATTTGTACCAAACCTCTTGGGAGGCAAAATTCAATCCCAAAGCCAAATTGGCTGATGCACATAGCCTGACTTACCTCAAATCCGGTTACGACCGTTTTGATTTTTCCTTCGAAAATCCAGATGGCAAAAAAGTAAGCCTCAAAGACGCCCGCTACAAAAACAAGGTAAAAATCATCCAACTAATGGGCACCTGGTGCCCCAATTGTCGGGATGAAACGGAGTTTTTGGTAGAATATTTAAAAGAACATCCCGATCAAGATGTGGAGGTCATTGCGTTGGCCTTTGAACGTTACAAAGACAAAGAAAAAGCCATGGGCTCCCTGCGTACGTACAAGCAGCATTTCAAAATGGACTATGAATTGCTCCTGGCCGGAAGTTCCGACAAAGCCGAAGCCTCACAGGTTTTGCCCATGCTCAACGCTGTGTTGGCCTTTCCAACCATGATCATAGTGGATCAAAATGATCGGGTGCAACTCATCCATACGGGCTTTGCAGGGCCTGCTACCAGTGAATACAAGCAATTTAAAATGGAATTTAGCCGTTTCATATCGCAACTTTTGACCACTAAATCCGTACAGCAATAGCAAAACGGAATTTTTCGCCTTTAGGCATAATGTCTTTTTTCAAAACCAAACAACCTAGAAACCGAAAGAAAACCATGGCAACTAAAAAAATAGCACTAGCTTACTGTATCGATAACCTCCCGGTTGCAGAATCGCTTTATAAAGCACTAAGTCAGACATCATATAGTGTAAGCCACTACTACTGCAAAAAAAATGCAGAGGAAGCCACACTGGCGGAACAACTGCGCGACTTTGATGGCACCATCTTGCTGCTCATTAGCGATAATTTTCTCCGCTCGGAACATTGTATGAATCGCGCCCTGCAACTGGTGCAACAAAAAACGAGCAACATTCTTCCTCTGGTCATTGATGGCCGCAACAAGGATGAAGCCAGCGGCCAGTGGGTCAATACGCCCACCAAATTTGAGCGCATTGGCGACATCATTCCCTATATCAATTATTGGCAAAACAAATACCTGGACCTGCGAAGCCAAAAACGCAAATTTGAAGCAGAAAACGAGGCAGACAAACGAGAAGAACTGAATGAAAATTTGCGCATCCTCCGCCAGGTTTCCAGCGAAGCAAGTGAATTCCTGCGGGTGCTGCGCAACATGCGTTACTACCAGTTTGGGGATTTTATCGAAAACCACATGCGGGCGTTTTTTGAATTTGTGGAGGATTCTGCAGAGTGGTCAGCTTTCAAATCCAATGTTCCGAATTTGAATTTTCAGGACGACCCATCGGCAGAAGTGGATACTGAAGTTGCAGTCGGTACAACAGAGTTGCCAACTGAACCCGCGCTACAGGAAAACCCCATTGCCGAATTGTTTCAGGAAAATGAAATAGAAGCAAGGCCCGAAGAACCCGAACTGGTAACAGAAAAGCCCTCAACAATGGCAGAACCCGGGCATGAATTAGCAGAAAATCTGGAGGAATGGACGGGCGCTGAGTTGGCCGAAAACCTGGAAGACCTTGGGGTCGTTATTGCTGAACATGCCTCAACGGCACTGGAAGAAATCCCATTGGAAATTCCTGCGCTGGAACCCGAAATAGGAACAATCGCCGAAGCAAACATTAACGAAGTAGTTGAACCAGAAACTGCTGAAGTGGCAGTTACGCATACCGATGCGTACTTGGATACGCCCGATGCTGATGCTCATGAAGATTCCAGCAGTGAAGTGGCCAGTTCCGACGAGACAGATGACGATAACGACGATGAGGTGGACGAAGAAGAAAGTAATGATAAGGTAAGCGACCTGATTCGTGAGGCCCGGGGGTTAGTAGCATCAGGCCAGGTAGAAGCGGGCATCAATTACATGAAACAAGCCATCAAAATTTATCCTGGTAGTGCGGAAATGCATTATTTCTACGGATTGATTCTGGCCCAAAATACCCGCGACCTCAACGGAGCACTGGAACAATTGGCCTTGGCTACTGAAATTGATCCCGACCACGAAGCAGCTTTCTTCTTGCTTGGAGAATTGTCTGAACTCCAGGGAGATTTCAATGCCGCCCGCAAACACTATGAGCGGCTGATCGACATCAATGATGAATTTACGGACGTTCACTACCGCTTAGGTACGGTACTTCAAGCCCATTTCCCGGAAGATGTAGAGTACGCTGCCAAATGTTTTAAAAAAGCAGCCAAACGCAACCCCGGCAATGCTGACGCTCATTACCAGTATGCCTCTATCCTGGCCGATGTGATGGGAAAAACGACCAAAGCTGAAGAATGGTTTCTCAAAACCCTGGAGATTCAAAGCAAACACCCTTTTGCCAATTACGACCTGGCGCTGATTTACCATACTGCTGGTGATGCCGCCAAGGCACTGGAATATTACGAAGCAGCCATCGCCAACAACCCTGAGTTGCAAACGCCGGAAAATGAAATTGCCTTCAGAGGGCTAGGTACTCCTACCGAACCAGAAGTTGAAGCAATTGAAGAGGAAGTTCCTACTGCAATTGAGGATTCCGTTGCAGACGAAGAGCCTGTGGCGCTCGAAGAAATTGCAGGGGTAGTCGAAGAAATTAGCGCTCCACCACTTTCACCGCTGCTTTCTATCGAACACGACACCATTGAGGCCCTTAAACAGAACATCCTGCGCCTGGAAGAATTACTGAAAGCCAAAGCGGCCCAGGTGGAAGAAGCGGTAGTAGAGGAAGAGCCCATTGTAGAGGAGCCCTTCGAAATGCCTCCTGCCAAAACAGCCCTGATCACTGGCGCGACTTCTGGAATTGGCTTGGCCACGGCCCGTACTTTTGCCCAGGCGGGCTGGCGTTTGATCCTTACCGGGCGTCGTGAAGATCGTTTGGAAGCGGTTAAAGCGGAATTGATGCAGGCTGGGGCTGAAGTCTTAGGCTTGGTTTTTGATGTGCGCGACTACCACAAGGTCGCTGAAAACATCCAGAATTTACCAGAAGAATGGCGCAGCATCGACCTGTTGATGAACAACGCAGGCAAAGCAAAAGGTTTGTCTGAAATCCAGGAAGGCTCGCTGGAGCATTGGGAAGAGATGATCGATACCAACATCAAAGGTCTGCTTTACCTAACCCGTTGCGTCAGCCCAATGATGGTGGCCCAACACAGAGGCCATATCATCAACATTGGTTCGATTGCAGGCAAGGAACCCTACCCAATGGGGAATGTTTATTGTGCTTCGAAAGCGGCAGTTGATATGCTGACCCGGACCATGCGCCTGGACTTGCACAAATACAACATCCGGGTAAGTCAAATTGCCCCCGGCCACGTGGAAGAAACGGAGTTTGCGCTGGTGCGTTTCGATGGTGACGCCGATCGGGCCAAAATTTACAATGACTTCCAACCGCTGACTTCGCAGGATGTGGCGAATACCATCTATTACATGGCTACCCAGCCATCCCATGTCAATATTCAGGATGTGGTGATTTATGGAACGCAACAGGCGAGTGCAACGGTGATAGATCGCTCTGGGAGGCCGTAAGTAAAATTGATTGGAATAAAAAAGGGGTACACAGAATTTATCTGCGCACCCCTTTTTTTTATGCAAATCTATTTTATTTCATATACTTCGCCTTCACCTCTTCGAAACTCGGTAATTTCCGGATGTGCCAATCTTCCACAATCGTTCCATCCTTGAACAACAGTACCCCTGGATTAGAACGAATAATCGTCTTCAACAAGATATCGTCAGCACGCAGCGTCAGAAAGTTGAAGCCTGTTTTTTCCTTAAATGCATCGATCATCGCTGGGTCATAAGGGCTAGTGATGGCATACACTGTAGCACCAGCTTCTTTTGCTTTGGTCATTTCGGCTACCAGTTTTTTCCACTTGGCTACATAATGCTCATCCCAGGTATACAACTTGTGGGTAATGTTGCGCGTTGCGATAGAATCCACTACTTTGGTCGAATCCGGTCCCATTTTGAAAAGGGTGTCCTGAACCGTTTCCGTTTTGGTCCCAGACTCCTCACCATAGAGTTTGTACGCTACAATCATAAAGTGGTAGCCTTTGATGCCTTTCCAGTCTTCCGTTACGCTGCTGCCATCAGGGCCAGTCAGGTCGAAATCGTTGATTTTGGTGATCGGGATAGCGGGTTCGGATTTTACCTGATCAAATTCGTATTTCTCGCCAGGATATTTGTCCAACTCCTTTAGGAATTGCTCGTATGGCACTTCGATGACCTCTTTGGTCTTTTTATCAGTTAGGCGATAAGCCAGGATTTTTACCTCTTGCAAGGCCTTTTCTTCCGCTTCTTTTTGTTTCACCACATCTACGCCCGGTTTAAAAGGTCGGAAGTTGATCGCAGGAATGTCCCAAATGTAGTTATTGAAGCAGTACAAGGTAATCCCCACAACCGTTGCTGCATTCAAAATGCTGCGCGTCGGCAGGGTAAACAACTGGTGCATCTTGCTGGCTCTTGCGATAAAAATGATCGCCGGAATCATCAGGAAGAGGTCTTTGAAGAAAGAAACTTTGGGTTTCAATTTCAAAAAGTCACCAAAACAACCACAATCGGTTACCTGCATATTGGTTTCTACATATGGTCCCCATTTGCCAAAGGCAAAGAAATTGACGTCGGGAGATACATAGCCAGTCAAATAAGTGAACCCGGTCAGGAAGGTGAAAAACAACACCAGCAGGAAAAAAGCCCAGGCGGTAAACCGGCGGCTGGAACCGATGATCAACATGACACCCAGAAGAATCTCAAAAACGATCATAAACACCGAAAAACCATTGACATATTTGGTCAACAAGGGAAACAAGGGTGCAATAAACGAGAACCAGGTGCTTTCAAAGGTGCTTTCGAATTTGGCAAAATACTGCTCCATCTTGTATGCTGTGCCCAGTGGGTCAATGGCCTTGACGAAACCCGAGAACACAAAAAGAGCGCCACAAAAGTGTTGCAAAAAGCTTACCAAAAGATTGTTCACTTTTTTCAAAACAAAGTGGGTAATCCCGGTAAACACTGCCGCTACAATGGCGACGTAAAGGACGAGGGTAAAAATGGTCATGGTTGTTTGTAGTTGAGGAGTTGAGAAGTTGAGGAGTTGAGATCGGTCAATGAGCGAAGTCGAAGTGCCGATCTCAACTCCTCAACTCCTCAACCTTTTTAATCAATGCAAATACCGCATAATTCACAATATCCTGATAATTGGCATCTAAACCTTCTGAAATCAGGGTTTTTCCCTCGTTTTCTTCGATTTGTTTGATGCGCAACAACTTCATCAGAATCATATCTGTAAAAGAGCTCATGCGCATATCGCGCCAGGCCTCTCCGTAGTCGTGGTTTTTGAGCGCCAATAAATCCCGAATAACCTGAGTTTGCGCGTCGTATAGGGTTTCCACCTTGCTGGCTTCCAATTCCAATCCGGCGGTCACTGAGCCAGGCCGAAGTGCCGCTTCGTCTAGCTCCAGTTGAATCAGCGCCATGATGGCGTAATTGATGATGCCCTGGTATTCAGAATCAATGGAGTCGGCAATTTTTTGGGTTTTAGTTTCCTCCAGATTGCGAATACGTTTGGCCTTGATGTACAGTTGATCCGTTAGCGAGGTGGGGCGCAAAATCCGCCACGCGGTGCCATAATCCCGCGTTTTTTTCAAAAAAATCTCCTTACATTTCGCCATTACGGCATCATACTGTGCTAAAGTATCCATTGTACTTGATGGTTTTCCGGCACAAAAGTAAACAAATGCAGTAAATTGAAACCATTGATCTGCTTGCTGTTTTGGGAATCGACGTTTAATTGACACGAATAGTGCTACCTCGTTTAAACACTGATCACAGGTTTATGCGTTACAAAGATCAACAGAGGCGCTGAGAATGCCTGTTAACAGCTTGTAAATATTTGACAATAGACTTTATGCGTAGTGGAAATGAGTGATGAGTATTTGACGATTAAGGAGGCAAGTGTAGGTGAATTCAGAGATCGGGGCAGTAAATTCATTGCCTATGCCTATCCTATATCTTCGGAACTAGACTGGCCACCCCTCCTGGAGACCATCCGCAAGGAACACCCCAAGGCTACTCATCATTGTTTTGCCTTTCGATTGGGTTTGGACAAAAACAATTACCGCGCCAACGATGACGGAGAGCCCAGCGGCACCGCTGGCCGACCTATCCTGGGCCAAATCGACAGTTTTGGCCTAACCAATGTCTTCATAGTGGTGGTGCGCTATTTTGGCGGCACCTTGCTAGGCACTTCCGGACTTATCAACGCTTATCGCCTTTGTGCAGCCGACGCCCTGGAGAAAGCCGAGATCATTGAAAAAACGGTGGAAGATTTTTACCGCCTCACCTTCGATTATGCCATCATGAGTGATGTGATGAATGCCATTAAAAAACTGGGCTTACCCATGCTGGAGCAGGATTTTGGGGACTTGGGCAAGGTCACCATTGCCATTCCCAAAAGTGAGGTAAAAGACAGCCTCTTTAAACTCAAAGCCTGGGTAGCTGGGCTGCGCCTGGAAGAAGCCCTTGACCTTGAAAATGTAGCAGGGCTGGAAATTGAACAAATAAAATGATACACATGAAATACCCGCTGTACCACATTCTAATTGCTTTTTTGCTGTGTACTGGGGCAATGATTGGGGGTTCGCCCCAAGGCTTGGCCCAATCCCAACAACCCAACTTCAACCTGGAACTCCAGGCCAATGTCAATGAATACCCTACCGATCTTTACAGTGCCATATGGGGCTATGTAGATGGACAGGGGCGCGAATACGCCGTTTTGGGAACCCGCATTGGCACGGCCATTTATTTGTTGACGGACCCCAAAAAGCCTAAAAAAGTAGCCTTCATTCCCGGTTCCCGCAGCATTTGGCGCGAAATGAAATCCTACAAAGATTACGTCTACGTCACCATTGACAATGTGCCCGATGGATTGCTGGTCATCAACATGAAAAATGCACCGGACGCCATCACCTGGAAACTCATCAAACCCCAGGCTCCGATTGATCCCCTCATGCCCGGATTGGTCGAACGATGCCATACCATCTGGATTGATGAAAATGGGGTGATGTACCTCTCAGGTTGCAATGTAAACAATGGCGCTGTGGTGATGTATGACCTCAAGGCAAACCCGGAATCGCCAAAATACCTGGGGGCGGTCAAAACAGGCCTCTATTCTCACGACAACTTCACCCGAGGGGATACGGTATGGAGTTCCGACATCTACAGTGGCAGGGTCAACATTCTGGACGTCAAAAACAAGGCCAACCCTGTGCTTCTGAACTCCATCACCACCACCTCACGCTTTACGCACAACTGTTGGTTGTCCGACGATGGCAAATACCTGTTTACCACCGATGAACGCCTCAACGCCAGTATCGATGCCTACAAGGTGAGCGACCTCAACAACATCGAATTGCTGGACGTTTTCACCGCGGCTGCTACGCGGGGGCGTGGGGTAGTTCCGCACAATACCCATTACCTGAAGGGCTTTTTACCTACAGCCTATTATACCGATGGGGTAAAAATTGTGGATGCCAGTCGCCCGAGCAACCTCGTTGAAGTTGGCAGTTACGATACCTACCCTGGCCCCGATGGTGGATTTGCCGGGGTTTGGGGCATCTATCCCTATTTTCCCAGTGGTTTGTTGATTGCCTCGGATATTCAAAGTGGTTTGTGGGTGTTCAAGCCCAACTACCAAAAAGCCTGCTTCCTAGAGGGTTTGATTACCGACGCCCGCACCAACAACCCGGTGACAGAAGTAGAAGTAAAAATATTAGCGCCACAGGTTAACCTGGAATATTCCAAAACCTCTGGAGAATACGCTACAGGCATTGCCCAGAGTGGCACTTACCAGGTTGTCTATTACAAGGAAGGTTATCAACCTGATACCCTTTCCGTCGTTTTTACCAACGGGAAAGTGAACATTCAAAATGTAAAATTGCGTCCAGATGGCTTTACCACCAGCCTCAAGAACATCAAACAATTGCCCTTACAGCTCCTTGCCAGCCCCAACCCATTTTACGAGTCTTTACGCCTGAACTACACTTGGCAAAACCAAGGATACGCGGCGGAACTGAGGGTGTACAATTCCCTCGGTACAGTCCTTGAAAAATATCCCTTGTTGCCCGGAAACGGCCAAATCCAGATTGGTGAAAATTGGCCCAAAGGCCAATATTGGGTGCAAGTGCAGTGTGTTGAGGGAAGTAGTAAGGCAGTAAGTGTGGTAAAACAATAGAACGAAAAGCGAATAGTGATTTTTTGCACAAACACTTTCACTATTCGCTTTTCACTCACCTAAGCAAATGCACTCCCCCATTCAAAACCGACCTTTTACCGCCACATTCCAGTTCAATGGCATAAAAATACACCCCAATATTGGCTTTTTGACCACGGACTGTACCATCCCATTCACTGCTCAAGTCTGTGCCTTGAAAGACCAAGCTACCATAGCGGTCCCTGATAAAAAAGCGGAGCACCTTCAATTCGCTACCTGCATCTGCCATAATTTTGAATGAATCGTTGATGCGGTCTCCGTTTGGAGAAAAAGCATTGGGCACAAAAACGGCTCCAACATTGAGTTTAAGCGTGTAGGTGCTATCGCACAGACCCGGGCGCTGAATGGTTTTGGAATAGGTCCCTGATTGGGTAAATCCTTCAAAATTCCCACCGGCACAAATGTTCACTTCGCGGGTATTTTCAGCTTTGGCGTTTACGGTAAGCAGTAAGGTGCGAATACTGTCGCAACCTGCACCTCCAGCACGAAGGGTATCGATATAAGTCCCTGTAACTTTGTATCCCAGAAAAGATTCGCCCGCACAAATCCGTTTGGTCAAACTGAATCTTTTGGCATCGGTGGCTCTCAATACCAAAGTGCGCACACTATCACAGCCAATCATCGATACCAGGGTATCCACATAAGTACCTGGTTGGCTATAACCTTCTACTACTTCCCCCGGGCAAATACTCGCATTGACACTTCGGCTTACAGGGGGTAAAACGGCCAGTTGCAGCACCCGAATGCTGTCACAACCCTTTACCGTTTTAAAAGTATCACGGTAAATTCCACTACGCGTATACCTTTCAAAAATTTCGCCAGCACAAATACTCTCCAGACGCTGAGCACTTAGGGGTGGAGACACGGTAAGGGTCAAGGTTCGGATGCTATCACAACCTGAACCGGTTTGAAAGGTATCGCGATAAATCCCGCTGCGGGAATACCCTTCAAAAGCCTGGCCAGAGCAAATATTTGAGGTTGTTGCGGAGCTAAGCGGAGGCAAAACAGTTAGGCGTAAAATGTGAACACTGTCACATCCATCACTGCCTTGATAACTATTCGTATAGGTTCCTGAACTGCTGTAGCCTCCAAAACTTTTACCCGAGCAAATTTGCATCGTTTCCTGGGTAGTATCTGGCCTAAGTACCGTCAGGCGCACAATGCGCAAACTGTCGCAGCCTCGAAAGTTTCTGAATGTATCCTGATAAATACCTGTACCCGTATAACCCAAAAAAGATTCACCCGCACAAATGCTTTGTTCAATAAGTGTAGTATCGGGCCTAAAAACCAACAATTGAATGGTACGCACACTATCACAACCTACGGCGTTTCTTAATACATCCACATAAGTACCAGCGGTAGTGTAGCCCTCAAAGGACTGTCCGGCGCAAATTCCCCTGATGATATTTGAAGCGGTATGGGGCAATACTTTCAAGTTGATGGTCCGAATGCTATCACAGCCCAAACGGGTTTGAAAAGTGTCAAAATAGGTATTTGTATAGGTATAGCCAAAGGCGCTTTGACCATTACAAATGGCCGTATCAATGGTGAAGCGCGGACTGGGATTTACCGAAAGTTGAAAATAACTCACACTATCACATCCTCTGGCGGTCCTAATGGTGTCGGCATAAAAACCGGCAACGCTGCGCTTACGGTACACTTCGCCGTCGCAAATACTGACTGGTTTGGCTATTTTTTCCGGCAAGGTATAGGAGTTGTATAAATCCAGTAAGTCCTGGTCCGATACAGCTTTGTTGTAAATGTAAAGTTCGTCGATGATCCCGATAAAAAATTCTTCGGCGCCTGGTTCATCGTGGCCAACTACCAATGGAGCATTGTTTTGGCGTACCGCAGTGAACGGCAAGGTAACACTGGCCACTAAATTGCCGTTCAAAAAGATGTCCAGTTTGCCTCGATTGAAGCGCCAAACCACAAAATTCCATTCATTGAGTTTAACCGCAAAAGGCGCCTGGTTCACAAAAACCTGGGTTGCATTGGCAAATAGTCCAGGTTGGGTGTAGCGCACATATGGAATCAAACTGCCGCCCTGATAAGCCATGTTAAAAGGGGTGTTCAAAGAATTAGAATTGGATTTGGTGATGATCGAAACCGTATTGCCGCTGGTAGCCGTTGGAAACACCCAACAGGCAAAAGTAAACTCGGACGTGAGGTCGTTGATGTCCGGTACATTGGGCACTTCAAAGTAGTCGTTGCCATCCAGTTGATAGGCGGAGCCTTTAATCCCTGGTACACAGCGGGGATTGCCAAAAATCTGGGCATCATTGCGCAGACTGCTTTTATCCTCGGCACTGCCTTCAAAAGGATAATAGCCAATAGGCGCAGTTTGTCCGCACAGCCACAGCGGCAGGCAGAGTAACAACAGAATTTGGGGACGCATTTGTAAATCGGTTAGTGGGACAAAAAAGTAATGGGGAAAGTTAGGGATTTGTGCGGAGATTGGCAAGAGGGGATTTTTGGGGATGGCTGAGCGCTGGTTTTTTTTAATTTTACTTCAGATAAAACTCACGTTTAAAACTATAAACATCAACCAATGAAAACCACCCTTTTCAACCGCCGCCGCTTTATAAAAGAGACCGCCACCACCGCTACGGGCATGGCCATCCTCTCCTCCCTCCCACAAACAACTTTTGCAAAACCAATTGCCGAGCCCCGCATCAAATTTTCGGTCATTGGCATCAACCACGGCCACATCAACGGCATGGTCGACGCAGTGACCCGAGGCGGTGGCCAGTTGGTGGCTTTTTACGCCAAGGAAGCAGACCTTGCTGCCGCTTTTGCCAAAAGATACCCCAACGCCAAACAGGCCAAAGACAAACGGGAAATCCTGGAAGACAACTCCATCCAGCTCATCCTGAGCGCAGGTATCCCCATCGAGCGGGCACCCTTGGGTATCGAAGTAATGCAACACGGCAAGGATTATTTGGTGGACAAGCCTGGCGTCACCAGTCTGGCTCAATTGAAAAAAGTACGCGCAGTACAACAAGCCACCAAACGCATTTATTCTATCATGTACAGCGAAAGGCACGAAAACCGCGCCACGGTAAAAGCTGGAGAGTTGGTGAAAGCAGGTGCCATTGGCAAAGTGATTCAAACCATCGGCATGGGGCCCCACCGCATGAATGTGTCGACCCGTCCGCCCTGGTTTTTTGATGTCAAAAATTATGGAGGCATCATCACGGATATTGCTTCGCATCAATTTGATCAGTTTCTTTTTTTCACGGGTTCAACCCAGGCAGAAATCGTCGCATCACAAGTGGGCAATGTCAATCATCCCCAATATCCGCAGTTTGAAGACTTTGGGGATGTGATGATCAAAGGCAATAAAGGCACGGGTTACATTCGGGTGGATTGGTTTACGCCGGATGGTTTGAAGACCTGGGGCGATGGCCGACTGACCATCCTGGGTGCCGAGGGCTATATTGAAATCCGTAAAAACATCGACATTGCCAGTCATGACAACGGGAATCACCTGTATCTGGTGAATCAAAAAGAGACCAAATACATCGATTGTAATAAGGAACCGCTGCCTTTTGGGACTTTATTGGTGGATGATGTGCTGAACCGTACGGAAACGGCGATGCCACAGGCACATTGTTTGTTGGCAACAGAGCTGGCTTTGAAAGCGCAGAGTATGGCTAAACCGATTCAATTGGGAAAATAAGTTGCCTCTTAGGTGCCTCTTTGGTGCCTTAGGATTCTTAGGTGGTGAAAAGAATGCAGCTCTTTCTTTTCACCACCTAAGAATCCCAAGGCACCGAAGAGGCACCTAAGAAGTTTTACTTTTCTAACACGCCTTTCAACTGCTCCAAAGACTTCTGATACTCCGAGCCGATCATGTCATCCATGCTCATAAACAGCCCCATAAAATTCATAGGGTAGTTCATTTTCCCACTCATGGCCCAGGTCACCTGAGTTGTAGAATCACTCAATACTTTAGTAGCCAGATAGGCCGGAGAAGTTCCACCCATCATTCCTTTAAAGATGAGGTCAATATCTACCCGCTCTCCTTCCACTACTTTGGTAATCACCTGTTCTCCATTTCCCATCATTTTACTTTCCCAGCCATATACTGCACCGACCGTACCGTCAGTACCTTTGTAAAATTCTTTCATCTCGGGATCAGCCTGGCTGTAAGTGCTCCAATTTTTCTGGTTTTTCAGTATTTTTACATAGTCAAAAACCTCCTGATTGGGTTTGTTGATGGTGATGGAGCGCTCCACCGCAAAATCCCTTTTGACAAAAAGGGCAATGATCAAAACAAGGGCGATCAGGGCAACAATGCCCAATAGGATTTTTTTAAGTGCTTTCATGTAACTAGCGTTTTGAAACAATTATCAATTAAATCAATACAAAAACAAAGTTAAATTAATTTTTAAAACAAAAAAATGGAAAATTTAACCAAAATAGCGGGGTGATTCCGCCAAATTCGTGCAATTGGCCCCGAATTACCATTTAAAAACTTCAATCTCACATTAAGCCGAAAAATTTCAACACGCTTATGGCTATTTGAGTACCGGGTTTATATCTTTGCGCTTTTAAACCCAAATGCTGATGCAGCACGTATCCGAACCGGAAATCAATGCCCAAGTGGCCCAAAATCTGGGACTCACCGAGGACGAGTTTGACCGGATTGTCAAAGTCATGGGGCGTACGCCCAATTTTACGGAGTTGAGTATTTTCTCCGTCATGTGGTCTGAACACTGTTCCTACAAGCATTCTATCCACTGGCTCAAGACCTTACCCCGCGATGGCAAACGCCTGTTGGTAGGAGCTGGTGAAGAAAATGCCGGCCTCGTCGACATCGGAGATGGCCTGGCTTGTGCCTTCAAAATTGAATCTCACAACCACCCATCCGCCATCGAGCCCTATCAAGGAGCAGCTACCGGAGTAGGTGGTATCCACCGCGATATTTTTACCATGGGTGCCCGGCCCATTGCCGCACTCAATTCCCTGCGTTTTGGCAACCTCGACAATGCCCATACCCAACACCTGATCAAAGGGGTGGTGAAAGGTATTGGTGACTATGGCAATTCCTTTGGGGTACCTACCGTCGGCGGAGAAGTATACTTCAACGATTGTTACAACCAGAATATCCTGGTGAACGCCATGTCCGCAGGCATCGTCCGGGTAGGTCAAACGGTTTCCGCCATTGCCGAAGGAGTAGGCAATCCCGTGTTCATTGTCGGTTCTGCAACCGGCAAAGACGGTATCCATGGCGCAACTTTTGCCTCGGCCGATCTCACCGAAGATTCTGCTGACGACTTGCCAGCAGTACAGGTAGGTGACCCTTTCCAGGAAAAACTCCTGTTGGAAGCATCCTTGGAAGTGATCAAAACCGGTGCAGTAGTAGGCATGCAAGACATGGGCGCAGCGGGCATCACTTGTTCTACCTCCGAAATGAGCGCCAAGGGCAAGTGTGGCATGCGCATCGACCTGAGCAAGGTACCTACCCGTCAGGCCAATATGAAAGCCTGGGAAATTCTGTTGTCCGAAAGCCAGGAGCGCATGTTGATCGTGGTACACCTGGGCCAGGAGCAAAAAGTATTGGATGTATTTGATAAATGGGACCTCGAGTGTGAACAAATTGGAGAGGTAACCGATACCGGTCGCTTGGAGTTTTATCACCACGGCGAACTGGTTGCCGATGTACCTGCCGAATCCCTGGTTTTGGGTGGCGGCGCACCCGTTTACCAACCCGATTACCAGAAACCCAAATACATCGATCAGGTCAACAAGTTCAATGTAAAGAACATCAACCAGCCTAAGGACCTGAAAAAGGTGGCACGAACCGTATTTGCTTCGCCCAATATTGTATCAAAACGTTGGATTTACGAGCAGTACGACTCCATGGTGCGCACCAACAACATGGGTACCAATGCCCCTTCGGATGCTTCACTGGTAAGGGTGAAAGGCACCAACAAAGCACTGGCACTCACGGTGGATTGCAACTCGACCTACGTACACGCTGATCCCTATACTGGGGCTATGATTGCCGTGGCGGAAGCTGCCCGCAACATTGTTTGCTCTGGTGGTACTCCCGTGGCCATCACGAACTGCCTGAACTTCGGCAGCCCTAAAAACCCAGAGGTATATTGGCAATTTGTCAATGCCATCAAGGGAATGGGGGATGCTTGTCGGAAGTTTGACACCCCGGTAACCGGTGGCAACGTAAGTTTTTACAACCAATCGGTATTCAAGGACCGTACCGAACCCATCCACCCCACCCCCACCATCGGGATGTTGGGAATTCTGGATGATGTAAAATACCAAATGACCCTTAATTTTAAAAAAGATGGCCATTTGATTTACATGATTGGTACGCCACAAAACGACATCAACAGCTCAGAATACCTGCGTCTGGTGCACAAGGTGCAATTGTCACCCGCCCCCGGCATCGATTTGGATGAAGAGTTCCACATTCAGTTGAACATCTCAAAATTGATCCGCCGTCGCTTGATTGAGTCAGCCCACGATATTTCAGAAGGAGGGCTTTTTGCCTGTTTGGTCGAATCCGCCTTGGCCGGAAACATTGGTTTTGAAGTAGAAACAGACGACAATTTCCGCAAGGATGTTTATCTTTTCAGCGAAAGCCAAAGTCGGATTGTGGTGACTACCCCTTCGGAAAAAGAAGACGATCTGGTCAACTACCTCAACACCCATAATGTTCCTTTTACCAGAATCGGTGAGGTGACAGGAAAACGCATCGTGGTAGATGGCGAAGACTACGGCCCACTGAACGACTGGAAAGCCATTTATGACCATACTTTGGGTCAAAAAATGGAAAATGCAATCTAACATTAAATGATCAATCGCATGAACCGCTTCATTCAAGTCCTGGCACTTGCGTTGTTGTCTCTGGGTTTCTGGAGTTGCACACCTAAAGGCACCACCATCGAAGGCACCATCAAGGGTGCAGAAAATTTACAAGTCTTCGTTGATGAGGTAGCTATTGGCCGAGCGAGCACCGTTCTGTCCAAAGCCGACATCAATGGTAGTGGAAAATACTCCATCAATTTTCCCGAAGGCCTCAAACCTGGGATTTACAACCTGCGGGTAGGCGCCAAACGCATCAACCTGATCATGACTGGTGCCGAGAAGGTAGTGACTGTAAATGGGGATTTGAATACGTTTCAGGACTACGCTGTAGAAATTGATGGTTCCAAAGAAAGCAAAATGCTGGCCGATTGTGCCAAACGCATCATGGAGCGCAGCATGTCGGCCAACGATGTAGGTACTTTTGTGGATACGACCAAAAGCCCATTGGTTGGCGCGTTCTTAGCATATTTGTCGCTGGGCAATGCTGGGCCTTACCTCGGCACCCAAAGACGCGCTATAGAAAAATTGCAACAAACCGATCCCAATTCAGATGTTGCAGCGGCTTACAACGAATACCTTACTGTCATCGAAGCACAATACCAGGCGGAACAAAGCAATCAGGTCGTACAAATCGGCAAACCTGCCCCAGATATCGACTTGCCAGATCCCAGTGGCAAAAGACTTAAATTGTCAGATCTGAAGGGAAAAGTAGTTTTGCTCGACTTTTGGGCCAGTTGGTGTGGACCCTGCCGGGGCGAGAATCCAAACGTTGTAGCAGTTTACAACAAGTACAAAGACAAGGGATTTACCATCTTTAGTGTGTCGCTGGATGGTTTTGACGATCGCCGGGCTCAGGGTGCTACACCTGCTCAAATCAGCGAAGCAAGACAACGAGGCAAAGAAGCCTGGATCCAAGCCATTAAAGCGGATAACCTGACTTGGCCATACCATGTCAGTGACCTCAAGCATTGGGGTGCTGCTCCAGCTGCCATGTACGGTGTGCAAGGTATTCCGAGGGCTTTCATGATCAACAAAGAAGGTTTGATCGTAGCCACCGAAGTACGTGGTGCTGCGAATATCGAAGCAGAGTTGCTGAAGCATTTGTAATAACGCACGTTACGCAGTCAGCTAATTAGCCCTGAAAGGGCGACAGCCCATCAAGAAAGGGTGCAGCCCTTTCGGCCAAGCAGCCTGCCTGTGTTCACACGACAAGCCCTGAAGGGGCGACATAACCATGCCAAGTGATGTCGCCCCTTCAGGGCTTATTCGTTTAATGGATTACTCGTCACATAGAATGGGCGTTACCCATTCTTGGAGGGATATCGCCCCTTCAGGGCTGATTCATGTTTGGTCTGGCGAGCACCAGAGCTGCCTTTTTTATTGTCAGGCAACCAGATATATTTTGTTCTCTTTAGAAAAAAATCTACCTTCACCTGCACACCTACATTGATCGTTATGAAATCAGGATTTTTTTACGGCTGGCGCATCGTCCTCATTGCGCTGATTGGGCAGTTTTTGAGCGTAGGCTCGCTGCTGGTTTATTGCTTTGGCGTGTTTGTCAAACCATTGGCAGAAGCTTTTAAAACCGATCGGGGATCCATTTCATTGGCAGTTTCTTTGGTGAGTGTTGGTGTCGCCCTGGGTTCGCCCATTTCGGGGCGTTTGATCGATAAATTGGGTGGAAAAAAAGTCATTTCCTTTGCCTTAATCGGCATGGCTATTTGTTTGTTTGCACTCTCGCGGGTGCAAGCCCCAATCATTTCCCTCTACATCTGTTATTTTTTAGGCGGCTTCATTGGATCGGGCAATTCTCCTTTGGCTTACTCCCGAATAGTGGCCAACTGGTTCAATCAAAACCGGGCTTTGGCCATCGGACTAGGCAATGCGGGAGTGGGCCTAGGCGCTTTATTGATTCCAATTCTAGCCCAATTTCTGATTCAATCCGCCGATTGGAGGCAGGTCTACATCCTTTTGAGCCTGGCTTGTGTACTGGTTGCCCTGCCTCTGGTCCATTTTCTTCTAAAAAACAGTCCCGCAGACATGGGTATGCAACCACAGGGCCAGCTTGAAATTTCGGCGACCGAAAGTAGTGCCATGAGCATTGGGGCAGCTGCAGCAACACGGTCTTTTTGGCTCCTCAGTTTGTCCATTTTGTGTGTTGCGGTTAGTTGTACCGGGATCATG
This sequence comes from Haliscomenobacter sp., assembly GCF_033763495.1. GTDB lineage: Bacteria > Bacteroidota > Bacteroidia > Chitinophagales > Saprospiraceae > Haliscomenobacter. The sequence goes on along the minus strand of NZ_JANRKL010000148.1, from coordinate 116,818 downwards.
ACCCACCTTTCGGCGATGTTGACCGACAGAGGGCTGAGCCCTCAAATCGCAGCCTTGGCCATTTCCCTGTTTGGAGGCGCTTCACTGGTGGGGCGCATTGCCAACGGTTTTTTGGCCGATCGTTTTTCTGCACCACTGGTAGCTGCAGGAATTTTTGGCGGAGCAGCTGTCGGAATTCTACTGCTTTGGTTGTACCCCACCGGATTCACCGTCTATTTGGCAACCGTGATGATCGGCCTGGCCATGGGTGCCGAATCCGACATCATGCCGTACATGGTTAGTCGTTTTTTTGGCATGCGCTCGATGGGCACAGTGTATGGTTTTGTTTTTTCAGCATATACCATTGGTGCGGCGTTCGGGCCGATGTTGTTTGGTGTTGGGTTTGACAAAACGGGGTCTTATCAATTTTCATTGTTGGTGGGTTTGGGACTGATGATCGTCGCAATTGGCTTGATGCTTGTGTTGCAAAAAAACACTAAGGCTGAATAAACTTACTGGACAAACAATCAAAGCTATATCTTCACAAAAATCCGCTTCCGGTACATCCAATTCAGCACCAAAAACTGCATCGTGAGCAACACCGTACCACTCACCAAAGTCCGGTACCCTTCTCCAAAAATCATATCGTACTGAGGATGCACATTGATGCGGAAAGAGGAATCGATGAACCCGATTACGGTATGCGCTAGCAGGTAAGCTGCAATGGAATTCATGCCCAATACTTTAAAAACATAAAACCAGGAGCCTTGATGCTTCAAATCAGCTACGTAATAAAAGCCAGCCAACAAGAGAAAACACCAACCACCACTGAACAAAGTCCAACTCGGCGTCCAAATCCGTTTCACATTGGGGCAAATGCCCAGAATACTCAGCAGAAATCCAGTAGCCAGAAATGCCACCCCAAACAACAACAACTTACGCAGCAGCAAGCGGGTAGATTCGGCAGTTCTGAGCCATTGCCCGGCTATCAGGCCCAAAATCATGGTGCCCAGGGTAGGGATAAAACTCAAAGTCGCGTAACCGCCCCCATTGAATCGGAATACATTTTCTCGCGGAAAAAGATTTAAAAACCAGCGGTCAAAAGCCCAGGCGGCATTGGTATTTTTGTTCCAATGTGCCGCGAAACCTTGCGCATGATGGGGCCAATCTGCGGCTACGCCCGCCTCGGCCCAGTTGAAATCGGGACCAGGCAAGGAATAAAGTGCAAACAAAGCCCAATAGGCCAGCAAAATGCCCGCAAAGGCAATCCACTGCCAGCGCTCTTTTACCCAGCCCAAGGCAAAAAGGAATACATAACCCAGGCCAATCTGGGTGAGCGTATCTTCAAAGGTGAAGTTCGTTTGTTTGGCGTACATCGAACGCAAGAAAATGCCCAGTAAAATCAAAATCAGTGCCCGGCGAAAAGTATGCCCCCATACCTGCCAGTTGTTTTGCCCACTGGCCTGCCGACTGGCTAGGGAATAAGGCAGGGCCACGCCCACCAAAAATGAAAAGGATGGCTGGATCAAATCGTGCAAAGAACAGCCTACCCAGGGTACATGGCTTTGGTGAAAATGTAAAAAGGCCCAAAAGCCGCTATCGGGAAAAGCTTTGGCAACGTGGCCAAATTCCCATACTTCGGCCATCATCAGAAACATGACAAACCCTCGGTAGATGTCGACAGAGGCGAGGCGGGTAGGCAGAGGGATGTTAGGCATAGATGTAGGTGTTTTTTCTTAATACCAAAAATAGCTTTTTTCCTTACCAATTCGTACTTCCAATCCAAATAAGCTATCTTGGTCGGCACTAAGTATGAAGCAAAAAATCATCCTCCATGCCCTTCTTTCAAGACCCACTAGCCATTTTCGCCGTGTTAATGCTCAACATCATCCTTTGCGAGCAACTGTGCAAACTGCCCTATTTCCGAGCCTTTGGCAGTGCGTTACTGGTGATCATCACCACCGCCATCACGGCCAATTTGGGCATCATTCCTTCGGCCAGTACCCCCACACCTTTGTACGATGGAATTTTCACTTACCTGGCTCCTTTGTCCATTTTTTACCTGCTGCTCACCGTCAATTTGCGCGGCCTGAAAAGAGCAGGCGCGCCTATGATTTTGTTTTTTCTCTTGGGCTCGGTGGGAACCATGCTGGGCGTGTTGGCGGGTATGTATCTGATCAAGGGGCCAGAAACCCTGGGCGATTCTTTTTTTGCCCTGGGTGGCATGTTCACCGGAACCTACATCGGTGGCAGCAGCAATTTTAACGCACTGGCACTCCACTACAATGTCAACAAGGAAGGGAATCTTTACGCTGCGGCAACAGCGGCCGACAACATCATCACCGCCCTGTGGATGGTAGTGACCCTTTTGTTGCCCCCCCTGTTGCAGCGCTATTTTCCCCGCCAACAAAAAGGTCCGCTTGAGGCCGAGGAGCAACAACGCCTGACGGATGAAGCCCACGCCCACGTCAACGATCAGGAACAACTCAATCCACTGGAATTGAGCATCCTGCTGGGTGTAGGGGCACTGGCCTTGTACATTGCTCAATGGTTCGCCGGTTTATTCCCGAGTATCCCGATGATCATTTTTTTGACCACCCTGGCCCTGATTATGGCTCAGTTTCCCATCGTTCAACGTTTGCGGGGCTTACGCTTGATCGGAATGTTTTGCATTTACCTGTTTTTGGCCGTCATTGGCGCCAATTGTGATTTGGCCGCCTTGCTGCGGGATGGACAACTGGCCATTTCTATGCTGATGTTGGTGACAGTGCTGGTGCTCATCCACGGCACTGTACTTTTTGGTATTGGTGGATTGCTGAAGCAGGATTGGGATCTTCTGTCCATTGCTTCACAAGCCAATGTTGGGGGCTCAGCATCGGCTTTGGCTTTATCCAAAGGGCTCAACCGAGCTGATTTGCACTTGCCCGCCATCCTGGTTGGGGCCTTGGGGAATGCTGTTGGGACTTACTTTGGGATTTTAATTGCCGAGTATTTGCGAACCTGGGGGTAAACTATATAAAAAATTGTCTTGTTGATAGAATTTTTCAACTTTTTATTTATTTTTGAGCATAAACGCCTTATTTAACTCTAAAAACAATAAAATGGCTTTAAATTATCCTCTCGTCTTTCTTACCGGATTGATTCCATTGTTGACTGGTTTTGTCTGGTACAACCCCAAAGTTTTTGGCAATATCTGGATGAAAGCAGCTGGAGTAACCCCGGAGCAGGGCAAAAAAATGAACATGCTTGTCGTCTTTGGGCTAACTTATCTGTTCAGCCTGATGTTGTCGATGATCTTGTTCTCCATTGTTATTCACCAAACCCACCTTTATTCGATTTTGTTGGACACACCAGGTTTTGGACAGGAAAATTCGGATGTAATGAATTACATTGAGGAGTTCATGGGCAAATACAGCGGCAATTACCGTACCTTTAAACATGGTGCCTTGCATGGAACCATTGCAGGTGTATTCATTGCACTACCACTCATTGCTATCAATGCGATGTTCGAAATGAAAGGGTTCAAATACGTAGCTGTAAATGCCGGATACTGGATTTTGAATTTGATGCTGATGGGCGGGATTATTTGTGCGTTTGGATAGCTTTTATCCCTAAAAGGTAGGAACCCATGTTTGATGGGTTCCTATTTTTTTACACGTATAAAAAACTAAACTATTCCTGAAAAAACCCAGCTTTTCCCACTATCTTCGCGGCTTAACCTTTACCGAAGACCATGAATTCCAAGCCGCTCCTTTGCATCTTCCTGAGTGTCATTGCGTTGACGTCTTTTGCCCAAAAAAACAAAAAAGCGCCTCAGATCACGCCTCCGGTTCAGACTGTCTCCGCACCGATCCCTACACCCTTGACAACCAAGCAACTCAAAGCACTGAAGTACCGCTTTGTAGGGCCAAGTCGCGGGGGACGTTCAACAGCAGTAGAAGGGGTTCAGCAAGAGCCCAATACCTTTTACATGGGGGCTACTGGCGGCGGCGTTTGGAAAACAAGTGATGCGGGCTTAACCTGGAACAACATCTCTGATCAGGACATCAAAACCGCTTCAGTAGGCGCCATTGCAGTAGCCCCTTCTGATCCCAATGTCGTGTACGTTGGCATGGGTTCGGCAGACCCTCGTGGCAATGTCATCCCAGGAGATGGCCTGTACAGGAGTACTGATGCAGGAGCACACTGGAAGCCAATTGGTTTGGAAAAAGCCGGGCAGATCAGCAAAATTGTGGTACACCCCCAAAATCCGGATCAACTTTTCGTAGCCGTATTGGGCAATGTGTTTGGCCCAAGCGAGCAACGTGGCATTTTCCGCAGCAAAGATGCTGGCAAGACCTGGGAAAAGGTCCTCTATGTCAGCGACAAAACCGGAGCCATCGAGTTGGTAGCCGATCCCAGCAACCCGCGTATCCTCTACGCCGGTTTTTGGACCGCCGAACGCAAGTCCTGGACCTTCATCGACGGCAGTGCCGAAGGAGGAGTCTGGAAAAGTCTCGATGGTGGCGATACCTGGGAAAAACTAGGTGGAGGTTTACCTACTGGACTGGTCGGCCGGGTTGGTATTGCCGTTTCGCCCGTAAAACCTTCCCGCGTTTGGGTCCAAATAGAAGCCCAGGAAGAAACCAAAGGTGGTTTGTACCGCTCGGAAGATGGCGGAAAAAGTTTCACCAGAGTTTGTCGCGATCATAGCATTCGCCAACGGGCCTGGTACTACTCCCGTATCTATGCCGATCCCAAGGACGAAAACACGGTATACAACCTCAACGTCAGTTTCATGAAGTCCATCGATGGGGGCAAAAGTTTCACCCGCATCCCAGTACCTCATGGCGATACCCACGTACTCTGGATCAACCCCGACAACCCCAACCTGATGATCCAGGGGAATGATGGCGGGGCCTGCGTAACCCTCAATGCTGGCCGCACCTGGAGCAGCCAACTCAATCAGCCCACCACGGAGTTTTACCGCCTTACACTCGACAATCAGTTTCCCTACCGTTTGTACAGCGCACAACAAGACAATTCTACCATCTCCATACCCAGCCGTTTCGACAATGCCTTGACTCCGCAGGAACTTTGGCACGAAGTCGGGGGTGGAGAAAGTGGCCATATTGCCGTTGACCCACGCAACCCCAATATCGTCTATGCGGGGAATTACATTGGTCAAATCACCAAAACAGACCTGAGTCGGGGCCATCGCCGCGATGTAGTGGCCTACCCTCAAATGCACGACGGCACTGCCCCCCGCGATATCCGTTATCGCTTTCAATGGAATGCACCGATTCGGGTTTCCCCGCACAACCCCGATGTCATTTACCATTGCTCCCAATACGTACATCGTTCGCCGGATGGGGGCCGAAGCTGGGAGGTCATCAGCCCCGATTTGACCACCGATAAGGATAAATTTCAGGATATCCCTGGCGGCCCGATCCAACACGACCACACTGGGGTTGAGTTGTACACCACCATTTTTGCTTTTGAAGAATCTGCTCAAACCGCAGGTGAACTCTGGGCGGGTAGCGACGACGGGCGGGTCCACCTCTCCCGTGACAATGGCAAAAGCTGGAAAGAAATCACTCCCAACAACATTCCGCTGGAAGGCACCGTAAACATGATTGAATTATCCAGCCATGCCCCTGGGCGCGCATTGATCGCCGTGCACAAATACCGGGAAAACGACTTCAAACCATATATCTTTTTGACCAACAATTATGGTCAAAACTGGACTTTGTTGACCGATGGTAAGAATGGCATTCCGGCAGACCACTACGTCAAAGTGGTGCGCGAAGACCCGAAACGCAAGGGGTTGTTGTATGCAGGAGCCGAATACGGCATGTACGTTTCTTTTGATGAAGGAAAAAACTGGCAAAGCTTCCAATTCAATTTGCCCCCGGTTTCCATTGCAGACATGGCTTTAAAGAATGATGATTTGGTGTTGGCAACCCATGGTCGGGGCTTCTGGATCATGGACGACCTGACTCCCTTGCACAGCATTCCACAAAACGTTGAAGCGGAAGTCACTTTGTTCAAGCCACGGGTAGCTTACCGTAACCAGTTCAGTGGATTCCGCGGCGCAGCGGCTCCCGACCCCAGCCCCAATGGCGCCATTCTGTATTATTTTGCTAAGGAAAAAAAGGCAGGCGATACCGCGGTGTTGCGCCTTTCAATCATAGACCCACAAGGAAAAACCAGAAAAGTGTATGCTTCCAGCCCTGGCGACAAAGAAGAGCTGTTGGCCTGGCGGGATGGCCTCAATCGACTGGATTGGGATTTGACCTATGAAGGCCCCGAAGCCTTGCCTGGTGCGCAATTTTCATTGGCCGATATGAGCCCGGTAAAAGCCATGCCCGGCCCACACAAAATTGTACTGGAATACAAAGGAGTACGTCAGGAACAAACCCTTGAAATCAAAAAGGACCCTCGCTGGACCCAAAGTGATGCCGATCTGCAAGCCCAATACGAACTGGCCATGCAGGTAAAAGATTTGTTCAACACCTGCCATGCGGCCATCGCCGATTTGCGTTCCTGGCGGACCCAGATCAAGGACGTGCTGGAGCGCAGCAACAAATACAAACCCAATGTGGCCAAAGCCATCAAAACAGCTGGCGACCCTTTGGTCAAATCCTTAACGGAACTGGAGGAAAAATTGATCCAAACCAAAAGTGAGGTAGGGCAAGACCCCATCAATTACCCCTCCCAAATCGATGACCAAATGGCCTATTTATACTCAATTGTAAACAACCAGGATGATCGTCCCAACGCTGGTTGTTATGAAAGATTGGAGGACCTGAAAAAAGCTTTTGCCCCATTGCAAAACCAATTGAATGCGATCAGAACCAACGAGGTTGCGGCCTTCAACCGCTTGTTGCAGCAGCAGAGCATTCAATTGATCATGACCAAAGAAAGGTAAATAACGTATGTCTTTTCCACTTAAAGACTTGGAACGATACATCCACCCCACCATTTTGGAACGGGGTAAACTCCTGTTTTTGGAAGACGCGGTGCAGGAACTGGCTCCCGCAGGCCCCAATCAATGGCAGGCCTTGGTACGTGGGGACAATGACAAATACCGGGTTGACATCTTGCTGGAAGACGGCAAGGTTGAAGAGCATGAATGTTCTTGTCCGTATTATGCTGGACCGATTTGTAAACACCGGGTGGCCGTGTTTATGGAATTGCGGGAAAAATTGGAAAAAGACCCCGTCATCGCGCAAACTTTGGCTACCCGCAAAACAGCGGAGCAATTGTACCGTGAATATAGGGCCCTTTCCGCTGATGACAAATTGGTTTTGCGCATCCTGGCCATCGCTTATGAAGGGATGAACATCAACAAGTTCAGCTACATCATTACCGACGCACGGTTTAAGGTAAGTTTCAGCCAGGCAATCCTGCGCAACAATTTGAATCGCCTGGTACAAAGTGGGTTTTTAACCCGCGAAAAGGCCGATCGGTATGTGATTGATCCTGAATTTGCGGATTACCTGCTTGATCAGGAATTTTTGACCGAGCCCGATTTTGTGAAAGCCATACCCTCGGTCAAACGGTTTTCTGATTCCGAATGGTGGTTGACCAATTCCCCAGACAAGGCCAAACGGGCTTTCCGAAATGCCCGACTTGCCTACTACCAAAACGATCTGGCTACTTTTACCAAAGAAATCCAGATTGCCGAAACCCATTCTCCAAAAACGGGTGAGCCCATTTGGCGGATCTTTTTACCTCGCGTTTTTGACAAAAACAAATTGGAAAAAGCGCCCTCAGGCATTCGCCATCAATTGTTGATTACCCACTTAACCCATGTGTTGCTTTATTTGGAGCCACGTGATGGGTATTTTGACTATTTACTGGATCCAACAAACCTGCCGAGTAACCCAGATCAACGCAATAGTGTTTTGCGCCTGATGTGTCAAATTGCAGTCTTTCAAGGTGATTGGGATACTGTGGGGAAATTATCCTCAACGCTTGACGAGTTTGGCCAATACGGCTTTGCGGCTCAACACCACTTTGTCAAAGGCAAGTACGCCGAAGCCGCACTGGGTTTTGATTTATCCCAAAAAGCCTACCGCAAACAAAACCGCAACAACAAGTCCCTGCTGCCTGCACTCAATGGCATTTTCCATTTGTTGGCCCGTTGCAAAGACCTGGACATGGGGGCGTCAAACGCCTTGCTGGACGAACTGCGCCGACAAATCAAACAGGAAGGGTATTACACCGCTGTCTACATGTACCTGGAGGCGGTTTTGGGTTCATTTACGGGCGCTTTAGAGCAAGCCAAACAAACCCTGGGTTTCCCCCCCAACCACAATATCGCCCTGTTTTTCCAGGCCTTGTCGGTAGCGTGGGTGGATGATAGTGCATTGGATGAACAAGAGTTGGTCAGCCTGGCCCAAGACCTGGAATACAAGGGTTACCGCTGGATGGCCTGGCAACTTTGGGCTACCTTGCACCATTTGAACCCCCAAAACACCCGCTGGGAAACCAGTATGCAGTCTTTGGAAGACCAAAAAGACGATTGGAGCCCGATGATCCAGATTTTCCCCAAAGTAGAAATCTGGGAAAGCGCCCTCAATGCCTTGTTTAACCTCACGGGTAAAATCAAACCTTCCGCCGTTGAAGGGGCTACCCGGGTCATTTGGCTGGTTGATTTTGAAAGGTATGACGCAGTAGCCAAGGAACAAACCTTTGGCAAAAAAGGCTGGACTTCAGGTCGCAACATCTCGCTCAATCGCCTGATGAACCGCGAAGCGAAAGGGATGACCGAACAGGACATGACTGCGGTTAAACGAGCAGTAACCAGAGTCGGTTTTGACCAATACGAACTCAATACCGAGGCTGTATTCCCTAGCCTGGTGGGGCATCCGCTCCTGTTTTTGATGAAGTCTCCCGAAATTGCTGTGCAATTGCTGGCCGAAAAACCTGTGCTCAAAACCCGTGAAGTAGAAGGTGGTTATGAGTTGTCTTTTTCCCATGAAATAGACGAAGTGGGTTACGAAATCATCAAGGAATCGCCTACCCGCTACAAACTGATCGAATATACCGAGGAGCATTATAAAGTGGCCAAAGCGCTTCAAAAACAAAAACTCTTTGTGCCCGTCCACGCCCAAAGTCGACTCAAGGATGCATTGGCCGGCCTGATGGCCTTGGTGGATGTGGAATCAACCGTAGTTGGGCTCAACGAGGAGGCGCGAGAAGTAATCTCGGATGCCCGCCCCTGTGTACACTTGTTGCCGGTTGGGGATGGCTTCCACGTTGAATTGTACGTCAAACCTTTTTCCGAAAACCCGCCCTATTTGCGGGCGGGGGAAGGAGAAGTCAATCTGGCTGCCAAAGTTGGCGAAGAATGGCTACGCACTGAGCGAGACCTGGAGATTGAGCTGTTCAAACAAGGGCACCTACTGGAATCCGTGAGTGTTCTGCGCGACAATATTCCTCACAACAACATCTGGGAGCTGGAAGACGCCGATCTCTGCCTGGAGCTCTTGCTTCAATTGCAGCCTTTTATAGAAAACCAGGACATCATTTTGGAATGGCCCAAAGGGGAAAAATTCCGCATCACCCGAGTAGCTGGTATGGGGCAATTCAGCATGAAGATCAGTTCGGGGCAGGACTGGTTCAATGTCAATGGCGAATTGCGGGTAGATGAAAACATGGTGCTGAACATGCGCCAATTGATCGAATTGTCGCAACAAAAACGCAATGGTTTTGTCGAAATCGGTCCGGGGCAGTTCTTAGCCTTGACCGAAGAATTCCGCCGGCGTTTACAGGAAATCAATGCCCTGATGTCGCCAAACAAGGATGGCAGTTTTCAGTTGCACCCCCTGGCGGCTCCGGCTTTAGAAGGATTTGCCTCCTTGTTGGATCAGGTAGAAGCAGACAAACGCTTCAAAGAGTCGATTCAACGGATGAAGGACTCCTTTTCCCGGAACTACTCGGTGCCCCAAAGTTTTAAAGCCACTTTGCGCGAGTATCAAGTGGAGGGCTTTGAGTGGTTGTGTCGCCTTTCTGATTGGGGAGTTGGTGCTTGTTTGGCCGACGATATGGGTCTGGGAAAAACCGTCCAAGCCCTGGCGCTATTGCAATTGCGTGCGGAACAAGGCCCTGCCCTGGTGGTTGCACCTGCATCGGTCTGCCGCAACTGGGTGGCCGAAATTGGCAAATTCACGCCTACCCTTACGCCTATTCTGTTTGGTGAAGGGGATCGCGACGCTGAAATTGAAAAAGCCAAAGCAGGGCAAATCCTCATTACTACCTATGATTTGATGACCCGGGAGGCGGAAAGTTTCACCCAGAAACAGTTCTCAACCATTATTTTGGACGAGGCACAAGCCATCAAAAACCGCAGCACCAAACGTTCGGAAACGGCCATGCGTTTGCAAGGTAATTTTAAACTCATCACCACGGGCACCCCCCTGGAAAATCACCTGGGTGAATTGTGGAACCTCTTCCAGTTTATCAATCCCGGCCTGCTGGGTTCGATGGACAGCTTCAACGACCGTTTTGCGGTCCCTATCGAACGCCTGGGCGACAATATCCGCAGGGACCAGTTGCGGCGTTTGATCCAACCCTTCATCCTGCGCCGCCGCAAGGATGAGGTACTGAAAGAATTGCCAGAAAAAACCGAAATCACCCTGACGGTAGAATTGAGCGGGGAAGAAAGGGCCTTTTATGAAGCCTTGCGCCGCAAAGCTCTGGAAGAACTTGAACAGTCCATCGAAGGGATGCAGGGTGGACAAAAACACCTGCGCATTCTGGCCGAAATCATGCGCCTGCGCCGAGCAGCTTGCCACCCGGGCATGGTGGACAAACAGTTTGTAAAAGACCAAAGTGCGAAGTTGCGGCTGTTTGGGGAAATTGTAGAAGAGTTACTGGAAAACAATCACAAGGCCCTGGTCTTCAGCCAATTTGTAGACCACTTGCACATCCTAGAAAATTACATCAAAAGCAAAGGCATCGCTTACCAATACCTGGACGGACAGACTCCCCTACCCTTGCGCCAAAAACGCATCGAAGCCTTCCAGGCGGGTGAGGGCGACCTCTTCCTGATCAGTCTCAAAGCGGGTGGCGTGGGCCTCAACCTGACCGCCGCCGATTATGTGATCCACATGGACCCCTGGTGGAACCCCGCCGTGGAAGACCAGGCAACCGACCGGGCCCACCGCATCGGTCAGGAGAAACCGGTTACGGTGTATCGCCTCGTTGCGGAGGATACGATTGAGGAAAAAATCCTGAAGCTGCACGGCACCAAGCGGGATTTGGCGGATTCGTTGCTGAGTGGCTCGGATGTGAGTGCGCGATTGTCGGCGGATGATTTGTTGAATTTGTTGAAGGAGAGGTAAAGACAAGAGCGGCATTAATAGCAACGCGGATGACGGACGCGGATTGGGCGGATTGACGCGGATTTTGCTTTGCCTGCGGCAAAGTTTTTCAGCCACCAAGGCAGTAGAGTAGAGAGAAGCGGCGGTGCCGCTTCTCCCCCTCGTCAAACCGTACGTGCGGTTTTCCCGCATACGGCTTCCCTATGAATTTCATTTCCAGCTTTCACAGCTTTTTCCCCTCCATACTGTATCCAGAGTCTCTCGTCCACAGAGTTGGCAGCTTTGGGGTTTCTGCTGCTTGGCTTGTCAATATAGCTTATCCATTTGTCTACCTCTGTGCACCTAAAATGCTTCGTCTTTGATGATACTTAATTCTCAATCAGGACCGGTTGGACTCTTGATCTAAGCGTTGTTCATAGTAATGCCCCTTCGCTCCTCCTGCTTTTACCTTTTCAGGAATCTTCACTACTATGGGCATCTCCGACTCCCTCGACTGGTTGGACGGCCATCGTTAGGGTCTCCCACGTTCATGCGGCTCCTTCAACTCACACGCAACACTATCTTACCCCGGGTAGCCCCTATCGTGCTTCTTGCCGATTCTTCCGATAGGGTGGCAGGTTTCATCATCTCCGGCAGACTGACCACTACCAACGTGTAACGAGGCCTTACTAATGCAGCTTATGAGTTCGCTCGTCATGAGCTTTTGTACTTTCGTTTCCTCCAGCACAATCATAACGGCTTCAAGCTGATCGACACCTTTGCTTGCGTGGCTCTTTCATCCACTAGGATTTTGTATTATATTTACCGCACGCCTCGTGGCGCACCGAAGACACAAAGTCCGTTGAATCGAAAATGTTTTCTTTGTGCCTTTGTGCCTTAGTGGCAATTTTACCATCACGCCGAAGGCGGGATAAAAATCCGCGTAAATCCGCCCAATCCGCGTCACCCGCGCTGCTATTGTGTCGCTTTTGAATTTTACTGCAACTTACTTTTCAGGCCCACCTCTTTTTTGTAACCTTTTTTACACTTATTCGTAAAGAGTTGTATAGAAAACTACTAAACAGCTCAATCATGGATTTTAAAGATCAAATAAAAAACCTGGCTACCCGCGTAGAAACGCTCTTGCCACAGATACAAACCGAAGAAGCAACCAAAAATGCCCTGATCATGCCCTTTATCCAAATCCTGGGCTATGATGTATTCAATCCATTGGAAGTCGTTCCGGAATTCATTGCAGACATTGGCATTAAAAAAGGAGAAAAGGTAGATTACGCAATTCGGAAAGATGGAGTGCCCCAAATCCTCATCGAATGCAAATACTACAAAGAAAAACTGGATCCCCACAATTCCCAATTGTTCCGCTATTTCCACGTCAGCAACGCTAGATTCGCGATTCTGACCAATGGGATGCACTACAAGTTTTACACCGATTTGATGGAAACCAATAAAATGGACGAAAAACCATTTTTTGAGTTCAACATTTCCGAAATGAAAGATAGCGATGTTGAAGAACTGAAAAAATTCCACAAGTCTTATTTCAACATCGAAAACATCGTTAACGCTGCCAGCGATTTGAAATATACCAATGAAATCAAAGGGCTATTGGCCGCTCAATTCAAGGCACCTACCGATCCCTTTATACGCTTTTTTGTCAGTCAGATTTACACTGGAAGAATTACCGAGAAGGTGTTGATGCAGTTTTCGGAATTGACCAAACGCTCTCTGAACCAATTGCTGAGTGAAATGATCAGCGAACGGTTAAAATCTGCGCTGGATCGGGAAAATGAACTGAATGCAGAAAACACCGCTCTCGGCCAAAGTGCCAGCGAAGACGAAAATGCGGACAACATCCCCAAGGAGCGTGTAGTCGAAACCACCGAAGAGGAAAAAGAAGCTTTTTACATCGTAAAATCGATCCTGCGCCCCGTTGTCGATGGCACGCGTATCCATTACCGGGATGCCCAAAGTTATTTTTCGGTTTTGCTGGATGACAACAACCGCAAGGCCATTTGCCGCCTGTACCTGAATGGCAGCAAAAAATCCATCGGCCTATTTGACCATACCAAAAAGGAGAATAAGTTCGAGCTGAAATCTCTGGATGATATTTATTGTTATGCCGAGCAGTTGCAGAAGGTGATTGAATATTATGATCGTGGGGGGAGTCAGGGGGAAGGGTGAATGTGAGCCTTCCCAAATTTTGATCATTTTTTGCGAAATACTAATCGCGGAGCGATTGAACAATTCACCAGAAATTCAACCGTTCCGCGATTAGAATTGAACCTGATGGAAGCATCTTCCAGAATATTTTGCGCATACTGAGATGATTTTAACATATTTTTTAAAAACTTGACTTTCTGTCAGCATCAACCTATTTTTGTTGTAAAGAATTTGAAATGAAAATAACTATTGAGGTTTTTAATCAAAATGCTCTAAACATTCTATTAGCATTGGAGCGGTTAAAGTTAATTAGCCTAGTTCAAAAGGAGAATCAAAAAATTGATCTTTCACCGCCTCAAGTCAAAGAATTTAAAGCGATAAGCCTAGATACCAAAGGGATTAAATTCAGAAGAAAGGATCAGGATGCGTAACTACTTTTTATTAAAAGACCTAAAAATTAATTTGTGAGCTCGCTACAACTACTTGATCTTCAAGGTTTCGATTTAGATTTATCATACAAATCTAGCGTCTTTGCAAAATCGTCAACACCTCCAATCTATACCATAAATGCCTATAACGCTCCACAACACTTGGGTAGTGGAGTTTTATTTGAGTTTCAAAATCAAATTTTTTTTATTACTGCAGGACATATTTTTGAAGACAGGAAAATTGACGACATGCTTATTCCCACTTCAATGAGATTTGAGGAAATTTTAGGCGAAGTTTATATTACAGCTCCCTCACTGCCATCGCTTAAATATGAAAATGAGATTTTAGTAGATTCTCTGGATTTGGCAATCATACGATTAGAAAAAAAAGTGGCTGATGCCCTTAAAATCGACTATAGTTTTTTGGGTATTTCAAACGTTGAACTAGGTCACCAGCAGAAATATTTCGGACAAGAAGAAAACAAGATTAGTGATTATTATTTCGTCTTTGGATTTCCTGCCACTAAAATAAAAAGTAAAAATCAGCACTGGATAGCAGAACCTCTCTTCTTTTTTGCTTTCAACACCATTAATCATTTCAAAAATAAAAGATTACACGTAGATAGATTTCATTATCATCTCTTTGTTAATTATACCAAAAAAATGACAAACCAAGTTACTAAGGCCAAACAGAAACTTCCTGCACTTGAAGGAATGAGTGGCGGCGGGCTATGGGATTTTGTAGGTTATGACATTAATAAAAATGAGCCCGTCCTGAAGCTTGTTGGAATTATGATTGAGTATAGACGCGATTTTATTATATCGACAAAAATTGACTATGCGATTGCTCTGATTAGAGAAAAATTCAATCTTCCTAAACTTCCAATTCCAAGAATACCTATATCCTTTTCTTAGAAATTCTTACATCACACCTCCTTTTAGCCAAATGTGTCCATTGTACCACTCCCTTGCTTTTTGAGAGTGGATAACACTGATTTTGCTGCGTCCACGCCGCTAGCGCGGCTTTAGATACCCAAGGGGTAACTGCTACTCTATAAACCGGTCCACCGCCAAGGCGGTTAGATTTTACCGACAGTATCAAATTTTACGTAAACTCCAAACCGCGTTAGCGGTGGCCAGGTTTATAGCAATTATGCCCTACGCCATTTGAACCACGTTAGTGGTGGCAAGACTGGGCTGGTTTAGAGAAAAATCTCCGAACTCTTGGTTAAAGGAACCTTCCTCACCGCATCCCCACCACATTTACCAATTCCCCAATTCCCTCAATGCTAATACACACCTCATCACCTACCGCCAGCGTAAACTCATTCGGTGGCACAATGCCCGTACCCGTCATCAGGAACACCCCATGAGGGAAGGAAGTCTCCCGGAACAGCCAGGAAGCCAATTCCGGCAATTGGCGCTTCATGCGATTGATTTGGATGCTGTTTTCAAAAACCACCTGGCCAGCGCGTTTGATTTGGATGGAGATCACTGTTTCAGGGGAGATCGGCTCTTCCGTCACCAGAACGCCAGGGCCGAGAGCGGCGGAAGCATCGTAACTCTTAGCCTGGGGCAAGTACAAGGGGTTTTCGCCCTCGATGTCGCGCGAACTCATGTCGTTGCCGATGGTGTAGCCGATGATTTTACCGGAGGAAGACATACACAGCGTCAATTCTGGCTCGGGTACATTCCATTTGGAATCGCGGCGAATCAGCACCTGTGCGCCAGGGCCAACGGTGCGGGCAGCAGTGGCTTTGAAAAACAATTCTGGCCGTTCGGCGTCGTAAACTTTGGCGTAAAAATCGCCACCTCCGGCATCCTTGGATTCTTCCATGCGGGCCTCGCGGCTGCGCAGGTAGGTCACGCCCGATGCCCATACTTCCTGGCTAACAATCGGTGCCAGGGTTTCCTTGCTCAATAAGGTTGCTAAATCGCCATTGGGGCTCAAGGACTGGATTTCGGTCTTTAGGGCCTGGAACAAATCTTCGCGGTTGAGGAAGCTGTCCCAATTGCTGGAAGCAGACAGGAAAAACTGGCCGTCAGACTCAATGACGATGCCTTGGGTTGTGCGGAAAATTCTCATGTTTTTGTTTGTGTTATAGTTTCCAGCCTTTGGCTGGTTAAAAAAATAAGACTCAGTGAAAGTTTATCACCTCGCCTTCGTCGATGTGATAAACAAGTTTTCAGCCACAAATGACACAAATTTTCACAAATTAAGGCACGAACTTCGTTCGTGAAGGGAGCACAAACGCTAGTTTGTGCTTTAATTTGTGAAAATTTGTGTCATTTGTGGCTGAATTAAAAAAACACTCCACCGAAGGTGGGGTGCTAAATTTTCACAAAACTCAAATACTTTGCTGCTCAATCAGCGCTTTGATCAGTGGGCGGTACTTCTCCCCTACGGGCAACAATTTCCCATCTACTTCCAGCTCATTGCTGTACAAAGCTTTGATTTTGTTTAGCCCCACAATGTAGGACTTATGTATGCGCAAAAAAAGCCTGTTCGGCAATTTTTCTTCCAGGTAACTCATTTTTTGGTACACCACGGTCACGCCCTTCGTCCCTACAATTTTGACATAATTGCTCAAGCCTTCGATGTAGAGGATTTCATCCAAAAACACTTGCACCCATTTGTTACCCGATTTGAAATACAAAAAGGCGGGTGCAGCCTCTAAAGCAGGTGCAGTTTTTGGAGCAAAAGCATTGAGTTCAAAAAGTTTGTGCAATGCGGATTGAAAACGTTCAAAAGAAATGGGTTTGAGCAAATAGTCCACCGCATTGAGGTCGTAGCCTTCCAAGGCGTATTCCCGGTAGGCAGTGGTGATGATCACTTTGGGTGGAGCGGCGAGCGCGCGCAATAGGGACAAACCATTCAGTCCTGGCATCTCGATGTCGAGGAACAACAAATCAACCGGATTGTCCCGCAAATAAGTTTGGGCCAGTAGCGGATTATCAAAACTGGCCAACAACTCAAAGTCCTCTAGTTCAGCCAGGTATTTGCCCAAAATCTGGCGCGCGATGGCTTCGTCTTCAGCGATGACACAACGAATTTTTTTCATTGCTTGAGTTCAAGTACAACCATAAAAACATCCTCTTCTTCCAGTATCTCCAGGCGATGCTGCCCAGGGTACAGGAGTTCCAGGCGGCGGCGCACATTTTCCAGCCCCAGTCCAGAAGATTGCTCTGGCCTGGTCGAATGGCCAATGCTGTTTTCCACCACCCATTTCAACTGTTTGGGCTCTGCTTGCAAACTGATGTTCAACCAGGCTTGTCCGGTTTCGGGCGATACCCCATGTTTGAACGCGTTTTCCACAAAGGGCAACAGCAGTAGGCCCGGTATTCTCCATTCCGCCAATGCACCATTTTTGTTGATGGCAACCTGTACCCTTTCGCCGTAACGCAATTTTTCCAGGGCGATATAATCTTCGATGATTTCTACTTCCCGCTGTAAGGGAACGTCTTTGGCCTTGGCTTCGTAAAGCACAAAGTTCATCAATTCGGACAAGCGCAGGATGCTGGCCGGAGTGTGCTCCGAATTTTCCAAAGCCAGGCCATACAATGAATTTAAGGTATTGAAGAAAAAGTGAGGATGAATCTGGGCTTTGAGTAATTGTAATTCGGTAGCGACGTGTTGTTTCTCCACTTCTTGCCTGCGGGTCAGCTCCTGATAATAGTGGCGCAAAACCTCCAAAGCCCCCGTAACACCCAGCACCGCAATACAGGTGAAGATGTATTGCAAACTCCGGGTAGCCGAGATGAATTGTGGCACCTGGTTGTCGTACATGAACCTGGGTACAGGCAGAAAGAGCAGCAAAAAACTTTGCATAAAATTGGCAAAAAGGAGCACGAGTGCCAGCCCCAAGAAATACCGCCCAATTTGCTGGCGAAATAAATAAGCCTCCAGCAAAATCCACAAATGCAGGTAAACTGCCAGTAATTTCCCCGGTAATTCCACCAACTGCACCCACATGGAGATCAAAAAGGTGTTGGGAAAGACGGTACGTTCAACAATTTCTTCCCCAGTTTCTTGCACTACCTTAATGGTTTCAAACTCATAAAAATTCATGTACACCAGCGACTGTACCAGCAGGTAGAGCAGCCAAAATGCCAGATGTAGCATCCAGTAATTCGATTGTTTTATCTTCACCGTTTTGATTTGGGTTATTGCACAGCACAAAATTGGCCCTTTTTTCCCACTTCCCTTCCCAGTTCACATAAAAGCCGGGGTATTTCACATAAAGCTCCAGAAAAACAGCCGTAAAGCCCCCAATTTTGAATCGAAATCAAAAAAATGCATGCTAAAATCAATCCTTATGAAAATTCATTTTTTGGCCCTACTCCTGCTTTTTTGTTTCCATTTGAGTGGGCAAAACCCGGCTTTTGACAAAATTGACCGCTTTTTAAGCGAATTGAACCAACAACACAACTTCAGCGGTAGCGTGCTGGTAGCCTGGAAAGGACAGGTATTCAAAAAAGGGTACGGCTTGAGCGATCGCGAGGCCAAAACCGCCTTTACCCCCCAAACCATTTCCTGCATTGGCTCCGTTACCAAACAATTCACCGGGGCGGCCATCCTCAAACTGGAAATGATGGGCAAACTCAAAGTGGAAGACCCCATCAGCAAGTATTTCCCCAATGTTCCTGCCGACAAACAGGGCATTACCCTTCACCACCTGCTTACCCATAGCGCTGGTTTTCCGGGTAGCATTGGCGACGATTACGACAGCATCTCCACAGCGGAGTTTGTCAAACTTTCAATGAATCAACCCTTGCTTTTCAAACCAGGTAATGCTTTCGAATACTCGAACGTAGGGTATAGTTTGCTGGGCATTATCCTGGAAATAGTAACCAAAGAGCCCTATGAAGTTTTCCTCAACAAACACCTCTTCAAACCAGCAGGTTTGACCCAAACGGGTTACGTTTTGCCCGGCTTCAAATCGACCAATGTGGCCACTGGCTACCGGCGCGAGCGCAATTGGGGCAAGATCAATGAAAAAAACTGGGCCGTCGATGGTCCATACTGGCACCTCCGCGCCAATGGTGGTATTTTGAGCAATGTCGAAGAACTCTACAAATGGCACGAGGCACTGCTGGGTGAAAAAATCCTGAGCAAAGAGGCCAAAGCCAAGTACTACGCCCGCCACATTGAAGAAGGAGAAGGTGCAGGAAGTTTTTACGGCTATGGTTGGACAAATTTCCCCACTCCACGCCAAACGACCTTGATTGCGCACAATGGCGGCAACGGTATTTACTTCTGCGATTTCCTGCGCTACATCGACGAAGACCTGACCGTGATCCTGATGACCAACGCAACCAGACGTGAATACCATCAATTGGCTTCCCAATGTGCGCGCGCCTGTATTTTGCCCGACTTTGTGCCTGCGCTCAAAATCAATGACCCGTCCAAAACTGTGCCAGTGGATCAGTCTGAACATGATGCTTTGATCAAAAGTTTCATCAAGTCCATCAGTTCGGGAGAGGAAAAGGAAATCAGGGCAATGATCGACAAGCTCTTTGCCACCCGCTTTAAAGAAGACTTCCCGATTGAACAACACGTAAAGATATTGACCCAACTGGGCAGCGAAGTCAAAAACCTGGAATTGGCAACCATCAACGTCCATGACCGGGGTTTTACGATCAATTTTACGGGCTCACCGCTGACAATCGAGATGGAATTGGATGAAGGGAAAATTGCGGGGATAATGGCGGGGAATTAGTTGAGGAGTTGAGAAGTTGAGGCCCCTTACCCAAGTCGCTGCGGCAGCCTCAACTTCTCATTTAAAAAGGCATACCCAGCCCCAAATTCAAATTCATCCGTTTGAACCAACGATTGGGAGGGTTCCAAAAATGCTCCCCATCCCAACGGTATGGATAGCGGATTTTCATACCTAAATCGAGGCGGAGAATAAAATAGCGGATGTCCAAACGCAAACCGAATCCGCTGCCTATGGCGATTTGTTTGTAAAAGGCATCGTACTGCCCTAGAATAGGGTTTTCAGAAGGGCGGTCTGGATCGGAGAAAAAGAAAGGGGATCCCGGGCGGCTGGGGTCCTTTTTTATGTTCCAAACATTGCCAGCGTCCAAAAAGAAAGCCCCGTTGAGCAACCAATAAATGTTGAAGCGGTATTCGAGGTTGCCTTCCAACCACAAGTCGCCGGTATTCACCAGGTACAGGTTCCGGTTGGCACCCGTATTTTTAAAAGTTGTGGTATCGATGAAGCCTCCGGGGCCGAGTCCACGGGCAGGCCAGGCCCGGATACTGTTGGGCCCTCCTGCGCTGAATTGTTTGATAAAGGGCACCAAATCCGAAGTGCCGAATGGGCGCACAATGCCAAACCCCAGGCGGGCAGCCAACGTGGTTTTGGGAGTAAATTGGCGATAGTATTTCAAGGAGGTTTCCAATAAGGCGTATTGGGCAAAATCAATTTTGTCGATGTCGAAAGTATCCTTCTTCCCTGTGATGGCATTGGTAATGCTGTTGATGGCCGACAATTCACTACCCGCCGTTTCAAAACTAATCCCGGTCTGGATGTTTTCGCCCCGGCTATTGGTTTTGCCAATGTAATCGTAATTGATCTCCCGAAACAATAAGCTGACAATGAAACGAGAGTCAAAGCTGCGGATCAGCAGCGGGTTGTCAAATACATCAATAAAGGTAGGGGTTAATTTGGATTTGAAATATTCGGCGGCAAAGTTGGTGATGGAGTAGGTTCTTTGTTTGCTTTGTTTGAATTCAAAGCCATAGTTCATGTTAAAAATGCTGATGTCGTAAAAATCAATGAATCTGGTGTAACTATAACCCAGTGAAAATCTACTGGAAGCGTTTTCCTTCAATAAGTTGTACAAACCGCCCCCTGGTTGTGGCTTTTTTTTGCTGCTGGTCACATCATCCACCAATTTCCAGATGCCCAGGTAATCCTTGAATTTAGGTAGGTAAAGGTCGTTTTGAAACCCAATATCCAGGGTATTGAACAAACGCTCCTGGGAAGCGAGTCGATTGATTTCAACCCCTGCTTTCAAGCTGGTCACCAGGGTTTCTGCACCTTTAAAGATGTTTCGGTTGCGGACCGAAGGCCGTAGAGAAAGCCCGATCAAGTTCAGGTTTTGATTTCGCGTTGCCCGGTTGGTGAAACTCACCTCAAAGTCAAGCCCCATTTCCAAGCGAGGGTTGGGTGTCAAAAAGATCCAGATGTCCAACAAATGGGGGTCTTCAGCATTTTGTAGCTGTTTGATGCGCACAAACTTGAATACCCCACTGGCCGCCAATTCGCGTTGAGTTGCTTCCAGATCGGTTTGGCGAAAAGGCATTCCGACTTTTGCTTTTACGGCATCCACCAAAACTGTACTTCTGAAATACAAACTGCTGTCCGGTTCATTTCTAAAAATAAGCCCCTGAATGAGGGTATCTTTCATGGGGTGTAAGGGCGACTCCTGTTCCGGAGAGTAATAGGGGAAAACCACAATTTTTCCCACTTTAAACGATTGGTGAACAGTATCTTCCAATGGTGGAAGCACTTCCAGATTGACGAGGGCGCCTTTATTTTTTCTACTGGTATCTGCTGTCAATTGGGCCACGTAATTGGACAAAAAATTGGCGTAACCCTGATTGCGCATGTACAAGGCAATGCGTTCTTTTTCCTGATCGTAAAGTCTGCTATCCAGGGGCTCTCCACTTTTGAGCAGGCTTTCCCTTTTGAGGACTTGCAACATGGAATCTACTTTCCGATCGGTGGAGTGGTAAATCAGGGTATCGATAAAAGTGCGTTTTTTAGGATAAACATGGTAGGTCACCCAGGCCTTTTTTTTGCGCAGCACTTCTTCGTAAATCGCTTCTGAATTAAAATAACCTTTGTTCTTGAGGTAATCTTCGATGGCGATTTCTGTTTCGTTGCACAGTTTTTCGTCAAAAATTGCTGGAGTTTCACTCAAAACCCGTCGTTGCCAACGGTCAAATCCCGAGGTATCGCCGGGCTCATTGGTTTTGAACCAGAACCATTCCCGGGGAAACACAAAGAACAAGTTGCTGTTGGGCTTTTGTTTGTACAAGGTTTCCATCTCGTAGGTGAGGGTACCTTTGTTGGGTAGTTTTTCTTCCTCGTGGATCAGCAGCTGGTTTTTTTTCAGCAGAAATTGATCAACATCCAAAAACTTTGTAGTATTACAGCTACTCAGCAACAGGCCTAAGGCCAAACTTATCCACAGTGGATTGTACTTTGATTTCGACATGGTTTCTACTGGATCACTATGCTTTCAAAAAACAAAATTAAATATATTACGGCACTGCAAAAGAAGAAGTTTCGCAGCGAACTGCAATGCTTTTTGGCCGAAGGTGATAAAATAGTGCGCGAATTAGTGGCTTCCCCTCATTGGGATTTGGAGTGTATTTTGGCGCTTCCGGAATGGTTGGAAAGCCATGAACCCTTATTTGCCGGGCGAAAAATAGAAATCATTTCCATCAGTGCCACCGAACTGGAAAAGATCTCTACCCTTCAAACGCCCAATCAGGTGCTGGCTATTGTCAAAATGCCCGCCGAATTTGACTGGGCTAAGCATTTTTCTACGGATTTGGCTTTGTACCTCGATGGCATTCAGGATCCGGGCAACCTGGGCACCATCTTGCGCATCGCCGATTGGTTCGGGATTCTGCAGGTGTTTTTGTCGCCGGATTGTGTGGAGCTCTACAATCCGAAAGTGATCCAGGCCACGATGGGCTCCTTTTTGCGGATCAAAACGGCGATCGTGGAGCTGCCTACACTCAAAGCGGGAATTCCCAGCTTGACGACTTATGGGGCGCTCTTGAGTGGGGAGAATGTGTTTTCGGTACAGGTGCAACATCCGGCTTTGCTGATCATCGGCAACGAGGGCAAGGGGATTCGGGAGGAGTACATTCCCTTGATTGATCGGGCGATTTCGATTCCAAGGCATGTGAATGGCGGGGCGGAGTCGCTGAATGCGGGAGTGGCGACGGGGATAATTTGTGGGGTGATGCGGAAAAAGGATTTGTAACCCAGGGTTTACAAAACACCTCCCCCAACATCCCCTACAAAATACATATCAATTTCCCCCTTGTTTTTGGCCTTGATTTTTCCCCGATGTACACACTCAAAATTGGACGAAACCAATTGGTAAGTCGCCTGAGAAATATTGATCTTTCCTTTTTCGGAGTGTTGTTCCATCCGCGCAGCCATGTTAACGGTATCGCCCCAAATATCGTACTGGAATTTTTTAGATCCTACAATGCCCGCTACCACCGGGCCTGAGTGTATCCCAATTCTTATGGCAAAAATGTTTTCTCTTTGGTTGAAGTCCTCGATAAAATGGCGGATGTCCTGCGCAGCCCGTACTGTCTTGACGGCGTGCTCCGGGTCGGCAATCGGCAATCCACAAACGGCAATATACGCGTCGCCCACCGTTTTGATTTTTTCCAGCCCGTGGCGCTCGATGATTTCATCAAAAGCACGAAAACAGGTATCCAGTTTTCCGACCAGGTCCTTGGGTTTAAGCTGTTCGCTGACCTGGGTGAAGTTGATAAAATCGGTAAACAAAACGCTAACGGAGTCGTATTGGGTAGCCTCAGCACTGCCCTTGGCTTTGAGTTCGTTGGCTACTTCAAGCGGTAGAATATTGAGGAGCAAACGTTCGGATTGTTGTTTTTCATGTTCAAGCTGCTGCGTGCGCTCTTGAATCAGGTGTTCGAGGTTTTCGTACAAAAATGCATTCTCAACCGAAATGGCCAGTTGTGATGCCAACAGGCGGAGCAGCTCGCTGCGTTCATTTTTGAAGGCCCCTTCCACCAGGGTATTTTCCAGGTAAAGCAACCCAATCACCTTACCCTGGGTTTTAAGCGGGATACTCAGCAAAGAGTTGGGCTGCCGTTGAAGCAGATAGGGATCACTGGCAAATTGTTCGTTGCGGTGTGCGGTTTCTAGAATGATGGACTCTCCGGTACGTAGGCAATACTGTACGATTTGGACCGCCAACTTATCTTGGTGTTGATCTATATCTTGTAAGGACAGCAGTTCCAGGATTTTGCGACCCGGATCGTGGGCAGCCAACCATTCAGGGTTTTTATCCAAAAAGAGAACCCCTTTGTCTGCTCCTGCATTTTCAGCCACGAAGTCGAGTAGTTTCTGCACCAAATTATCAAAAACTACTTCAGCGGAGATGGTTTGTAAAGACTTGATCACGGTATTGAGGTCCAATCTGCTGCTGTCGGCTATTTCTGTGCTGGATTTGGTGGAGCCAGGTTCTTTTTCAAAACTTTGAATTGCAAAATCTTGGGAAATTTGCTGGGTGGCCAGGTGATGATTGCGCCCTGCAAACAAGTGGTAAGCAGCCTTTGCCCAGGTGTTGGCCTGGTCATGTTCGCCAAGTTGGGCATAACTGCGCGCAATTTTCCAGGAAATCAGCGCCTGATCGAGGTGAAATTCCTGTTCGATGGCCTCTTCATTGGCCTGCCGTAGCACCTGAATGGCCTTGTATTTTTTACCCTTTACCCACAACCCGAGGCCATCAAGGGTGCGTTTGCGGTGCCCAAAGTTATTGGGATTGAACGCACTATAGCTTTTCAATTGTTGAGTGGCCTGCTTAAATTCCCGGCGAGCAGCTTTGCTTTGGGAATCTTTTTCCAAAACTTCGGCGGCAAGGAGGCCCTGAAAAAAAGGCAACCAGGCCGATATCTGTATTCCTTTCAAACTAAGTGGAAAACGATGCAATTTTTGCAGCATAACAAGGCCTTCTTCATATCGTCCGCACTGATAATGGTGAAAACTCGAGAGAATGGCCAGTTTGCACAGCCCATTTGAGTCATTGGTACTGACAAAAGCATTTTCTTCATCCTCAAAATTGAAGTCAAAATGGGTGCTCGCATTCAACAAGGCATCAACGTATTTGATGCTCCAATTGAAGTATTGATCCCCCAGTTTTTGCCCGAGTTGCAGGCAAAGTCGCTGCCCTTCCCGAACAAACTCAGCCAATTCTTCAAGATTTTGGCCCGTAAGCAAAGCGGTGTCGTAATACAACAACAGAGAAGTCACCACTACATCGAGGTCACCCGAAGCTCGTCCAAGTTGATGGCCATGCAACAAAGAACTCAAGGTTTTGGTCGGATGTTCAAACCAATGTCGGGTCAGGCCATTGTAGGTCATCAGGTGTTTGGCCCGCATGGACGTACTGATTTCTACTTGATCAACCAACTGCAAAGACATCAAAGCATAGGCCTGCATGCTTTTGAAATTCCCCATCTGGCTCAGGATGAACCCGTATACATTGTAGTCCGCCGGACTGTACTCTGAGTTTCCATAAGTGGCTGCCAATTGAACAGCTTTCAGGGTCATCACCGGCAACAGGTTTTGCTTGCTTTGGTACGCAGCCAAACCTAGCTCTGACATGATTTGTAGCGCAGCCAGTTTGTCGTCATCCTGAATTTTGGCTTGCTTCAGAATCTGTGCGGGTGACTTTTTGCGCAAACTGAGTTGGGTGGATATAAAACTGCTCAGAATGTCAAACTGTCCGGGGTTCTGAGGCAATTTTACCCCCAATAAATTCAGGGCCTCAATGCCGGTTCGAATGGCCGCCGGAAAATCGATTTTGGCTTTGTGCAAACGGATTTCAAGTTGCAGTGCCTGACGCTGTTGCGCCCGGTTGAGCGACAAGGCCCGAAGTTTGGCCACACATTGCTCACCCTGGTCAAATTGGCCATCGAGGTAGTAAGTTTCCAGCAGCTCACACAAGAAACTGAATTCGAGGTTTTCAGTCTGCTGCCCCAAACGAGTATGTTCAGCGAAACCTATTTCCAAAAACTGAATGGCCTGAGCGTAGGCATTGGCAGATTTCGCCCTTCTGCCCGCCAGCAGGTTCACCTGAATGAGCGCCTGCAGGTGATCAGGATGATGCAGCAAGGGACGAGCCTGGTTTAAATGGGTGGCCAATAAAAAAGCTTTTTCCTGCCATTCTTCCTCCGGGATATCGCTCAACAAACGAAGAACGATTTCATAGTTGATTTTTACCTGCTCTTCAGCTTCGTTCATTTCACTCACCGCCTGGTAAATGCGATCGTGCACAAAGGCATAACGCGGGGTTTCCAGCTGAGGGAAAATCTCGATGAACCCTTCCCGCAGAGGGAGCTGCAACACATAGTCCAGATCGACCGCCTCACCGAGAAGGTGTTGCAGTAAGGTTCCATCAAATTCATTGCCAATGACCGCTGCTTTTTTCAGGGCATTGACAGATTCAGGATCGAGTTCAGTGATTTTTTGGGTCATAAATTTGACCACATTATCCGTCATCTGGGCTTTAGCAATTTCACTTTCTTTGATGGCCCATTTTTCTACCTGGTGATCAAAATAAAGCAGCCCCTGGTCGTATAGCGATTGAACGAAACGGCGGGTAAAAAAGGCATTTCCCAAGGTTTTGCTGTACACCAGAGCCCCCAATTGATCAAGCGTTTGGGGGTTGCACGGCGTCAGGGTATCCCTGAGCCATTCTCCAACTTCTTGCTTGTTGAGATCGGCCAACTCTAGATACAAAACCTCGTTGGTATTGAGGCCTTGTCCAAATAACTGTATACTCCCACTGTGGTCCTCCTCGGGAGGGCGAATTGCTGTGATGAGCAATAAATGTTTCAGGTTCTTATTGTCAATAATGAGCTGTAGAATCTGTTGGGAAGCGGGATCTGCCCATTGCAAATCGTCAAGAAAAATCACAAGGGGGTGCTCCGGTCGACAAATGGCCACTAGAAATGCTTCCAACAAAAAATTAAAACGGACTTGTGCCTCAATACCACCCAGCTTTTCAACTGAAGGGGCTTTACCTGTTACCAATTGCAATGAAGGGATAAGCGCTGAAAGCACTTGTCCATTTTCACCCAGTGCTTCGTTGAGGATGTCCTTCCAACGATTTAGGTTGAGGTCGCTGCTGCTCAACACTTGAGCAATAAAATGTTCAAACACCTGAATCCAGGCCAGATAAGGGGTGTCGCGGCGATACTGATCAAACTTGCCTTTGGTGAACAGGCAGTTGCATTCCAAAAACGATTTATTCAACTCATTAACCAGCGAAGATTTTCCGGTGCCCGAGCCACCTTCTATTACGACCAGTCGGGTTTGCCCACTGCGCGCCAGACCTAATTGCTCCTGCAACTGCTCAACAGCGAAAGACCTGCCGTATAGTTTTTGAGCAAATTGTAGGGTATCCGAAAAATCGCGACTCCCCAGCACGATGTCCATCTCAGCATCAGGGCTTCCCCCATTGTTTAATGCAGTCTGGATGGATTCCAGGTCGTATTTTAGGCCCTTGGCCGATTGGTACCGTTTCGCGGCTTCTTTTTCCAGTAATTTGGCTACTAGCTTCACCAGTGCAGAAGGCAAATGGGCATTGTGTGCGTTGAGGGGCGGAGGAGTTTTGGCGATCTGGGCATAAATCATTGCTGCGGGGTCCTCAAAATCAAAAGGGGTTACCCCACTCAAGAGCTCGTAAAAGGTAGCCCCCAGAGAATAGAGATCGCTGCGAAAGTCTACTTCCCGATTGATCCGCCCGGTTTGTTCAGGTGAAATGTAGGCCAAGGTACCTTCTAATCTGCCGGGGTCGTTTAGCTGTCTTTGGGCCTGTTTAATGGAAGTTGCGCCATCAAAATCGATCAGGGTAGCTTGAGCAGTGGCTGCATTCCAAATGATGTTGTTGGGATTGATGTCTTTGTGCAGGATTCCCAATTGGTGCAATTCACTGAGGCTCTCACAAATGGAAATAGCAATGTTAAAAAATTGCTCCAAGGGAAGGGGCCCCTTTCTCAACAAGTTGTGTAGGCTTTCCCCTTCTACGAACTTAAAAACGACGTGAGGAGTAGCACCCGTATAATCATAACTGATGGTTTGGGCAATGCCCGGCACATCCACCTGCTTGAGTAGCTCGTAGATGTGAACCAGTTTATGGATGGATTTATGCGTTCTCTTTTGTTCCTTGAGTACCAATCTGGAGGCTGATTCTCCACCTTCCAACAAAAATAGGCGGGAATTGGCACTTTCGTAAATGAGTGTTTTGTTGTCCATCAGTTTTTTGGTGCTTAGGGTGTGTTAGTAATCCGATTTGCCCCGCTTAAAAGGGCTACCCAAGGTAATGTCCCAATTGATGCGCATTCCACCGAAAGTTGATTGACCTAAGGGGCCGAATGGGATTTCGATTTTGGGCACAGTCAGGCCTTCCAAATGATCAATCACAACATTGCCTTGGACAGGTAAAACCTCGGCAGTCTCCAGGTCCATCGTAACGGTAACCTTGGAGAATTTGCCATTTCGCCCCATCAGGCCAGGCAATTGAAACATGGTTCTGAGTCCATCTGCATTGGGTAAATTGTACAACATATCTGGCTGGCCGTCATTGCTACAATTGGCTTGGGCAATGATTTTATGGTCTTGCTCCACCAGATACGACACTTGTTGGGTATCCAGAAACCAGCGCCAACCTTTGCTTATTTTCGGCGTGATTTTAAACCCAGCCATTAATTTGTTGAATTTCCAGACGAATTCCCCCAACCAGGCAACCACTAAACTGTCCACGAACAGAATCGGTGTATAGGAATAAGTCTCCGTTTCGCCTTTAAAATTGACGTATGGCACCAAAAAAGCCAGTTCTTCATAGCGAAAAACAGGCCAACTGATCCAAGAAGAATGGAGGCGATTTTGATTAAAAAAGACCAACACCGGGTGAGTCCCCTCAGGACTGATTTGTTGTGGGCTCAACTCCAATTCGGGGGACAAAAACTGAGCGACCGTAGCGATATCCAGGGCTGCCGAAACAATCAAGCTCTGCACCTTCCCTTTCACCGGGCCTTTGGCTACAGGCAAATTGGCACTGATTTCGGGATAAATCGGGCGATTGTGGTCAGCGTATTTACTGAGTCCAGGTAGGCTGAGCCATTTTTCACTCAATGCGTAAATGGTGTCAATATGGGGCAACATCAACAGGGTATTCAACTCTTTATTGGCGATCCCACTGATCGACTTACCCTGATAAACCACATTGATGGCGTCCTCCTCACTCATGGGGTAGTTTTGGGGATAAAAGGCCGGAATGTCTTCAACGATGTTCATGATGCCTACTGCAGGATCAAAGATGGTATCCATCAATTTGCGGAAAGGCAATTTGGACACTGGCCCCATTTGTAATACTCCGACATACAACAAGCGGTACAATACCTCATTCATAAAAATCCGCTCGAAAACGTTTTCCTTTTTGGCCAACTCGGCAAAGCGGAGATACCCCGAAGCAATGGATCGATTGTGGGCCCGATACCAGGTTGTCGGTGAAGGTTTTTTGATGTAAGCCTGCCACAGGGACACTTCAATATCCAGCTCATCAAAACGATACCTTGATTCGTAAACCAACTGGCTCAATTCACCCCAATATAGAAATTCCAAATTGACGTTGAACCACCAAGGACTACCTGGCTTAGGGCCTTGCAAAGGATTGAGGACTCCCCTTCTGCTTTCCCATTCCATAAAGGCGATCTCGGCATCTCCGTACCCGAGGCCATGCTTCGCGAGCAGGCTGGCGCCGTATTTTTCGTAAAAGGCCCTGCGCAGGGCGATCCTGGCTTGCGGATCATTCTTGATGGCCTCGACTTTAGCTCGTGCCTGGGTCTTCATACTTTCGTACAATCCAGCTGGGGCTGCGGGTCGTACAATGTCGCTGTGGAGGATTTCTTCACCAACTATCCGGATAGCTTTCCCACTGATGGCACTGGCGCACAACATCCCTGAGATGACCGCGGATTCTACGGCCCCGACATTCATGCCATTGTTGGTCCAGTCGCCTGAAATGTATAAGTTGTCGAAGCCCGTTTCGTCGGCCATCAGGCGGTAGCGGGAACTGCCTTTGACGGTTTGCACATAACGTTCACTGGGGTCGATATTGGCCCGGAAGAACTGGGCCTGGAGCCGTTCTTCACCTTTGACCGTGGATGGCGCTACCAGGTTGTCCCAGTCCAGCACGCCATTGGCCTGTACCCCTTGCGGCCAGAGGAACGCAATATGTTGATTAAACAATTCCTGTGACTGGGCAAAAGCCTGCGCCTTTTTCTCCTGTGGAAATTGATGGTCGTCAGGTGGTGGCAGTTCGCGTGAGCCCTTCATCGGGCCGCAGAAATAAGAAATACTCTTGACCGACAAGTCTGCTGGCCACTCCTCACGGTCCAGCACCTGATTCATCTCACTCCAGGTATCCAGGGGTTCTGCATAGGCACCCAGGACTTTGGCCGGAGATCTCCAGCCCATTTCGCCCAGGGTTTTATTGGTCCAGACTTGACAAGCCTGGGTCTGAACGGTTTGTACATTTTCGTACATGGCCTTGAAGCGCGGGTTGGCCTCCATCAACTCCTGACAGGTATGGCCCACTGGCCCCAGTGACATACCGTAGATGACCAGGTCAAAATCTTTGCCTAGTTCAAGCGTCAGTTCTTCCCGATCTTGCCAATCGGCCCAATAAGATTCCAGATTGATGTTGCCTGCTTGTAGCGCTGCAGCATCTTCGGGATTGAGCTGCTCGTAAAGTGGTCGACTTGGCCAGGAGGGAAGGCCTTTAACCTCTTTTAAGGGTTGGTATTCCGCCGAGCCATCCTTCAACCGGACTTGTCGACCCAGCTGGATGCGGGCAATTTGCTTTTTGTCCGCGCTGAGTTCGAGTGACTTTACTCGGTGAAAAAACTCAAATTTGACCCCTTTACGGCGAAGCAATTCGTAGGCTGGGCCGAAGATAGCATCGCCCATTCCGGCATTCATCTTGTACATAACGGAACCGCGGCAACCAAAGGCAAGCAGGCTGCATTTCAACGCAGTACCCGCTTCGATATTGGGCTGGTTGGTATCTCCATTTTCAAAGGCAAACAAGGCATCGTAGCCGCCTCTCAAAAATGCAGATTGAACGGCTTCCGTAGCTGCACCATGTTTGGTCAGCCATTCGCGTAAATCATAGTCATTGATGGAATCGAAACCTTTTTCAAAAACATTGTCTTTGAATACCCCAATAACTACCGTAAAAGCCAGGTCAAGTAAAATATAGGCGCAACGGGTATCTTCATCGTGTTTGGTCAAATCCCCCAGCAGAAGTTTTAACTGGCTTCGTATAGCTATGAGGGTGTCCACAAAAATGGGGCGCAGCAGCGGCGAGTCATAGATCAAAAACAAACCTTTTTCAATCATGGATTCAATCCAATCCAAAACATGAGCCAGGGGTTTGCCGATGGGTTTGTCGTCAATTAAAATGCTGATGTGCTCATCGTCTTTGCCTGCAATCTTTTCACGAATCGCACTTTTTGCCATTCTTTTGATCACCATGCTCAAAATGTCTTCCAAGTATTCGATGGGGCTCAAAAAGACATGGTCACCACCCGGTTCGAGGTCGTTTTGTGGCAACTTAACATCATCTTTGCGCCATTGCCCATCGATCCACTCGGTAGCTGCCAACCAGTTTTCAGGGGTAAACGCCTCTTTCCAGGTTGCCAGGGGGCTTCCTGGTGGCCGATTTAACTCATCATAGATGGTTTTGATTTGATTGAAGGCATTGTTGTACATGCCAAACCAGATGTGCAGCCCATGTTCTTCAATGCGCTCATATACGTCGGGGTTTCGACCGCTGGCACCCTTTCCACCTAGCCGCCAACCCAACTGATAAAGGGTTATTTGATAGTCTGTATTGGGATCATTTTGGGTGGCTTTCAACAATTCGTAAACAGCCGAAATGCTGCCAATACCTCCTCCTAGTACAGCAACACGTTTGATCGTTTTGATTTCAGGCATGCAGTTAGTCGATTTATGGGTTTCACAGGTTGTGGGAATTGGGAAAGTGGAATCAATGGCTACATCAGGACTGACTAATCTGATCACAATGTAAAAAATTAATTCTTATCGGGAAAGATAAAGTGAAAGATGGGTGAAAGGGTGGGTGAGTGTTTTTTTGGGGAGGTAGTTGGATAACTGGGCAACGTATTGAAATTCGGGATGATGCTGGTGTTGCATATGCCTCATCCTGAATTTTTGAAAAGTCAAAATCAGGTATAAACCTAATCGCGGAGCGATTGAATTTAGAATAACCCCGGTCGTCCGGGGTGAATAGTTGGGTCAAATTGGCGGCAACCACGGCAGTGGTTGAACTCAATTGAGCAAAAAGTTCAACCGCATCCGCGGTTGCGAAACCTCTTGCTTTCAAAATGACCCCGGACGACCGGGGCTATTCTAAATTCAACCGCATCCGCGGTTTGTCATCTCAAAAATTCGGGATGACGAATATTCTGCGTTGTGGATCAAAATTTGGGTGAGTGGAGCTGCGGGGGATGATTGGCTACTTCTGGGATGCTGTTGAGGCGTGTGAAATTATTTTGTTATTGGGTTGTATACTTGAGGGAAATGGATTATATTTGGGGGAGTGTTGCAAGTGTATTCGGATAAAACGATGCGAGCTTAACCTTAAATGAACCTAGTAAAGGTTGTGATGTGGATTATTTATCGAGTCGTTGTTTACAATATAGACTTGTTGGTATCTAAATTCAAGCTACTTCAAATAATTCAAGAGAATGGCTAAAAATGACAAAATTCTAATAGACGGTATAATTGATGAAAAAGTGGAACTCAAGATACCCTCTGACAAGAGAGACGAAGTATTTGAGTATTTCGTATTTGAACAATTACTTAAAGACTATGACTTATCAAAAGATGAAATTTTATTTGGTAGCGTGGACGGGAGAAACGATGGAGGAATAGACGGCTTCTTCATCTTCGTCAATGGACATTTACTGACTGGAACAGAAAAATTTGTGTGGCCAAAGTCTGGCTCAGTTCTAGAACTTTGGATTATTACTTGCAAACATCACGACACATTTAAACAAGCACCTTTAGATAATCTAGTTGCAAGTATTTCTGAGCTTTTTGACTTTGGAATAGAAAACGAACATTTACAAGGTGACTATTCAGAGGAACTCCTACTACAAAGAAACAATTTTAAACTTGCTTATAGAAAGGCTTCATCAAAGCTTACAAGCTTTAAACTCAACTTTTATTACGCTTCAAGAGGCAACACAGAGGAACTAGGAGAGTCAATAATTTCCAGAGCAAATCAGTTAGAAAAATTAGCTATTGATTGTTTCGGAAACTGCGTAACAAATTTTTTCTTTTATGGTTCTACAGAACTAATTGATTTATTTCGAAAGAAACCCAATTTCACACTAGAGCTGCCTTTTTCCGATTACTTATCAAGCGGAGAAACATACATACTATTGGCTAAGCTCAAAGACTACTACCACTTTATTTCTGACCAAAATAAACTAAGAAGATATTTATTTGATTCCAACGTTAGAGATTTTATGGGGTTAAACAGGGTTAATGAAGATATTAGAAACACCCTTGAGAATGAGAACTCACCAGATTTTTGGTGGCTCAATAATGGAGTAACAATATTAGCAACAAATGCAGTCATTGTTGGGAAATCTATACAGATTCAAGATATTCAAATAGTAAATGGTTTGCAAACATCTGAATCAATATTCAGGTATTTCGGATTAGGTGCGAAGGACTCGAATAACCGTTCTGTTCTGGTTAAAGTAATCGTGTCAAATAACACTGCAAATCGAGATGAAATTATTAGAGCGACTAATAATCAAACAACAGTGGAGCTCTCGGCTTTGCACGCAACCGATAAAATTCAAAGGGATATTGAAGATGCTTTAAAACTAAATGACTTCTTCTACGAGAGAAGAACGAATTATTACAAAAATCAAGGAATAACACCTGACAAAATATTAACACCATTATATCTCGCCTCAGGATTTGTAAACCTAATCTTAAAATCGCCTGAACAAGCGACAAATCTTAAAGCAAGATTTATGCGTAATGAAGATTCCTAAAACAAGGTGTTTTCAACTAAAACTGATTTGCAAGTATGGCATAAGATAGCTGCGATTCTTAAGCAGACTGACCAATTTTTGGAAACTAAACGCCCTAGTGCCAATAGCTCTAGCGAGCATTTTTTAAAAAACAGAAGACAGTTAATAAGTTTTTTGACAGTAAGTCGCTTGATGGGGGACTTTAATTTTAGTGTTCCAGATTTAATAAAATTTAATTTATCGACAATCACCAATGTTGAATTTGAAAAATCTTGGGCTTTATTGAAGAATGAGTTACCTGTTCAGTTCAGTAGGTCAAAAATAAAAGGAGGAGTATTTTTATCGTTATGTAAGACTATGAGCAAATCATATAATATGAAGGGTTACGAAAGATTAGTTAACACACTATCTACACCTTTTGGTAATTCTATAAATCCAGGAAGAAACAGACCTCAAAAATCGACTGAGGTCAGCCAAGAGTTCATTGATCAAGTTGAAATGTTGCTACCAAAACAACCTTGGAAACCAGGAACTCATAAAGAAATAGCACTAAAGCTAAATTGTAGCGAAAAGGAGATTTATACTGCAACAAACAAGCTTATTGAGCAAGGCAAAAAGTTCAGGCAAAAAGATGGAATTTTATTTGACAAAAAAGGAAATATTGTTGGTATAGACGAGGACAGAGTTGATAGTAAGACGATGAAATTAAAGGAATGAAACATAGCAAAAATATTATTATTGCCAAACCGAATCGAATCAAACAAATAGCCTCACTCCGAAACAATCTCCCTCTCCACACTCTTCCGCCCCTCCAGCAGCCCCAGGACCGACAAATCCTCATCCAAATCTTCCCAGGAAATCCCCTGCCCTCCGGCAATCACGCGTCAGTTGTTCAATTGCTCCGGTGTAGCTTCGGCAAGTCGCCAGTACCAATCATAAGGAATGCCCAATTCTCGGCCATCTTCCAGCAGGACATAAAAGCGCTCTGCGGCAATGCGCACTTGGGTTGCTTTGATCGTTTTGTATTCAGCTAAAGAACTCATACGTTGGAATATGGAGCGGGTTTAGTTCACGTGAGTTTTGAATTAAAACTGCCAGGAGGGCAGTTATCCGGGTAGAAATAATGGAATGTTTAAGGTTCCAGGCTGCCCGGCGGGCAGCTATTTACAAGATTTTTTCAAAGATAGCTGCCCGCCGGGCAGCCGCAACAATATACCGATTACCTTGTATCTACCAAGTAGCTGCCCTCCAGGCAGCAAAACACCTCGTCTGGAATTAATCGAATTGATTTTCAATTCCATTAATTCAAAACTCAGGTTAATTAAGCATTCAGGCTTACCAGGCAATGTTTCTAAACTGCGCTGTTTTGTTTTGCAAAATAAGGGTACTTAGGGATAAAAGCAATGCTCGCTCCCAAACGTCGTCACGGAAGTAAGCTATCCGTTCACTAAACTCCAAATCACAACACAAAAAATTTTCACTTTTCATCCCTAAAACATCTTATCTTTGTTGAAAAGTAATTGCTGATGGCCAAAAAGCACATCCGATTCGATTGGGCAGCGAAAAAAATGCTGCGAGACAAAAAGAACTTCGGCATTCTCGAAGGCTTTCTCTCTGAGCTTTTGGGCGAAGACATTAAAATCGAAGGTCTTTTGGAGAGTGAGAGCAACCAAGAGGACGAAGATGAAAAATTTAATCGGGTCGACTTATTCGCTGAAAACTCAAAAGGCGAGCACATCATCATCGAAATCCAGAACACGAGGGAGTTGGACTACCTCATGCGGATGCTTTTTGCAACCTCAAAAGCCATTACGGAATACCTACCTGTTGGAGCAAAATACGGGGAGATAAAAAAGGTAATTGCCGTGAGCATCGTGTACTTCGACTTGGGCAAGGGGGAAGATTACGTTTATGTCGGGCAAACCAAGTTCAAGGGCTTGCACACTGACACCGTACTTCAACTCACCACAGCGCAGAAAAAATTACTCGGCAAGCCGACCATTCACCAAGCCTATCCAGAATATTACCTCATCCGCACAACCAAGTTCAACGACATCGTGAATGACAGGTTGGATGAGTGGATTTACTTTTTCAAGAACAGCGAGGTCTTGGACGAGTTTCGGGCAAAGGGCATGAGTGAAGTTCGCGAGAAATTGAATGTGATGAATTTGCCCAATGATGAACTCAAAAGATACAATAAGTTTTTAGAAAGCCTTCATGATGAAGCAAGTTATGCAGAGACCATAAAAATAGAAGCAGAGGAGGCGGCAGCAAATGCGGCTAGAAAAGTTGAAGAGGAGTTTCGAGACGATGAAAAGAAAGGAATTGCATTAAATCTGGTAAATATGAACTTCCCGGACGAGCAAATTGCACAAGCGACTGGGTTAGACATTGCAGAAGTAAAAAAACTGCGGAAGCATAAATAATCTTCGTCAAACTATGCATGGCTACTAACCGCTTGACTAAGTTGTTGATAAAAAGGTTATCCCAAAAAACTTCCACCCATGAAACCATCAATCACACTATTTACCTTCCTTGTTTGGCTCTGTTCCCTCCCATCCCATGCCCAATCGTGGCAGTGGGGTGCCCACGGGGGCGCGACGTACACCAAAATGCTTTGGGCCGATAAACCTAAGGACAGCCCCTGGGAGCCCCCGGAAACCCAATTCAGGCTCTCCTATGCGCTGGGCCTATCATCGAGCTACCGTTATTCTACCCGGTTCTACAGCCCGTTCCAGTTAGATTTTTACAACAAGCGCTTTTCGGTCAGCACGGGCGGTACCGTGAGTACCTTTAATGATCAGGGGCAATACATTCTCATCCGGGCGGATCATTTGGATTATCAGTTCAACCAGCTAGCTTTTGCCGGAGGCATAGGGTACAATGTGTCGAAAGGCCTCGCCGTAGAGGCCATGCCCTACTTCCATTTCAGCTTGGGTACCCAAAAAATAAAAGTAGGCGATGTCATCCCCTGGCGGGAAGATGTCAACTTCCAGCAGGGGTATGACTTTGGTATTTCGGGATACCTTCGGGGGGATATTGGCCCCATTTACGCCAAGGCGGGTTACCAGTACGGGCTTAGAAAAATGGAGGAGTACGCCATCTTTGACGACATCGGGCAAGGGCTGGGAAAACTCCCCACCAGGAATACGATGTTCTTGTTGGTTGTGGGGTACTCTTTTTAGCCTTCGAATACTTGAAAGGGTATATCCGCAGGGCAATTGACCAAGTTTCCGCCACTTCCCCAACCTTTTACATATCCTTTACAAGCTTTTACAACTAAAACGCTACAAGGCAATTCTCCCCCCATACCTTTACCCCATTGTTTCACCAAACCAATGATGGCCATGAAAATCCATAACCTTGCTTTTTTGCTGCTTTTCCAATTCCTTTTTGTCTGTGATGTGGCATTTAGTCAACTACAATCAGATAGCTCTAGGACAGAAATTGTAAACTTTAGTCAGCAAAATTCAGATAGCACCAGGGCGGAAATTGCAAACACCGTTTTAAAATCCAGCGATGGCGGACAAACCTGGCAGGACATCAGCGAAGGGCTAACCGGAAATGCGCAGGGCGAGGGTTTCTTTGCCAATAATAAGTTGCCCATCTACCCCAGTTTTCCCCAGAAAGACGTACGCACCGTTTTACAAACTACCGGAGGCCGCGTTTTTATCGGCTGCGACAATGGCCTTTTTAGATCCACCAACAATGGAAAAACCTGGAAGCAAGTCCATAACGGCGGCTGGGCAATGAAAATCGTAGAGTCAAACGGGGTACTGATGGCAACCAGCCAGGTGGGGATAATCCGATCAACCGATGGTGGAGAAAACTGGGATGCTGTGATTAGTGAGGGCGGTGTGGGCATCGCTGTCGAAAACATCAAAGGTGGATTCGCGGCCATCACTTTCAATACAACATCGGAGACCAGAAGAGTGCGCACATCCTACGACGGAGGTAAAACCTGGCAGGCTATTGATGCGGGACTTCCGGCAAGCCTGTCCATTGCCTCCATTGTGCAGGTTGGTGATGACTTCTTTTGTGGGCATCCTAATGGCATTTTTAAATCATCAGACAAGGGGAAAACCTGGACGCTGTTGCTGCCTTCTATGGGCAATAAGGTCTTCAATTTATCTGTTTCGGGCAATGTGATTTATGCCATCCCCAGAGATGGAGGATGTTGAAAAATAATACTACTCGACATTTTTGTATTTCAGAAACGAAGGGTATGAATTGCCACGTGCTTTAGCGCGTGGCAATTCAAGTCCTCCGAGTAAAATGTCCAGGAGTATAGTGATTTTTTACTTCAGCGCCTTCAAATACGCCACACTCTTCGGCACATTGATCATTTCATAATTGCTTTCATCCTCGATGAAACAATGTTTCACGCCACCTTTTTTCGCCGCTTTCAGGATAGCCGGGAAATCGGCCTGCCCAGTCCCCAACACCACGTCATTTTCAGCGGGTGTATGTCCAGTGTTGTCACCAACCACCCCTTTGCGCAGGTCTTTCAGGTGCAACATTTTCCAGCGACCCTTGTATTTTTTCAACAGTGAAACCGGGTCGCCACCACCATGGATGGTCCACAGTACGTCCATTTCAAAGGAGACGTATTCTGGATTGGTGTTTTTGATGATGTAGTCCATCAGCGTCCCATCCTCGTAGGGGCGGAATTCGTAGCCGTGGTCGTGGTAGCAAAGCGTGATGCCATTTTCTTTCAGCACCTTGCCCGCTTTGTTGAAGTCTTCAACCGCTTTTTTGGCCTCCACGATGGTAAAGTCATTGCCTTTGTGCGGTATCCAGGCGCACATCACGTAGGAAGCGCCGAGGATTTTAGCGGTTTTGACCACTTCCATCGGGTCTTTTACCAATTGTTCGTAACCCGCTCCAGTAGAAGGGATTTTAATGCCCCGGTCATCACAGGCTTTGCGGAAATCCTCAGGACTCATGCCGCGTGGAGCACCGCCCTCGATTTCGGTAAAACCAAACATTTTAATGGTGTCCAGCGCCTTCATGGCATGGAGCGGGAAGCTGCGGCGGAAGGTGTAGGTTTGTACCCCTAATGGAAAGCCGTAGATGGATTTTTGGGCCTGGATCTCGCCGAGGCACAAGATGCAGAGCAGTAGAAAAAGGTATTTTTGCATGATCGATTTATTTATAAGTTGCGTTTTTTTAATTCACTCACCGCGTAATTCGCCGCCCGTGCCGTGATGGCCATATAGGTCAAAGACGGGTTTTGTGTGCCCGTAGAAGTCATACAAGCCCCATCGGTTACAAAGACGTTTTTGCAAGAGTGCACCTGATTCCATTTGTTCAGAATGGAAGTTTTGGGATCAGCACCCATTCTCACGCCGCCCATTTCGTGGATGTCGGAACCTGGGTTTGACTTGGTGTCATTCGCGTTGATGTTTTTGAAACCCGCTTTGCTGAACATTTCCTCCACCTGTTCCTGAAAGTCTTTGACCATCTTGTCGTCGTTTTCAGTCCAGGCCACGGAGGTAATCAGTTGTGGGATGCCATACTTGTCCTTGAGTTCGGTATGCAGGCGCAGGTGATTTGACTCGATAGGTACACACTCACCCTGCATCCAGGCACTGACGCCCCAATTGCCAAGCTGGGGATGGATGAGCTGGTTTTTCAAATCTTCGCCAATCCCGTCCCGGTTGGTCACCGTGCCTCGCCCTGCGCCAATCCCGATGGAGTAGCCACGCAGGAAATCGGTGTCTTGCTTCAAGACATTGCGGAAGCGTGGGATGTAACCATTGCTAGGGTTTTTACCCGAGGTGGTTTTGTCCAAAAAGCCTTCCACTGAGGCATTGGCCTTACCCCGATAATTGTGGCAAGTGAAATATTTACCCAATACCCCGCTGTCATTGCCCAGGCCGTTTGGGAATCGATCCGAAATGGAGTTGAGCATGATCATGTTGCTATTCACCGCGCCAGCGTTTACAAAAATCACTTTGGCGTAGTACTCGATCATTTCTTTGGTATTGGCGTCGACGATGCGCACACCACTGGCCTTGCCTTTTTTCTCGTCGTAAATGATGGAATGCACCACCGAGTGGGGCCGCAAAGTCATTTTCCCGGTTTTAGCAGCCCAGGGCAAAGTGGAAGCATTGGCACTGAAATAGCCGCCAAAAGGACAACCCCGATTGCACAGGTTGCGGTGTTGGCACTTGCCCCGCCCTTGCTGCAAATGAATGGGTTGTGGACTGGTAATGTGGGCACAACGCCCCTGGATCAATTGCCGATCGGTATAATTTTTAGCCAGCACCCCTTGCAAATGCTGCTCCACACAATTCAATTCAATGGGGGGCAAAAACTCGCCATCGGGCAGGTGTGGCAAGCCATCCTTATTGCCTGAAATGCCCGCAAATTTTTCGACGTGGCTGTACCAGGGCGCAATGTCCGCGTAGCGAATCGGCCAGTCGATGGCATAACCATCCCGGGCCGGGCCTTCAAAATCAAAGTCACTCCAACGCTGGGTTTGGCGGGCCCACAACAGGGATTTGCCACCGACGTGATAGCCTCGCGTCCAGGTGAAAGGTTTTTCCTGTACAAAGGGTTGCTCATCGGCTTTGATGGCCCAATGCAGGGTTTCTTCCCGCAAAAAGCTGCGGCCATAGGCTTCACGAACCGCCAAGGGCACTTGCCCCCGGTGTTCAAATTCCCAGGGGTGTTTGTTGGCAGTAGGGTAATCTTCGATGTGTTTGACATCCCGCCCCCGTTCGAGTACAAGGGTTTTGAGTCCACCGTCACACAATTCTTTGGCGGCCCAGCCACCACTGATGCCCGAACCGATGACAATCGCGTCGTAGGTGTTTTTTTTGCGGGCGTTTATATTGAGATTGGCCATTTTTGTTGAAATTTAACTAGCTTTTTACCGGAACACACCCATAATAATGCCCTGGCACCATTTCGTACTTCAAAAAAGTCGTCTGCACATACTCCGAAGTAGTGTAGCCCTGGATGGTGAGGTTTTTGATGAGGCTGTAAAAATCTTTTAGATCCTTGTCCTCCCCTTTTTCAAGCTCCAGTAGTAGAGCCTGCTTTTGAGCAAGTGGAAGCGCCGCAAATCCCTGCTGGAATTTGGCTTGTGCGATACCTTCCACCCGAGCCAGGCTCTTTTCTACGTTGTCTACCACCTTCTTTTCATAACAATCGGCCAGCATGGTATTGATGAAAGCAGGTACCCCTAGGGATTTGGCCCCCTTGGTTTCCGATTCCGGAATGATGGCTTCGATGATGAGTGCCAGGGTATTGCCCTCCAGCATAGGCAGGGGTGGCAGGGCCATTGGCGGCAAAGATTCCAGCGACCAGGCCTTGGCCCAGTGCGGTAGCGCCACCAGCCCTCCAGCCAGCAGTGCCATATTTTTGATGGATTTGCGTCGTTGCATGTAGTAGTAGTATTGTAAAGTTGTTGTGATCTTGAGTTGCCTACCAAAAAAATCAAATAGACCCCGCCCGACCTTTAAGGATGGGCCGTACATCCTTGTTATTCGCATTCACGCGGGTAAGGCTATTTTTGAAGCTCAGTTCGAGCTGGTCTCCCGTAAAGTTGAAGGTCAATAAATCGTGGTGTGGACTTTCGATGTAGCGCAGGACAAGCACAAAGGTATTCTCGTCTTTCCAATACCCGTTAATGGCGGTTTTTTTCAACCGAATGCCACTGGCACGAGAAGTGGGTTTTACAGTCAATGCATTTCCAGGAAAAGTGGTTTCTCCAAATTTCCAGGCACCGAGTCCAGCACTCATGCTGTAGTTTTCCTTTTCACCTTGCCAATCGAGGGTACATTTACCTTTGGAAAAAGCCAGTTTAATGCTTTTCAAACCCATTTCATTGGGCTCCAATTGAAAACTGCGTTTAGACCAAGGTGCCGGGATCTCGCTTTTTTCCAGAGGCAAAGCCAGTCCTGCGGTTTTGCTCTTCAGGTTTGTTATTGCACTTGCATCGGAATTGCGGGCATCAAAAGCGGGCAGGATATGCTCCCAAACGAGATCCAGTTGCCCCTGCATGTTCGGGCTTTCACTGGTGATCACCAGCACAGCGTCCTGTTCGGGCATCACAATGGTGTATTGACCATTGGCGCCATCGCCCCGGTAGGCGTTATTGCGGCAGCGCCAAAACTGGTAGCAGTAGCCTTGCAGCCAATCGTTCTCAGCATTGGGGCGGGTAGGTTTTTCTGGGGCAGGTTGTTGTATTTTGAAACTGGTCGCCTCTTCGACCCATT
This sequence comes from Haliscomenobacter sp., assembly GCF_033763495.1. Lineage (GTDB taxonomy): Bacteria > Bacteroidota > Bacteroidia > Chitinophagales > Saprospiraceae > Haliscomenobacter. Next base: position 74,844 of record NZ_JANRKL010000148.1, on the reverse strand, counting down.
CCTTCGACACGAGCTGTTTGCCGTTCCATAGTCCTTTTTGCAAAAACAGTTGTCCGAATTTAGCCAGGTCTTCGGTTTTGACCCTCAATCCCCAACCGCCCACATTGATGCCTTTCGGACAGGTTTCCCAATCCATTCCTTCAATCTGGAGTGGATCAAACAGACGAGGTTTGAGGTAATCAACGATTTTTTGGCCCGTCACTTTTTGCACGATGGCACTACACATATAGGTTGCACCGCTATTGTACAAAAACTGGGTGCCAGGCTTGTATTTGAAGGGGAAGGCCAGGAAGGCTCTGACCCAATCTTCTTCTTTACGCATGGCCTGCGAGGTGTCAACTTCGTGGCCAACCGACATGGTCAACAGGTCTTTGATGGTCAACTGTTGCAATTCCGGACTGATGTTTGCAGGTAGGGACTCTGGGAAAAACTTGATTACCTGATCTGTGACCTTGAGTTTGCCTTCCATCACCGCAAAACCTACTGCCGTAGAGGCAAAACTTTTGCTCATCGAGTACATGGTATGCCGCAACTCGGGGGCATAAGGTGCCCACCAAGCTTCGGCAATCACTTGTCCGTGGCGCAAAAGCATAAAACTGTGAAACTCGTGTTTACTTTGGTTGATTGCCTCGATAAAATTGATGATCCGAGCAGCATCAACCCCTTGGGCTGCCGGAGTACTGCGAGGGAGGCTGCTATTGGTTTTGAGCAAAAAATCTTTGGAAAAACCAGCGCCCAAACCAAAATACAGGCTGCTTAGTCCGATTTGAGCGACAAATGCCCGGCGCGTTGAACCCATTAGTTTTGTGTTTATAGTTTATGCAAACAGGGGGTTTCTATGGCGCTTTTTAAGGTAAAAAGCATAAATTTCGCCTGTTTATAGTTCAGCCAAATTTATGTTTTTATTTCTGGAAAAACCAATAAGCTGCAGCCGCATTTCCAAATCTGTACTAATTTAGAGAAGATAAATTACCTTCGTCGACATGTTGAATACCAATGCACGCGATTATTTACTGTCTATTTGGCCAATGCTTCCCGGGGAAGTGCTGGAAGACCTTGCGGCCATTTTTCAGGAGTTCAGCGCCAAGCGCAAAACGGTACTCACCGCCGAAGGGGAAGTGGAAAAATACCTCTATCTGGTGCAGGATGGGGTGCAGCGGGCGTATGCCATCGGAAGTGACGGGCGCGAGGCAACGCTGGTGTTTACCTATGCACCTTCTTTTTCGGGAGTGGCCGATTCTTTTTTGTTGCAAAAACCTTCTCGGTATTGGTTTGAAACCCTCACCCCGAGTAAATTTCTGCGCGCCAATTTTCGGGATTTTGATGCCGTTTTGCTCAAACATCCACTTTTAGAACGCTTGATTCGACTGGCCCTGAGCCAAACCCTGGAAGGGGTATTGGTGCGCCAAATCGAATTACAATCTTTTACCGCTGAACAACGCTTTCGCACCCTAATGACCCGGAGCCCGCACCTCTTGCAGCTCGTCCCGCACAAATACATCGCCAATTACCTGGGTATGGATCCCACCAATTTCAGCAAATTGTTGGGTCAAATCAAGATCTAATGAAATCTTGGTTTTTACCAAGTTTTTTGAAGCTGCGGCCCCGTAGGTTTGCAGAAAAAAATACCTATGCAAGCCAAAACACTTTTGGACACCCTTTACCAGCAAACCGAAGCCATACTGGACAAAGCCGTACACGAATGGCAAAATATGCCGCCGCAAAAACTGAATGTGGAGCCAGCTCCAGGCCGTTGGAGTGCAGCACAATGCCTGGCACACTTGAACGCTTATGGGAATTATTATTTGCCTGCCATCGAAAAAGCCATTCAGGAGGCGCAACAGGCAGGCAGTACACCTGCAACGGAGTTTCGGAGTAGCTGGCTGGGGGCTTATTTTACCAAGCTGATGCAACCGGATTCCAAAACCAAAATGAAATCACCGGCTAACGCCATTCCGCCCACTTTCTTGAACCCTGCAGAAACCCTGGCCCAATTCATCGACCAACAGGAGCGGATGTTGAAGCTGATCGAAGCGGCTCGGACGGTGAACTTGAATCAGGTGCGAATTCCTATTTCTATTGCGCAATGGATTCGATTAAAATTGGGCGATACTTTTGGATTTTATACAGCGCACCATCGGCGGCATGTATTGCAGGCGGAACGGGCTTTGGAGGCGGTTTCGAATCCGGTAATGGCGGTAGAGAAGTAATTTACCGTTGCCTGTTCTTTAAGCAGGCAACGCTTTTGCTGGTTTTGTTGTACCTTAATGTGGGTGATTTAAAAAAAGGCAGAACCTTCTCTAAATCATCCGATTGAAACCAGCGATTGCCATGAGAAAATTATCCAATTGTGTCGTGCTGTTGCTTTGCCTGGGGATAATGCAGCTTCCCGGCTTGTGTTTGGCCCAATCCGGGGGAGAAATCTGTGAGAACGGACGGGACGATGACGGCGACGGGTTGATCGACCTCAATGACCCCGACTGTACCTGCGCAATCATCCAACCCAAATCGCTGATCCCAAACCCTTCTTTTGAAGAATTCAGCTGTTGCCCCCAAACCCGTAGTCAGCTCAACTGCGCTGAAACCTGGATTCAGGCCTCCGAAGCCACCACCGATTATTTGCACACCTGTGGCTGGATGGGTTGGGACAATCTACCAGCCCCACTTCCATTTCCTGATGGCAACGCAGCAGTAGGGTTCCGCAATGGCCGCTTCAACCAACAAATGGACGATCCAAACTGGAAGGAATACACAGGTGCCTGCCTGTTGGGGCCTTTAAAAGCAAAAACGGCTTATAAGTTCAAATTTTGGGTAGGCTTTACGGTAGCGAGAGAATCACCACCGACCAATATCGTTTTTTATGGTGCAACCGATTGTGCTTCCCTACCCTTTGGCAAAGGCAATACAGCTCATGGTTGTCCGCTCAACGGGCCGGGTTGGGTAGAACTGGGGCGAGTATTCATTCAGGGGGCTAATCAATGGATCCAATATGAAATCAACGTCACTCCCCAGCAAAACATTCACGCCATAGCCATTGGGCCGGATTGTGAAGTTTCTGCCCCGGCTACCAATCCTTATTATTTTTTTGACAATTTAGTCCTGGATGAGCGGCGCAATTTTGAATATGCCATCAGCGCCAAAGGTTTTCCCTGTACAAATGATCAGTTTTTTCTGGAGGTTCCCAAAATCGATGGTTCCAATTATCAATGGTACAAGGAAGGTATAGCCCTGGTCGGCGAAACCAAAGCAAACCTACAAGTCAAAACAGGCGAAGGGCGTTACCAGGTGCGCATCAGCGACGATGATGGCTGCCGAGTTACGGTGCCCTATGTGCATTTGTTTCCCCGTTCTACCAATTTTATTGCTCGGAAAATCTGCCCGGGTACAAGCTATAATTTTAACCAAAGGCAACTCCGCAGCGCAGGAGAATACATCGATACGGTCAAAACCATCCACAATTGTGACAGCATTGTACGGCTGAGTTTGAGCATTGAAGATGATTTGATAGATACCGTTCAAGCGCGGATTTTAGAAGGGGAACAATTCAAGGTAGGTAGTCGGCTTTACGGTTCTCCGGGACAATTCCTTTCCACCCTCAAGTCGACCATTGGTTGTGACAGCACAGTGCTGCTTAACCTGGATTTTTATAAAATTTTCTTCCCTACTGGTTTTAGCCCCAACGACGACGGCAAAAACGACCGCTTTGGTTTTTATGGTGGGGAAGAGCTCCAACGCATTGCGTCCTTTTATATTTACGACCGTTGGGGTGGTTTGGTCTGGTCGGCAAAGGACGTTCAACCCGGAGAAGAAGCAGCCTTTTGGGATGGTACTGCCCGCTCGGAACCGGCACCTCAGGGTTTGTATACCTATGTGGCTACGCTCATTTTGGCGGATGGGCGGGAGCATGTGCGGTATGGGGGGGTGACGTTGGTGCGGTGAGGCACCATCACTTTTTTGTACTCCAAAAGGCTATTTAAAATTTGCAGCTACCCATAGTAACCAAAAACCTAGTGGCGCATTATGTTATTGATTCTAAACAAATCGATCAACATTCTGAATCATGTGTCGTACAGCTTCAAATCACCTGTTCTTATTGATGCTTTTCTTCTGTGCTACTAATTCGAGTGGGGGGCTGTTCGGCCAAGCTTTTGACCATCCGCTTTATGAATTAGAAGAAAGAATTATGGAAGGCGATAAAGATGCTTTATTTGAAATCGCACTCTATTTTGACAGTAAAAAGGATTTTGTTGAATACGTAGATTTCAAGGAATGGACAACCAAAGAAGCAACAAAAGCCAAAAGAATCGTTAGAGAAAATTGCCAATTTCTGGATTCAGAAATTATGATCAATGATTCGACAAGTGGAAAGCAATTTTTTGATTTTCTATTCGAGAATCGCCAAAAAATCTTTTTCTCAAAAATTGCCACATCGTTTATTCTTACCCCCCTGGAAAATCGAATGGTCCATTATGAAATCCGGGAGCTTTCGCCCTTGAAGAAAAAAGAGCTACAAGGTCAGGCTGGAGAATTACTGAATTTGGGTTGGGTCAAAGCAGCCAGGATCGATTCAATGATCGTTCAAAAGTCCCCAGAAGCTTTGCACTTAATTGCGGTTCAATTGTTCAAACACCGCAGGAAGAGTGACAATTATTCCTATCCAGAAATGTACATTGACTTGCTCCAATTTTTGACCGACCTGGAGATTGGTGTAAAAGATAACCAAGGGAAATTCGTATGGCAGGTAAATGAGTTTTTTTATGACGAGCCCCGGTTCAATTTATTGGTTTTCTTTGTAAAACATCACCAGCAATTCGCCTGGAATGAACAAGAACTTAGGTTCATCAATCCACAGCTTTCCGTCAGGCCGCTGGAAAAAGAAGAATACCTGTTTCAATTGCTGAGCAATGAGAACGATTCTTTAGCCATGGATGCTTTCATTCAACTAAGTTCTTGTCCGCCCCAAAAGGTAATATCCGCAGCAAGTGAATACTTTGATTTTAGTATGGTAAAAAATGATTTCATCCCTATTTTCCCTTGTGCCTTCATCACAAAAACAGCGGAATTGACCGCTTATTGCCGCGATCATGGCATTGATTATGAAGGGTCTGCGCTTTTACAAAAAAAAATTACCTTACTGCGCACTGAATTACCAATTAATGAAAGAGTGAAATTAGAGAGCGAACTCATTCAAAGCCTTAAGCTGGAAGAAATTACTGCACTCGAATATTGGGCATTGGTTTATGAAAGTCGTTGGCAACTGGGCAAATCGACCAGAAGAATCTTGAATGAATTTTATCTAAAAAATTGGCAGCAAATTTTAGCCCAGCCCAAACACCTGGACCTTTACCTTAAAAAAGCAAACCTATTGTATCAATTGACCTACCAGGGATTCTACAATGACTATCGCGGAAGATTTAGTCCGCTCACCGCTGAAGAGTCAAAAGCTTTAAACAATCATTCGACTCAAGATATGGAGGTGAAAGCGGAGATTGAGTTATTGTTGGGTCATAAAAAGCATTAATTTATCTACACCTCAACAAACAACTCCCCCCTACTCAACAACCTCGCTGTCCGCAACACCCCTGCCTTTTTTACCACTATTTTTCCATCCAGCAGCTCATAATTCAACTGCACCTTGCACTCCCCCGAAGGATGTTCAATGGAAAAAAGGCTGACATCTGGATTCAGCAACTGAGCGACCCCTTCCGCAATACTCCCCGGGACCACCACCGCTGTCGCCACTGAAATCGCTGCCAATACCCCAATCGCATCATGCACGACCTGGGGAATAAACATGCGGGTGTGCAACACACCGCCGTGTTTTGGCGGAGCAATCAGGCACATTTTGGGCACCGTTTTTTGCGCCACCTCGCCCAGATTCATGAGGGGACCAACCTGAATCCGAATTTGTTCAATATGCGCTTTCAATTCCAAATTGTTGCTCAAATCTTCCACCGACTCATACCCACTGAGTCCAAAATCGGCAGCACGCAGCAGCACCACTGGCATGCCGTTATCGATACAAGTCAGCCTAAAGCCACCCACCTCATCCAATGCATTGCCCGTTGGCAACAAAGCCCCACAAGTGCTCCCTGCCACATCCAGGTAATTGCAGATGACCGGCGCAGCGGTGCCCGGGACCCCGTCGATCCGGGCAGTGCCCGAGTAATTTACCTGCCCCGCAGGTGTTTCCACCAAAACCTCACAAATCCCCCCGGTATTCAGCATGTTTACCCGCACTCGGGTTAGTGGGTCACTTGCTTTGACCAGGCCTGTTTCAATCGCAAAAGGTGCCACTCCTGCCAGGATGTTCCCACAGGTTTGTCCAGTCGAAACTTGCCCTTTACCTACCACTACCTGCAAAAAAAGGTAATCCACATCGGCATCAGGGTGCTTTGATGGGCCTACAACTGCGGCCTTACTAGTCAGGGAATGGGCTCCACCGAGGCCGTCAATTTGGCGAGGGTCGCCCTCGGTGGTACCTTCCATAGCCAGCAAAACAGTACGTTTGATGGCTTCTACATCCTCGGGCAGGTCTTTGCTCAAAAAGAACAGGCCTTTGGAGGTGCCACCGCGCAATTGCATATAGGGGATGGATTTTTGCATAGCGAATTGCTTGTTTTTTAACTTATCTTATTTGGTAACTTAAATTACGCACTTTTTTACCGCAGAGTTTCACAGAGTACACACAGAGTTTCGCGGAGTTTTTTTAGGGGCACCTGCGGTGCGGAGAGGCCACGGAGGTCACCTTTGCTGAAGTTTGGGTGCTTACATTTTATTAAGTGACAACATTATCATGACTTGATCTTAAGCATGATTTTCCTGGAGCACAACCTCTAGCCACCGCAGGTGGCAAACTCCTTAAAACTTAAAAACTCTGCGAAACTCTGCGTGTACTCTGTGAAACTCTGCGGTAAAAAAATGTGTACTGTGAGTTAGTACCTCATGAAGTCTCTTCAACCCTATCGTTCAACCAAGTCTCCCAACTGACCCCTTGCCGCTTTTGACATCCTAGCCTCCAGTCCCTTTGCTTCCAGCATCTCCACCACCGCGGCCATTTCTTCCCTGCGGCGGGCAGCATGGGTGTAAGTTCCGCTCACAAAACGGTCAATCAATTCATCTTTACCTCCAATAATGGAGCGAATCTGCTCACGGATGTAAGCCTCCTGCCCAAAGGCTCGGCCCACCTCTACCGCTTCGTAAATCACCCCAGCAATGCCCTTGTACACAATCGAACGCAGGAGTTTTAGTTCGGCGGCTGTACCAATGGCGGCATCGGGCAATACTTCGATTTGCAAGGGGTAGATCGCCATTTTCTCCTGAAACAAAGCCGCTCCCAGCCCGGCAGCCAGCATTGGGGTGCGAATACCCGAGGGAGGCACCGGAGCCATGATGGCCAGGTCTACAAATTGCGCGCCGGAGCTTTGCAGGATTTCAGCAATGGCTTGTTTTTTGCCCGGCGCCGAAGTATTCATTTCCAAAAACACTTGCCAGGGTTGCAGCACAGGCAAGATCTCTCTCGCAACTTCCTCCGATACGGTCGAAAGATTGACGCTAAAAATGAAATCTGCCCCCTTAACTGCCTCAGCGTTGCTTGCCGCCAAAACAAAATCAGCTGGCAGAAGCCGTTGAGGATTGGGATCCCAGCCTTGCACTTTGATGCCCAATTCGGCCAAATCCCGCGCAAAATGGCTGCCCGCTTCTCCAAGCCCTAAAATGGCAATACAAATTTCAGTATCCGAATTTTTCATCCCAGCCATAAATTTGAATTGACGTTTTTCCTTGACGCAATTGAGCCCTTACCGCTTCCTCCCGAGCCTCCCGGGCAGTGGCTTTTTCGATGGCTTCTTCGATCCGCTTTTGGGGTACCACCACTACCCCATCGCGGTCTCCCACGATGATGTCACCGGGATGGATCAGGCATTCACCGATGAGGACGGGTTCGTTGAGGGTACCTTCACCGTAGTTGCTTGTCCCACGAATGCAGAGCCCTCGACTGAACACCGGAAAACCCATGGCTTCAATGTCATCAGCATCGCGTACACAGCCATCGATGACCAGCCCGGCAATGCCTTTGGTTTTAGCGCCTAAACTCATTAAATCGCCCCAATACCCCGCTTCGTAAAAGCCGGAACAATTGACAACCAGCACCGAACCGGGCGAGGCATAGGCGTAAGCACGGTGCAAAAGGACATTGTCGCGAGGCATGGTTTGTACGGTATAAGCGGGGCCGCAGACCTTCATGCCTGGATGAATCGGCTTAATCGCTGAAGGCAAATTCCCGGTTCGCCCCAGGGCTTCATGCAGGGTAGCTGCCGAAAATTGGCGGAGTTGTTGAATGGCATCCATATCAAAAAATGCTTGAAACGATCCGAGGTACCATACTTTGGTGTGCCTCGGCAAATTGAATTTGTTTTTTGCCGGAAATCCGGCGGGCGTGGTTGGCCCGGCGGGCGGCCAGCTCTGCGTAATAGTCGCGCAGATAGGTTTGAGCACCCATACAGGCCATGGCGGCCAGTTTTTTGTCCATCACCGAAGTAATGTCGATAAAGGTATCGGGCACAAAACCGCACAATTCCGGCTGATGGGGTTCAAAACTGTACCAGGCTGGAGGATCGATGTTTTTGAAAGCGCTGGGCACTCCGGCCCCGGAGGAAAGCAAACGAGCACGTTGAACAGCCTGAAAAGCCAGGGGATGGTCGGGGTTAAATGGGTCTTTTTCCGAATGGGTCAGGATAACTGTTGGTTCAAAATCGCCCACCAGTGCGGTCAATTGGGCAATTCTTTCCTCCGACAAGAGCATGGGATAATCGCCCCAATCCCAAAATTGTATGGGGGTTCCGATGGCGTCTGCAGCGCGTTGGGCTTGTTCGTGGCGGATGATTTTGACACTCTCTTCGCTGCGCTGGGGATCTTCTTTCCAGAGTTCGCCGGATTCCCCGCGTTCACCGTAGGATAAGGCGAGCACCAGGGTTTCGGCACCTTCTTCGATGGCTTTGGCAATGGTGCCAGCAGCGCGCCATACAAAATCGGCGGAGTGGGCACCGACGACTAGTAGTTTCTTTTTCATAGGTGATTGTTTAGGTTGGTTGAGAAGGTTGAGATAGTTGAGAAAGGTTTAGGCTACAGCAGCGACTTTGACAAGGTCGCGTCTAAGTCGCTGCGGCAGCCTCAACCTTCCTCAACTATCTCAACCTCCCTCAACTTTCAATATCAGGCATTGGTGTTCCTCTCGTATGAAAGCTCGCCACCGTAGCCAATCCCCAGGCCTGCCCCTTTTTCCGCTCCTCCAAGGTCCATTTGACTGTTTCAAAATCGGGATCGAGCACCAGGCGAGCGGTGGTATTGGCAACTTCGACACGGTTGCCGCCGGGTTCGTACACGTATAGGAAAAAGGTTTGCTGGATGGCATGTTTGTGCGGGCCAGTTTCGATAAAAATGCCATTTTCCAGGCAAATGTCGGCGGCGATCAATACTTCTTCTCGGCTGTTGACGGCGTAAGTGACATGGTGAAGGCGATTGTCCAGACCCAGGTGATCGCCTGTAACGGCCAGATCGTAGGATTTTGAGTTCACCTGAAACCAAACTGCCAGTGGGTTTTGATCTTCCAGATTATCAATGATGGTTTCGGTGAGGACTCCGCCCAGCGTGTCCAACTGAAAATCGCGAAATGCCCGGATATCCGGTGCCAATAAATTCAGGTGGTCGATACGGCGTACGTTGATACCCTTGGCCGGGAATTTGCTGGCGGTATTTTTTAAGGCCGACTGCATATCGCCTTCCGCTTTGTACTTCTGGCTTTCAAAATACAACTCAGCCACATGTCCACTGGGGTACCGAAACTGGTAGGCAGGTCCATGCCCAACGCTTTCATGCCAGCCGATGCCCGCTCCGGTTTTGGCCAGGGCTGCTACCCTTCGCTCCAGGGCCTCCTGGCTTTGGGTGCGCCAGGCAAAATGGCCAATGCCTGCCTGATGACGAGCTGTGAGTTTGAGGGTGTGGTGCTCGTAGTCGTCGTAAGCCCGCAAGTAGATCGAGTCTCCACTGGCCTCGCTGACGTACATGCCCATGATGTCGGTAAAAAAACGGGCACTTTGATCCAGTTTGGGCGTGTACATTTCCACGTGTGCCAAATGGGCCAGGTCGCGAATGATGGTTTTCATAAGTTGGTGTAAATGCTGCTGATGTAAGTAAGGGTTAAATTTCGGGCGCTTTGCGCAAAATTGACGAAAACTATTGCTAGTATTGTAGATAAAAATCGAACATCAAATGAGCAAAATCAAACCCTTGCTCAACTTCGAAGGCTTGTACGGCGATCAGAACACCCAATTTTCGGCCGATTACATTTTTCTGGAGCTCATTGCTACCCGCAGCAAAGCTTTTGACTGGAACATTTCCCCACATTTGCATACCCATCTGTTTCAATTTTTTATCATTGAAAAAGGTAAGGTTTGTTTTCTAGGGGAGTCTGGTAGTATGGATTTACAGGCTCCTTGCATCCTGCTTTTTCCACCCAGCGTGCTGCATGGCTTGGTGTACAGCCCGGATGTACATGGGCATATTCTGACACTTTCTGAAAGCATCGTTGAGGCTATTTTTCCAACATCCTCGCCGCTGTGGCAGACTTTTCACCAGGCCCAAGTCCTCCGGGATTTCGAGCTGGACTTCCCTTTTTCTGCTTTCATCCAACTCATTCAATCCATTGAATTGGAACTGTTTAGTGAAAAACCTGCCCGAGAACAACAAATTCGTGCCCACTTTGCCAGCTTTTTCATTCAGTTTTACCGACAAGTTATGGATCATGCCGCGCAGGAAAAAGACAATGTGATGATGAGCCATTTTAGAAAGTTTCAAAAATGCATCAAAACTGCCAATTTCCCTAAGAGCATTCCCCAATTTGCTGCCGAACTCGCCATTACCACCGTGCACCTCAACCGCATTTGCAGAGCTGTGGCAGGTAAACCAGCCATCCAGTTGGTACAGGAGCACTTGGTTGGCGAAGGCAAAAAATACCTGACCCATACCTCCTATTCAGTTTCGGAAATTGCCTACCAGCTCAATTTTGAATACCCCAACTACTTTGCCAGGCTGTTTAAGAAACATACCGGGGTTTCACCTATGGAATACCGGGCAAAGGAGCGGGGCAAGGAGTCTGTTTAGGGCGATAAAAAATAAGTTCTCATTTTTTCCCCGCTACCTTGAGCCATTTATCCAAAAAAGCAAACACCTTTTCTAGGTTTTCTGGGGTACCAAAAGCAGGTCCACCGTGTTTGGCGCCTTCCAATGGAAGAAACTGTACCTTATCCTCTCCCAATGTCGTGGTCAAAACCTTGGCAAAATCTGCCGATTGTTCAAAAGGAACCAGATGATCTGCAGTACCGTGTTGAATAAAAAATGCCGGGTCATTCGCGGTAACGTAGGTAGCCGGGTTGGCTTTGCTTACCAAATCACGGGCTTCGGTGATTTTTTTGCCAATTAAAAGGGATTCTGGGGAATTCGCCTCGTCATGGTCGCTGCGACCTTTTCCTGAGGCTTTAAATTGCAAATCCATGGTATTGAAATTGATGGGGCCAAACCAGTCCACTACCGCCTGGACTTCGCTTGACTCCTTAGCATTGCCCATAGTGAGGTCTTCCAGTGCAGCAACACCCCCAGTGGTGCCCGCCATGGCTGCCAAATGTCCGCCTGCTGAGCCACCCCAGGTTGCTATTTGATCAGGATTAAGTTGATATTTTTTGGCATTGGCACGAATAAAACGAATGGCTGCCTTTACATCAAAAATTTGAGCAGGAAAGATGGCCTCGCCGCTCAAACGATAATTGATGCTGGCAATGGCATACCCGCGCTTTAGTGCTTCCAATACGGGGGTAAGTTGGCCGTCGGCCTTGTCGCCCATTTTGAACGCACCTCCGTGAATATGGACTATCAGAGGGAAAGGTCCCGACCCCTCATTGGGGAGGTAAATGTCCATTTTTTGCGCTGAAGAAGCGCTGGCATAGGCAATATCAAGCCATTTTTTCTGCACAAAAGAGGTATTGGCGGAAGGGGGTTGACAACCAAGAAAAACAGGCATGGTGGCCATAAAAAGAAAGAGTTGAAGAAATAGCTTGATTTTCATGATTTTAGGTTTTGAAATTTGAAGGAAAAAGATTTGTGTTCAGCCCAATAGAGGAAAAAGGCAACAATAGTCAGGGCGAGCAAGCAGAATGGCGCGTAATTTATGCCTTGTGCGATTGCTTTGGTCAATAAATTTGGCTCCCCACTGATCCGCTCCAGCAGCCAGGCCAAAGCAGCAATGGAGACCGTAGCGGCGAAAACATTTCTAAATTTTCCATTAACTGCACATTGACTGATCAAGATTAGAGCGGGTAAGCACAGCACAATGACGCCAATTTGCATGGCTTCAATTCCCAGGTTAAAACCGAATAGGCTTAGGAGGAGTTGGGGTAAATCCAGCCTTAGGTTCGACAGTGTCTCAGCAAAAGCCATGCCGTGAATCAGGCCGAAGTCAAGTGCAATCCACCATTCTTTTCCTCCAAAAACGGGCTTAACCGCATGGAGTGCAGAAACCAATATTGAAATGGCAATCAACAATTCAATGGGCTGGGCAGGGACACTGATCCAGCGCATGGTGCCAATGAGTAAGGTAAGTGAATGTCCAATGGTAAACGCCAAGGTCAGCTTGAACAAACGCCCTAAGCTATACCTGAAGCCCCCATATTTGCTCCAACGCCTCCCCGCAGAAAGTAAGGGTGCGGGTAAGAGCAAGGCCAACAAAAACAACAAATGATCTGTTCCCGCAGCAATGTGCTCCACGCCCAGGAAAAACATCTTTGAAAATTCAGCCCAGTTGTTTTCCTCATCAAGCCTTACCTCTAACGGGAGAATTTTTCCCGTAGGAATGTCCAAATGAATCGTACCAACCTGCTGCCTGTTCTTTTCATTTCTCCATTTCGAAAACGCCGACACCAGGATGGTGTGGGTAACCACCTGATGAATCACAGCATCGTAATGCAACATAAAATGGTGCAGGTCTTCACCTTTGGGAGGCAACATTGTGGCTGTACCTTGTAATTCGTAGTACAGCCCGTTGATTGGATTTTCGGTTTTGCCGAGCTTGAAATCCTCGATCTGAATGGTCCAGGCATCCCCCTTCAAGGTTTTGGCCTGAATATGGGCTTGCAAATATGCGCGCAACCTGGGTTGGTATTGCTGCATAAATTGCGCAGGGTCAAGGTCTTCATTTAAGCCCCAGGCGGCAGTCAATTCATTGAGGGGAATTTGTACCTGTACATGGACTTGCTTCACCCCTACGCTCAATTGAAGCAAGGAATTGGGCATCGGGTGGGCTTTCAGCTGTGGATGGGCAAAAAGAATTGCCCCAACAATCAGCGATAAAAACGGTACAAGGCTCAAGGCCCTGAACCGTTTTTGAGCATTAATTGCCCCCATAATCACCAGTTCTATCCCGCCACACCGAGTGAGGATGATTGGCACTCCTAATTACAATCCCTCCCTGGGTTGAATATTCAATCCAGACGCTGGGTCCATCGATACGCACGTAATCGTTTTTGGTCTCCATGGCCGTCGTTCCAGCGTATGCGATGTAGGTTTCGTCCAATTCGGCAGTATATTTAGCCAAAATAAGCGCTGCACTCTCATCGTCAATATCGGCAACATAGGTTTTTATCGCCGCCAACACCAGTGCTTTTTTTGCCGATGAAAGCGCAGATACCTTTAACCCTGAGCGGGTAGTTGGGAACTTCCCGTCCTGACCGGGGCCAAGCAAAATGTCGCTGTAAGTTGAACTCAGTTTGGCACTTGTCAACTCTGCGTCACTCAAGCCGGTCAACATTGCAGCAAACGCAACCCGCTCCTGCCCCATAGGTTCGTAATTGACGCTGGCTTGGGAAAATGGCGCAAAGGGTTCCACTGCGCGAAAAGAGGGCGTTGCTCCCACCAACTTACCGCCATTGTACGTATTTGCCACAGCAATATGGTGCCCCCCGTATTGTAACTCCCACAAACCAGTAACACTCGGTGTGCCTAAAAAGGCAACATAATAGTTTCCTGAGCCATAAGTGGAACCGCCACCATTTGCACTCAGGTAATCATCGGCAGCAAGAATGGCCAATGCTTCAGCGTAACCTTCGCTACTGGAAGTACCCATTACGGATGCGAGTAAGGCTTTAAAAGCAGTAAGCTGCTCAGCACTTAGGCTGCTCAGCGCCAGGCCAACCCGCTTTGTCTGGACCAATGCCTGTGGAAGGTTTGACCATTTCACCGCATTGGTTTTTGAATAACTGAGTTGTAAACTGGACAATTGGCTTGCATTTAGCGTGGCCTTAAAGGCCTCTGCCAAACAAACCACTTTTTGCAATCCAGTGGCCGTGGAACAATCCGCCGAGCTAGTCGAACCAGCAACGGTAAGTGCAATGGTACAGGATTGCCCCCCAAAATTAACGGCGAAGTTGGCTGTTCCTGAGGTGCCTGGGGTGCCCGAAACGTTGAAACTAAGGGTTCCGGCACCATTGGCCAGAGTTCCAGCCTGTAAAGTTGCGCTTAGTCCTGTAACACCAGTAGAAGCAATGGCCGAACCAGCCGAATAGGATTGTGCATTGCCTCCTGTATAAGGGATTAGCGCAGTACCATTGTAGTTTGCACTAACAGTAGCATTTGCGGAAAAAGTAACGGTACTACAGCTTAGTGTGCTTACCGTTGGCGTCAAGGTAGTCGGTGTAACTTCCGTTTTTTTACAAGCACAAAAAAGCAGGGCGATCGTACCCAATGCCAGCATGATTGAAGTTCTCATTCAGATGATTTTAATTAGAGAATCGTGGATACTAAAGCAACATCTATAAATGGCCACATCTAATCCAATAGCAACCATTAAGTCGCTTAGATCTTAAATATTGAGCTTAATTGTGATTGCTTGAAGGCACAAAATTGACAGGAATAACAATGCAACACAAGGACTTTTTCGTAAAATACAGATACAAAAAGAACATTCCATTTGTGCTTTCTGATTCGCGAATAAAAAGGTCATGGCCTGGAGGGCACCTCACTCTGACTACTTCATTGATGAAAATCTCCCGATAAAGCCTATGCTCATCAATCTTTGAATTAACTTGAATCCCCAAAATTGTCCTTAATTTGTTTTCCAAAGCTGCTATACCCACCCTGTGCGGTAACGGCAACTCCTAAATACAAACTGCATCATGAAGCATCAACTCGCACTCATTTTAGCACTCAGCACTGCACTGAGTCTTTTTGCTCAACAACCGAATGCCGCTTATCTGGCCAAACGTGAGGCCTATGTCCTCGCTTTGATGAAAAAAATGACCCTGGACGAAAAGTTGGGGCAATTGAATCTGGTGGTTGGCGGTGAAGCCACCACAGGTTCATCGGTAAGTACCGATGTAGAAACCAAGATCAAAGCTGGCAGAATCGGTGGTATTTTTAGTGTTTCTACTCCTGGCCGCATCCGCAAAATCCAGGAGTTGGCCGTCAACCAAAGCCGCCTGAAAATTCCGATGATTTTTGGGATGGACGTGATCCATGGGTATAAAACCTTATTCCCCATTCCGCTGGGCATCTCCAGCAGTTGGGACATGAGCCTGATTGAAAAAATGGCACGAATTTCAGCCGTAGAAGCCACCGCCGATGGCATTTTTTGGACTTTCTCTCCAATGGTCGACATTGCGCGGGATCCACGCTGGGGGCGCATTGCCGAAGGTTCGGGGGAAGACCCCTACCTGGGTTCCCAAATTGCCAAAGCAATGGTGAAAGGTTATCAGGGCAAGGGCTATGCCCAAACCAATACCATGATGGCCTGCGTCAAACACTTTGCGCTCTATGGCGCGGCTGAAGCGGGCCGCGATTACCATACCACCGACATGAGCAAGGTGCGCATGTATAACGAATACCTGCCACCCTACAAGGCCGCGCTGGATGCCGGAGCGGGCTCGATTATGGCCTCTTTCAACGAAATTGACGGGGTGCCCGCTACTGCCAATAAGTGGTTGCTGACCGACCTGCTGCGCCGCCAATGGGGCTTCAAAGGATTGGTGGTTTCAGACTATACGGGGATAAGCGAGATGGTTAATCACGGCTTGGGCGATTTACAAACCGTAGCAGCCAAGGCTTTGATGGCTGGGAATGACATGGATATGGTCAGTGAAAGTTATGTGAATACCCTGGGTAAGTCGCTGCGGGAACAAAAAGTAACTCAGGCCCAAATTGACCTGGCCTGCCGCCGAGTACTGGAGATGAAATACGACCTGGGATTGTTTACCGACCCCTACCGATATTGTGATGAAAACCGGGCCAAAACCGAAATTTTCACTACCGAGCACCGCACCGAAGCACGCAAAGCAGCAGGTAAATCTTTTGTATTGTTGAAAAACAACCAACAGACCTTGCCTCTGCCCAAACGGGGTACCATTGCCCTGATCGGCCCACTCGCCGACAACAAGGAAAACATGGCGGGCACCTGGAGTGTATCCGGTGATTTTACCAAATGTGTTTCTCTGGAGGAAGGCATCAAAAATGTAGCTGGTAATGTGACCATTCTCAAGGCTCGCGGCAGCAACATCTACAGCAACGCCCGCCTGGATGCCAACGTAAGCATCTTTGGCAAACCGACCAACCGCGACCCCCGCAGCGATGCGGACATGATTGCGGAAGCTGTAGCCACCGCTCAAAAAGCAGACGTGGTAGTAGCTGCGCTTGGCGAAGCTGCAGAGATGACCGGAGAAGCTTCCAGCCGTTCGGACATCGAGATTCCAGAAAACCAAAGAGACTTGTTGAAGGCTTTGATCAAAACTGGCAAACCAGTGGTTTTGGTGCTTTTCACTGGCCGCCCGCTGGCCATTCAATGGGAGCACGACAACATTCCCGCCATTCTGAACGTATGGTTTGGCGGTACTGAAGCAGGAAATGCCATCGCCGATGTGTTATTTGGCGACGTGAATCCTTCCGGTAAATTGTCGGCTACTTTCCCACGCAACGCCGGGCAAATCCCGATTTATTACAGCTACAAAAACACTGGGCGTCCTTATGGCGGCAATGGGGTAGATTTTGCGAAATTCCAATCCAATTACCTGGATGTACCCAATAGCCCGCTGTATCCTTTTGGACATGGCTTGAGTTACACCAAATTCGAGTACAGCCCAATCACTTTGAGCAAAAACACCCTGTCGATGGCCGTACCCAAAGACGCCATCAACGTCAGTGTAACCGTTACCAATACGGGCAATTACGATGGCGAAGAGGTCGTGCAATTGTACATCCGTGACAAGGTGCGCAGCATCACTCCACCAGTGAAGGAACTGAAGGGTTTCCAAAAAATCGCTTTGAAAAAAGGAGAATCTAAAACCGTAACTTTCGCCCTTGGTGTTGAAGATTTGAAATTCTACAATGGAGAATTAAAATTCGTAGCCGAGCCAGGTGAGTTTCTGGTATTCGTGGGTACGAGCAGCAGTGAGGTAAAGGAGGCTGGGTTTAGTTTGAAATAATGCAATACCAAAAGGAGAAAAGGGCCAATTCAAGCTTTCAGCCTTGAATTGGCCCTTTTCTTTTAAATATTTTTTACCTTACTTAAAAAATCCCCGGAACTGCTTTCCCCTAAAATCCGTTAACCACCTAACAACTCAAACTCCATGGAAGTTAAACAGGTCTCCATTTCTGCCGATTTCAAAAACAACTTGACTAAGGCTATTTTTTCGATTGTACTATTCATCATTGTATACCTGATCCTATTTCTTACAGGTAGCCTCATTTCATTATTTGCGATTTCGCTGGGCGGTATCATTATTTTGGACAATCTGGGCCTGTTTGGCATCTTGCTAGGCCTGGGCGTAATTGGGATGGGAGTGATGGTATTTATTTTTTTGATCAAATTTATTTTTCGAAGAAACATCATTGACCGTTCACATCTCATTGAAATAAAGGCAGCGGATGAGCCCAGGTTGTTTGCTTTGCTGCAGGAAATTGTTGAGGAAACGCAAACCCAATTTCCCAAAAAAGTTTACCTCTCTTCAAACGTCAATGCTGGAGTGTTTTATAACTCCAGTTTTTGGAGCATGTTTTTCCCCGTTAGAAAAAACCTGGAAATTGGGCTTGGATTGGTCAATGGCGTCAGCAAAGCGGAGCTCAAGGCCATTTTAGCGCATGAATTCGGCCACTTTTCACAGGGGTCGATGAAGGTAGGCTCTTACGTTTACCAGGTGAATCAAGTACTTTACAACCTGCTGTTTGAAAACAAAACCTTCAACCTTTGGCTGCAACGTTGGAGTAGCATATCGGGTTATTTCTGGATTTTTGTCTGGTTGGGCTTACAATTCATCAGATTCACTCAATGGATTTTGGGCAAAATTTACAACCTCGTCAATGTGAGTTACATGGGCCTCAGCCGGGCCATGGAGTTTCATGCTGATGAGGTGGCGGCCCGGGTCACTGGTTCTGCACCAATGATTACCGGTTTGTCTCGTATTGATTTTATAGATGCTGTATTCAATGATGTACTTGATCAATACACCCGCAAGATTCCCAACTCCATCAAAACACAAAACGTGTACCCACAACATCGTTTTGTGATGCAGTTTCTAGCCAAAAGGTACGAATATCCTATCCAAAACGGGCTTCCCCAAATCGACCTTGGCAACAATCGCTACAACAAGTCTAAGTTGGTGATCAACGATCAATGGGCTTCTCACCCCAGCACCCCTGACCGGGTTAAAGCTTTACAAGTCTTGAACATCCCGGCCAGTGCGCTGGAAGAGCAGCCAGCTGATCAGCTGTTTGACCAACTCCCGAAGTGGCAAATCCAATTAACCCAAATGCTCTTCAAGCCTGTTGAATACCAAACTCCACCCCAGGACGAGGACTTAAGCAGTTTTCAGGAAGCCTATTCGGCCAATTATGAAAAAAGCAGTTTTTCCAGTTTTTACAATGGGTATTACGATCAGCACAATCCCATAAGCCACATGCCGGATGAACTTTTAGCCTCAGTTGGGCATACTGAATTGGCTCCAGCTGGTACTGCTCTTTTCGATCCCTCCGCCATTGACTTGATGTATGGATTTCATGGGCTGGAAAATGATCTGGCCTGGCTAGAATCCATCCAAAAAGGCACATATGTGGTAAAAACCCTGGACTATGCTGGCAAAAAATACCGCCTGAAAGAAATACCAAAATTGATTCCCCGTTTGCAACAAGAGCTGGAAACTGCCAAAGCAAAGATCAAAACCCATGACCTGGCTATTTTCAGGTATTTTTATACGCTGGCGCAAAAGGCCTCACGCACTGAAACCCTGGTTCAACACTATAAAACCTTCATTGAATATGACCGTGCTTATCCTGAAAAACAGCAACTCGCTCAGGAGATACGCAATTTACTTACTTTCACCGAAGAAAAATTGCCCGTTAAAACCATTGAAGGCAACCTAGCCGTGCTCCAGGGATGGGAAGAAAAACTCAAGGTGGCCATTAGGCATATATTGGATGAGCCCATTTATCAAGCTGCCCTTGTTCCTGAAATGAGGAAGCACCTTAGTGTGTATTGCGGAAAACAATGGCAATATTTTAACCAAACTGCCTACAATGATGATGCCTTAAATGTATTATTTAGCAGTATAAGCGGCTATGAAACGGTCTTGCAGGATACCTACTTCAAGCTCAAAAAGGACTTACTGAATCTCCAGGTTGAATTGGAAGAAAACAAGGACAAATAATTCCGCTTGATGACTTGCAAAAATAAGCCAAGAACCCCCTAATTTAGGCCAGGTTTATAGCCCAAAAATTCCGCCATGAAAATTCAGTTTTTTTCCTGCCTATTCCTCTGGTCCATCACCTGCTTCGCCAATGGACCCGATCCCGGTCCTGAGCCAGATTGGGGCTTCTTTGGCCATCGCCGCATCAACCGTCTGGCCGTTTTTGCGCTGCCACCTGAGTTGATTCCTTTTTACAAACAAAACATCGAATACATCACCGAGCACGCGGTTGATCCCGATAAGCGCCGCTACGCCAGCCGCCATGAAGGGCCCAGGCATTTCATGGACCTGGATCAATATGGTAAAGCGCCTTTCCCAGACTTACCCCGGGGCTGGAACGAGGCACTGGCCCGTTACACCGATGTTTTTCTGGTCGATTTACAAGGCGACACCATCAAAATCATTGGGGATGGTGTTACCCGCTACGAAAACCAACGCCTGCTTGGACTTGACAACAACCGCAGTATCAACGGGAGAGGTCTCAGTTGGAAAGATTATCAAAAATTTTACAACGAAAACATCTTTCCCCAATACTACGAGGAAAACTGGCAGGTCGCACCCGACAGTTTAGCCAAATTATTAGGCGCAGCATTGCCCTGCCGCAGCGTTTTTGCCGAAGATCGCCTTTCCGAACACGGCATCTTGCCTTACAATCTGCTGCACATGCAACGCCGCCTGACCGAGGCATTTTATACCCGCAATGTGGCTGCCATCCTGCGTTTATCCGCCGAAATTGGGCATTACATTGGTGATGCCCATGTGCCACTACACACCACTAAAAACTACAATGGCCAATTGAGTGATCAAATCGGCATCCACGCTTTTTGGGAAAGCCGCATCCCAGAATTGTTTGCGGATAAAACATATGACAACTTTGTAGGCGTAGCGGAATACATCACCAACCCTCAGGATTATTATTGGAAAATAGTCTTGGCGAGCAACAGTTTGGTGGATTCGGTTTTGTTAATCGAAAAACGCCTGAAGCAAACCCTGCGGCTTGATGAGCAATTTTGTTTTGAAGAACGCCTGGGGGTGACCATTCGAACCCAGTGCACGGCCTTTGCGCAAGCCTACCAGGAGGCCATGCGAGGCATGGTTGAAGCTCGCTGGCGGGCCTCCATTCAGGCGGTGAGCAACGCCTGGTACAGTGCCTGGGTGGATGCGGGCAAACCAGATCTGCGCAAACTCAGTTTCAAACCAGATGAAAAGGAGTTGGAGGAGATAAAGGCGCTGGAGGCAGGCTTGAAAAAGGGGAAAATTCAGGGGCGGGAGCATGAGAATTAGTGCCCACCACAATAATGAGTTTCAAAATTTATACCCTGCAACAATCGACAGGAACCGAAAGTTACTTTCCCTGAAAAGGTAATTGCGCAATATCTCACGTTTTGTGCTCCCCCGAAGTTCAATGCTATAGTTTTTATGAGCGTAGCCCAATCCTGCCACCAAATTTGGATTGGGTACAATTCGCAGGTCGTCGATTGTTTCAAAATCAATTTTGGAATCAATCGCAAAGTTAAGGCTCCCTGCCAGGTCGATGAACCATCGATCTGGGTTTTTCGAATACAGGTAATACCTAAGCCCAATTGGCACTTCTATCGAGTGATAGCTGACGGATATACGTTGCTGTTGATAGGCTGTATCAGGGATCTTTCTGATCCAACTTGCTCGATAGGACTGATAGTTTGGCTCAATTGTAAAAGCCCATTTGTTGTGATTAAATGATAAAAAAAATTCTACTTCGACTCCCAGACGAAAGTTTTGGGCACCTGCAAAGTCAATATCCACATTGTCATCGAGGTCCGATGTGCTCAAAGAGGCAAGCGACCAACCGGGGCGAATCGATAAGTTAAAAAGGTCTTTATGTGGCTTAAAATCCGCGTAATTGACCACTGGGCTTCCGATGCATTGGTTGTATTGTACAAAATAATCAATTAGCTCTTCCTCCCTGTATTTGGTAGTGTCAACGCTTGCAAACCCCATTCCTTCGCAACGAATTTTTTCCCAAAGCTGCCTACGATAGGTCAAATCCTGCTCTACTTTTTCTGCTATATTAAATCCAGACAAACTCTCCTTCTCGACTACCCTTAAATATCTTTTGTAAATCAACAGTTCAAAAGGCTGGCCATTTAGTCTGAAATAAAATTGAACCAGATTGCCTTGCCTAAAGACATACAAACTAGCCTGGCCTTCCACCAATGTTTTTAAAAAAAGGGTTTCATCTTCGAGGTCTAGACTCTTGTCTGAATCACGAGCTCTATCTAATTTAGCGCTAGCACGTATGTATTTGAACTGCTTAGAAATTCCAAATTCCTGGGCGGTCTCCAAATTGGCATCTAGGATTTGCTCCCCATTAATTTCTTGAAATTGAAATCGTTCAGGATTGTTTTGCCAGCCATTGTTTTTTATCAAACATTCTTTTCTATTACCTTGATTGTCTATAAAATAACCTTTTTCAAAGTTGATCTGGGCTTGAGCAAAAATGTTCGAAAAGCAAAAAATCAGGATAATTCCTGTTTTCATTTGTAATACCTTCATGATTAAATGGTTTCTAATTTCTTCCCACGTCATTAAACACAAATGTAAATTGAGTTAGTTAAACCATTAGCTCAATAAAGGTATTTTTATTGTTAATATTAGGTTTTCTTGGTTAATTCTCCACCCAATACATTTCCACCTCACCCTTATTTTTCACGCTGATTTTTCCCCGGTATTCACACTTAAAACTGTCTTTGACCAGTTCATACGTAGATGAAGAGATATTGACTTTTCCAGCATCGCTATTGGATTCCATCCGGGCAGCCACGTTTACGGTATCACCCCAGATGTCGTAGGCAAATTTCTTTTCGCCCACAACCCCGGCAATAATGGGGCCAGTGTGGATACCGATGCGGGCTTCAAAATAGGGCCGCCCTTCGCGCATGCGTTGTTCTTTGAGCACTTCGAGGAAGTTTTGCATCTCAAATGCGGCCTGAATCACCTTGGTGGGATTGGACTGATAAGGATCCGGTAAACCACCCGCACACATATAAGCATCACCGATGGTTTTGATTTTTTCCATGCCGTATTTACCCATGATTTTGTCAAATCCTTTGAAACAGAGGTCGAGCTCGGAAACTAGTTCCTCCGGAGTCAATTTTTCTGCAATATTGGTGAAGTTTTTAAAGTCGGCAAACAGTACCGAGACGCTGTCGTAACGGCGGGTATTGGCGTGTCCAAGGGTTTTGAGTTCTTCAGCGATGGAAGAAGGCAAGATATTGAGCAAGAGGTTCTCTGAACGTTGGCGTTCTTCCTGAATAATGCGGTTTTTTTCTTCCAGAACTGCGTTGTTGCGCTTGAAGTTGAGGAAGCGATTGTACAAACCCGCCGCAATAATGAAAATTACTCCGGCCAGCACGAGCAAGAGGTTTCGCTCACTGTGTTTGAGTTTTAATTCCGCTTCTTTTTGATTCAAAGCCATTTTATTGGAGGCCAGTTGAATGGAGTCGAAGGCTTTAAGGTAGGATAGAGAATCTACCATTTTCTTTTGTTGCAACAGCAACAGGGCATCTTTAGCCTGCCTTTCATTCATGTCCTTGATCGCCTCCTGCTGGGTACTGATAATTTCAACCAATTTTTGGCGCTCCCGATTGAGGGATTCCTGGCTTTGCGATTTATTCTGATGGCTATTCGACAATTCTGAAGACAATACAGCAACCTGTTCGTACAACTTGGCATTTTCTTCTTTGAGGTTGGATTTATTGTCGAGGGTGACGGTTGGACTTTTGGACGGTAAAGGAACAGCTACCCCATTCAAAGCCATTAATTGCTCGGTGTATTCCTTCAGGTCTCGATCTTTTCCCCGCTCACGGGCGATGATCGAGAGCACTTCCAGGTTCTCTTTTTGCAGCTCAATCATCTTTTTGCCTTTCGCCAACTGTAGGCTTTTTTCCAAATTGGCGACAGCCTTAATTTTTTGCTTCCCTCCTATGTTGTTCAAGGCTTTCCCATACACATTGAGGGCCGTAGCCAGATAGCTGAAATCATACAACTCAGTAGCAACCGCCACTGCTTTTTCTCCTATTTCGGCAGCTTGAGTATGATTACCTTGTGCAGTGAGTTGTTGTGCTTGAGAAAGATACTGATTGAGTTGTGCTTTTTTGTCGGTAATGCCGTCCTGAGCGATCAAAAAACAGGAAAAGCACATGATGCCAATTGTAGTCAAAATAGATTTCATGATAGCAGGATTATAAGAAGGTCAGGTAAAGATAGATAATATTTTAAGTACCTACAACCACATCTTTAGGTAGTCCTACCAAAAATTCATTATTTGTAGTCAAACGGATGCTTGGAAATTGATTTCGACTTCTTTTCCAAGCACCCAAAAGACTTAAATATGCTATAACTTGTTAAGAATTGGCAGTTTTTTGCGCTCCAAGACAACCAGAATGGCACAACAAATAAATGCTGCCAAAGCCAGGCCAAAAAGCTCCCCGCCATCGTTGTTGACGTTTATTCCCAGTTTGGTCAGGTGAAAAAACAAAGCCCCACTGATGATTCCAACACCAATTACGGCCCCGAAAGGTCGGGTACGGGGAATTAACAGTAAAATGGAGGTAATCAGCTCCATCACTCCGATCCCGATGCGACCATAGGGTTCCATCCCTAGTTGTGTGAAGATAAAAACACTATCGGGATGAGCTGTAAATTTGAAATACAAGGTTTGCAGCATGATGATTGCAGCGGCTAAAGCCAGGATCAGAGAAACTGAAATTTTTGGCATGATTAGGTGTTTTAAATGACGAATGTTTGAGTGACGAATGACGAATTGGATCATCTGGGGCAAAATTCAGTAGTTGTATACGAAAAAAATGTTCCCAGGGTTACATTTTGAGGGTTCAAAAAGTAGCCATACGGACATTAACAAATTTATGCTGCCACATACTGCCCCACCCTATTGTTGCCGTTAGTAGTGGGGCAAAAATTAGTTAATTGGAAATGCCCGTACTTTTATAGTTTTGCGCGCAGATCCATCAGAGTTTGTTAAACAATAAAGCATGTCGGTAACAGTCAAGGGGTTGACCAAAGTATACGGAGAGCAAAAGGCCATTGATCAGGTTTCATTCACCGCCGGGAAGGGTGAAATTTTAGGCTTTTTAGGACCCAACGGTGCCGGAAAAACCACGACCATGAAAATCATCACCGGTTTCATCCCTCAAACGGAAGGTGATGCTGAAGTGTGTGGTTTTGATGTGAACAAAGCCCCGCTGGAAGTGCGCAAGCGCATCGGGTACTTGCCCGAACACAATCCATTGTACAAAGACATGTATGTCAAGGAATTTCTGGAGTTTGTAGCGGGTTTGCATCAGCTCAAAAAACCCATGCAACGAATCAAGGAAATGATCGACATGACTGGTCTGGAAAAAGAACAGCACAAGCCCATTGCCGCGCTCTCCAAAGGATACCGCCAAAGGGTCGGCCTGGCTCAGGCTATGCTGCACGACCCCGAAGTACTGATCCTGGATGAACCCACCACCGGCCTCGACCCTAACCAATTGGTCGAAATCCGCAGCCTGATCAAACAATTGGGTAAAGAAAAAACCCTGATTTTTTCCACCCACATCATGCAGGAAGTAGAAGCCATCTGCAACCGGGTGTTGATCATCAACAACGGCAAAATTGTCGCGGATGACCGCATTGAACAACTGCCCAACCTGATCAAGGGAGAAGCAATGGTCAGTGTTGCATTTTTGGAGGAAGTCAAGGCAGAAGTGTTGAAAAAAATCAAAGGGGTAAATTCCGTAAAAAAAATTAATCAGCACAGTTGGCAACTTTCCAGCGATGCCAAAGCAGATATTCGCCCGGAAGTGTTCCGCTTTGCGGTTGATCAGGGTTTGACCCTGATTGAAATGCACAAGGAGGCTTATTCCGTTGAAGACGTTTTCCAAAAATTGACAGCCAAAGGCAGATAAAAAAATAAAATGATTCGACTTTTAATCTACCTCTGCATCCTTGCCTGCTTCCTGGGATCTTATTCGGCCAGCGCCCAAAACCGCACGGCTGTTAAACCCAATTATACCTTCAAGGATGGGATATACCCAAACCTGGCGGCATTCCAAGCAGACAAACCGCAGTATTCCATGTTCAACGTGGAATTTTCAGCAGTGGTGAATGAGGAGAAAAAAGTCGTACAGGTGGAATGGATTCGGCACAAACGTGGGGATACTCTAAGTTTGGATTCTATCTGGGGCATTTGTTGGCGCGGGCGGCCCTACATTCGGATTCCGGCCGATAGTGTCAAACGCAAATTGGCTATTTTTGCTGAACTACAGGTAGTTGGGAATATTTGTTTGTTCAATTACGAAACGGAGGTGGAACGTTTGGTCGAAATCAAGGCCTATTTTCCAGAAACCGGAATTCCCTTTCGCAAGGGCAAAGTACGGAATACCGAAACCCTGATCAAGGAAAAGATGCTACGCCTGGAGAATGGGGAGTGGGCTACTTTTAATCAACAAAACCTGGCTCAGTGGGTAGCTGATTATCCCGATTTGCAAAAAGCGGTCAAAGCCCTTACAGCGGATAAAACTGCTGAACTCCTTCCCAGAATGGTCCTGACTTACAATGAGCGAAATCCGTTCTATTTAAAATAAATTTATGTGGACGATCTTTAAAAAAGAAGTAAACACCTTTTTCAGTTCCCTGATTGGCTACATCGCCATCGCCGTTTTTTTGGTGATTTTGGGGCTGTTTGTATTTGTGTTTGCGGACTCCAGCATTTTGGAAAACAAATTTGCCACCCTGGCCCCCTTGTTTGATACAGCGCCCCTGGTGTTTTTGTTCCTCATCCCGGCGGTCACCATGCGGATGTTTGCCGAAGAACAACAGACCGGGACCATTGAATTTTTGGCTACCAAACCCGTGCGCGACCTCGACATCATTTTGGGGAAATATTTTGCGGCACTGGCCCTGGTCTTGTTTTCAATACTACCCACCGTTTTGTACTACTACACGGTCTATCAATTGGGCTCTCCGCAAGGAAACCTGGACGCCGGGGCAATCCTGGGCTCTTATCTCGGTTTGTTTTTGCTGGCCGCCATTTTTGCCGCCATCGGGGTTTTTGCCTCTTCCCTGAGCAGCAATCAGATCCTGGCCTTTTTGCTGGCGACCTTCCTCTGTTTTTTGTTTTACTACGGGTTTTATTACTTCAGCAAACTGCCTGTTTTTGTAGGGCGTTTTGATGATTTGATTCAAAAATTGGGCATCGACTACCACTACAACTCGATCAGTAGGGGCATTGTGGATACGCGGGATGTGGTGTACTTTTTTTCCGTGAGTACTTTATTTTTGGCATTAACGCTCTTTTCACTGGAAAGAAGAAAATGGTAAACATGAGCAAAAGCAAAAAAACACAATCCCTCCTGCAAATGGGGCTTTTCCTGGGGATTGTGGTCTTCATCAATATCCTGGCCAATGCCCGCTTGGGCAATTTTGCCCTGTACCGCAGTTTTGACCTCACCGAGGAAAAACGTTTCACCCTCACCGATGGCACCAAAAACATGCTGCGCAATCTGGATGAGGTGGTTTATGTCAAAGTGATGCTCGACGGCAAATTGCCCGCCGAGTTGAAGCGCCTGCGTGCCTCCACCATCGACATCCTGGATGATTTTCGGGGTCAATCAGCACTGATTGATTACGATTTCGAAAACCCCATGGCTGGCAAACCCGAGCAAGTCAATGCCCGGATGGAACAATTGCGCAAGGAAGGCATGTTTCCCATGTCTTTTACGGTGGTGAAAGGTGCTCAGCGCGATGATACGCCCGTGTTTCCCTACGCGGTGGTAAACTACAAAGGTCGAGCCTATCCAGTAAACCTGATGGAAAACCAGGACAATACCCAATCGCCCGATGTGGTACTCAACAACGCCGTTTCGCTGCTGGAATACAAACTGGCCAACGCCATTCAAAAGCTTCAGGAAGCCAACAAACCTAACGTAGTTTTTACCATGGGCCACGGGGAATTGGGGGAGTACGAACGGGCCGATTTTGAAGGGTCCCTGCGCAAATTTTGCAATACGGGCACCCTGGTTTTGGACAGTGTGACTTCGATCAACCCCGAAATTTCAGCCTTGATTGTAGCCAAACCACTCCGCCCTTTTTCGGAAAAAGACAAGTTCAAAATTGACCAATACGTGATGGGCGGGGGAAAAATCCTCTGGATGCTCGATATGGTGCGCATGGATAAAGACAGTCTCTTTGCTCATCCCGAATACATCCCCGGAGACTACCAACTCAATCTGGATGACTTGCTGTTCAGATACGGTGTACGGGTACAACCCAATCTCGTGCTTGACCTACAATGTTCGCAAATTTGGGTAGCTACGGGCAAACAAGGCTCGCGGCAGCAAAGACAACCGATTCCTTTCCCTTACCACATTCTGACTTTGTCGAATCCCGATCACCCGGTGTCTAAATCGGTGGCGCCGGTCAACATGCTTTTCGCGAGCACCATCGATACAGCCATCCGCACCAAAACGTCGGTCAAAAAAACAGCCCTGCTAAGCACCACTCCTCGCACTCGCTTGCAGTACTTGCCGGCACGCCTGGGACTGGACTTTTTGCGCTACATCCAACCAGACAAGTTCAACAAAGGACCACAAGTGGTAGCGGTAGCCCTGGAAGGTACTTTCCCCTCGATGTACGAAAACCGCCTGACGCCGGAAATGGAGAGTGGCCTGACCCAATTGGGCTTACAATTCAAAAGTGTGAGTGCTCCTACTCGCCAAATCGTTGTATCTGATGGCGACGTGGCCAAAAACAAGTACTTGCCTACCCGGGAACAAGTGGTGCCCCTCGGTTACAGCGACGCGGAAAATTTCATTTACGCCAACAAGGAATTCCTGCAAAACGCGGTGGAATACCTGCTGGACAAAAATGGCATCATTGCCGCACGGGGCAAAGAGGTGCGTTTGCGCATGTTGGATACCACCCGAGCCCAGGAAGAAAAAACGGGGTGGCAGGTCGTGAATATTGTTTTCCCGCTGATTTTGATTGGTATTTTCGGGTTTGGGTATGGATGGTGGCGGAAGCGGCGGTATGCGAGGGTGTAAATGGGTATTTGTATTTCAATTAGAAGTATAATGAAGTGTTTTGAAATAACCGTTCGTTGGTGCAGTGCACTTCAATTGCCACGTGCTTTAGCGCGTGGATAGCAGGTTTTTTTAAAATGGGCTTTAGCCCTAGTTTAAAAATTAATGCTTGGGCTAAAGCCCATCAAAAAGGCAATCTCCATCCACGCGCTAAAGCACGTGGCAATTGATGCGCTATACTTCTGACAAACTTGAGTGAAAAATTTACCTAGAAACGTTTGATACTCAAAACTTCATGATACTTTCGGATGGCACCCACAGTTTTTCCAGTTCATCCCGTATTACGTATAAATTTTGTTTTTTAACGAAAGCGGTGATGTCCTCGATGTACTGGATGGCTTCGTGGGCAAAAAAATGCAAGGTTTCGCCTTTTAACCCCAGTTGAATTGCTTTTCGATCAAGTTTATTTCCTTGAGGGTCATGATCGGGATCCCACTGTACCCTCACGTTTTTTTCTGACAATTCTTTTTGCCAATTTTCATGAGTACTATACGTTTCTTGGTCAAAAGTGCTGAGTACAGCCTCATTCAGGATTTGTTCAAATGCTCGTTTTTTCAACCAAATGGCCAATACCCGCTCCTGATTCTCCTTTTCAGCCCAACCACAACGGAACATCATCCACAAAAAATTGGGCTTGATCCAGGACATCCGATTGAAACTAAAGTCTTTTCCACCAAAAGTTTGGTTTTCTACAGCGTAATGGGCAATACTTGGTTTATAGGCCTGATAAACCACAATTTCATCTTCCGTTTGGAAGCCAATGATGCTTTTGCCTGTTTTGGGCATCCGTTCAAGGTATAAGGAATAAGGTTCAATGCGGATTCTTTTCCCAAATGGCACCCTTGAAGCTGGAATCAGTTGCCCCTTTCGTTCCAGTTCATCTTCCCATTGTAGGATCCGTTTTTGGGCATATCCGGCAAGGGTTTCATCTTTTGATTGGGCAATGGCTTTTAAACAATCAAACGCCTCTTGAGTGCCGATATCGGCTAAAGCCCAAGTACATTTTCGTGAAACAGGTTTGTATTCTAGTTCTGGAATTGTTTCTTCTAAAACCGATTTGCAAAGCAGTTGGACTACTAATGGGTTCCGCTTAATTTGAAAACTGCTTGCCAACTCATCGTGAAGGGTGTGCCAGCTCTGCTCAAATAATTTCATCTCCATCTGGAGGATATCATCTTCAGTACATTCGGAGAAGTCTAGTTGGTAAAATTCGTAAACTTTTTGAGGGTCTTTAGACTTGAGCATTGAGTCAAATTGCTCAAATAGGTATTGGTTTTTCATAATATCGTGTAAACAGGAAATGCTACACACAGGTTCCCTGGTTTTCAAAATAAAGCAAATAATTTTACTAATTGACTGCTAAAAGCTAAAAACCGATGTAGATTTTTTCCAATTTTGCACACCATTTCGGCCAAACTAATTTGTTTTCATGAACCGCACCACCTGGCTTTTACTCTCCTTTTTTATACTTGGCGTAATTGCTGTTGGATACGTCTATTTCAACCGCGAAGACGCCCTCATGCGTGGCCTCAAAGCCGAGCGCAATTTTGCCGTCAAAGACGTCAGTCGCCTGCAAAAAATCTTCATCGCCCAGCGTGATGGCGAGACTACTTTGTTGGAAAAAAAAGGCCCGGAGTGGCTCTACAACGGCAAATACAAAGCCCGACCCAATGCCATGGACAACCTGCTGGATGCCATTCAAAGGGTTGAAATCGACCATATCCCCGCCAAGGCCGCCATCAAAAACATTGTCAACAACCTGGCTGGAGAAGGCATCAAGGTAGAGTTGTACGAATCCGGGGAGCAGCCCGTCAAAACCTACTATATCGGCAGTGGCACCCAGGATGAACGCGGCGTATACATGATCATGGATGGTTTTGATCAGCCCTTCGTTTGTCATATACCCGGCTGGGAAGGCAATTTGCGCTACCGCTACAACCTACGCGGCGATGATTGGCGCGACAAAACGGTGTTCGCCGAAGACCCCGACAACATCCAAAGTGTCAGCATTGAATACCCCAAACAGAAGAATCGCTCCTTCAAACTGGAGCGCAAAGGCGGAAGTAGTTTTGACATCCGGCCTTTTTATAAAATTACCCCCAAGCTTCCTTTGCCATACCGCGAAGGCAGTGCGGAAGCCTTTTTGATCGGTTTCGAAAGCCTGGTGGCCGAAGCTTTTGAAAATGAAACGCCAGCCAAGGACTCCGTACGGCAAATTGTGCCCTTCAGTGTGATTACAGTAACCAACAAACAAGGCAAAACCACCCAAGCCAAATTATTTCCCATCTTCCCCGAATCAGTCATGTCCCTTGATCCCAAAACCGGGCAATGGGTCAGTTCCGATGGAGCTACCGTGGAGCGTTATTTTGTGGACCATAGCTCAGGCGATTTTATGCTGATTCAGGATCGGGTGTTTCGAAAGGTGTTGCGGGGGTATGATTTTTTTTATGGGCGGTAGGTAGTAATATAAAACCTATACAGCTCAATGCGAAAAAAACAAAACCCCCAAAAACAACGTTTAGCCAGGGTAATTTTCCTTAAAACAAAATGCAGAACAAACCTTAAATAATGTCAAAATGAAACACTTCGTAACTGTTTTATTTACACTTTTCACATTGTCCATTTTTGCCCAAACCGCTGCCGAACACCTCCAGAACGGCATTGCCAAGCACAATCAAAAAGACTATAAGGGCGCAATCAAAGATTACGAAAAAGCCGTCAAAGCTGACCCCAACTACAAAGAAGCCTACTTCAATCGAGGAGTTTGTGCTTTGGCTTTGAAAAATTTCAAACTGGCCATGAGTGATTTTGACAAAACCATTGAGTTGGACCCCAAATTCATCAAAGCCTATTACAGCAGAGCAAGCGTTTGGGTTAGTCAAGAAAAATACCTGGAAGCTTTACCTGACCTCGACAAAACCATTGAACTGGATGTTGCTTTCCCCAATGCCTTGACCCTGCGTGGGCAAATCCGAGCCCAAACTGGCAACAAAAAAGGAGCTTGTGAAGACTTCTCCTCTGCCAGACAAAATGGAGACAAACAAGCTGATCGCTATCTTGCCCAGTTTTGTGGCAATGAGCAGTTACCCGGTGAATCATTTATGCTCAACTGGCCAGAGGAAGAAAACTGGAAAATTGGAAGCAGTCAGGAAAATACTCAAATGGCCATGCTGGAATTGATCCGTGCCAATGAAACACTGGAAAATTGGACCGAAATGGGTACAATGACCTCATTCTTTGGCGCTAAACCCATGCCAATGGATCAGGTAATGAACATCATGTATGAACAAGCCAAACTCAATGCACCCAAAGCAAAGTTGACTTTTATTGAAAAAGATGAAACCGCTACTTATCCTTGGATTATTTTCACAATTGAATCCCCAAATTTTAAAAATGACAAAAGGCCGGAATCTCAACTCTGGTACATTACTCAAGGAAAACAAGCCCTCTACTCTAATTTCAGGGCCATCAAAGAGGCTAGTATCCCCGGCCCATTGAAAGAGACATGGATCAAGTTTTTCAAAACTGGGCAAATAGTGAATAAATGATGTTGGGGTTTCGAATCAAATCCACGAATACGTGCTTCGATTAATTCCATGCGGTTTTAATTAATTTCACTCTTTTTGATTCAAGTGATAATGATCAAAACATGAATATTAAAATCCAAGCTACGCTAATTTTCATCTTACTCAATACTTGCACACCTTCCAATAATGAACAGAAAGAAGTGGTGATTTCTGAAAAAAAAGCAACCACAGCGCCTGAAAAAATCAAACCAATCTGGGGCCACCGCTTCAAAATAACTGGCGATTTCGATGGCGACGGTCAGCAAGAAACCTTAACTGAATTTTACTACAGCCACCGAGACCAAAAAGAAACCAATAAATATTTCAAAGGCATTGAGGATGTATGGGTGTTGTATGACTCTGCAGAAGTCCGCAAGTGCCAATCCTTTTTGCTTTGCAGCAATTCAAAACTGGACACCATCCCGGTTTCCGGCATTCTCGGCCCGATTTGGCTCAAAAACGAAGGTGATCTGGATGGCGATGGTGGTGATGAAGTTTCTTACGTAGCCAGTTCCCCCCAACAATCTTCAATCAATTTTTGCCGCTTGTTGAGTTATAAAAAGAACCAATGGAAAGAATTGTACACCTTTGAAATCCGGGAATGGCAAATCCCACCTCTGCCTCAAGCTGGAAAAACTTACGGCCTGATGGGCAGCGATGGCTTGTATGAAACGGATGATGATGATGGTTTGAACCAGGAATTAGTTAAGGCTTTTAATGCATTTCCTGGTTTTGTGACCAAAATGAAGGATGGGAAGGTGAAGATTTACACTTTTACGGAGATGGCGGAGGATACGGTGGTAGTTTTGGATTTGAAAAATATGGGGCGGCCTAAATTTTAACTTCAGGGAAGCAGCCAGAATCACGAGGTGTGTACTGAATTTTGACTTTCTGCGATCAATGTTTCAACATTCTCCAAATCGATTACTACGATATTGGCTATTTCAGCTGCAGATATCTTGGCCGATTGATGAAGATTAAGAATCGTGGTGTTGATGCGTTGGCGCTCTTCTTCTGCCTTTTGGCGCTCTCCTTTTAATGCCTGAGTTGGATTGTACCCGAAGATGTGTTCGTACAAGCCTAATGCAAAGTCTTTAGTTCCTTCACTGATGATCATTTTTTCTTCGTTTGGAAATGCCAATGAAAATTGAGTTTGCTGAAATTCATTCTCCAAATCCTTAGGTAAATCTACAAAATCCTTTAATAAAGCGTCATAATCAATGGGTTTGGCCATAAAGTAGGTGTTTTATTTTGCCAGAGATTAAAAATAGTTTTTTTAATTAAAAAAACAAACAAATAATTATTTTTTTCACCACCATGAATCATTCTAAATTTTCTTATTTTGGCATGGCTGAATTTTAAGAGATTTTAAGATGTTAGAAAAAAAATGGTTTCTTGGCCTCATCATCGCACTCTTCTGCTGCGCCTGTTCCTCCGAGCTACCGCCGGAACTGCAAGCAGAACTCGCAAGCTTGCCCGCTGAGCTGGACTACAACCTCCACGTCAAACCCATTCTTTCCGACAAGTGTTTTGCCTGCCATGGGCCCGACAAAGCCAAGCAAAAAGCAGGCCTGCGCCTCGACCTGCCTGAAGGCGCTTACGCCCAACTGGAAGAAAGTCCCGGCAAAGTGGCCATCACCAAAGGCAGTTTGCGCCGCAGTGAAGTCTTTCACCGCATCATTTCCGATGACCCCGAGTACCTCATGCCCACGCCCGAGTCTCACCTCAGTTTGAGCAATCGGGAAAAAGCCATCCTCATCCAATGGATCAAAAATGGAGCAGAATACCAGCCCCACTGGGCTTTTGTCGCACCAAAACAACCTAAAATCCCTACAGTAAAGAAAAACGACTGGGTCAAAAACCCCATCGACAATTTTGTCTTGCAAAAACTGGAGTCCGAAAAACTCCAGCCTGCCAAAGAAGCCTCAAAAGCTATGCTCTTGCGCCGATTGTCACTCGACCTGACCGGCCTCCCTCCTACCCTGGCTGAAATCGACGCCTTTGAACAAGACAAATCCCTCAATGCCTACGAAAAACAGGTAGATCGCCTGCTTAAGTCGCCCCATTACGGCGAAAAAATGGCGGTGGATTGGCTGGATTTGGCGCGTTTTGCCGATTCTCATGGCTACACCGTGGATCGCTTGCGCGACATGTCGCCGTACCGCGATTGGGTCATTCAGGCTTTCAACCGCAACCAGCCCTACGACCAATTCATCCAGTGGCAATTGGCCGGCGACTTAATGCCCAAACCCAGTCGAGAAATGTTGATTGCCACTGCTTTCAACCGCAACCACCCCCAAAACCTGGAAGGTGGCATCATCGAAGAAGAGTTTCAGACCGAGTACGTGGTGGACCGCACCAATACCTTCGGCGATGCTTTTTTAGGCCTCTCGGTAGGTTGTGCCAAGTGCCACGACCATAAGTACGATCCCCTTTCGCAGCAGAATTATTACGAGCTATTTTCCTTTTTCAACAACGTCAAAGAAGCGGGCCAAATCTCCTGGGATGGCGCCCTCCCTACGCCAACTTTGCTCTTGCCCACAAAAAAGCAGGAGAAAATGCTGGCCTCCATCCAAAAATCCATTGCCGAGCAGGAACAAGCGGTGGAAAAACTCAGCCCCCAAACCATAGCAGCCTTTGAAGATTGGTTAAAAAAGGGCCAACAACAAAAATTAACCACGGAAAAGATCCCCCAACCCGGCCTGCAAGCCCATTATAGCTTCGATGCCAGTGACCTAAAAAACCAGGTCAACCCCAAACAGCTCGGCATCATGAAACGGGAAACAGGCATGACCGGAGATAAGCCCAATTTTGTCAATGTGAACTCAGGTAAAGCCCTCGCGCTCGACGGCGACGTATACCTCGACCTGGGCGAAGTGGGCGTTTTCCGCAAATCCGAGCCCTTCAGCATCGGCATCAAGGTCTGGATTCCAAAGGCGCTGAAAGAAGGTGTATTGTTCCACAAAAGCAGCGCCGAACGTTTGTACAATTTCCGAGGCTTTCACGTCTACCTCAAAAATGACCGCCTCGAAATCAACATGGCGCATACCGCCCCCTCCAATGCCCTTACCCGAGTGAGTACCGCATCCGTGCCCCGCAATCGCTGGTTGTATCTGACCCTCACTTACGATGGTTCTTCGCGTGCTGCGGGGTTCAACTTGTACCAGGATGGACAAGTGCTGGCTATGGAAACCACCATGGATCAGTTGTACAAAGACATCCTGCTGGTGGGCAATCCCCAGCCGGGTTTACAAATCGGTGCCTGGTGGCGGGGCCTCGGCTTTAAAGGTGGGCAGGTGGACGACATCAGCGTGTACAATCGGGAGTTGACGCCTTTTGAAGTGGCGGTGCTGGCGCAAAAACAGAGCTGGGCCAAGGTGGCGAATAAAGCAGTGGCACAATTGAGCAAAGCCGAAAAGGACCATTTATTGGCTTATTACCAACAAGCCGTTTCGCCCCTCCTACAAGAAGCCCGCAAAACCCTCCAGGCACGCCGTACCGAACTCTCTGACTCCATCGAGCAGGTCGAAGAATTGATGGTGATGCAGGAAATGAAGCAGCCCAAAAAGACCTTCCTGCTGAACCGGGGGAACTACGACATGCCCGGCAAGCAGGTTTTTCCCAATACACCAGCCTCCATTTTGGCCTGGCCCAAAAACCTGCCCAAAAACCGCCTGGGGCTGGCCAAATGGCTATGTTTGCCCGAACATCCCCTGACGGCCCGGGTGGCGGTCAATCGTTTTTGGCAAAACTACTTTGGCACCGGGCTGATCAAAACCACCGAAGACTTTGGCAATCAAGGCGAAATGCCCAGTCATCCGCAATTGTTGGATTGGCTGGCGCTGCGATTCATTGAGTCGGGTTGGGATGTCAAAGCCTTGCAAAAGCTCATCGTACTATCGGCCACCTATCGGCAGGATTCGCGGGTAGACAAAACTTTGCGGGAAAAAGACCCCGAAAATCGCCTGCTGGCACGCGGCCCGGCTTTTCGGCTTTCAGCCGAACAAATTCGCGATAACGCCTTAATGGCCAGCGGTTTATTGAATCCAA
Organism: Haliscomenobacter sp.; assembly: GCF_033763495.1. Taxonomy (GTDB): domain Bacteria; phylum Bacteroidota; class Bacteroidia; order Chitinophagales; family Saprospiraceae; genus Haliscomenobacter. The sequence continues at coordinate 38,334 of NZ_JANRKL010000148.1, read as the reverse complement.
AAATCGGTGGCAAAAGCATCAAACCCTACCAACCAGCGGGTCTATGGGAAATCAATAGTGCCAACTACGAGGCCGATACTACCGATGCGGTGTACCGCCGGAGTTTGTACATCCTGGTCAAACGTTCAGTACCCAATCCAACCCTCGCTACTTTTGATGCGGGTTCGCGCAGTTACTGCGTGGTGCGGCGGCAAAAAACCAACACCCCTTTACAGGCCTTGGTGACCTTGAACGACCCCACTTTTATTGAAGCATCGAAGGTGTTGGGAGAACAAATGTGCAAAATCCCGGATGCGCCCAAGGCCATTGCTACGGTGTACCGGAAGTTAACGGGTTTGCAGCCTTCGAAGGCGGAATTGGCGCTTTTGCTGCGCTTACAACGCGTAGAGCAGGAAAAGTTTCACCAATATCCAGAAAAGGCCAAAGGCTGGCTGGAAGCGGGTTTGTACAAACTGGATCCAAAATTGGATAAAGCGGCACTGGCGGCGAATGCGGTGGTGGCGAATACAATTATGAATTCGGATGCGACGCTAAGTAAACGATGAAAAACCTGGATTTAAAGCTATATTCCAAGTCAGATTCAGTTTAAGGCGACAAAAGTGGTGGCCTGTAATTTACCAGACTGAGCCGACCAGCGGCATAGCCGCGAAACGTCTGTAGCCAAGGGAACGAAGATCAGTTTTAAAGGTGCGTAGCACCGAAACAATAACACGATTTTCAGATGGATTGTACAGATTTAAAGGTTTCGGTGCGCTGCACCTTTATCCAATATTCAGGCTCTGTATCTAATGACGTTACGCGGCTCTGCCGCTATTCGCCTTTGTCTGACAAATCGTGTAAGCCCAATTTTTGTAATTTCAATAGTAAAGTGATCAAGCAAGATGTCAACTCATAACCACGACCCATTTCGGCTCCATACCCCCGAATTTGATTCCTTGAACAAACAATGGGATCGGCGCATTTTTTTGCTCAAAACGGCGCTGGGTTTGGGGGCCATCGCTACTGGGACACTCTTGGGCACCCGTTCCATTTCGAAGGGACCTTCATCCATGCCAGGCGAAGATTTCCAGCAAGCCATGCTCAACTCCTTGCCCCATTTTGCCCCCAAAGCCAAAAGAATTGTGTACCTTTTCATGAGTGGTGGGCCGTCGCAGTTTGAAACCTTTGATTACAAACCCAAACTCCAAAATCTTTTAGGCCAAGACCTGCCCGATTCGGTACGAAAAGGCCAACGCCTAACTGGCATGAGCGCCAATCAAGCCAGTTTACCCATCGCTCCTGCCTTTTGCCAATTCAACCAGCATGGGCAAAGCCAAACCTGGGTTAGTGACTTGTTGCCCCATACGGCCAAGGTGGTAGACGACTTGTGCATCGTCAAATCGGTTTTTTCCGAAGCCATCAACCACGACCCGGCACTGACTTTTTTCCAAACCGGCAATCAGCTCCCGGGGCGGCCTTCAATTGGCTCCTGGATCAGTTATGGCCTGGGTTCAGACAATCAAAACTTGCCCACTTTTATCGTCCTGGTTTCCAAGGATGCTCCCCGCGACCAACCTTTGTACGCTCGTTTGTGGGGCAATGGTTTTTTGCCTTCCGAGCACCAGGGCGTGCAGTTCCGTTCGGGTAAAGACCCCGTTTTGTTCCTCAACAACCCGGAAGGTTACGACGGGGCCGACCGCCAGGAAATGCTCGATTACCTCAAACAGCTCAATCAACTACAAAACGAGGCTTACGGCGACCCGGAGGTGAATGCCCGCATCGCCCAGTACGAAATGGCTTACCGCATGCAAACCTCGGTGCCCGAAGTGATGGACATTTCGGAAGAGACGGATGAAACCTTTGAATTGTACGGCCCTACTAGCCGGGATCCGGGAACTTATGCGGCCAATTGTATTTTGGCACGCAAACTATTGGAAAAAGATGTTAAGTTCGTGCAATTGTACCACCAGGGCTGGGATCACCACGGCGGTTTGCCAGGTGGCATGAAGCAGCAATGCCAGACCATCGATCAGCCTACGGCGGCTTTCATCACCGACCTCAAACGCAGGGGCTTGTTGGAGGATACCTTGGTTATTTGGGGTGGAGAATTCGGGCGGACGGTGTACTCTCAGGGTATTCTTACCGCGGACAATTACGGGCGGGATCACCATCCGCGTTGTTTCACGATGTGGATGGCCGGTGCCGGAGTCAAAGCGGGATTTAGTTTTGGCGAAACCGACGATTTCAGTTACAACATTGTCAAAGACCCGGTGCATGTGCACGATTTTCATGCGACCTTGATGTACCTGATGGGCATTGACCACGAGCAGTTGATTTACAAGTTTCAGGGGCGGCGCTTCCGGTTGACGGATGTGCATGGGAAAGTGGTGAAGGGAATTTTGGCTTGAAAATTAGTTGAGTAGTTGATAAGTTGAGTAGTTGAGGCTAGCGCAGTGGTGACACACATCACACCCACACATCACACTCACACCCATTCTTGCGGTAGCCTCAACTACTCAACTTATCAACTTTCTCAACCTCACACCAACATACATCAGTTATGCATCCACGCAGAAAATTCATTCGCAATGCTGCTTTGGCCTCCGCTGCCGCAGTGGCCAGTCCCAGCTTTGGTTTTTCCATTTTGCATCCAGAGCTCCAGCCCGAAGATACCATCATCGGACATGGCGAATTCACCTACAAAGTAAACAGAGGCTGGGCCAAAATCAGCGCCAATACCAACCCGCTGATCAACTGCCACGAGATGGTTCAGGACAGCAAGGGGCGTTTGATCCTATTGGGCGACCATACCCACAACAACATCCTGATCTTTGACCAATCCGGCAACTTGCTCGATTCCTGGGGGCACGCCTACCCCGGCGGTCACGGCTTGACCCTCAGCAAAGAAGGGGGCGAGGACTTTTTATGGATTGTCGATTGTGGGTATTACCAGGACAAATACGGAGCTGGCAAAGCGCAGTCTGGTCAGGTCATCAAAACCGACCTGACTGGCCGCATCATCTTCAGCATCGGGCATCCCCGCACCATTGGCATTTACAAGGATGATGAGCGCTTTCAACCCACCGAAACCGCTGTTGCGCCCAATGGTGACCTGTATGTGGCGGATGGCTACGGCTCCGATTACATCATCCAATACAACAGCAAAGGCCAATACATCCGGCATTTTGGTGGCCGCAACAACGCCAACAAAGAGCACAATCTTGTCAATGCCCACGGCGTAGTGGTAGATACCCGCGACCCTAAAAACCCAGTACTGATTTGTACCTCGCGGGAAGAAAACTGCTTCAAGGTGTTCAGCCTGGATGGCAAATACATCAAGCGCATCGACCTGCCGGGCTTGTACGTTTGTCGCCCGGTGATGGATGGCCAAAATTTGTATGCAGGGGTGTGTTGGTCCAAGGATGCAGCGGGCAATCGCCAGGGTGATTCTGGTTTTGTGACCATTCTGGATGCCAACAACAAAGTTGTTTCCAATCCAGGCGGTACGGCACCAGTTTATAAAAATGGGGTATTGCAGCCTTCCCTGGCACTGAGCAATAGGGTGTTCCACCACGGCCACGATGTGTGTGTGGACAATGACAAAAACGTTTATGTGTGCCAGTGGAATGCCAACCACAGTACTCCAGTTAAATTAACCAGAGTTTAAATGGGCTACTTCCACCCACTGCTGGTTCATTTGCCCATTGGCTTTTTGCTACTGGCCATTTTGATGGACCTATTGGCTTACCGCAGCGCGTTTGTACAATACCGCGCTGCGGTGCCCATAACCTTGTTTTTGGGCTTTGTAGCCGCACTTTTGTCTTGTTTGACGGGGTATTTGTTGGCCAATTCGGGCGACTACGATTTCAGCAGTTTACAAACCCACCAACAGGCAGGTTGGATTGTAGCAGGGGCCAGCGGCGGACTTTGGCTGCTCAATGCGGTGTTTTTTCGCAAACAAAGCCAGGCAGGTTCGCGCTGGGTGAGCGCGTTACTCCTTGCTTTGGGCGGTTTGATCGCCTACACCGGGCACCAGGGCGGCAGTTTGACGCATGGCAGTGATTACCTCTCCTGGCGGGCAGCGAACGAAGCTGAAAAACCAATCCGCAAAGTTGCTGTGGTGGATAGTACGGCCCTCGAAATACCCAAAGTCAATCCCGATCTGCCCATGGAGGTGGATACCCAGGCAGTGGAACAATTGCGCCAATTGGGTTTCAATGTGCGTTTCATGCTCAAACGCCCGGTGATGTTGGACCTGACCTTGCCGGCCCAATCGGGAAAATCCATCGCAGAAATGCAGCCATCTTTACAAGCAGTTGCCCCGAGTATCGTTTGGTTGAATTTGTCGGACAATGGGCTTTCGGAAAAAGATTTGTCCTGGTTAAAAGCTTGTCGGAATCTGGAGAAGTTAAAATTGGGGAAAAATCCGGTTGGGGATGGGGTACTGGAAGTTTTAATGGGCTTAAAACACCTGGAAGCATTGAACCTGAACGAGACTCAGGTTAGTACTGGTACGGTTGAAAAGCTACAAAATTCAGGTGTAAAGAGGATTTACCATTGGAAGCAATAAGCTTGAGTTTTGCATCAAGAAGACCAGTAAAATGCATAGTCAAAATTTGACGCCTTGGAGTTATTGGGATGACTTGAATCCAAGTAAAAGACGCGCAAACTGGTAATTATTTTGTTTTTTATCTTGACTAACTAAGCGACAAAGTCTATCTTGCTGTCTATTCCATCACACCAAGATTCTAATCCCATGAATCCTGTAAAAAAACTGATTTCCCTGGCTTTTTTGCTTGCCATCACCACCTTTGGATTCGCACAAACGCCTGAACAACTCGAAGATAAAATCGCCAATGCCTGGCGGGATAGTTTGGCCAAACACATCCCTTTCTTTTACTTGACCGACGAGTACATCAAAGTTGAAAAGGAATGGGACCAAAAAATATTTAGCATTGACAACAAAGACCTTGTTCAGTACCTCACCTTGAAAGGGGGCTTAAAACCGGATGCAGGATTATTGGGCGGAGAAGTCCTGGTACCTATTGCGCGCAAAGCCCTCAAAGGCAGTGAATTTCACCTGTCACTTTATGGCAAAAGTTCAAACAACAACGATATAAAACCTACCCTCGTTGAATTTGGAAAAGTTGTTTGTGATTGTCTGGAGAAAAAAGCGGGAACCATCGACCAGCAAAAGTTGACTTACAAGCAACAAGATTCCCTGAGAAATCAAATTTTGCTTGAATGCTCTCAGGCAAATATGGCCGATCACCGTTCAAAATTATTTTTGGATTACAAGTTCCAGGATCAAAATTCCAGCAAACAATTTAGTAGCCTTATCTCTGGCTATTTCTTTACCAATTGCTCGACCATGATCAATGCCAGTGCAGATTCAAAAGCAGCCATCTGGGGTGACCGTATTTTTTGGGAACTCAGAAGAAACTATAGCAGATCAGCCTGGAATGTGATCGAAGCCCTTAAGGAATCAATCACCGACAAACTTAGCGATCAATTCATTGGTGTTCAGAATTTTAATATAGCCAAACCAACTTTAATCAAAGCACAAACCATTTTTAAGGCAAATCGCGGGGCCTTTGCGATGACCAGGCCCGAAGATGAAACAAAAAAAGACAAGCATACTTTTCAGGTATTCAATTTTATAGCCAATAAAAAAATGTTGTTTCAACTGGCCTTTGAATACCAGACTGATCCCAATAGCAAGCTGAAATCAGTGGTTTTTATTCCTCGGGAAAAAATCAAAAACATTCAGGAATTGGACAAAATACTGGAATCTGGTCCGCCGCCGCCACCCACGGAGGAATTGCCGAAAAATTAACCCATCCTTGCCAAATCCGAAGTACGAATAAGATTCCTCCTTGTATTTGAGCAACACTCATCCGTACTTCGGATAAAAAATTGGCTTATATTCCTACAACTGCCCTTCCAAACCCTTTAAATTGGAAGGTCTTTTGGCCTTGGTTGTTACGATTTCTCCTTCCTCGTTGACGATGAGGTACCAAGGAATGGACAAACTGCCCCCTTGATCAAAAATCTTCACCAAATCATTGGTAAAGTCTTTGTTGGTCCGCAGGTGATTGCCTTCCAATTTGTAATACTTGATCATACCTTTCCAGGCCTCCTCCCGCTCGGGTTCATCAATGGAGATGTACAAGATGTCGTAGCCTTTTTCCGCCAACAGTTTTTTAAGGCCTTCTTTATGGGCGAACTCGGCCTTGCAGGGGCCACACCAGGTTGCCCATACATCAATGTACAATTTTTTCCCTTTAAATGACTGGAGTGCTTCTTCCAGGGAATTGAGGTCGGCGTAGTTTTCTACAAATTTGTATTGGTCTGAAAAGCCAGCGGCTTGAGCCTGATGGTATTCAACAATGGGATCGACCAAAGGTTGGAGATACTTGGTGAAGGGACTTTGAGGATACTGTTGTTTGAACTGTTCCACCAAAGCAATCAGCTCCTTTTCATATTCCTTTTGCAAACAGGCACTATAGAGGTAAGAAAATTGAAAATACTCCAAAAACTCCCCACTAAACCGTTTTGGGGCATCTTTCATTTTAAACGTATGAATTGTTTCGTTTTTATAGTGCGCTTCGAGTTGCTTGGGGTCAAAATCCTTGTCTAAAAACATCGAAACACCCTGATAGGTATCCGCATACTCCTGCCACCAAAAGGAGCGAGTTAAGCTCTTGTTGTTGATAGGGTATTCTTTCATTGTTTCCGCAAACCAGGATTGATAGACAGGAGAAAAGCTTTTGATTTTATCAGGATCGGTTCGCAGCAATTTCACCCAAACGATCTGTGCCTGCATGGTAGCATAATAACAATCCCGATCTGCTTTGACCAATTCAAAAAAAGCCGGGGTGATTTTTTTGGCCTTGAGCAAGGCAGAAAAGGGTTCCAGGTCTTTGGCTTTTTCTGCCGCGATTTTGGATTTGATCTCGCTGATGACGGTATCTTTAAAATACTTACGGGCAGCGGCTTGCACAAATCCTGGGTTCGGCAGGGCATGAAACAATTTTTGCCCGGCCTCGTTGGGGCCTTTTGCTTCAAAAAAATCTTCGTCTTTTTCTGCGCCGAGACTGAGTGTGTAGTGCTCCCCTGGGCTAAGGATCAGGGTCTTTTTGGTTTGGTCGGACCCGCCAATGGCCACAATGGAAGTTTGTTCACATGGAATTTTAATCTGAAAATTCCCCTGCGCATCAACCGGGGCACTCGCTTTAAGCACCCAATGGAAAATCCCTCGATGGGGGATCGTATAAATCACTTCTTTAAGGGTGCCTGCATTGACTTTCCCCGAGATTGTGACTTCTTTTGGAGCGAGGTTATTGGCGTTCCAGGCCAACAGCAGCCAGTTTAGTAATAAAAAAGAGGATAATTTCATCTATTCTAATTTTGAGGTGACAAGTGTTGGTGTGTATTTATTTAAACTACAGACGAAAATAATTTATTTTAACATACAACACAACAATTGTCGCCCTCAAAATTATTGGTATTCAGCCTCAAAGCGATACTCCCCCGATCCCACTTCTACCACCGCATACCCATCCCGATACTTCAGCCCACTCAAAGCCACTCCATTCTCCGTGACCCGGCCATTTTCCTTACACTTGATCCAGACCGCCGCCTGCACATTCGCAGGAATGTTCACCCGCAGCGAAAAAGTGGAACCCTGAATTTTCCAATCACTTTCAATTTTACCCTGCACCGACTGGTAAGCCCCTTTTGCCCAGGTCAAATCCCCAGCTGGTTGGGGCTTGATGATGACTTTGGAAAAACCGGGAGCGGTGGGGTTGATTCCCAGCAGCGAGCGGTAAAACCATTCATCGATGGAGCCAAACATGGGGTGATTGGCCGAATAGGTGAACCCAGGGTCGCCCCAGGTTTCCCACAAGGTGGTAGCCCCTTTGGCCAGCATATCGCCCCAACCCGGGTAATCGCGCTGGTTGGCGATCTGGTAGGCCCACTCGTTCAGATTTTCTTCCCGCAGCACGTCAAAGAGGTATTTGGTGGAAAAAATACCCGTGGAAACGTGCATGTTGTGGCGTTGAAACTCCTGCTGGAGCACGTCCAAGGTCTGTTTGCGATCGGGTGCAAGACCGTACCACAAGGCAAACAATTGCGCCGACTGGGTTGCATTGTCAAAACGCCCGGTGCCATTCACATGGTAATGGTTCACAATGGCGCGTTTGATGTTAGCGGCCAGTTTCTGGTATTTCTCCGCGGCTTCTTTTTTCCCTAAAATCTCGGAAAACTCCGTCATCAGCAGGGCATGGTGGTAATAAAAAGCGGCGGCAGTCAGGGCCTCCGGCTTGGTGTCCAGCGCTTCGTGGTCGCTAATGTCCCAGTAGAAGAGATTGCCGACAGCCTTGCTTTGCAGGAAAGCCATCTGCCGTTCGAAGGCCGGGTAATACTGCTCGATTACCCGTTTGTCGCCATAGAACTCGTACAGTTTCTTTTGCAAAAAAGGAAAACCCAGCTGCCAACCCAGTGGACCCGACTGGTCGCCATAGCCCCGATCGGCGATACCGGTAAAAGGGGCAATTTCGGTGATCCCCCCCTCAGGGCGCTGTTCATTGGCAAAGTCGCGTACGGTCTTGCCGTAAAAATTGGCCATGTTGTAGTTGTACAAAAACGCTTCGGAGCTCACCACCATATCCGCACCGTAGCCCATTTTTTCGCGGGCGGGGCAGTCCGATTGTACACTAAATACGTTGCTCAAAAAAGTCCATTGAATGACTTCGTGCAATTGGTTGAATAGCGCATTGGAGCACTCAAAACTGCCATTGGGTGATAAGTCCGTATTCATCCGCAGGCCCTGGATATCGTCCAGAGCAGGTGCCTGACCCGGCCAGCCCACGATCTCAATGTAACGGAAGCCGTGGAAGGTAAAGCGAGGCACAAAAGTTTCCCCGAGGGCATCGCCGCGCAAGATGTATTCGTCCTTTTGCCAGGCGGTTTTGGGAGCTCCCGGGCCACCGCTGAGTCGCCAGGCTTCCTTGATTTGGCCGGCCACGGTAGTCCACCAGTTCAGGTGGCCGTTTTTTAGGGTATCCTCCCCATAGCGCATGGTGATTTTGGCCCCGGCCGGGCCTTTGACTTTGAAGCTGGCCACCCCGGCGAAGTTTTGCCCCATGTCCACCAAAAAAGTATCCTTCCCGATCAACTTGATGCTGCGCGGGCGAATCGTTTTGGTGATGCGGATGGGTGGCTGCATTTGAGCGGTCAGTTCACCACTAGGGCCTTTGCACAAGCTGGCTTTTGACCAGGGTTTTGCCTCATTGAAGCTGCGTTCCAGGCGGGCGTCCTGGTGTTCACCGAGGTAGACGTTGTTGCGGATGATGGAGCTTGGCGCGGTTTCCCAGGTGTCATTGCTGGCGATTATTTCTTTGCTGCCGTCGCTGTAAGTCAGGTGGATTTCGGCCCGCAAACAAGGGCGGCCCGTTTCCTGAAAATTGCGCAAATCCCAGCGGCCAAACAGGCGCAGTGGCAGGGGATTCCACCAGCCATTGCCCAATTGGACTCCAAAAACATTGTTTCCTTTTTGTACCTGGTTGGTCACATCATGCACCACGTACAAGGCCTGTTTGCGATAGGTGGTAAACCCAGGATCGAGCACATGATCCCCAATTTTTTGCCCATTCAAAAAGGCTTCGTGGTAACCCAGTCCACAGATGTACAAACGCGCTGAGTTGATTTTTTTACTGGTCGAAAACTGCTTGCGAAACATCGGCATCGGGTCATCTTCGTAGTATTTTTCTTCCTGAGTGGGAGGTATACTGCCATCGTTGATCCAACTCGCCTGCCAGTCCTTGGGGCTCATCATGGCTGTTTCAAACCAGGCGGTTTTGCTCCACTCCGAAGCTTCCCCGTTTTGGTTGTAAACTTTTACTTTCCAAAAGTAGCGGGTGAAGGATTGCAGGGCTGGTCCGGCGTATTCAATATGCAGGTTTTGAGCGGAATTGATTTTGCCAGTTGACCAGATGCTGGCCTTGTTTTGCTCCAATTGTTTTTGATCGGTATGGAGGACGATTTCGTAGGCGGACTGGCTTTGATTGCGGGCAGTAGCACTAATAGTCCAGGACAAACGTGGCTTGGCCACATCAATCCCCAGCGGGTTTTCCAGGTACTCACAAGTCAGTTGAGCCACCTGTAAGGGCGCAATGGCGTTGAGGGTCAGGGGTAAAAAAAAGACGAACAGGGCTAATATTCTTGCTGACATGGTTAAAAATTGTAGGACTTTACTGAATAGGCTGTGTCTGCAATGGAGCAGTTGAATTAAATATCCTGATTTTTCCACGATTTATCCCTATTATGATAATTTTTTTGAAAAAACAGTATGGAATAAACCAAGTATTGGGGCAAAAATAAATGTTCATTTTTCCTTAGCCAGAGGATTAGATAAGACACTTAAATTGAACCGTTTACTTATCTAATCCTCTAGCAAAATGAACATTTATTTTTTTATCGCCCCCAAGCTGCTTTTCTTTGCAAAAAAAGTACTCATGCGTGCATTAACCGTTTTTTGCGGAGCCAATACCGGTGCCGACCCTAAGTATACCCAGGTAGCCCGCCAAATGGGCGAATTGTTGGTGCAAGAAAACCTCACCCTGGTGTACGGGGGTGGAAAAGTAGGCCTCATGGGCGTGATTGCCGATGCGGTATTGGAAAATGGAGGTAGAGTAATCGGGGTGATTCCCCATTTTTTGGCCCACAAGGAAGTGGAACATCCAGGAGTGACCGAAATGTTTTACACCGAAACCATGCACGAGCGCAAGATGAAGATGTTCGAAATATCGGATGGGGCCATCGCCATGCCGGGTGGTTTCGGCACGCTAGATGAGTTGTTTGAGTTGTGTACCTGGGCGCAATTGGGTTTGCATGAAAAGCCCCTGGGGCTGCTCAACATCCTGAGTTTTTATGATAGTCTGATTGAGTTTTTGGGCCGTGCAGTGACGGATGAGTTTTTAAAAACAGAAAATCGGGGGCTGATTCTGGATGCCAAAGAGCCTAAAGCATTATTGGAAAAGATGAGGAATTATCAGCCGATTCATGTGCCTAAGTGGATTCGGAAGGAGGATGTGTAAAGGAGGTGTAAAAATTTCAAACAAGTCCATGGTCATACAACTGGACATTTTTGTATCTCAGAAGCGAAGGACATGAATTGCCACGTGCTTTAGCGCGTGGAAGGGTATTGACTTTTGGGTGGACTTTAGTCCTGGCGTTTATATTTAAAAGAGGGCTAAAGCCCATTTTCAAACAATCCTGCTACCCACGCGCTAAAGCACGTGGCAATTCATGTCCTTCGAGTAAACTGTCAAGCAATGTCGTCTAAAGAACTATTCACTTCAACTGAATATCCTCATTGATCGTTTGGTAAGCTCCCACCGCTTTTTGCATAGCCGACTTCAATTTGGTCAACAACTTGCCCGAACCACTCGCCAGATTGTTTTTTTGCCCGGGGTCGCTGCGCAAATCGTACAATTGCGCGCTGGGTGCAACCCCCAACTCGATGTTCACTTCCTTGTGCACAGCCATACCTTTATACGGTGGAATAAAGGCATATGGCCCGGAACGATAAGCCAATCTTCCCGATGCTTCCAATACCAACTCCTTGCGCCCCTTTTTGTCTTTTCCCAACAAAGCTGTCAGTTGATTTTGGCTGTCCATTGCCGGGGTATTGAGTTTCAGCAAAGCGGCAAGGGAAGCGTACAAATCCAGTTGGCAAAACAAGGCATCCGACACACCAGGACTAACCCGAGCCGGCCAATGCACGATAAAAGGCACTTTGGCACCGCCCTCAAACAAACTGTATTTACCTCCACGCAAGCCACCGAAGGGGTCGTGTGCGCCCACTTTTTCCACTGCATCATCGTAATAACCGTCGTTCAGCACGGGGCCATTGTCACTGGAAAAAAGAATCAAAGTGTTGTTCAACAATCTCTTGTTTTGCAGGTGTTTCAAAATTTCTCCCACGCACCAGTCCAACTCCAGAATGGCATCCCCCCTCGGGCCCATGCCCGATTTACCCACAAAACGAGGGTGTGGCACCCGAGGTACATGCGGCTGATGAAGAGCGAAATAGAGAAAAAAAGGCTTGGCTGCGTCACTACCGATGAAGTTCAGCGCTTTTTCCACAAACACATCGCCCATGGTTTCATCCTGCCAAAGGGCAGCTTTGCCACCGCGCATAAAACCAATGCGGGGAATGCCGTTGTGCACACTCTGATTGTGGCCGTGGTGCCATTTTTGTTTGGTCAACAATTCAGGGTTGGTCAATGCAGTAGGCTCTCCAGGGAAGTTTTTTTCATAACTCACTTGCAATGGGTCCTGAGCCGACAGACCCACAACCCGGCGGTTTTCGATGTAAACCGTTGGCACCCGATCGGTGGTAGCCGCCATGATGAAGCTGTAATCGAAACCCAGGTCGTTGGGGTTTTGCTGGATAGGCTGATTCCAGTCCATGCTGCCATTGCCCAAGCCCAAGTGCCATTTGCCTACAACCCCGGTGCGGTAGCCCTGAGTTTTGAGCAAATCAGCGACCGTTTTTTGAGCGGTATCCAACAAGGCTGGCGCGTCACCCGTGAGGATTTTTGCACGTGGATTCCGCCAGGGGTATTGCCCGGTCAGGAGGGCGTAGCGGCTCGGCGTACAAGTAGCCGAGGTCGCATAAGCGTTGGTGAAGCGCAAGCCGCCCTGCGCCAGTTTATCGATATTGGGAGTAGCCAATTTGCCTTTGCCATAGGCACTGACGTCACCAATGCCTAGGTCATCGGCGTAAATAATGAGGATATTGGGCTTGTTTTGGGCAAGGATTTGACCAATACCGCTCAGCAACAAACAAATGCTGACCCAAAGGGGCTTTTTGGCAAAGAAAAGACGAAGGATTATTTTCATGGTTGATGGCCTTTTGCGAGCAATTCAGTAGGATGCTTAAAACTAAGGGGATTTTTGGAAATGCAAACAGCTGAAATTTCCTTTGCGTCCAACCAACCACCTATCTATCCAACCACAGGTCAAACTTCGCCAATTTATCACTGTCTTTACAAACCCATTGCTGATTTTGGAAAATGAAAGTTGCGTCCATTTTCCGGGTCAGCTTCACCCTAAACTTACCCTCGTCGTCCAGTTCACCATCTTCCAATAGATAATGCACGATCAGTTCGTTCTTGTTCCACTCCAGACCGGCACTAATACTACGCGGCTCCCCTATATCGTTCCCAAAAGCAGCCCATTGGCCCAAAGGAATAGAAGTTTGCTCCTCCTGCTGCCTCAAAGTTTTAAACAGATACAAATCAGTGGCACAAAAACCCAAACCCGTTGAACAGGTTTTGATGCCAAAAAAATCGCCGTAGCGATTGAAGCCTTCGTAGAGGTTGTCCCAGCAACATGAATAATTGCCGTGAAAAAATCGGGCCGACTGAAGTAGCTTCCCAGCCTGGTTCAACTCAATGATCAGGTGGGTTTCAAAGGTGTATTCAGGGCTATAATCGATGCTGCAATAATAAAAATGGCCACTTTCTTTGACTTTGTAGTATTTGCCAAGGGTGTCACTGTCATGCAAGTTGTCCCAAGAGCGACCAACAGTGTCCGTTAGGTTATTGGCAATTAAAAAAGGGAGGCCGTCTTTTTTGGTGACAAAACCAGAGTCTTGTTGAAGCAGTAGAGGATGGAACCCTGAGGGGCCGGGATTAGATTGGAAAGCCTGCTTTTCGGGCTTGCTGTTACAGCCTGTAGCAAACAGCATCAAAACTAGGCCACAGCTAATGTTCATTAAACCGGGCCATACAAAATCGAATGCAGAGACTCTTTTCATTTTTCGTTTCATCCATTTTTCCTTTGTTGTCGTTTCCTACCCTTCGAGGCGAAGCCTCAAATTTTTCCATCATTCCTTAAACCCGGTCACCTCCCGCAACAACTTAAAAAAACCCTTCTTTCGTTCCGAATTGATTCCCCAGTCCACGGGCACGCTTTGGTAGCCGTCCTCAAATCCTTCGTCCTTCATACGGTAGTCAAAATATCCCCAGGAGGCATAAGCCTGAATGGCCGCTACAAAATTATTTTGCTCCGCTTCGAAGTTGAAATGATCGTCTTCGTTGAACAGGATGGGAGTATTGTGGTAGCCCACCACATTTTTGGTATCAGTCACCAGTTTGGTAATCTTCGCAGGATCGCGTACCCCATTGCCATGCAGCAAGACAAAATCAGCCACTTTAAGCACATTGGGTTGGGGTAAAGTACCTCCGCCATAACTTGTACTGACCAAAAGTCGGTAATTTCCTTTGCGCGTATTTTGCACCCGCTCAATCAGTTCATGTACCCGCTCTGGTTGCAGGATTGGGTGATTGTAGCTGATGTTGCATTCATTGTTGATTTCTACCAGGATGTTCCGGTATTTTTTCTTGAGCAGCCAGGAGCTGATGTTGTCTACTGCCCGGATGACCGCTGCCTCATCTTGCAAATGTTCGTCCTGGCCAAAATAGAAGTAGCCCAAAATAACCACCATACCCAATTCATTGGCTCGGTTGAGGATCATTTCCAGACGGCGCAAATAATCGGGGCGCAGGTTCCCCTGAGGGTCAAAAGCCGAATTGATCCAACCTTTGTTGCCATACCCCAATGGACTTCCACCTTGCAGATTAAGGGTAAAAGCCAACATTCCATGACTTTTCCATAAGGGCATTGCCGCGATGAATTCCCGGGTATTGCGCTCCGGATCCCATTTTTTGGTGTCGGCGTATTGAAATTGATCCCGGGTTGCTGGGTTCAAATCGTCAAAGATACCCTGCACCATCCGGGAGTTAAAGAGTAGTCCTTCTATTTTGTGGCCATGCCACTCCCGTCCCCGGTAGGTCAATTGTTTGTTGATCTTGAATTGATTGCCCGTGATGGAAACACTCGTTTTTTGGGCAATGGTCTGAGGAAGAAAAGATACAAAGTACAGCAGGCTACCGAGGAGGATCGATTTCATGGAGAAGGAATTTCTCCAAAAATAGGAAAAATCGCGTATTCAGTGCAAGATTGTGCTGAAGTCAATCCAGCACAATCTAACCCATGATGCAAAATGATCGCTTGTTTTTTTATCGCCCTAATGCCCGTGCGAATCGTGCTCGTCGTGCACATGCCCATGCTCGGCCTCCGCAGCAGTAGCCGCACGAATGCCCAACACCTCAGCAGAAAAACGAATCCCCAAACCCGCCAAAGGGTGATTGTGGTCTAACATTACCTGGTCATCTTTCATCGCTATCACACGCCAGATGATGGTTTCACCCGTTTCTTCATCATCCTCTTCCAGCATATCCCCTATTTGTAGTCCGGGAATGTTTAGATCGCTCAGGGATTCTACCCGCACCAGGTTGAGGTCACGCTCGCCATAGGCATCTGCGGGTGCAAGGTCAATTTCAATTTTTGTTCCCAGCGTTTTCCCTTCCAACACCTCTTCCGCTTTGGGGAAAATGTTGTCGTACCCACCGTGCAGATAGGGGAAACCTTCCTGGCTTTCTTCCAAAACTTCACCACCTATTTCTTGAATCTTGTAGCTGATGGTTACTACAGTGTTTTTTTGAACTGTGTGCATGTTTGTGCTTTGAGGCCGCAAAGGTAGTATTTTTAGTATTATCTTTAAGCTGTTGGACACTCCCCTTGGGGATACTTTTGGTAAGCGTCCGATCCTTTCCACACCCAGCAACTCGAATTCCCTATGAAAAAATGGCTTTTGCTCCTTTTGCTAATCCAGCAAATAAACACCCAGGCCCAAGACCATAAAGACCTAATTTACGCCAAAACACCCCAAAGAGACCTCACTTTAGACATTTATTTACCACCCCAAACTACCAATGCCCAACTGATCATTTGGGTACACGGGGGTGCCTGGCATGGAGGCTCCAAAGCCGATCCGCCCAAGGAGTTATTACCAAAAGGATATGCCTTGGCCAGCATCGAGTACCGACTGACTACCGAAGCGGTTTTTCCGGCCATGATCCACGACATCAAAGCCAGCATCCGATTCCTCCGGGCCAATCAGAAAAAATATGGCTACCAGGCGGATAAAATCATCCTCTGGGGATCTTCCGCTGGTGGGCATTTGGCCGCAGTGGCTGCGTTGAGCAATGGAGATGCTTTTTTGGAAGGAACCATGGGAGATTATACCAGCACCAGCTCCAGGGTAGACTTGCTCCTGGACCTCTTTGGGCCCAGCAATTTTAAAAACATTTTAGCCCAGTCTACGCCCCATGGTATCAATGTAAGAACTCCGGCCCTGGCCCTCTTTTTTGGGAAGCCGCTGGAAAAGGTAGAGGCAACTTTGATAGAAAAAGCCAGCCCAGTCTTCCTCGCAGGCGCCCAGGACCCGCCTACTTTTTTGGCCCACGGCAACCAGGATCCACAGGTGCCCATCAACCAAAGCATCGAATTGCACCTGAAACTACAGGCGGTAAAAGTGAAAAGTGAGCTGCATTTTTTGAATGAGATGGGGCACGGAGGCAAAGATTTTTCTGCTCCGGATTTTGTGAACCTGATGGATCAGTTTATCAAAAAGCACTTATAAAAGCTTATCACATGAAATACCTGATATACCCATTCCTGCTTTGCCTATCCATTTCCAGCAGCCATGCTCAGTCTTCCCTGGCTGCGCCCATCCTGCTGTGGCCACAGGGCGCTCCCGGTGCCACGGGGACTTCAGACGAGGACAAGCCAGCAGTGATTCCTTTTGTTCCGGAAAAAAGCAAACAAAACGGCACGGCTGTTTTGGTGATTCCCGGCGGTGGATTTACCATCCGGGCAGTCGATCATGAAGGTGTGCTGGTGGCACAGTGGTTAAAAGAGCGGGGCATTACAGCCTTTTTGTTGCGCTACAGGCTGAGGCCACTTTATGATCGAAAAGACTGGCTGGCCGATGGCCAAAGAGCCGTGCAATACATCCGGGCCAATGCCGCCCAATACCAGATCGACCCTGATCGGGTGGGCGCGGTAGGGTTCTCGGCTGGAGCCATGTTGGTGGCAGACCTGGGCTTCAACGCAAGCCTGGGAGATGCCAATGCCACGGACCCGCTAGAGAAGCAATCTGCTTTGCCCAATTTTGACATCCTGGCCTATGGCGCCATGCCTTTCCCTGCAGCCCTTTCTCCAGAACGGCTAAAACAAGTGCCGCCCACTTTTATGTTTGGCACGGTGGAAGACGCCGGAAGTCTGAATGGGCTAAGTACCCTCTTTGTGGATTTGGTTAAAAACAAAGTCAAGGTAGAAGCGCATTTCTTTCAAAACGGGGTACATGGCGCCGGCTTTGCGGTAGGTGATCCCATTTTGGGGGAATGGCCCAAGCTGCTCTGGAACTGGATGCATACCAATGGGTTTCTTTCTCCCAAAAAACGTCTGGCTTTGAATGGGCTGGTAAAATTGGATGGTAGCCCTCTTTTAAGGGGAATGATCATGCTCACTCCGCTGGATAATCCCAATGATCCTCCGGTGATCATTTATATGACCAATACGGGCACTGGCGAGCTGGGCCGGTTTTCCATACCCGCCGAACAGGGGCCGGTAAAGGGGAAATACAAAGTAGAAGTGCGCCAGGAAGCGACCCGCTGGACCAGCAATAGCCGCGATCCTTTTATGATCAAAATGATGGCGAAACAAAGGGACAATACCCTCAGCGATGCTGACAAAAAGGAATGGGGCGAGTTCTTGAGAAAACGAAACTTGAATCCGAGTATTGATAAGCAAAGGGTTTTCAGCAGACAAAGGCCGGGGGATGTAAAGGATTATGTGCTGGAGATTGGGGAAGGAAAGGAAGTGGTGATTGAGGTGTGGAGTAAGTGAGGGAAGGAATTGGTCCCCTGCCCACCCAAGGCAAGGCTATATTGTGCCTCCACTTTTTTCCATTTCCACAATCGAATCAATAAAATCATTCACATACAGTTCTTTCAACTCCTGGTATTTTTTTCGATCCTGATTCGCTTGTTCGGCCAATGCGTATTTCATTTGCTGGTATTTGATCCTGGCCTCCTCATTTTTGCGCAGATGGTTGCGGGATAAAAGGTGCCTTTCAAGCGCTTTACTATCCGTTGGGCATACGTAAAGATGGTGTTTGATGCGGTCCAATACCTCATGGCTCAATTGCCCATTCCTTTTGAACACCTCCCGGCCTTCAAGTCCTTGGTTTCCATTGTGGTAATAGCCAATTTTTTCAAGCCCCAGTTTTATTTTTTCAAAATCGGATTTTACAAAGTATACAATGTCAATGTTAATGATGGGTTTTGAATCCAACTGGGGCACGGAGGTACTGCCTACATGTTCAATGCTGCATTCAAGCCCGCTTAGAACTGGTTCAAGTTGGCTTTTGATGTCGTTGAATTGCTTCACCCAGTTTGGGTTGTATTTTTCGATGAGCATTGGTTGGTTTTGTATACGGTTGAGGTGGTCCGCGCTTACAGTTTTTTGCTTTACTCTTAAGGCTCAGCCACATCAAAAATTCATTGTCCCTCTATCTCCCTTCCAAAGCGAGATTAATACTATTTCCCTAACTTTGCAATACCCATTAAACCCAGCGCCATGCAGCAACCCTCTTTCCTGAAAAAACTTACCATTACCTTACTCTTGGGTCTTTTTGGAGTGAGTGTTCTACCAGCCCAACACTTAAATTATCTGAACACCAGCAAAGATGCAAAGACCCTGGATCTTGAAAAATTCAGCGCGAACTTGAGCAACATTTATCGGGATAGTTCCGTCGGCTGGGCTTATACGATTTCGAAAAAAGGTAAACTCCGCTATGATCAATCGGGCGGTTTTAAAATAAGCCCGGCCGATCGGTTAAACCAGGAAGGGCTACCCTTTTTATCTTCTACCCGAATCCATGTTGCCTCCCTAAGCAAAACCGTTACCGCATTTGCCATTGCTCAATTGGTAGATCAAAAAAAATTGAATTGGGATGATCCAGTGAAGGCTTATCTACCTTCGTATTGGAAGTTCCATCCCGACTTTGAAAACCTGAGCATCCTGGATCTGGTGGCGATGAGGAGCGGCCTGGACGGCCCGCTTGATGCCCTTTCATCGGGCACTGCTTCATTGAGAAAACTGATGGAAAAAGGCCCCAATCCAGAAAAACGTGGAAAATTCAATTATCAAAATACCAGTTATGGCTTGTTGAGAATAGTGATTGCTTATGCTACAGGGTATCAGGAGTTGCAGCCCGCTGCAGATTCATTGGTTGTTGGTATGGTAACCGCTAACCTCTACAAAACTTTTGTCAATCAATCGCTCTTCAAGGCAGCTGGAATCCCTCCTGCTGAGTGCAGGATGACCGACCTTGAACCGGTTTTTCAATATCCTTTTCCTTACTCCAATGAACCAGGTGAACTCACCGGATGGACAGGCCAATCGAACCTCAATGACCTGAGTGAATACGCGGGTGGTTTTGGGTGGTACCTTTCCGCTGCCGATGCTGCCAAATTGATCAATGCAGCCTTTGTCGACAAAAAACTATTGTCAAGTAATGCGCTGGCTACTTTATTTCAACTCGATTATCCATTCAAGATTCGCAAAAATGCTTACGGCGAACATTTTGGTTCCGGAGGCGATTGGGGCCACCCCACCCCCAACGGCAGCTGGCGGGGAATTCATGCCTATTATTACTGTTTTCCGGAGGATGTTGTAGTCACCGTGTTTGTGAACTCGGGGGATAGTTCTCCCAATGTTCGGGTCATCCGGGCTTATGAGCAGGCTTTTAAGTGAAGGCAAGGGGTCGACAAATCACCATGGTGGGAGGCTTTTATGTTGGAGCAAGAAGACTTGGGCTATTTGGCCCCCCAGTTCAAGTCTTCCTCGTTAACTTCCGAGCTGCAAAGCTGGTACATGGTTATGAGAGACCGTCCACCTGCGCTGTGCCTGAAATTTTAATGGGAAAACTTAGCCAAGCCATTAAACCAAAACTTAGTTGATATCGTATATTCAGACAAAGGATCTAATTTTTACTTCGACTCGTCAGGATTTGTACCTGTATACCAAAAAACATGCGCAAAACCTGGCGTTGCCCAGTATTTAAAAACACCCGAAATGAAACGCCTTAGTCTGTTTGTATGCCTGATAACGAGTTTATCTGCTTATCATTTGTCCGCCCAAAACAATTCCTGGAAATTCCGAAGTGATCGAAATGGAATTCAGGTTTTTACACGCAAAGACAGCACTTCCGATATTTTAGAAATAAAATTTCGGACTGAAGTCAAAGCCAGTTTAAATGCAGTGGTCGCAATGGCCTGTGACATTCCCAATCTAAAAAACTGGGCTTACCGCCTTAAAGAATCTTCTCAGTTAAAAGAGGTAAGTGAAACTGAAGGGTATTTGTACATGTACAGCGATTTCCCCTTTCCTTTTTCTGATCGGGATATGATTGTCCATTACACTATGAAACAGGATCCCTATACAAAACAAGTTACGTTCGTAAGCAAATCCGTTTACAATGCAATACCCGAAAAAGACGGCGTGGTGCGGATTAAAATGATTGAATCCAAATGGACCTATACCCCTTTACCAAATGGTATGGTACGCCTGGAATATCAACTCAAATCAGATCCCGGAGGGAACATCCCAAATTGGCTGATCAACCTGGCTGCCGACGATGGCCCCATCAAAAGCATTGCAAATTTGAAAGAGTTTTTACCCAAATACGAAAATGCAAAGGTAGCTTTTTTGAAATAGTAAAGATAGGGATGCGAAGTATAAATGATTGGCATTCCCAACTGCCTACCGCCTGAGTTCAAGACTTCCTTGCTAACTTTCGAGCGGTAGAAGTTAAAAGTTTCCCGCTTGTCCAATTCTTCTTATACATCGCCAAAGCACAACGCTGGTGCAGTGTCTTCTATGTTGAATTCCAAGCGTAACGCGACAAAATTTAAGCAAACGGACAAAAAATATTTTTTCGGCCAGAAGCACTTGGGAGCAACGACCGTCAAAGTAGATATTTTTCTTTTCAACAGCGCCCTCGCTAATTTACGGGGTGCTGTTGAAAAGAAAAATATCGCCGTTAGGAATGTGTTCAAAGCAGATGCCCGTCCATCACTCTCATGACCTGCACCAGCGTTGCGCTTTGGGGTTAATGGGGAAGACTTGGACTAGCGGGGGAATCTTTAACTTAATGATGTAAAATATAAGAATGGAAAAATATACTGAAATTCTTAGTAAAGTTGATGGTGTCTTTTTTTTGATAAAAACTTTAGAAGAAGATCATACCCCTGCCGAAGTGGCTTTGGACACCAATACACAATTAATTTGGGGGCAAATAGGTTTGACTTCACTAGTGTC
Organism: Haliscomenobacter sp.; assembly: GCF_033763495.1. Taxonomy (GTDB): domain Bacteria; phylum Bacteroidota; class Bacteroidia; order Chitinophagales; family Saprospiraceae; genus Haliscomenobacter. The sequence goes on along the minus strand of NZ_JANRKL010000148.1, from coordinate 17,049 downwards.
CGGTTCTAATCAAAAGATATTCAACTGATTAGAAATTGGAGTTTCGGAGTTTTCAATTTCATACACTCCAAGTAGCTGAGAAACAGGCATTTTGTCCAAAATCGACACGCTTAAAATTTGGAGAATTTCATTCATAGTTTTGGGAATTTGTAATTTTTCCTTCAAAATTTTGACCATCAGGTAAACTTTTGCCAAAATAAGTGCTCAAAACCAGCCGCAATGCCCAGGGAATGCAGGCAGATGTATTTGCCCAAAAAGCACTCAAGGCCATCCAGCAGCGGCAAAAAAACGTTTACATCGGTGGAGCTAAAGAGCAGCTGGCCATGCTGCTAAAACGCTTGACGCCGGCCTTTTTGACCGCATCATCAAAAATCAGAAAGTGACCTAAGTAACGCAGAAAATACTTTGCAAAAAAAGAACACAACTATTGTCAATCGCTAAAATTATTGTTAACTTAGTTCCTGACAATAGGAGATTCTCTCCCTTTCACCTAAAACCTAAATCAAATAAAAATGAGCAGCCCACAGCCCAAATTGTATAGCATTATCATCAAAGCAGCCGATTTACAGTCCGGTACATTAACCTTATCCGATGGTGGCGAGACAGATGTCTCTTTTGTTGCTGCTGGAGATTGGATTACGTGGACCATCAGTCCTGACGCAGCAAATATTGCGAGGATAACCGCCATTACAAAGAAAAATGATGCGTCTCAAAATCTCTTCATATTGGGTCCCCAGGAAATACAAGGCGCGAATGGCCCTTATTGGTTTGGTGTTGCGATGGGCCAGATATACACCTTTGAGGATTACTCCATTTCCTGGGAAGATACGGAGGGCCATCCGCATACTTATGACCCAAGGATTCAAATGAATCCATAATCTGATTTATGAAATTACCACAAAAGAAAGCTTACTGGCTCTCAATAGGCTTTCTTTTTTTTACAGTGCATGCTAGCTATAGCCAGGATCAGCAAATAGCTGACAGCCTAGCTATTGTATATAAAGCGGATAAAACCCGTGGCCTTGAGCACTTAGAGTTGCTCAGAAATCTGGCTTTTAATGAAATCAATGACCTTCAGTTGGCGCTGGCCTACGCTGAGGAATTGATTGTGCTGTCCAAAAAACAAAAAAACGACCTTTACTTACACCGTGGATATTTTCAAAAAGGCAATAAAAAACGCCTGCTGGGTGAACTGGAGGAGGCCCTAGCTGCTTATTTCAAGAGTTTGGAGGCTGCCAAAAGGGAAAAATACAGTCAAGGTGAAGGCATGGTTTACAGTACGATTGCTGACGTATACTCTGTTTCCAATAATCATGTCAACGCTAAACTTTATTACAGCAAAGCGATTCACACTTTGCGTCAATCCGGAGAATCCATTGCACTTGCCTCAACTTTGGCCAATGCAGGGTATGAATTTTACAACACCAACACTTACGATACTGCCTTCAGTTACTTTAAGGAATCGAGTAAAATTTTTGAAAAACTAGACTACCCCAACGGTAAAGCTTATAGTTTGGGCAACATCGGCATGCTGTATACCAAACTTGGTAAACACAAGCAGGCGGAAGAAATCATTAATGAAGCAATTTTGATCCTGGAAGAAGTTGAAGATTATCCCCCTATCTGTGAGTACCTCATTTCGATGGCAGACATTTATTTTGCAAAAGGGGATTTAATCCGGGGAAAGACATATGCCCAAAAAAGTTTGGACTTGGCCTTGCAATATGGGTTGAAAGAACAAATTAGGGACGCCAACCTCAAACTGTCAGAACTCTACGAAAAAATTGGGGATACCAAAACCTCACTGCAATACTACAAAAATCACATCACCTACCGAGACAGTGTGAACAACCTCAAATCAATACAAGCCATGGCCGATTTGCGTACCAATTTTGAGGTTTCCCAAAAGCAAACCGAGGTCGATCTACTCAAAGAGCAAAGGCGCAATCAGCAGAATCAGATGATTGCGCTGGCCATTATTTTGGTTTTAATCATTATCATTTTAGGGGCTTTGTACTGGTTTTACCGCGCCATTTCCAGAGAGCACAAACGTTCCGAAAGCCTGCTTTTGAACATCTTGCCCGCTGAAACAGCCCAGGAGCTCAAAAAGAACGGCAAAGTAGAGGCCGTCAAGCTGGATGAGGTGACGGTACTGTTTACGGATTTTGTCGAATTTTCGAAAAAGGCCGAACACATTGAGCCTGAGCACCTGGTTCGAAGTATTGATTTTTATTTCAAGGGATTTGACGAAATCACTTCGAAATATGGCCTCGAAAAAATTAAAACCATCGGCGACGCTTACATGTGTGCCAGTGGGCTGCCGACCCCCAACCAGGCGCATGCGCGCAATGTGATACTGGCCGCCAGGGAAATGGTTGAATTGGTCAACCAAGCCTTGCAATTGGAGGATGGGCTCAATCACTTTGAAATCAGGATCGGGATTCATTCAGGCCCGGTAGTGGCCGGGATTGTCGGGATCAAAAAATGGCAATATGATATTTGGGGCGACACGGTTAACATTGCCGCACGGATGGAGTCCGCCTCACAACCTGGCCGCATCAACCTATCCGATACGACTTATCAACAAATCAAAGCGGAATTTCCTTGTGAATACCGAGGTGAAATTGAGGTGAAAAACAGAGGAGCCTTGAAGATGTACTTTTTATCATGAGATGTAGAATGGGCGATTAGATGCCATTTTCACTGGGATGATGATTACCGTTGAAATTAGGTAGACTACGAACAAGCGTCTGATTGTTTTCAATATGATGGGTTTCTCGCCAGAAATTCGTGGTCTTATCCCACTTTACTCGGGATTTCTTGAGTGAAGTGAGCTTGAAAGATGATGATTTTGATGAAAAGAAGACGGGGGTGATCAGGGTCTCCGAAAAACAGGCTTGGGGTAACCCGGCTGAAAGGCAGCCCCCGCTCGACCAAGTCTTCCTCATTAATCGCTGGGCTGCACCAGCGTTGTGGCTTGGGATAATGGGGAAGACTTGGACCATCGTGTAGTGCAAGCTCAACCTAAACAAACTTAGCCTGATAAGCTTCCAGTGTTTGAGCAGCAACAGCCTCACTTAGCCCCTCAGTCTGTAGATGTACTGAAAGAATTTCGATTACGCGCTCCAAGCTAGTGCCAGATAGCAAGGCAATTTTCTCCAGGGAAAACTCCTGGAATGACCATAGGTTTTTGATGAATTCGCGCTCTTTGAGCTCAGCACCTTGCTCGATGCCTTTTTCGATTCCTTCCGCTTGAATCATGTCGTAAGCAGTCATCGCTTTGTGATTTAAATTGTCTGGAAAGTGCTTAATGAATCTGTTGATGGTTTCCCGCTCAATCTCGGCGTTTTTGAAAAGATATGCAAGCAGAGAAACGACAAAGTCGCTAACCTCTTGGTTTTTGGGCTCCAGGTGAATAAAGATCAATTCAGGATGCTCAAGAACGAATTGTGGCTCCCAAATGTGTTTGAGCATGAGCAAGGCAGATAACCGCTCGATGTCATTAATCGCTGGGCTACACCAGCGTTGTGGCATGGGATAATGGGGAAGACTTGGGCGAGCGGGAGAATTCATGCCTATTATTACTGTTTTCCGGAGGATGTTGTAATCACCGTGTTTGTGAACTCGGGGGATAGTTCTCCCAATGTTCGGGTCATCCGGGCTTATGAGCAGGCTTTTAAGTGAGGGGGCTGTGGCCAGTGCAAGCTCATTAGTACCTGCGCGCAGAGGAATAGGCTAACAATATCACCTATTCAGGTGAGCATGGATTTTGTGAACATTGCTACTTTTGGCGAGTTGAATGACACCCATTCCTTAAAAACACACCCATTCATGAAGCACCCATCTACGCTTTACACCCTGGTTTTTTTCTTGTTGTCGTTTGGAGCGCTGCCTGCTGTGGCTCAAGACCAAAGCACTTTTTCAAACAACCTGCTGCATACGGTGAGCGAGCGATCTTACATTCAGCTCATGCGCGGTAACATCCCTACCCGTAACCAGAACAGCAGTGACGAAATAGAGCGAGGCAACTTTATGGAGGCGCAAATTGCGCCAGTTTATTGGGTTCGATTTGGCGATAGCAGCAGGTTTGCCCTGAGTGTTGCCCCCAAAATCATCCTGCGTATGGCCGACAATGAAAGCTTCCCCATCAAAACGCCTTCATTTATGCCTACCCTTACTTTATTCCAGCGCATAAAATCCTCAAAATTAGCCAGTGCAAAACTTACCAAATGGCTCATCAAGCCCCAGCATCGTTTGTTCATCGTGTATAGATTGGCCCACCATTCCAATGGTCAAAAAGAGGACTTCTTTGTACCTGGAACCCGCAGAATTAATTTTGGCAGTGGAAATTTTACGACCGATTACTGCGAGCTGGGACTACAGTGGACGGATATAAGTGGCGGAGGCAATGGATTTTCGATCAATGGTCGTATTTCCTTCGAACAACACTTTTATGCCACCAGAGAAGAAAACCTCGCTGAATTGTATTACAACCAACGGATTTTGCTCGAAAATGAATTCAATTTGAGCCCGACCATCCAGCTTGCCACTCGTTTGGATGTGATGTTGGGCAATGGCAGCCGCTTTGAACCCGCCAGCGCTTACCAGCTTAGCCTGGAATTCCAACCTTTCCGCAAACAATCTGATCTATCCTTTTTCTTGCGTGCCTACACTGGGCCAGACTATTACAACATTCGGTATTTCTCTGATCAGCGTTTTTTGGGTTTGGGCATTCGCGCCAATCCAATGGGCAAAAATGCGTTGAATTGGTAAAAGCTGTAGCTGGGGCGCTAAGGTAGCAATGGGTGGGGATTCATTCCCTTTTACCTTTTTTGCGCTTTTCCCGAGCTTGTTGAATTCTCTGGGTGCAACTCCAATTGCAGACTAGCTGATGCCGCCTCACTTTCTCCAAACATTGTTGACCAATTTGAGCTTGGTGATTGAAATGGAAACGCCAGCTCCGTTTTCATCGCCATTGCTGTCTTCTTTCATATAAAGGATAGCGGATTTGTTTTCCGGTTTTTCCAGGAGGTACATCAAGGGATATTTGTATTTCACATTCTCTGTTTCATCGGGAAAAATGTACTGTTCAGTTTGTGCATAAAAGCCCGCTTCGCCCATTGATCTCAAGGGCGGGAGCAATTGAAAATGGCCGGCTTTGGTCCACAACGCATAAATGCTCTCTTGCAGCCCTCCACACGTACCCTGCGACCAGTCGAAAAGCAGTACATGTTGCACCTCGGGTAATCCCCTTGATGACTGGATGCCAAAATAAAAACCCTGCGCTTCACCAAGGCGTACCTCCGGCAATTGGATTTTGTCCACCATCTGAAAGTCCTTGACGGCCTTTATTTCGTGCACATACCGATTCCACCAGCCCTGCTCGCTTTTTTTTACCTCGGTGCAGCCCAGCAAAAAGCTCAGCTGACCTGGACAGCCCCCTCCCGCCAAGGACAGGTACCCGCCCCAAACCCAACCTTGCTTTTGCTCCTTTTTGGCGTTCGACCAGGCCACCAAATGCCAAGCCGCCGTGCGGCCATTGAGGGTAAGGCGCGCGGTGTCAACTGCGATAACCTCTACGGCTTGACCAATGGGCAGCATCTCCAGCACGGCGCCTGTGGGTGATGGGGACTTCCGTACATTGACATTGTTGCCAAAAATGGCGGTTTGGAAGCCTGGCTTGAAGTACTCGGGTACGATGTCTTCCCGGTAATGCCAGGATGGACAGGTCGTGTCTTGGGAAGGGGCTTTGGCTTGTGCGTTTAAGTGCTGGGCTGAGGTAAAAAGCAATAGCAGGGTGATGAAAATGGTGCTGGGTTGGTATGGGTTAGGTGGGTTGATTTTTTTCATGTTGATGTTGTTCGGTGAATCGGGTGCGGAGCCGTGCAAGGATGGGCACTACACGGATGCGCGAGCAAGATATGGCTTTTTGTAAAAATGTGGAGTGGGGAGGGATATTCTGGGTGGGGGATTTGGGGGTTGCGGCACGAGACATAGCCTTGGACGTCCTCTAGCCCTCTCCTATCCTTTAACCCCCAGAAAACTACTCAGCATCTGGCTGTAATTTTCCCGCATCGGCAAGTCCAGATCAATGTACAAAGTGCTGCGTTCTACCCGGGCATTTTGGCCCGAAACTGGATTCAGTCCCTCCTTGGAATACCGCTTCCAATAGGCCCCGATTCCCCGTTTTTGCCAATTGGGCAAATCGTTGAAATTGATCCCACGCTGAAACAAGAGTTCATTTTTCTGCGCCACACTCATGTTTTCGAGCTGTCGGGTAGCCTGGCTGCTGTTCAGTTGCTCCTGCCGCAAACGCCAGTAACAGTGGGCGTTGAGGGCATTGCGGTAGGCGTCTTCGTTGCGCCAGCGAAAATAATCCACCACCAACTGTGCCGTGGGCAACTCCGAAATGCGGCAATCAAAAACACCCATACCACCCAGCAAACTGGAAAATTTGGCGCTGGCCTCTCCGGCCAAAATGGAGTTGTATTTGCGGTGTTTGCGGCCAAAGGTATTTTCATTCAAATCAAACAACAAGGAGATTTCATCACTTTCGGTATAGCCATAAATGACTTTGAAGCCACAGTTCATCAAGTGTTTGAGGGTGTCGATCATCAAATCCCGGAATTTTTCGTCAAATGGGGCTTCGAAGGCATAAGTCTCCTTGGTGAGCCGGGTAAAATTGCGTCCGTCCAGCCGCGCCACCATGTACATATTGGGCACTACGCAGCGGTCGGGAGCAGTTTCGTAGATCCGCATTTTGAGGTCTAAATCGTCAAATTTCATTGTTCCAGGTTTTGACTTGCCACTCGTTGTCTTCGTAGGCAACGTAATACAGTTCATCAAAACCTTCATCCAGCGTAGGAAGTTCCAATTTGCGGTAAGTGCCCTTGATGCCAATTTCAGGTATTCGGGCTTTGCCTTCACGCTGGGCATTCCACCTCAGCGCCTGTTCCAGACTGGATTGAAAGTAATACGCAATCACCCGAAAATGCCGGGATTTGGCCTTATCGATGTAGCCTTTCCGCTCGGCGCGGGTCGGGTTGGTATTGTCGACCACGAAAGCCTGCTGGGTACTCAAACAGGTGTCGATAAACTGGGCTTCCTTATTGCGCGTGTTGAGCTGATCCAGAGAGATGTGGACGTGGGTGCGAAAGAAGTTGTTGAGGTAAAAGGTGGTTTTTCCAGTGGCTTGGATGCCGATGAAAAGGATGGCTTGCATGAGGTTTTTGGAGGGTAAACAAGGATGGGGGGTGAAAGATTCCAAGGGCGGGGAAACGATCAATTGTAGAATTAGACGGCACGGTAGAGCCGCAGGGCCCTGCGTAGATTTACATTAAGCGCAAAGCTGAAACTTTTTCAAACATACCAGATTGACTACTTCAATCTTTTAGCCATTGCATTCTTTTGCTCCAATCATCCAGATACGCTTTGCGGAATTTATTAACCGTTTTTGCCCCAGCTCGGTCATTTTGCCGGAGTGAATCAGCAGAATTATCAGTCCAAAAATTTGGACCATGCGCATTTTTACTAAATGAACCACCCCAACTTTCTGCTTCCGGATTGTTGATGTCCCCATGTAAAAAATACAATACTGAAGGCGTGTCACCCATTTTTATGTCCTTTTTCTTTTCCCAGAATAATTCCCCCAATGCGCCGTGACCTTTCACGTGAGCTGCTACAAAAGATTCATTTCCATAATCTCCTTCCTGATATCCACCCAGGTACATTCCCCGAAAGCTTGAATTGTTTTCAATCCACCATAAATCCGGGTGTTGATGATAGAGGTAATTTCTTGAATTTGTATCCTGTACCGTATTCCAGGAACCGATTGAATAAATCCGGATGTTCTTTTTAATCCCAGGTCGGTGGTGAATGGCTTGAGCAACATCGGTCATTGAACCCCAAACCAGGATGTACAAGGGTTGCCGTTTATTTTCCCTGGCTTTTTTGATCATCCATTTTGCGCCTTCGCTGGGTTTGTCTGGAATGTGGTGGGTTTGTATCGCTGTAGCCCCCTGTTTGGTCACCCGATACAGGTCTTGTGGGCTTGGAAAATTTTCAGCGTGCTTAATGAGCTTGGTGTAATCTTTTTCATAAGCCTGAATTACTTCTACGATATGCTGCTTTCTGCCTCCATGGGGCGGAGAACTGATCAAGCCTTTGATGTTGAAGCGATCCGCATACATCAACAAATGCACCATCGACTGATAATCATCGGGGTCGCTCCCGCCAATATCGGTGCTTACCACAATGTTCGGCAAATGTCTTTGAGCAGTTGCTGTTGAGTAGACAACGGTGAGGAATAGCAATAAGAGACCATGTGTGCATTTTACCCTAACGCCTTCAATTGCCATAAAATATATATTTACATTCAAATACACAGCATAAATATTTTATATAAAAACTAAGTTCGTGAATTCCAACCACAGGATTGATTTTTTCAAAGGAGCGTGACAAGCAGATACCCGTATGCACCGCTCGCCCAAGCCCCCCTGAAAATTCGCCCCAAAGTAGGATTCGCCGCAGGCAAATGGTGCATAATATTGCATCATGATTTTCATTATCAAAACTAAAAACCATGAAGAAATGAGCTTTAAGGTTTCCTAAACAATTCAGGAGGACTCAGTCCTTGGTTTTTTACTCAAAACTGGCCGTTGCTTTTTACCTTAAAGACATCAATTTGTGCAAAATCAAAGGCCACGATGAGTATTCCTTTGTCTTCGGTAGGTAGGATACCGACGGGTCTTTGATCTTGATTGCTGTTGAAGGCATTCGATTCTGCGGTGACTTTGCCATTGTTGTCCAAAAACAGCAAGACAGGATCTCGATCACCTGATACGGCTTTCCAACTTGCCCCTAGCACAACCATTCGAGTATCATCCAGCCGCATGATGTCCAGTGCTTCTGATTCAACGCCCGATTTGTACAATTGATCCAATTCAAAATTCAGTGCTGATGCATTGTTTAAGTTGGCAATATACATTGATTTCCTGGTACTTACGGGATCAATCGAATAACCAACCAAGGTAATCCGTTGGTTGTTACCCAGCGCTTTAATGAAGGAATCCGGCTCGGTAGTCCCCCTGCTGAGTGGAAAACCAGGCTGGATGGCCCCGTTCAGATCGGTAAGCAGGACGACTCCTTCTGCATTTCTATTGGGCAGCCAGGTTTCCCCACTAATGACCAGGTTATTGTCCATAATTTTGACGTTATGGGCTGTACTCCCGAACTGAAAACCATAAGTACGAGGATACCCTGCGGCAATTTTCCCGCTGAGGTTGGTTTTTAATAAAGCAAGTTCACCAAAATTGCCTTGCGGGGTAGCCGAACCTACTATGATCAAACTCTCATCCGGTAGCTGAACGATTCCGGTCCCTTCCCGCAGTTGTTTGGCATCAAAAACCAGGGGATAAGTAGGTAATAAATTAGCTTGATCGTCCAAAACCATCAATACGCCTTGATCTGAAGTTTGTTGGTTGCCTAATTTTCTTCCCGTCAGGGCAAAGCCCCCATTGGAGAGCCTGACGATGGCTTGAGGAAGTACATCAGCAGCAATTGGAAAAGATTTAGGGTATCCCGGTTTGACTTCTCCAGTGGGATTGTCCAGCCCTAAAATGTAGAGTTCAGTATTGTTGTTGTTGAGGATTCTTTGGCCAACAATTAAGAAATCACCATCGGAAAAGGTAGTACAGAAGTTGGCAGTGATCGTTTCTCCTGGCCTGGCCGGAAAACTTTTGGTAAACGTAGGCGTAGCTTTAAATTCAATGCTTTTTTGGCTAGAAGAACTTGATCCGCTTTTGCTTTTGATGCTCAATCTGATTTGATAAACCCCTGCCTTTTCAAAAGTATGGGTAGGATTTTTTTCGCTTGAGCTGCTTCCATCGCCAAATTCCCACAAGTAGCTCAGCCCTTCTGAAGGCGTAGATTTGTTCGTAAAAGAAAGGGTACATGGGGCTACACTGCAGATCGTGGTTCCCGTAGAGGAGGCATAGTCAAAATCGGCAAGCAGCACTTCAACGGGCTCTTTTTTACATCCTAAAATACTGAATACAATAAAAATATAGGATAACAACTTCTTCATTGGGTTTTGATTGTATGGTGTACTATTGATTGTTTTTTCTGCGAAAATTAATTTGATAGCAAGAAATAAAAAGAAAAACCAGGCTTAGGAACGGAAAGTACGCATACTTTTTGTTGCCAAAATTAGAGGAATTATTGCAAAACGCAAAAGTTGTTTACCGACCCGCTCGTAAAAGTCTTCCCAATTACCGGCTGATCAAAGCACTTTGACCAAACGGGATACCGAACATTCCGTCGATTTCATCAAGCAAAAGCCAATAAATATGGCAATCATGGCGGAAGTGCAGGCATTCTCAGGGGCAGGAAGTTTGATGTCTTCGAAGGCGGGTTCAGGGTGCCTTGTGTCCTGGCCTGGGGTAATTCCCAAGGGAAAGGTTTCCCATGATTTAGTTACCAGTATGGATACTCTTCCTACCATTTGCCACCTTACCGGAACCCCATTGCCCGCCAAAAAGATTGATGGGATGAATATTTTCCCTGCCCTACAAGGCAAGAAGATAAAAAAGCTGAACAAGCGGTATTTTTATTATTATTCCAATGAAAAACCATCCGCTATCCGGAAGGGCAACTGGAAATACATTTTACCCATTAGGGATGCCGTTGCTACCAATCCAGGAAAAAATGGGAAAAATGGGAAGACGGAAACATTCCAACAAACCGAAGCACTTTATAACTTGAAGAAAAATGTTTCAGAAAGCAAAAATGTTATCCAGGAATACCCAGAAATGCCAATGAGCTTAAAAATGCACTGGCTGCATTTGACCAAACTTTGAAAAAGGAAGCACGTCCAGTTGGTGGGAGTAAAAGATAATCCAACTAAAAATTCACCCAAAAGTATGATTCGCCGCAGGCAAATGGTGCATAATATTGCATCATTATTTTCATCTTCAAAACTCAAGACTATGAAAAACTGCCGCCTGTTTGCATTGATTCCCATTTGTCTGGTATTCGCGCTCAACCTTTCCAGCGGGTATGGTCAAGCCAATGGCTGTGAATCCATTTTGGCCGAACGAAGTGGTACCGTATTGCCTGCAGGACCAGCGAGGGTTACCGTAACCCCCAATACCGATCAGGTAGTCGTTGAAGTCACCAAAAACCCCAGTGGCGCCGAAACCCTGGCAAAAATTTATGTCGATGATGTTTTAAAATCAACCCTTAGCTTCCCCAATGGGGTTACCTACGCCCGAACCGAACGTTATACCGCTACCAATGTGAACGGAAAAGAAGTAAAAGTGGTCATCAGCAACTCATCCGTAGGCTTGAAAAGTGATTACGAATGCAAAATCATTGGCATCACCACTTCGCTGGCACCGGGCAGTGCACCCGTTACGGGCAACCTCTCTGGGCAGACCCAAAAATCGGTCGAGTTGAGCCCCGCCTGCGGAGATCAGGTGCGCATCATCGTGCACCGAACTTCCGGTCAAGCCGTTGGTAACATTTTTGTTTACAACGGCAACAGTGCGCAGCCTTTCCAGTCTCATGTTCTGGGTAAAGATGAAGTTCAGAAAGTCTTTGTACTAACGGGATCTACCAACCGCCGCTACCGGGTGGTGCTCAAAAATCAGTCCATCGGCAACTTTTTGGGGTATTCTATCAACGGAATTCAACTGTAGCCATAACCAAGCTGAGTCGTCATCCCGAATTTTCAATACCATTCTAAAGCGACATTCTTTTCACAAAGAAAACTTCAGGAATCTCCAACATGATTCATCCGGAATTGTGTATAAAACATAAAGCTGCATTTTTTAGTTGCAATTGTTTCGATTTTCTGATCTTTGTTCAAGGAAAGTCTGAGCGCATGTCTAAAAATTTTTGTTTTGCTGCAAATGTCCCGATTTAGGGTGAATTTCGTTCCGAAAATGCTCATGTAGTGCTGCTACACTCCGCTTTTCGTGCCTCATTCCCCCTAAATCGACCTCATTTTCGCCTAAAACAAAAATATTTAGACATGCTCTGAAATTGTACGACTGGAATTAAACGCTGTTCCACAAAATGATTTGACCATTAAATCACTCATTTTGAACACCTTGAATAAATCAAACATTAGTGTTCAGATACTGGTCATTTTGGCGCTATCTTATTCAAGCAGCCTAAATGCCATGGTTCTGTTGGGAAATCTAAAACATTGCACTCAAAATGAAATTCAATTAAATGTTCTTTTTGGGAGATTTCATCTTCAGAGTGACAATGTCAAGATTCCAGTGACCGCAAAGGGGCATTTTATAAGCCATGTGCACATCCAGGAAATCCGTGTTGCTGAGTTACTCATTGCAGGCGAACCTATAATTCTTCTTTTAAATTCGTCGAGCGATACGTTATCCCTTGATTTGGATTGTACGGATAAAGCAAACTCCCTGGTTTTTCGGGGCAAACTAGGTCTGGAAAACCAATTCATCAACAGCCGACCTTTTCCAAATTACCATGAAAGGTTCAGAAAATTAAAGCCTGAGGAAAAAACCAATTCCCGTTTTGTTGACTCCATTTTTCACCTGGAGGAGCTACATGAAAAGCAACTATTAAAAACCCTGCAAAACCAAATGGCCAAAGAAAGTTACCAATTTCTGGAAGCCGAAATTGAATATTACTACCTGCTTTTGAAAATTAAGGCAGGGCTCGAAGTGGGATATAAAAGCCTTAAACAATATAATTTAAGCTGGAGCAATAGAAACGATAGTTTATTTAAAAGCAAATCTTGTGCTCCTGACCACAAGTTCGGGCCTTATTATAATCATTACATTGGAAGCTGGCATGCTCACCTGGAAAGGAAGTTTCAAATTGGCCTCGGACAGGACTCCAGCTACTGGTTGAAACAATTTGGAACCTCATCCATGGACGAGTTGATGGAGTTATTGGGGAAGGATAAATACAATAAACCTTTTTATGTCCTTTGTGAACAAGAGCTGTGCGATGCTGCATTTGAAAAAGCTCTCGCCAATAGAATTTACCAGTCACAAGAAGATGGCGATTTTGAAAATTTAAGCTTTTTATTTGAAAAATTCATTCAAAAGTTTCCCCAAAGCCCATATTTAGAACGCATTGCCCTCAAAATGAAGGAGATAGAAAAAAACATGAAACGAACCAATGAACAATTGCCAATGGTCCATTTTTATGAACCGGAATTATTGTTCAATTCCCTGGATGAAATCATTCATCGTAAAGAATTTGTTGGGAAAGTGATTTTGGTCGATATCTGGGGTACCTGGTGCGGCCCCTGCCGAGAAGAATTTAAACACCTGCCTGCTTTAAAGGATAAACTTAAAAACGAGGCAGTAGCCTACTTGTATTTAGCCCATGAAAAAACCAGGAACCCGCTACCACATTGGCAAGAAACTGCAAAGTACTTTAACTTAAGTGGCTATCATTATTTACTCAATGAAGCAGTGCTGAATGATTTTTGGCGAAAAGTTGATCCAAGCTCCCAATTGCGATCTTATCCAACTTATATGATAATTGGCAAAGATGGCAAGGTACAAACGCCCAATGCTTTTGCGCCAAGTGAGGGGGACAGGCTTTTTCAGCAATTGCTTTCAGCATTGAAGGAGTGAGGTATTCTGGTTTGACTTCTCCCGCTCGTCCAAGTCTTCCCTATGAACTCCAAAACGCAACGCTGGTGCAGTGTCTCATAACCTGCACCTATTATCTCTGCGTCTTCAAGACGCAAGAGCTTGCACGATGCTAAAGAAAATCCATCACCTCTCTTCATTCTTGACCATCAACCCCTGGCAGATACACAAAACTACTCCTTGGCAAATACGACTCCAGTAAGTCTAGTTCCAGCAAACACCCCTCATTTTCAAACACATAATTCCGAACACTGCTATACAGGTACGCTTCCGCTTTATCCACTCATCCTGCCCGAACTGGGCCCTGACTAGGACAAACCAGGTCAATGCCCACCCTTCAATTCCGCTTCAGCTCTGATTGTCGCATGGGCATTGCATCGATGATCCGGAAAAGCTCAGCGGGAGAAATAGGCTGACTGGTTCTTAATTTTTCAGTACCATCTTTGCCGATGAGCACGACTCTAAAAGTTTCTTTTTCAACCTTGTAAACTTGGTACAAATGCTTGTCATCGGCAGCAGTTACATTGGTGTCTGATTTTGGATTTACGACAATTGCCTTCAGGTCCCGCTCCAATAGCCCAGCACGGCTGGGCTGAAGCAGTGACAGTTGTTCCTTGAGCTGCTGGTCTTGAGGATCAGGAGCAAAAACCAATAAAATGCGATTTTTCCAGCGGTACTGCTCCAATGGTTGAGCAAAAAGGGTGGAGCCACCCAATACGCCAAAGGCTAAACAGGAAATGAAGCAAAACATTGAACTATTCATAGGAATGGGAATAAATGATGCAAATGTTGACCAGCTAGAACGTAACCGCCCCTAAATTGACCATTCAACTCAACTAAATTGCTCAACAATTGTTCGCTGCCCAAAGATGTCGCTTTTTTGTCTTTTCAATAGAAAGATTCACCAGTACACCATTTTCTAAAACCTTTACCCATTGGTTCTGTTAGGCAGGCAAACCATATCGAAATGAAACATTTCTTTTTTATTTTTTCCTTGCTTGTATCAACTACAAGCTTCGCCCAAACCAAATCAATTGTAGAAATTGCCGTTGGTTCTGCCGACCACACTACCTTGGTAGCAGCCCTCAAAGCAGCTGATCTTGTTACGACGCTGAGTGGACAGGGACCTTTCACCGTGTTTGCCCCGGTCAATGCAGCTTTCGACAAATTGCCTGCCGGCACCGTTGCTTCTTTGTTGGAGCCAGCCAATAAGGCTAAGCTTGCACAAATTTTAACTTACCACGTAGTGGCTGGCAACTTGAATGCCAAGGCTGTTTTGGCTGCCATCAAAAAAGGTAAGGGAAAAGTTGTGCTGACCACGGTAAGTGGAGGTAAACTCACCGCGTCTTTGGAGAAGAAGAAAGTGAAACTGACGGACGAAAACGGTGGTGTTGCTTTCGTTACCGCGACTGATTTGACCGGCTCAAACGGTGTAATCCATGTCATTGACACTGTAGTATTACCGAAATAATTGAGCACAGTGTTTTAGTATTGAATTGGAAGGCGCTTTAAAAGCAAAGCCCTTCCAATTCACCCATTCATACCCCCAAAGGTTTGTGTTGCAGCACAGCCAGCTCTAGCAAAGCCTCCCTCCCCAGGGCGTTCCAGGCCCTAAAATTCCTTGTTGGGTTCATTTTTTTTTCAGAACTTCGTAAAGCCGCAGCGTGTTGGCGGTAATTTCGACAGTGAGCCAAGGATGACAGCGCAATTGATTAGCCACATACAATCCATTATTGACTTGACCTAAACCGAGATTGATTGGGTCAAGGAACTCTTTAAAGAAAAACAACTTAAAAAAGGAGCGTTCTTTTTGGCGGGGGGCCAGGTTTGCAAGCATGTCGGCTTTATCAATAAAGGGCTAATGCGCTATTGCATTAACCACAATGGGGAGGACAAAACGTATGGTTGGGCTTCAAAAAATCGCGGAACCTTTGTTCAAGTACATGGCCAGGAGAGCGATAAAAACGGGCCGTTTAAACGAATTAACCCGCAAATATTGCGGAGAATAAAAGCCGCCCGCAAGCCGTAAACGAAAAATCTGAACAACATCACTTTTGGACATTTGTCCTGCCGATTGGTTCTTGATTGATGGAACTTTGCATCGTCATCTAAAACGAATTGCCACATGCAAAAGAACATCAACAAGCAGGAAGCATACGAATACATGCTCAATCGGATACAACAGCTTACCATCAATAGCCCCAGGCTGTTTGGCACAATGTCAGTCGAACAAATGCTGTGTCACCTTTCAGACCAGTTGCGGCTTGCCTTAAACCAAAAACCAACTTTAACCAAAACCAATTTGTACTACAGAACCATCTACAAATGGGTGGCCATTTATTTGATGAAAGAAATGCCCAAAAACCTAACCACAATCAAGGAACAACAACAAGGAATCGGCAATGCTGGAACCTTACCAACTGGTTTTGAAAATGATAGAATGATTTTGTTGAACCTGTTGGCTGAATTTAAAAACCAACAAGATTCCCTACACCCCCACCCCTTATTGGGTAAATTGACCGCCAATGAGTGGGGAAAATTGGTGTTTGTTCATATGGATTACCACCTTAAACAATTCAGCAATTAGGCGAAAAAGGGACTCTTGGTCGTAGATACGTCCTTTAGAGGGGTGATAGAGGTGAGGGGAGTAGAAGGCTTGGCGATCTGGTGGAGGGGTCGACTTTAAGATGTTAGATACGAGTTAGCATTGATCTTTGCAACAAAAAAGCCTCACTCTTAAATGAATCTTTAAGGATGAGGCTTTTGAAAAAGAAGTTGTGATCCCGTGAGGAGCAACCTTATTTGCTAAACCCCTGACTATCAAAACGCATTGCCGCGTCAATTTCAAATCCTAAACAATGGGCACTGATCCTGGCGGGTCTTTACCCATTGGGTCAGTGCTGCTAACTTGCCCTTGCATCACTTGTTGACTTGGTTTCACCAGAACGGGCGAAAGATAAAACACCTTCACCATTTACACTACCTATTCAAAAATACGAATTCTCAATTTTACTTTTTCACCGTGATTTTCGCCAACAATCAAAAAAGGTAAAGAAAGGTCAGGGTTCGTCTCCAAAATGGTCCTCATGGTTTGTACATGTGTATCAGGAGATGCATGCCCAGGCCGCAAATAAATTATCCCCCAGAATGGGACGCTGTCTCTGAATATCAAGGTGCCAAAATCACTATCTTGACTGATTACAACCCTTTACTCATTGTGGGCCATTTCAAGAATTTTCCGATCTGACAAGCGAAAAAGCCGGGCTTCTTTGATGTCGAAAACATCAAAACCCTGCTCCCTCAAAAATTCGAGCAGTTCAACATCGATGTTTTCATCCGTTAAATATTTCAGGCCTTTGACGCTGATCATGCCGCCGTCTGTACTTCAATGATGATTTCGTTT
>NZ_JANRKL010000147.1:0-4889 GCF_033763495.1 Haliscomenobacter sp. | reverse complement strand
TTATTGGATCACTTTGACTTTACTCCCATCCTCCAGATACGGTGCACCCGAGGTAACCACCTGGCTACCCGCAGTTAATCCAGCCGCGATGATGGCTTTGTTTTCAAAAATCTGGCCGATGCTCACTTCGGTACGTTTGACGGTATTGTCGCTTTGCAGTACGTAGACGAAGGCTTTGGTGCCACTACTTTCTACCAAGGCATCGATGGGTACAATGGGGTGCGCACCATCTTCTTTGGGGTAAATGTTCAGAGAAGCAATCAAGCCTACGGCCAGGCGCGGCATAGTGCCCGTGAAGGCAAATTCGGCGTCGAAAGTGCCACTTTGTGGGTTACCTACATCGGCCAACTGGCTGACTTTGGCCGCGAAATTGCGGTTGGGATAAGCATCCAGTTTTACCTCAGCGCGGTCGCCCAGCTTAAGGCGCGCCCAATCCCGGTCAACCAGGCCACTTTTGACCACCCAATCGGCCTGCGCCGATCCCAGGATGTAAAACACGGGCGTGCCTGGCCCTACTACTTCACCTTGGTTC
The DNA here is from genome assembly GCF_033763495.1 of Haliscomenobacter sp. Lineage (GTDB taxonomy): Bacteria > Bacteroidota > Bacteroidia > Chitinophagales > Saprospiraceae > Haliscomenobacter. Next base: position 4,357 of record NZ_JANRKL010000147.1, on the reverse strand, counting down.
ATCAGTTTTTTGATCACTTTGCCACTGATCGGCGAGCGGATTTCGGAATAACTCTGGTTGTAGCGGGCGATTTGTAAGTTTTGCTCTGCAACGCTCAATCCGGTCGTAGCGTCTTGCACCTGCTCCAGCGTGGCTACACTATCGGCGTAGAGGTTTTTGGCACGGGTAAGGTCGCGTTTGGACTTACTCACGGCTTCGTTGGCTTGTTGAACCTGGGCGTTGATTTCGGTGAGGTTGAGGGTCGCCAACAATTGACCCTGGCGTACAAAAGCGCCTTCCTCCACTAAAATGCGGGCAATGATACCACCGGTTTTAAAGGCAGGTCGGGCCTCATTGGACGCCGAAACGATCCCTGAAACCTGTACGGGTACCGAGATGACTTCGCTGCTGACGTCCACCACTTTTACGGGAATTGAAGTGTCGGGTGCGGGTTTGTTGGCCTCAGCGCTGTGCTCTTTTTTACCACAAGCTGCCAAAATCAACAAGGAGAGTACTAGGGAAAAATGGTGAATTTTCATGGCAATGAATATTGTAGTGGCCTTCCTCAAAGGGGCCTTATTTTTATTTGTTAATTGGATAAGCAGCCAGGGCGCGTTCCAGCTCGGCTTTGCGCATCAGCACATTGTAGTAGGCAATGGAACGGCGGACGTCGAGGTTAGTGACCTGGGTACGGGCATCGAGCAATTCGATGTAATTGGCCACTCCTTCTTTGTAGCGGCGAAAGGTATCTCGGTAGTACTGGCGGGCAGCGTCTTGCTGGGTATCGTAGCTTTTTAGCACTTCCTGCTCGGCTTGTACTGCGTTTTGGGCAACCCGGATTTGCAGTTGAATCTGGTCTTTGACTTGTGCGATTTGTTCGTTCATTGCACTGACATTGCTGGCCGCTTGTTGTACTTGTAACTTATTGCGGTTGGCCGTCCATAGTGGGATTTCGAGGGAAATGCCCAGCAGGGCGTAAGGGCCTACATCGAGGCCGAAGGCTTGGGAGCCGACATCGAGTTGTGCACCCAATTTGGGTTTGCGGTAGGTCTCTTCCAGATTCACCACCAGTTGGTTGATCTCCTGGGCTTTATTCAACTGGGCAATTTCTTCGCGGTTTTCAAAAATAAAGGGGCGACCGTCCTGTTCGCTCACTAAAATACGGTCGCCCCCCTGAACTATTAGAATGGTATCAATGGCAATGGGTTGATCGAGGCTGCGGCCCAACAAGTGGTTAAAGTAGGCGGCAGCGTTGCGCTGTTGGTTGCGGGCCTCTACGGCCTGGGCTTCCACGGCGGCAATTTCGGAATTGCTGCGGGTGATCACGCTGGGGATGGCTTTGTCATTGCGCACCAGACTTTCATTGACCCTTTTGCTTTCCTGAAGCAACTGGATCGCATTTTGGTAAATCTGGGCCGCTTCCCGTGCCTGGAGGTATTGGTAGTAGGCCAATTTTACATTTTTGGCCAATTCGCGGCGGTACACCTGCATGTCGATTTCCTGGAGGGAAACCTGGGCGTTTTTGATGCTGCGGTTGATCTTGATCTCGGCATTGATGATGGGCTGCTGGGCACGCACCTTGATGTCGTAAAAATTATTGGGTGCCAGCAACTCGTTGACGTTTTCAATCTGGGGAAATTGGTTGCTGTTGGTCATTTGATTAAGGGTAGAATAGACCGGGTTCAGCAAATCCCCAACGGGAAACTCCAATCGGCGGCCACCCGCTGCCAGGGTATAAGCCCCGTTCAAATTGACGGTGGGATAATACAATCGTTTGGCTTCTTCCAGCGCCAACAGGTTGCGCTCCAACACAAATTGCTTTTCTTTCAGGGCGTGGCTATTTTGGATGGCTTCCTGAATGTAGGCATCCAGCGGGTTGGTTTGCCCCGCAAGGATCAAGGGCAATAACAGTAGCGGGAGAACGAACAGTCGGATAATTCCACATATGAGTGGGGACCTTGGTGTTTTCATGATCAACTTCAATTCAATGTTTGGGTGAATCTTCCGTAAAGTTACAGTTAAGCCATTGGCTAAGACAGTGAAAGCTGCTGAGCTGTGGCAAAAAAACATTGAATTGTAGGTATGGGGGGCTGAATTGTAGGAAAAGAGGTCCTGGATCGAAGGGGGGGTTTTTTTACCACCTAAGGAACTGAAGGCACTGAAGGGACACCATTAGGAATTAAAAAGAAACATCATGAGTTTTTGAGAGGCCAAGTTGAGAGAGCGGTTAAATCTCCGCATTTTTTACCGCAGAGTTTCGCAGAGTAAACCACAGAGTTTCTCAGAGTTGGCCACCTTTGGTGGTTAAGAGTACTCAGAGGCGCACTGAATGAATACTAAATGGCTAACAATCAGATTTTAATCGTACTCGACCTCCAGCCACCAGAGGTGGCAAAACTCCTAAAAACTAATTGAACTCTGTGAAAATCTGTGGTTTACTCTGCGAAACTCTGCGGTAAAAAAATTAATAAATTCAAAACTCACGTTATGCTAAAGAATCATTCGAAATACAAATCTTAATGGACTACACCTCCGCCAAATACTCATGCACAAACTTAATCGCCATCGCCCCTTCACCCACTGCCGAAGCTACCCGATTCATCGCTCCGGCGCGTACATCTCCGGCCGCAAAAATACCGGGCTGGCAGGTTTCCAGCAAGAAGGGTTCACGTTGGCGTTTCCAGATCGATTTGAATTGAGGGTATTGTTTGAGTTCCTTGCCTGTTTCGATGAAACCTTTGTCATCCACCAAAATATTGGAAGGCAACCATTCTGAGGCGGGGCGGGTGCCGATGAAGATGAACAAGGAATCTGCCTTGACCTGGCGGGTTTCTTTGGTTTCCACGTTTTCCAGAACGATGCACTCCAGGGATTCGTGCCCCAGGGCTTCGATGACCTCGGTTTTGCCCAAAATTTCGATGTTGGGAATGGCCTTGATTTGGTCGATCAGGTAGGAAGACATGGTTGCGGTGAGGTCTTCGCGGCGGATGACGATGTGGACTTTATTGGCAAATTGGGAAAGATACACCGCGCCCTGCCCTGCAGAGTTGCCGCCGCCGACCACATAAATTTGTTTGTCGCGACAGGCATTGGCCTCCGTGGTGGCTGCACCGTAATACACACCCGCTCCAGTGAATTGATCGGCGCCTTTGGCGGGCAATTTGCGGTAATCGACTCCGGTAGCAATGATCACACTTTTGGTATTGATTTGGTTGCCGTCCCGCAGGGTCAGTTTTTTGTAATTGCCTTCAATCTCAATTTTATCTACCCCCGTTGAGGATAGAAACTCTGCGCCCAGGCGGGTAGCTTGCGTGATGGCCCGACGAGTAAGGTCAGAACCACTCAATCCATCGGGAAAACCAAGGTAGTTTTCAATCCGCGAGCTCGTTCCAGCCTGCCCCCCGGGGGCACGGCGCTCAATCAGCAAGGTCTTCAAGCCCTCCGAACCACCATATACTGCCGCGGCCAAACCGGCAGGCCCTGCGCCAATGATGACTACATCGTAAGTTTCCTGCGTAGCCTGGGTTGCCAGGCCCAGTTTAGAGGCCAATTCAGTGATGTCTGGATTTACCAAAGGGGTGCCGTCCTCCAATAAAACTACGGGCAAATCTTTCGTTTCTAGATTGTGGAGGGCCAGCCATTCCTGGGCTCTTTCATCATTTTCAATGTCAAGCCATTGGTAAGGGAAGAGGTTTCCGGCCAAAAAATCCTTGATTTCGTGCGACTTTGGAACGTATTGGTACCCAATCAGCCGGATGCCGTGGAATTCAGGAATATAGTTGTTTTGCCATTGATCCAGAAGTTTGTCAATGACCGGATAGAGCTTTTCACTGGGTGGATCCCAGGGTTTGATCAAGTAGTGATCCAGACCTACGTTGTTGATGGCGCGGATGGCTGCTTCTGTGTCTGAATAGGCGGTGAGCAGCACCCGTTTGGCTTCTGGGAAATACGTTTTGGCTTGTTCCAGAAATTCCACGCCCAGCATGTTGGGCATGCGTTGGTCGGACAAAAACAGCGCCACTGTATCCCCTTGCTTTTTTAGATCGGGCAGGCTTTTCAGTGCCTCCAGAGGCGAGTCCGTACTCAGGATGCGGTATTCATTTTTGTAGGCGTTGCGCAAATCATTCTTGAGTGAGCGCAATACTTGTGGATCATCGTCGATGGAAAAAATGATGGGTTTTTTATCGTTAGCCATAGTTGAATGGGTTGAGGAGTGGAACATCCGACGCTTCGGCTTTGCTCAGCGACCGGATGGTCTACAAAGGGATACAAACCGAAAAAATCGTTTCTCCGGGTTTTGACTTTACATTGATTTCACCGTGATGCTTAAGGACGATTCGACGTGTAATTTCAAGGCCCATCCCGGTACCTTTACCTA
>NZ_JANRKL010000146.1:0-19704 GCF_033763495.1 Haliscomenobacter sp. | reverse complement strand
CTATTGGATTGGCTCGGGAGAGCAGGCCGAAAAACAATACAGCGAAGCGAATCGCCTGGCCAATCTGGGCAAATCTGCCGTAAGTGCCGCGGGCAAACTGGGCTACCTCGCTGGCCCCTACGGTGCCCTGGCCTCCCTGGCGCTGGATGGTGTGAGTTATTTCACCGTACCTCGTGGCGGCAACAACATCAAGTACCGCGTGATGAACAAAGACGCCAAAGTCCTTGACCAAGGGGACGGCCCCGCCGCCTATGCCCGCCACAACACTTACACTCAAGGTACCCTGACCTTTGAAATGGCAAATGACAATTACATCGAAGCGATTGATGCCCGGGTGCGGATCATCGCAGTGGCATTGGTGAAAACGTATCGGCAGGAGGAGTATCTGGAGGAAAAGGAAGTGCCGGTGGCACGGAAGTTTGAGGTGAAGGTGAGTAAGGTGCCGGTGTTGGGGAAGTGAGTGAGAATAAAATGGTACATGGGTGATAGTACTTTCGAAGGACATGGTCTGCTTAGGTGCTCTGTATCTTTACGCTGATTGGAACTCTATTATCGTAGATCTGTTGACAGGTGAGATAGGACAAATTGCCCCCAACACATTTCTTTATTAACCGTAAAGATTGATAACCATGAAAGTAGGCGAGCAAATACAAGTATACGTGAAAACCTTTCCCGGCGGAGAATGGCTTTTTGAATTTGAGCCATTGCAAGCTAAGGTCGAAAACCTACAACCGCTGATCTGTACCATTACTGAAGGGCCAGACGAAGAGTCTGAGGCGGAGTTTTCTTCGGGGAGTAAAATATATGTTTTGAAAGACGAAAGGCTTGGCTTTATTGGGGCTTTTCAGCTCAAATGATTTCAATCGCTTCGCGATTAGATTAAGGCTTTTTTGAGTTCCGAGTTACGAGTACATGACCTTTGAGTTTTGAAGTAAGCTACCGCAGCGACTTAGGCCAAGGTTATGTCTAAGTCGCTGCGGTAGCTCACTTCAAAAATCGTAAGTCATGTATTCGGAACTCTTATCTCAAAAAAAATTAATTGCTTGATAATCAACTTGCCTCAAGTCCATCAATTCTTCACCCCCTGATACAACTCATTGAACAAAAACTTAAACGTCTTCTGCGTTTGCGCCCTAAACGTAATTTCGGGCCCAAAAGCATACAATTTACCTGCACCTACCTTGGCCACAAAAGCCGCCACCCCATTGCGCAAATAGCCCTGGCCCCAGGCCCAACCACTACGCAAGGTTTTAGCAGAATCAAACCAGGCAATCGGCGTTACCATTCCTTTGGAAAGCGCTTCTGGTGCAACGTGGAATACCGGACTGCTTTGGAAAAACACATCAGCCTCCGTACCTACACCCCAAGCTGCTGGCTGCGCTGCATCTATTTTTACCCGCATTACGCTGCCGGGGATATAAAATTTTTCGCCAGGTAAAGTCTGTTCTTTACCACCCACCACTTCAACCAAAGCATTGCGCACGGGCAACTTCAAATGGTACGCCAGACTGGTGCTGCTGCCAATGGTGACGATATTGCCGCCAGCCTCCAAAAATGCTTTGAGCGATGGAATGGATTTATCTGCCGTGATTCTGCCGTAGTGATCCCGGAACTCTGCCGGGATGTTGGCTGGAATGGTGTCTCGCGAGGTGCTTTTGGAAATGGTGGCAGGGATTGCTCCACCCACAAACACAATCACATCGTATTTCTGCTTCAGGTTGCCCGCATCAATTTCCTGGGCAAAAATGCGCTTGAAGGGAAAATGGTATTGTTCCATCAGCCAGCGCACCCAGCCAGAGGGCATGGAACCCCCATATACATCCCACAAGGCGATGCGCAAGGGGGCAACTTTTTCCAAACCCGTCGGTTGTTTGGCCACCGCGTTGATCTGCAAATTGAGATCAGCAGCAGCCTTTTCCAACCTTGCTTCAGGCTTGCTTGTGGCCGGAACAAAAAATGAACCTTGGGCGATGTTGTCGTTACTGGCATTCGTAACGCGATGTACCACCACGCCTGCTTGTAAAAGGTCATTTACGGCAATAAAGGAATTATTGGAACGGGCATCCAGGATGTATCCGGCTACAGTGCTGGCTTTTTGCAAACTCCCTTTTGGCGCTTGGATCGCACCATACGGAACCGCCTCAAAAGGTCCAGTAAATCCATTCAGGATGCGGTCGAATTTAAAACCCATGGTGAAAGCGGGCGTCCAACCTGCCGCGTCATAAGGGCGAACGGGCGGACCACCGGGATACAAAAAGTCATTGGGGTGGTCTTGTGGTTCAAACATATCCAACACATGCGGGCGGAAGGCCTGGTTGGTCAAAACCACGTAGGAACCAGCAGGGTATTTTTTGCCTTCTACCGTAAATTCAGCGGTGGCCCGGTGTACTTTAATCCCTGATTCAATCAAGGCATTCAGGAATTTGACCGCCACTGCGAAATCGGGTTGATCCGCTGGAATGATGTAGCCCCGGGCATCCCGCAGCGTGGAATCTTTGAACACCAAATCGTAGTATTTAACCGGAGTAGTTGGCCTTGCCCCGAAGCCAAAGTTTTCCTCATTTGTCGCATTGTTGGTGTTGTTGTTTCGGGCAGGTTCTTTTTTGGCAGCATTCGCCACTGAATCGACGAGGCTGGGCGACAGTGTCCAGTTGTCGCGGCTGCCGCGCTCAATGGAGTTTTTCCCCATCAGGTAAATGTTGTACAGGAGGTGTTCGCTGTTGCGCGCAGCATGATCCAATACCGCGTAATTCAGGGACACGGAGTAATCGATCGACTGCTTGTACAACCATTTTTGGGGCGTAACTGGAAATGGGGTGGCGGCGTTGGGTAAAAGCCGCTCGGGTACCAAAGGTACACTCGCCGGAGTGGGATTACCAATGATTTCGGTCAAGATACCCACGACGTTGTGAAAATAAGCGGTGGTGCGCAAGCCCCCATTCCACCAGGTGGAAAAAACCGAGCCGTTGCGTTGGGTGTACCCGGGCTTTCCTTCGGCATTCAGGCGATTGATCATCGCTGCGCCCACGGCGTCTAGGCTGGTCACTACAATTGGATCGTATACATAATTGAACGGATCTCGATAAGGCGGCCCTGCCACCACGGATCCGGGAGGGCCAGTCTGGTGGTGATTGTACAAAATCTGCGGGAGCCATTCGACATACAACTGGCGACTGATGTTTTTTGACTCGCTCATGTTGTTCATGAAAAAGTCGCGGTTGTTGTCGTGCCCAATGTATTTTTCATACAATCTGGGCAATTGAGACAGGGATCTTTTCAGGGTATCCGGTTCGCGCATGTACCAGTTGGACACCAGTTCCTGTCCGTCGGGGTTGGCGTGTACAAAAAGGATGATCACCTTGTCCAGCAGGCGCAGGGTTTCGGGGTCTTTTCTACTTACGGTTTGCCAGATGGATTCGATCAATTGGTGGGTGCCTACCGTTTCGGTGGCGTGCAAACCGCCGTCAATCCAGACCACCGCCTTGCCTTCATCGGCCAGACGCCTAGCCTCCGCGGGGCTAAGGTTTTCTGCTCTGGCCAGCTTTTGGGAAATACTTTTGTACTTCTCCAGGTTTTTGATGTTCTCCGGCGAAGAGACGATCATCATGTACTGGGTACGGCCTTCTTCGGTTTTGCCGATGTCCACCAGCTTGGTCCGGTCGGAAGCGGCAGCAATTTTTTTGAAATAGGCTTCGGTTTGGGTGTAATTGGCGAGCCGGTAATTGTCGCCGATGTTGAATCCGAAGTGTTCTTTGGGCGAGGGTATACTTTGCCCAAAAGATCGGATTGCGAATAGGGCAAGGATCAAAAATAGAGTAGTGGTACGCATGAATTTGAAGGGTAAATGAACAGATGTGGAAAGATAATTCAAATCCTGAAAATGTGTGTGGAGGGACAGGGAGATTGTGGGGAGTTGACCAAATGGCGACGTTAGGGGTTCTCAAATCTGAAATAGAACAAACTAATAACTCAAAAGTAACCTGAAAAAGAATAGCCTCGCAATTCATTGAATCACGAGGCTATTTGATTTAATCTCGCAGAGAGGAAGGGATTCGAACCCTCGATACCTTGCGGTATATACGCTTTCCAGGCGTACCTCTTCAACCACTCGAGCACCTCTCTGTATGTGCTTGCAATTAAAGTGGGGCAAATTTACGGTCTTCCCCGCGTACTGACAACAAAAACACAGATTTTTTTACAAAGTTCCAAAAAGCTGCAAGGCGTTTTGGGTCGTGATCTCGGCTACTTCGTTCACACTCACCCCTTTGACCTCGGCCAGTTTTTCCGCCACCTTCAGTACATAACTGCTTTCATTGCGTTTGCCTCGGAATGGAGTGGGAGCTAGGTAGGGCGCATCGGTTTCCAAAACCAGGTGTTGCAGCGCTATTTCACTCAGCACTGCATCCAGTCCCGATTTTTTAAAAGTCAAAACTCCGCCGATGCCCAGCAAAAAGCCCATGTCGATGGCAGCTTCCGCTTGTGGTATCGAGCCTGAGAAACAATGGAAAATGCCCCGCAGTCGTGCATGGCGCACAGGTTGCAAGAGATCCAAAATCATATCCATCGACTCGCGGGAGTGGATCACGATGGGTAGATCGTATTGTTTGGCCCACTCCACCTGGGTCAAAAAGGCCTCCTCTTGTTCTTTGACGTGGGTTTTGTCCCAGTACAAATCGATGCCAATTTCTCCGATGGCCGGGAAACTGCGTTTTTCCAACCAGGATTTGACCAGTGCCAACTCCTCCTGGTAGTTCTCCTTAACGTAACAAGGGTGCAGGCCCATCATGGCCAGGCATTGCCCGGGATATTGCGCTTCCAGGGCCAGCATACCTTCAATCGAAGTGCTGTCGATATTGGGCAAATACATCCGCGTGAGGCCCGCCTCCAATGCGCGTTGAATCATTTCCGCACGGTCGTCGTTGAATTCTTCGGAATAGAGGTGGGCGTGGGTATCGATGAGTTGCATGTGTTTTTTTATTTCGGGCGCAAAGGTAAAAGAAATCAGAAATTCTGGGTCAAACTATAGATTCCACAGAATTGATGACTCATAAGTTGCGGAATGTGGGTAAAAAACCATAGATTCCGCAACTTATCCCTGATCCAGCTAAAACTTACCCCCCAATCGATTCACAAATGTAATCCGGGATAATCCCCGTAGAGCGGATATTCATTTCCATCTCAGTGGCGCTGGTATTACCGCTGAGCACCAGTGCGGTTTTGATGCCAAACTTATTGCCGCCCAGGATATCCGTATGCAGGGTATCACCCACCATCAGGATGTCCTCCTTATTGTATTCACTGTAGCGATTGATGTCTTCAAAAGCGAAGTTGAACATCTGGGTATCGGGCTTGCCGAAGTGGATAAAACGTTTGTTGATGATGCTTTCCACCAGTTTGGCGATGCCACCGGTGGCGATGGAAACATCGTTGTGGGAAACCGGGTACAGGTTATCTGAGTTCGCTACGATGATGGGCATGTTTTTTTTGCGGATGAGGTTGACTGTGCGATTGATGTCAAAATTCCAGTCGAAGCCCTCATCATCCAAAAAGACCATGGCTTTGATGTCATCGAGGTCGTGTTTGTCCAGGTCGGCGATGGCCACACTCTCCAGATTGGCCTGCATGATGTAGTGGGCGGCGTTGGCAGTGCCCAGATAAGCCACTTTACCCCCTTTAATTTTGAGTTGCAGGTATTGTTTGGCCATCATGCCCGAAGTGATGATTTTATCAGCAGGGATGCCTCGCAACCCTTGTCGGATAAAAGATTCAGCTTGTTGCTCCTGGCTGCGGGAGGCATCATTGGTAAGGATGCGAAATTCGATACCCCGGGCCTGAATAAAGTCCAGGGTTTCCTGCACCCCTTCGATGAGCCCCCGGTAGTTTTTGATTACCCCATAAGAATCCAAAAAAACGGCCTTGAAGCCAGACACCACTTCCAAAAACGAATCCATTCTTTCCATACCACCTTACAATTTTAAAGCCTTGAGTAACTTGTCGGGATCGAAGCCTTTTTCAATGGAGGGAAAATGCACTTCGAAAGCCTCTTTCTGCAATTTGGTTGAGTAGTTTTGGGCAAAAAAGTACGTGCCGTAATCGACAACATAATGCAACAAAAAGAAGCGGTAGACCTCTTTCAGGCTGCGGATTTCGGTTTCGGTCAGGGGGTAATGGGCGTGGTACGACTTCAGAAACAGCAAAAAACGCTCTTCCATCAGTGGCCCAATGTTGTAGGAAAAAACCGTACGATCACCTACATCGGAGGCGACCCGACTGAAAAAATAAAAGTCCAACATGCGATTGCTGATGCGGAACCAGTCGTAATCCCAGCGCGAAAATAATCGAAAAGTGGAACTTACCGAAAAATTGCCAATGTTCCAGTCTACAAAAACGGGGATCCGATCCAGGCGGTGCAGGCGCAATTGGTCTTCGTTTTCGTAAAACAATTCACACTGGCGTTTGATTTCATCTTTGTCAACATGGGACCCAAGTCGGCTGTTTTTTCTTCCTACTACCTCCATCAGATGATCCACATCGGTGTGCAAAGTTTTGGAAGAACCAGGCAAGGTATTGCGAATGCTATGGCAGGCTTTGTGAAATTGAGCGAACTCTTTACCCAGTCTGGTTATGTGTTCTTCGTCCAAGCGCCTGGGCAGGCGGGTCTTGATCCGTACTGCACGGTAAAAAACTACCCATACATCAATATCTTCATGGATGTAGCGATGGACAAAAAGACTCGTACCCTTAATGAGCGAACGCGCCAGCAGGTTTTCAAAAGGTGCGGGCAGGTTATTGGCCAATACGTTGATGATGCGGTGGTCCTCCACAAAATGCTCGTAACGCCCAAAGTAGGACAACTTGGCAATGACAAAACTTTTGTCCGTAAACGTGACCTTGTAAACATGGTTGGTAGAGACCCTGGCACTGATGTCGGTGGTGGATTCAATTTGGCGTGAGGGGTCGTAAGCGGTCCAGGCGTAGCGGATAATGGCGTGGTAATCGGGCTGCATGAATTGAAGTTGAGGAGTTGAGGAGTTGAGGAGTTGAGAGTTGCTGCCGTCAAAAGCGCTGCGGTAGCCTAAACTTCTCAACCCCTCAACTCCTCAACATTTAAATAATCTCGAAGTACCGCTTTAGTTCCCATTGGGTTACCGCCTGGCTGAACTGCCGCCATTCCCATTCGCGGGTACGGATGAAATGGTCGCAAAATTCAGCGCCAAACAATTCAGCCGCCAAGGTAGAACTTTTCATCAAATCCACCGCCTCGTACAATGAAGTAGGCAAGGGTGGATTGCTCGTATTGTCGTAGGCACTGCCACGCACGGGGTCGGGCAGCGTCAGGCGATTTTTGATGCCGTAGAGGCCCGCCGCCAAACAAGCCGACATGGCCAGATAAGGATTGGAATCAGCGCCCGGTACCCGAGTTTCCAGGCGCATCGACTTGGGCCCGTGGTTGATCACCCGCAGGGCTGTGGTCCGGTTTTCAATGCCCCAGGAAGCACTCACCGAAGCCCAGGAGCCTTTCACCAAACGTTTGTAACTATTCACATTGGGCACAAACATGGGCAAAATGTAAGGCAAACAATGCAATTGACCCGCCACGTAGTGTTGCATCAATTCGCTCATCTTTTCAGGGGCGTCAGTCTGGTAAAAGAGGTTCTGCTTTTGTTCCGGGTCCCACAAACTCTGGTGGATGTGCCCGCCGCAGCCCGGCAATTCTTCACTCCATTTGGCCATGAAGGAAGCCATGATGCCGTGGCGGTAGGCAATTTCTTTGACCCCGGTTTTGAAGAGGGTAGCCCGATCAGCCGACTCCAGAATATCGTCAAAAATGATGGCGGCTTCGTATACCCCCGGCCCGGTTTCGGTATGCAGACCTTCGAGCGGAATGCCAAAGGCTTGTAAGTCATCAAAAAGCTGGTGGTAAAATTGAGGATTGACCGATGGCCGCAAAATGGAATACCCAAACATGCCCGGTGTGAGTGGAGTAGGGGAGTGGTAGTCTTTGTCGTGCCAACTCTGGGGTGTTTCTTTAAAATTGAACCACTCAAACTCTTGCGCAAACATCGGTGTGTACCCCAAATCCAGACATTCCTGCCGAATCCGCCGCAATAAACTGCGGGGGCAAGCAGCGCGCACTCCCGGTTCGGCCTGACTGAAATCCCCCAAAAAAAATGGAATGTTGTCTTCCCAGGGCACGTAGCGGAGGGTATTTAAATCGACATTACAAATGGCATCGGGATAGCCGGTATGCCAGCCGCTGGCGCGGGTATTGTCGTAACAAACATCATTGGAGTCCCAGCCAAAAACCACGTTGCAAAAGCCCATGCCTTCGTCCAGGCCTTTCAAAAACTTGCTGCGGTGCAGGATTTTACCCCGCAGGATGCCATCGATGTCGACGATGGCGTATTTTACTTTGTCAGTGGGGAGGGCGTTAAGGGTACTGGCAATGTCCTTACTGGTCATGGAACTGGATTTGAAGGCAAAATAAAAAAAAGTCTGGAATCAAATCTTACCAACGCGTTTGGTTGATTATGTGTTGTAAAAGTACCATCTTGTAGCACAAACCCGTAAAGGATGTCGTTTTTTCTACTCGATTTTCCGGTGCTGCTGTTTAAACGTGTCCCGCTACACGCAGTGTTGGAAGCCTTGTCTTATTTTGTGGGGTTTCGTTTTTTTGTTTACCTGCGGGGCAAACAAGGGGACAACATCGCGCAATCCAATCGCCTCTGGATCTTGATCGGCGCTACTTTTGGCGCTTTGTTGGGTTCCCGCATTTTGGGTTTATTGGAGGCAGGGCCCCAATTGTTTACGGTGCAAAAGCCCCTGGAGGTTTGGCTACTGGCTTTGTTTTCCAGCAAAACCATCGTAGGTGGTTTATTGGGCGGCCTGTTTGGCGTGGAAGGCATTAAAAAAATCATTGGGGAAAAAAGCTCTTCGGGCGATCTGTTCACTTACCCTTTGATTTTGGCCATGATGATTGGGCGTTTTGGCTGTTTTTCGATGGGGGTGTTCGAGCCTACCTACGGTGTGGAAACCACCTTTTTTACCGGAATGGATTTGGGCGATGGCTTGCGGCGACATCCGGTGGCCTTGTACGAAGTGCTTTACCTGGGGCTGTTTTGGATCGTCATGTACAACTTTGAACGGGTGTACCCTCTGGCATCTGGTGCGCGTTTCAAAATTTTTATGCTGGATTATCTGTGCTTCCGCTTTTTACTGGATTTCATCAAACCCGTGGAGCTTTGGCCCTGGGGATTGAGTGCCATTCAAACGGCGGCCTTGTTGGGCTGGCTGTATTATTGGCGATATTTGATTCAACCGAAACGATTATTGCTCTCGTAGAGACGCAAGATCTTGCGTCTCTACATAGAAAACAAAATAACCCATATGCCCATTAGCCGCTACACCTATTACGACTACACCATCAGCCTTTGCCCGGAATGCCTGCGCCGCATCGACGCCAAAATTGTATTTGAAGACGGCCAGGTCATCATGCGCAAAACCTGCCCGGAGCACGGGTTTTTTAAGGTGAAAATTGCCGACGACATTGAATACTATAAAAACATCCGCAACTACAACAAAGCTTCGGAATACCCCCGGCGTTTCAATACGCCAGTGGAGCACGGTTGCCCTTTCGATTGTGGTTTGTGTACCGACCACGAGCAACATTCCTGTTTGACCATCGTGGAAGTGACCGACCGCTGCAACCTCTCCTGCCCGACCTGTTATGCCGAGAGTGGGCCGCAGCAAGGCCGACATCGCAGTTTGGCCGAAATTGAAGCCATGCTCGACCTGATTGTGGCCAACGAAGGCGAACCCGACGTGGTGCAAATCAGCGGCGGGGAACCGACCTTACATCCCGACTTTTTTGCCATTCTGGATTTGGCCAAAGCCCGACCTATTCGCCATGTGATGGTCAATACCAATGGCATTCGCATTGCGCGAGATCGGGAGTTCGCCCAACGGCTGGCGAGTTATCAGCCCGATTTTGAAATCTATTTGCAATTCGATAGCCTGGAAGCGGCCCCACTGGTGCATTTGCGGGGGCTAGACTTGCGCGAGGTGCGCGAAAATGCCTTGAAACACCTCAACGAGTTCAACTTGTCAACCACCCTGGTGGTAACCTTGCAAAAAAACATCAACGACCAGGAGATTGGCCCCATCATCGAGTATGCCTTAAAGCAGCCCTGTGTGCGGGGGGTGACCTTCCAACCTACTCAAATCGCGGGCCGCGTGGAGCAGTTTGACCCCGCCAAAGACCGCATGACCATGACCGAGGTGCGGAGGGCCATCGTGGAACAAACCGAATTGTTTACACCCGCAGACCTGATTCCGGTGCCCTGCAACCCCGATGCTTTGATCATGGGTTACGCCCTGAAACTGAATGGGGAGGTTTTCCCGCTAACCCGCCTGATCGACCCCAGTTATTTGTTGGACAACTCGCGGAATACCATTGTGTACGAGCAGGATTCGGGTTTGCACGAGCAGGTGATCCAGTTGTTCAGCACCGGAAACAATGTGGATGTGGCGGAGGAAAAACTACAATCGATCATGTGCTGCCTGCCCGATATTTATGCGCCAGGACTGAGTTATGGCAACCTCTTTCGGATCATCGTGATGCGCTTCATCGATGCCTGGGATTTTGATGTGCGGGCCATCAAGAAGTCTTGTGTACACATCGTACACCCCGACTTGCAACGGATCATTCCTTTTGAAACGATGAACTTGTTTTATCGGGGCAAGGAGCGATTGGAACAATTGGATACGCTGATTGAGTTGCCGATGTATAAGGGTTGAATCAATTAAAATGTAAGAACAATGAAAAAGACCAATCAAATCATTACCATTCATTTGGGCGTACTGGTGTTGTATACACTATTCTTTGCGATTTTAGTGAACGCCTCTGGCTCGGGAAGTGACCCCTATAAATGGCTGGGATTTATGTTGCTGCAAGCCATTATGATGATAGGGCATGGAGCTACGATCATTGTTTTGGCCTTTACTCAACCAAAAGACAAACCGGAATATGCCAAAGCCCATTGGTTAAGTCTTCTGTTTCTGGTTTTGCTGGGGGGATCTTTTTGTTTTGCTTTGCCGGGGGTGTTTGCTTGAATTACGTTTACTAAACTTCAAAAGTTTAGTAAACGTAATTCTGCAGTCCTATTTCTTCCCTTCCATCACCTCATCATACGCCGCATTTAGGCTCCTTTCAATGCCTGTACCTTTAAACTCCTCTGCGCCGGGAATAAGTTGTGGTTTTGAAGCGATCAATTGCTCTTTGGTTTTACCTGCCTTGACCTCCTTTTTCACAAACTTCAAGAGTTTGGAGAGGTAGTTTTGCATGACCGCAAATTCTTTCACCGTTCCGGTAAGCGCCAAACCATCGGCGGCGTGGCCAAAAATATAGAGGGTGTCTTTGTCAAAATTTTTCTTAGCCTTATCCAGCGCTACAATCCAGTTGGCGATCGAGGCACCTGCCCCTTTGTCAATATTGGGAAAACGCCGATTGAACATCAAATCCCCACAGTGTACCACGTTGGCGTTTTCAAAATGCACGAATGAATCCCCATTGGTGTGCCCCGGGCCGTAGTAATGCAGGCTGATGGTTTCACTGCCTACTTTTTGTGACCATTTGGAGTCGTAGGTGGTATCGGGATACAGCTGTTTGTCTTCGGTTTTGGCACCAATGGCTACTCGTTCCTGATTGGCTTTGGAGTTTTTGTGGGCCACCACTTTATTCACGATGTCTTTAAAAACAATATTGCCCCCGGAGTGGTCGCCATGGTGGTGGGTATTGACCAACAGATCAACCCGACGTTGGCTTTGTTTGCGGATTTCTTCAACCAAATGGGTAGCGGTATCCGGGAATTGGGTGTCTACTACCACCAAACCTTCCTTATCAATCATCCAGGCGATGGTGCCACCCCTTTCGGTGAAGATGCCTACGTTGTTGCGCAGAAGTTTCATTTCGCCAGCAGGGGCCAGGAGTTGTTGCAGCCAGGCCGCAGGTAGCAAAGTGGAGCCAATGGCAAAAGTAGAAGTTTGTAAAAACTGACGACGGTGGAGTGGTGACATGGTGAAGACGATTTAAAAGGTGAAAGTCTTTGAACGAAGATAATAAACGGAAATGAAAGATCCAGGAGTTTATTTCAAGACCTTCAAGCTCATCCCCTCACTCGCCAAGGTCGACTGCAACTCCCCATACCTCAACCCAAACACCATCTCCAACTCCCCCGGAAACTTCACCGGAACACGGTATCTCACCTCCAGCACGTAATCCTTGCCTGGTAGCCAGGTACTCAAGGCTTGGGTCGGGATACCGTACTCCTCCCACAAATACTGCCCATCGCGGTGATAAGCCAGCCCCAGGCGCAACTTAAAAGTGCCCCGATTGGGATCAACCACAAAAGGGTAGGGGTTGTGCAGTTTTAGTTGCACCTGAATGCTGTCACCGGCTTTGGCTTTTTGGGGCGCTTTGAGCACTTTCAGGGTGATTTTTTCAGCCACCTGAAAATCTTCCAGTACCGCGCCCAGCATGGTTTTTTTACCCAGTTTCAGGGTGTCACAAGCAGCGCAATAGGTCTTTTGATCCAGCACCAGGTATACCTTTTTGCCTTGCAACTCCACTTCATCATCCCAGAGGTCGTACTGGCTTTTGCGGTATTGGGCGGTGGTGAGTTCGTAGGTTTTTTGCTGGGTGTAAAAATGATAGAGGGCCGGATTGCGGTAGGTGTTGTGAAAAACTACCGGAAGTTGGTCCACTTTGGATTGCAGGGCGCTGATCCAGGATTGATTGTCGAACTGTTTGCCCAGGGGGGGCAAAAGCAAGAGTAGCGCTACCCTTGCCAAGAGGATCAGTGCGGCAGAGCTAAACCCTAGAATCAGCAATGTTTTAGAATTAAAGCCCTTGTGTTTTTCCCAGGCAAACAAAAGCAACACCAGGGGAATGGACAAAATCGCCGTCCACTGTGGTTCCACATGGCCTTTGCTGGTGCTCCAAAGAAAAAAGAGCCAAAAACCAGCCAGAACCCAGCGGAAACTGCGCTGCAATGCATCCTGAACAGGCGATTTGATCAAAGCCAGGACGATATAAGGCAACAGTAAGGGTGAAAAAATCACCAGCTGATTGAGCAAATAATTCAGGGTATATTTCAACTCATACACATCGTCCCGCCCTTTGAGGTGATAGCGGAAGGAAGGAAAATCGTGGCTGTACTGCCAGTACAAATGCGGTACAAACAACAGCGCCCCCATCAAACCCGCCGCATAAAACCAGGGTTGCCGAAACAAACGCAAATTGGACAATACCGTAAAAAAGATCAACAATATGCCGTGGTACTTGCTGTACAACAAAGCAGCCATGATGATGGCCCATAGCAAGGCATTCGCAAAGCCTGGGCGATCCAAAAAACGCAGATAGCCCCAGAAAAACAAGGCCGAAAACAACATCAAAGGTGCATCGGCCGTGGCGATGAAGCCGTAAAGGTGCAAAAAAGGCATGGCCACCAACAGTGCAATCAGGAGATGGAGTGGCCGACCCGATTGAGGCCGCTCTGCCAAATCCCAAATCACCACAAAGGCCAGTGCATTAGCCAGTACGATAAAAAAGCGCAGCCCCAGTGTGCCTGGGAACAACCAGGTGCCCAGTTTGATCAGCAAAGCCGCCGCAGGTGGATGGTCAAAATAACCCCAGTCCAACTGTTGTGCGTAGACCCAATAGTAAGCCTCGTCCGGGTCGAGTTGGGTGAAACCTGCCTGCAACAAATTGAGTAGCACCCAGCAGAATAAGAACAATGGAAAAGGAAAGGACAGGACTGATTTGGACATGGGTTATTATTTCACTTTATTGATATCCACCAAATCCCCCAGTTCTTCCCAACTGAGCACAAATTCGGTGGGGCCAACGGCGTAAGCAGCAATTTCATAAGAGTTGTAAAAGAACCAGATGCCTTCCCCAGATAGCCCGATGTTTTCTGGCAACTGGAATTTTCCATCCCAAAAGAAACCTTCTTCGTTGAGGCTGGCATTGGGGGCCAGGCCATGGGTTTCGCGGAATTTTTTCTCCGCCAATTGCACCAATTTTCGCTGGTCTTTTATCAAGTTTTTAATGGAAATGGCCTTGCCAGTTTTGGTATCGTAATTCAATAAGGTTACGGTGGTATTGGGGTGGGCACCTCCCGTGTAGGAGTAGGTGCTCAGCTCGATGGAAACCAACTTGGGTGATTCGAAGGTCACGATCCCGTACGTTTCGATGTTCCAGGGCGTGATGAAAGGATCGGAGTTGTCTTCTTCGGCGCGGGTTTTTGCCTCGGCGGTGTATTCGTTGTAATCCTGGATGAAACGATTGCCGAGGTCATCCAAAGAAGCCACATTGCCCATGTCTTCAGGGGCCAGACTCGTTTTGATGTAGTGCAAAATCGAGTCGTTGATTTTTTGAAAAACGGCAGCTGGTTCCCGGAATTGGGGGAAGTCAATTTCAATGATGGCGCATTCGTTGGAGTCGGTTCGGCAGCCGTCCGAAGCTTTTTTAAAGCGTTGTTGCTCCTTGTGGTAGCTAAAGGCGGGTTCTTCGGGGGGCGCTTTTTCTTCCACCTTTGGGGACTGACAATTGGAAAGGGAAACAAGTAGTGCTGCAACGATGGCAATCGATGAATATGTTGATTTGAACATCATGGTTCTGGTTAATTCGCGGCAAAATTCACCAATAAAGTACAAAAAGTGTGAGGGAAATGCAATTATTTTCGCAAAAATTCAGAGCTTAACTCATTGTTTCAACCTAACACCCTTTTATGCCCAATTGGTTCATCATTGCCAATCCTGCTGCTGGTGGAGGCCTGGTTCAGAAAAGCTGGCCCAGCATCGAAGCCGAACTCCAAAAACTGAACATTCAATACGTTTCCAATTTTACCATAGGCCCGGGTCATGCCATTACCATGGTACAGGAAGCCCTGACTGCTGGTTACCGCCACATCATTGCGATTGGAGGCGATGGCACCAATCATGAGGTAGTCAATGGCCTGATGCTGCAACAAACGGTACCCGCCACCGAAGTCCATTACGGGTTGTTGCCCATTGGAACGGGCAATGACTGGGCGCGGACTTACGGCATCCCGGGCAATTGGCGGGAATGGTTGCCCCAATTGTTTTCCGCGCCTTCCCGCTTGCAGGATGTTGGTTTGGCGACCTATTGGTTGGGGGGGCAAAAACTGGAGCGTTTTTTTACCAACATCGCGGGTTTGTGTTACGATGCCTTTGTAGTCAAAACCATGTTGGAAAACCAGATAAAAACCAACAATCGTTTCGTTTACCTGAGTTGGATCATGCGTTGCTTGTTCCGTTTTACACCGCCAAAATGCAAGGTTCATTTCAATGGGCAGAGCGTTGAAAAAGCCTGCTACACCGTCAATGTTGGCATTTGTAAATATTCCGGAGGGGGCATGCAGTTTGTGCCCCAGGCGGTTCCAGACGATGGTTTATTGGGCCTCACGATTGCGGGTAAACTCAGTAAATTGGGGGTGATTCTGGCCACGCCCAAGTTTTATGCGGGTAACATTGGAGAACATCCCAAGGTGGATTTGTATCAAACCAAAGAAGTGACCGTGGAAGCTGCCGGAACCGATCCGGTATATGTGGAAGCGGATGGAGAATTTTTGGGGGAATGCCCGGGGGAGTTCAAGGTGTTGGCGGGGGCGATTAGGATTATTGCGCCGCTTTAGCTTAGGTGCCCTTTAAGTGCCTTAGGTTTCTTAGGTGGTGAAAAAATGTCATAGCTGCTTTTTTTTCACCACCTAAGAAACCTAAGGCACTTAAGATTCACCTAAGGAAGGAATTACAAAGTTGTAAATTTCTCCTTCGGCACCGTACTCATTACTTCAATGTTGGTCAACAGCCGATTTCCACCCCGATCACCCGAAAGCATAATTTTCCCCTGTTTCTGGTAGTTGTTCCAGGGCGTTGACATACCAGGCTTTTCATCCGAAGCTTTGCGGAAGTGCTGCCAGTGCGCCACCAGGTGGGTGCTTTTATCCACATATACCAGGTAGCGGTTTTCGGGCGTTCGGCCTACATTCTCAAAGGTCAGTTCCAATACCTCTGAAGCCACTCCGGCCTCGGTGGGCATTTCTCCTTTGTACTTCAGGGTCACGCCGGAATCTTTCAATTTAAAAGGCATCACCAACCAATAGGAGTCGTTGATCCAGATTGACTTGGCTACCCCAGCATATTTTTTGATGGAGTCTGCCTGGGTCATTACCGTACCCTTGTGTTTGATTTGCCCCGTTTCTTTGTTCAAATCCACAATGTAGGTGCTGTTGTCGCCCGGAATGTCGATGCGCACCCGGCCTGCTTTTTTGTCCCACAATAAGGTTCTCCGTCCAAAAAAATTCCAGGTGATGTAACGCGTGGCATCCCAGGCTTTACGGCCGCCCATGGCGTCCATCACCTGATCGGCAATGGCAATGGCTTTGGCATCCGAGCCCGCTGCATTGAATCCTTTGGCAGGCGGGTTTTGAGCAAAAATGCTCAGGGGTAGGAGTAATAAGGCAATACCCCAGGTGATTTTTGATGACATCTGAATAATGATTTGCTGTAAAACGGATGGAAGGACAAGAAGGTTGAGAAGTTGAGGAAGTTGAGGCTACCGCGAGCAACTTAGACAAGGACAATGTCAAAATCGCTCGCGGTAGCCTCAACTTCTCAACTGCTCAACCTCTCAACTCAACTATGCAGGGTTGTTCCCTTTATTCAAAAAATCCTGATAAGCTTTTAATTCCTCCCAGCGACCATCGGCGGCGAGGCCCGCCTGACGCGGCCAGGTAAAGGGTCTGGCCAGTCGGAAATTGTCGCCACCAGAGCCCAGAATTTCATAGAGGCGTGAAACAAGAGTTTTGGACAAGTCATCCCAGGTATTGATGCCTTCTGCTTTGAGCAACTCTTCAATTTTTGGACCAATACCTTCCACAATTTTGAGGTCTTCCGGATTGTTGCTGAACCCAAGGACTTTCAGCGCCATGTCTTCAGCCTTGGAAGCGGAATCAAAATCCCCCGTGGTTTCTTTACCCCCGTCCAGGAAGCGTTGGTATTCGATCAAAGCAGCCCATTGCCCTTCAGCAGCCAGTTTGGCTTGTTGTGGCCAGGAGCTTGGATCCATCATCCTGTAGGCAGAACCCGCTGCTTCCAAAATTGGTTTGATTTCATCAGGGGATTTGCTGGCCAGATCAGCCCAACTGGAGACCCCATTGTTGGCCAACAATTCAGCTACTTTTGGCCCAATCCCTTCGATGATCTGCAGGTTGTCTGAGCCAAATACTGCCGCGTAATTGATGCCTGCCTCACGGTTGGCAGCGCGGGCAGATCCCAGCTTTTCAGCCATGCGGTCGATTTTGGCCGGGTTGTCTCCATCGCCTACGTTGCTGCGGCCGGCATCCAGGGTGTTTTGCAAACTGGCCAGCGTATCCCAGTCGCTCATTGCGGCCAACTGTGCCTGACGGGGCCAGGAATCAGGGTTCATCATGCTCAGCCCGGCACCAGCAAGAATGGCCTTGAGCTCATCAGAGGATTTTCCTTCCAGATCTGTCCAGGACCGGACACCGTTTTCATGCAGCAAAGCTTCCACTTTTGGCCCGATGCCTTCGATGATTTGTAGGTTGTTGTCCAGGAAATAACGGTCGTATACGCTGCGTGGAGAAGCCGCACTACGCAATTCTACCACACTTGCGGCCATTCTTTCAACCTTTGATTGGTTGACAAAATCTCCCGCAGTTTCGCGACCACCACCCAGGAAGCGCTGGTATTCGATCAAATCATCCCATTTGCCTTCATTGGCCAATTGGGCTTGTTGTGGCCAGGTGTCGGGATTCATCATACTCAGGCCAGCGGCGGCAAGAATAACACGTAAGTCATCCGGTGATTTGGCCGCCAGATCCCCCCAGGTTTGAATACCGGCATTTTCCAAAACTACTTCCACTTTTGGGCCGATGCCTTCTACAATTTGTAAGTTGTCGTTAGCAAACAAAGCCACATAACCACTGGGGTCGGGCCCAGCAGAAGGTATAAAGGTGGCTGCAGCTCCAATCCCTGCAGCAGCGGTAGCCATTTCAATTCCAGGCAGAATTGGTGGTTGAGCTACAGCCGTCATAGCAGCAAGGTTGGCATTGGTGACTTCCAGTTTGGCTTTCAAACCTGCCACTTCAGCTTCGGCATGCATGGTCTTTTTGTGCCAGGTATCATTTTCCTTTTGGCATTCTTCCAACTTGTAACGCAGGTCGAACATTTCTTTTTCCAAATCGCTGGCGTGGTGCACGGCTTGATCGCGTTCTGCCGCCAGGCCTCCACCTGCAACTACAGCAGTAGAACTATCACTGGTTTTACGTTTGCCGCTCAGCAGCGAGCCAAGCAACCAGCCCAGCAGGAAAGGTAGGATGCAGGCCAACAAAAGCGGCAGCCAGCAATCCATTGAAGTGAGATTAAACAATAAAATATGGATCAACATGATGGATTATTTTATTAGACTTTGGCTAAAGTCTATTGGTTTTCGGATTGTTTTTTGATCAAACGCACCTCAACACGGCGGTTGTTGTGGCTGTTTTCTTCACTGGTATTTGGTGCAACGGGCAAACTTTCCCCCTTGGAAGCGGTGCTGATCAAGTCGGCCTTGACGCCCAATTTCACCAAAAGATCCCGAATCTGACGGGCGCGGTTGGCCCCCAGGCGCAGGTTGTAATCGGGTTCACCTTTGTTGTCGGTATGCCCGGTTAACTCGATGCGTTCACCCGTTTTGGCAACTCGTTTGGCCAAGGTTTGTAAGTAGGCATCCACTTTTGGATCGTAATCCTTTTCGGTAGAGTTGAATGGGAATCGAATGATGGCCCCATCGGCTACTTCTTCCACCGTTTCAGGGATGACCTCTTCTTTGGGCAGCCACTTGAATTCCGAGGCGGCCAACCAGGCACTTTGTTCAGATGGAGCAGCATCGTTCAACAAACGCCCCCGCAAACGAATCCGTTCTTCGGGAATATCTTTAAAGTACGCGTCGCGAATCGCAGTGGCCCGCGCCAGGCCCATGGTTTCGAATCCGGCCGGAGCCGTTTCACCTTCGTAGAACAAGCCGATGATTTCGAGGATGCTATCATCGTTGTTGTCCGCCATGACTGCTGCCAACAGAGAGTCGAAACCCGGACCTTTGGTCGGATTCATATCGCCATACTTGAACTGGATGGGATATTGCCTCAGCGTGTCGGCATTGTCAAGAATACCTGAAACAGCTTGATTTGTACCACAGGCTTCACAAATTTGACGAGAGCAAAATTGAAGTAAACCAAAAAAGTACAGGACCAAAACTGCCAGGATCAATAAAATCCGAGTAGTTGTCGACATAAGAAAATTTGGGTTTTTGAGGACATTGAAGAATTTATGCTTAAATATAGCGAATTAGTCGTTCAAAGTTCAGGATTCGGACAATAAATTAACCAAGAATATATGGTGGCTTAAACTTGGCAAATTCTGGCCCTCAAAATTTTATTTTCCACTTTACTCCTTCGAGCTTTTTCGTATCTTTGCTACCCGTTTTAATCAATTGAATTATGCTTGAAAGTTTAAGTGAACGTTTGGAAGGTGCCTTAAAGGTGCTCAAGGGTGAAAACAAATTAACGGAGATCAACGTAGCTGCATCCATCAAGGAGATTCGTCGTGCCTTGGTTGACGCTG
>NZ_JANRKL010000145.1:0-27121 GCF_033763495.1 Haliscomenobacter sp. | reverse complement strand
TGGCCCCTTGGAATGGGTGTGGAGGAGTTTGACGTATTGGAAAATGCAACCTTTTTCAAAAGTGCAACCCAAAAAGTAAAAAATAACTTCATCATCACCTGTAAGGAAAATATTTTAGCATGAAAAACACCATCTTCCTCCTCTGCTGCCTGTTTTGCGCAGCCTTGCTCCAAAATGTAAGAGCGCAATCCGCAGCGAACCCTAATCCACCTCAGCGCCGGCTTCGTGAAGTCAGCTTCCACGGCAACGGCTACGCCCGCGGTCTGCAACACGGCCAGCAACTGAAAAAGGAAATCGGTGAAATTGTTGCCGAATGGAAAAAAAGCGTGGAAAGCCAGTTAGAGAAACCGGCCGATCAGGTGGTGAAAGATTTTTTTGCCTACGCTCAATTCGATGCAGCCATCAAAAAATGGACACCCGATCTGTATGAAGAGGTGCGCGGCATCGCCGACGGCTCCGGGCAAGCCTTCAACGACATCATGGTACACAACCTGCTTGACGAGTTTTGGGTCTGGCAGGATGCCCGCGACAAACACCATTGCAGCGGTATGGGTGTACCCGCCCGCGACGGCAACCCCGGCTTCATCGCCCAAAACATGGACCTGGAAGGCTACACAGACGGTTATCAGGTCTTGATGCGCTTGGCAAAAACCAAACAAACGCCCGAACAACTCATCCTTACCTATCCCGGCCTGATCGCCCTCAATGGGCTGAACGAAGCGGGCATCGGAGCCTGTATGAACACGCTGATGCAACTCAAAGCTAACGCCACAGGCCTGCCTGTCGCTTTCGTCGTGCGCCACATCCTCAGCAGCACCGACAAAGACGAGATATTGCGCTTCATCCAAAGTGTACCCCATGCGTCGGGGCAAAACTATATCCTTGGCATCAAGGGCGAAGTCTATGACTTTGAAGCGTCTTGCAACAAAGTCGTGCGTTTCGACCCTAAAAACGCCAACGGCACAGTGTATCACACCAACCACCCCATCGCCAACGACGACCTGAAAGACTGGTACAAAGAGCCAGAAAAAGGAAACAGCTCCATCCGCCTTGCTTCAGTGCAGGGGCACATCGCCGCACTTCCCATCGCTAAAGACGCCGACATCAAAGCCGCCTTGCGCGCCAAGGACGACCCGGGCAACCCCGTTTGCCGAACCTTCAACCGCTGGGGTGGTACCTTCGGCTCGGTGGTAATGACCCTGACCGGCAACCCCAAGCTGCAAATCACCGCTGGGCCGCCGGATGAGTCGGAGTACAAAGAAGTACAGTTTAGTAAGGGCAAAAGAAAAACTGAATAAAATGAACTCAAAAGACCTATTTCTGCTGTTACTCTGCCTGCTCGCTGCTTGTTCCAATCATTCAGCCGCTCAAAAAGAGGATACAGGGGCCAATTACTACACCCAAGCCAACACCAACCGCAGCGCCGCAGAATGGGAACCCGCGAAAGGTACGATGGTAGCATGGCCTTTGGCTTTGCCTCACAAATTGCTGGTAGAACTCGCCAAAGACAATCACCTTTACACCTTGGTTGAAAATGATTCCATCAAAAAAGAGGCTCAACAATGGTACGGCAAATGGGGTATAGAGGCCTCCCAAAATACATTTGTGTATGTACCCCGGGGAATCGACTTTTGGTGGACGAGAGATTGGGGCCCAAGTGCAATATTCACCCCAGATGGCAAAATGAAACTCGCTGATGCCAATTGCCTTTATGTTCCGCCCAGAGCCAAATGGGGATGCACCGACTCATTGTATTCCTTGTTTTCGGATAAACAGCATGAAACCTTGGAATCAGAAATTGATGACAACACGATTGTGCCACTGGCCAAAGGATTGAACCTGGAAGTATTGAACCTGCCATTCATCAATATAGGCGGCAATTTTATGACTGATGGCTTGGGAACGGCTTTTTCAACTTGCATTTTAATCAGCGAAAATAAATTTCACAATATACCCGAAGCCCAGTATTTCAAGCTCAACAAGGAGTTGCAAGGAATCAAAAGTTACCATATTGTTTCCAATTTTGAAAAGATGGGCATTCAACATATTGACTGCTTCATGAAATTGTTGGATGAAGAACGAATACTGGTAGCCGAGCCGCCTGCAAACCATGAGTTATATCCCGTTTATGAAAACATCGTTCAAAATGAGTTGAAAAAGTTAAAAACCGTATATGGTCGCCCTTACGAAATTTTGAGGCTAAAAACAGACCGACACGAGGGTGAGAAATTAGCAGCCTACACCAATTCCATCATTGTCAATAAAACCATTTATGTCCCACTGTTCCAAATCAAAGCCGATAATATAGCCCTGCAAACCTGGCGAAAAGCAATGCCTGGTTATACCGTAAAAGGTTTTGAGTTTGCCTTGAAAGACGAGCCCTTCCTGGCCCCAGGCATGCAAGAACAATATTCATCAGGCTATGGCTGGAAAAGTGGCGATGCCTTGCATTGCCGTACCCGAGCGGTTTGGGACAATGAAATGTTGTTCATCAGTGTCAAACGCCTATCCTCAAAATTGGGAATCAATGACCCCCTGACCGTGTATGCCACGATCATCGATTACAGTAAAAAAGGATTGGTGCCGAATTCTTCCACATTGTATTGGCGGATAAAAGGCGAACAAAACTGGAAAACGGAATCGCTTAAATCCGCCGACAACGACACCCATTTTTACACCACCATTCCAGCAAAAGCGCCCCATAAAATCATTGAGTATTATATCTCGGCTGCCTCAAAATCGGGCAATAAGGAAACCATGCCCCGAACTGCACCAAGTGGATTTTACACGGTAGAGCTATAAAGGCACATCCTTTTCCAATCAAAAACAATAATACAATGAGTGAAACGAATAGCTTCCCTTCACAGCATCCTTGGGATAGAAACTTCTTTTTATTGATGATAAGTTTTGCCTGGCTGGCATTGCTTTCGGGGTTTATCAATGATGCTTTTTTGTTATCTGCAGCAGGCAGGTTTCACTTTCCCTGGGTAGTACATCTTCATGCATTGGTCTACTGGGGTTGGGTGGTTTTATTTACCGCTCAGCTACTTTATATAAGGAAAAACCAATTTCAACTGCACAAAAAATTGGGCATGGCTGGAGTGGCAATGGCTGTAATGGTAGTGATCATGGGTATAGCCACTGCATTGATAACCGAACATGTGAAATTTGGAACTCAATATTCAGACCCTGCTTTTGTTAGCGTTATGCTGGGCGATATGCTGGTGTTTACCGGCCTTGCTGCATCGGGGCTTTACTTCAGAAAAAACCCATCCGCACATAAACGTTTGATGTTATTATCCACACTCATACTTACGGATGCTGGTTTTGGCAGAGGGCTCAGTGTATGGCTGGCTTCGTTGATGGGAAAACCCTATTGGGAGTACAGTAACTTTTTCGATGGGTTTTGGCCATTTGTAGTTCGTCAGCTTTCATGCCCGTTCACCTTAATTTTATTCGTGGGTATTTATGATTTGATTACACGTAGAAGATTACACCCCGCTTATGTGCTGGGCGTACTTTGGGCATTGAGCATAGATGTCACCGCTGGGTACTTATACTTTAATGATAATTGGCTGAAAATTGCTACAAAATTGATTGGGCATTAAAATAGGTTGCAATCCATTTTAAACACCTAAAGCTCTTTTCAATGAAAACTCCAAGTCACGCCGACAATACAACCCACATCCCTTATGGCGCGGCCTAACCTGCGGAATCTACACATTTTACTCTACATTCCGCAGATTAAAAATCGATAATCTGCGGAATGTATGTATTTTTACCCACATTCCGCAGATTAAACCGAAAGTATGATCGGACGTAAAAAAGAAATGGAGGTTTTGGCGAACGTTTATGCTTCAAAAAAGCCTGAATTAGTAGCCGTTTTTGGTAGAAGACGGGTGGGAAAAACGTATTTAATTGGCTCATTTTTTGAAGGAAAAATTGACTTCGAGTTGACAGGATTGAAGGATGGCACCAAAGCACAGCAACTGAGAAACTTTGCATACAGCCTCAAAGATGCTCAAAAATCAGCGACATTACCGCCGCCGCCAATTGATTGGTTGGAAGCGTTTCACCAATTAAAAACACATCTTGAATCCTTGGGCAATCCCGAAAAACGAAAGGTTGTTTTCATCGACGAAGTGCCCTGGATGGCAAGTGGAAAATCCGATTTTTTGACGGGCTTTAGTTATTTTTGGAACAGTTATGCGGCAAAAACGAATATTGTTGTGGTGATTTGTGGCTCGGCTACGTCCTGGATGATTCAAAAAATCATCAATGACAAAGGTGGTTTGCACAACCGGGTCACCTGCCGTATTCACCTTCAACCTTTTACATTGGCTGAAACAGAAGCCTATTTTTTAGAAAAACACATCGTTTTTGACCGTTACCAATTGCTCTTGCTTTATATGACGATGGGTGGTATCCCACACTATTTAGACCAGGTTAAGGGAGGCAAAAGCGCCATTCAAAATATTGATGAAATATGTTTTCAAACGGATGGTTTGTTGCGGACAGAATTTGACAATCTGTACAGCTCCTTATTTGCCAATCCCGAACGTTATGAGTCAATTATTTCGGCACTTTCGTCCACGTGGAAAGGCATGAGCCGCATGGAGATTATCGCAAAGACAAAGATTTTAGATGGCGGTGGTTTGACCATGATGTTGCAAGAACTCGAACAGTCGGGTTTTATTTCGTCGTACATTCCTTTTGGAAAAAAGAAAAAGGATACACTTTTCAGGCTAACAGATTGTTATTCTTTATTTTATCTAAAATTTATTCGGGACATTCCCGCCAACGAAACCATTGCTTGGCAATCATTGAGTCAAACACAAACCTGGATAACCTGGAGTGGTTATGCTTTTGAGAATATTTGTTTTCATCACATTGATAACATTAAAGCTGCTTTGGGCATAGCAGGTGTCCATACCAATCAATACAGTTTTTTGTCAAAACCAAGCGACGAAAACGAAGGTGCACAAATTGACCTTTTGATCGATCGACAGGATAATGTTATCTCTTTGTGTGAAGTGAAATTTTATAACGATGAGCTGGTTTTAACGAAAGCCGACGCTGATGGTTTACGCCGAAAAAAGAGCATTTTCCGTCACGTTACGGGTACTAAAAAACAAATTTTCATTGTAGTGATCACTACTTTTGGCTTATTGAACAACAAACACAGTTTGGGGCTGGTGGACAATGTACTGGACATGAATGCTTTGTTTTAAAAAAAATGTCGCTCATCCTATGGGTTTAACGAAGCTATAAACTGATAGTTCGCTGGTGCGAAAAGCGTCGTATTTTCACACCATCAAACTAACATCAACCTTTCAGTATGAAAAAAATAGCTTTTCTTTTGCTCTGCTTGCTGGTGAGCTCTTTTCCCGCCAATGCCCAAAACAACAAAATCGTCATCGGCAGCATCGATAGCCTCCAATCCAACATTTTGGGTGAACAACGGAAAATCTGGGTTTACGTTCCCGACCAGAGTAGTAACAGCATTTTCAGCCCTCAACGTTATCCCGTGGTATATTTGTTGGACGGCGACGGGCATTTTTCATCTGTAGTCGGCATGATTGAGCAATTGAGCACCGGGGGCAATAACCTTTGTCCCAAAATGATCGTAGTGGCCATTCCCAATACCGACCGGATGCGCGACCTCACTCCTACCCACATCGACGTCGACCCGCCTTATATTGACAGCAGCTCCGCAAAAACCACCGGCGGCGGCGAAAATTTCCTTGCCTTCTTGGAAAAGGAATTGATGCCTCACGTTGAAGCAAAATACCCGACTGCGCCCTACAAAATGTTCATCGGCCATTCATTAGGTGGCTTGATGGTAATGCAGGCCTTTGTGCACCACAACAGCTTATTCAACTCCTACATCAGCATCGACCCCAGTATGTGGTGGGACAAGCAAAAGCTGCTGAAACAAACGCAAAAGGTTTTGGCAGAAAAGCAATTTGCCGGAAAATCGCTATACCTGGGCATTGCCAATACCATGGAAGAAGGTATGAGCATCAAAACAGTGCATAAGGATACGACCAGAGATTCGGAGCACATCCGCTCCATTCTGAAGCTGGATGCTGCTTTTGTGAAGAACAAACAAAATGGCTTGAAGTACAAAAGCAAATACTACCCTGATGATACCCACGGCTCGGTCCCATTCATTACAGAGTACGATGCTTTGCGCTTCTTTTTCGATTTTTTTCCACTTAAACTCACCTCAAAAGATTATACCGATTCCACCAGTTTGCTGGCAGATAAATACAAAAACCATTTCGCCCAACTATCCAAAAAAATGGGCTACGACATCAAACCCGATGAGTGGGAAATCAACTTCCTGGCTTACGAAATTTTAAAGCAAAAACACTACAAAAAAGCGGAAAGTATGTTCAAACTCAATGTAGACAACTACCCCAAGAGTTTCAATGTATACGATTCTTATGGCGATTATTTTGTAACCATAGGTGATAAGGCCAATGCGATTGTGCAGTTTGAAAAGGCTTTGGCACTGAAGGAGAATGAGGGTAGTCGAAAGAAACTGGAAGAGCTTAAAAAGTAAGAGCTTGTCTAAATATTTTTGTCTTAGGCGAAAATGAGGTCGATTTAGGATGAATGAGGCACGAAAAGCGGAGTTTAGCAGCGCTAAATGAGCATTTTCGGAACGAAATTCATCCTAAATCGGGCCATTTGCAGCAAAACAAAAAATTTTAGACAAGCCCTAAGTAGGGGATGATTGAAAATGGTTTGTATTTTTAAATCAAGCAATCTACTTTCAAATGAAAAAAATCTGCTTTCTCATTATAGCCAACATCCTTAACTACGCATTTATGAAGGGGCAAGTTAGCAAAGCGTTTCCACCCCAGGAGCGCGTCACAAACCTGATGAACGAAGCCATGAAAACCAGCGACTTGCCCGCTGTCGTTGCCATAGCCATCAACAACAAGCAGCAAAAAACGACTTATACCTACGGTAAGGCGGTGTGGACGGAGGAGGCTCCGGTGACTGTCCAGCATATTTTCAGAATTGCGTCCATGACAAAAATGGTCACCAGTATCGCAGCATTACAATTGGTGGAAAAAGGCCTGGTTGGATTGGATGAAGACCTTTCAAAGCTCCTACCTGAAATGGCCATGATTCCGATTTTATCTAATGGGCAGTTATCCCAAGCCAAAAACCCAGTCACCTTGCGCCATCTGTTGACCCATACCGCAGGGTTTGGCTACAGAGGAGCTACGGACAAAGAATTGACCGATTTTGATTATACCCATTGGACCTACAAAGACAATCCCAGGCGTTTTGAAAGTGGCACCCAGTTTTTGTACGGCAGTAGCACCTATTGGGCTGGTAAATTGGTGGAAAAAATAAGCGGTTTAGATTTGGAAAATTATTTCAGAAAAAACATTACCGGGCCCTTGGGCATGAACTGCACCTGGTTCAATGTGCCGGACTCCCTCAAGCAGTACATTGTTTCCTCTGGTTCAAGAGGTGCCGATGGGAAACAGCCACTTAAAGAATCACCAGACCGGATACCCAGCACCAAGGTAACTGATTTCAGAGGGGATGGCGGCTTGTATTCTACCCCTGAGGATTATACCCAATTATTGGCATGTTTGCTCGCTTATGGCAAAGCCAAAAAGGTCCAGATTTTAAAAAAGTCGACCATTTTGGAAATGAATAAAAATCAAATTGGTAGCATTCAAATCCACAATCCCGATGCCTTTTATAATCCTGGTAGCTGCTGCAATTTAAACGGGATCACCTCTCCTACAGCAGGCTGGGGCCTGGCCTGGTTGATTGACAACGAGGACAAAGCCTATGGCCGAAGGGCAGGTACAGTCCTTTGGGGCGGCGCAAGAAATACCTATTACTACATTGATTTTAAGTCTGGAGTTGCTGCCAGTATTTACACCCAACATGTGCCATTCAACCATCCGGCTACTACTGGTTTGTTTGAAAGGTTTTCGGAGATTATTTATGCGGGGAAGTAGGTGATATATATTGTCCGCATGACCTGGAGTCACGCCGACAATACAAGCTTCAATATTTATAACTTGCCAAACTGTTAAATAATTCTGAATTTGGGAGACCATTAAATCAGCGCTTGCAAAATACAACGTTTACTCACTGAACCGCCCTCGGCGATAACCAATAAAAACTGAATACAATGCCTAAAAACCTTGCAGTCCTACTTATCTTGAGCCTATGCTCAATCGGATTCCTCCAGGCCCAAACCCCTAAGGTGGTGGCGAGTAATCCAGCTTCAACCGTACTGAAAAAAAATGTCAAACAAATGGTCCGTTTACCTGACAGCTATGCTGATTCCCAACAAAAGTATCCGGTCTTGTTCTTTCTACAAGTGACCGACGAAATGGTGGAAGAAATTGCGGTGTTAACCCAAAAACTGCACAAAGAAAACGGCACCCCCGAAATGATCGTGGTAGGCATCAACGTGGAAGACAAGTTGGAAAGAAAACAGGATGCTGCTGTGTACGACAAATTCCTGTCTTACTTGGAGCAGGAATTGATCCCCTCCTTCGAAAAAAAGTACCGCTGCAATGGGCAGCGGGTATTACATGGCAGATCACTGTCGGGTTCCTTTGCCTTGTACGCCCTGCTGAACAAACCGGCCTTGTTCAATGGCTACATCGCCGCGAGCAAGGAATGGTATGACAAAAACAATGATTTCTTCACGGGATTGGCCAACAAGGCCTTGCAAAGTGCCGACAAATTCAAGGACCGGAAAATCTTCCTGGCTTCCTTGAACGGGGCATATAGCAACAGCAACATCCCCGAAGTGAACGAAAACATGACCGCCTTTGCTAAATTATTGGCCAGCAAATCCGGTAATAAAATCGCGAGTAAGTACCAAGCCTTTGATGATTGGGGCATATCGCCATATCCAGGCTTTAAAGAGGGCTTACTCTTTGTGACTAAGGCAGCGAAATGATACCCGGCGTGAGGTGAACCCTGCGCGTATCTTTTGTCATTCGATTTTGTGCACAGAAGGTTCTGATCAAAGAATCTTCTGTGCTTATCGTTTTATCATCTCCAATCTTCAACCTCAATGTACCAACTCATCTTCCTTTATCCACCTCCAGTTGATGTAGACCAGTTTGAAGCGGACTTTGCGGCCCATTTGGTGCTCTTGCATGAAAAAGCAGGCATTCCAGCCGACTCAAAACCTTACACGATAACCAGGTTTATGCCTACGCCCGACGGCGCGCTCGTATTTCACCTAATGCTTACGCTGCATTTTGAGACTCAAGAAGCTTTGGATGCCGCAGCGGAATCGCCAGCCATGCAGGAAATGGCACCTGATATATACCGGATTTCAACGGGCGGTGTGCCCGCCATTTTGATGGGTAATGTGGAATGACATCAATTCTACAACTCCATGCGCGATAAAATTCCCACTTTATAAAAATGGAGTTGTTGAGCAGTGAGGTTGTTTACGCTACTCAAAAAACTCTCCATGAAAACCATACACTACTGGCTCTGGCAACACCGCTCTGGCGATTTCCTGCATCGTAACAGCATCCAGCATCAATAGAAATGAGTTTTGTTTCTCCGCATCCAATACAATGGAAATCAAAATTCCATCTTCATCATTTTTGCTCTGTGGTGAAGCTTGAAAGAAAGGTTCGCCAGGGTAACAACCTTCTTCATGCCAGTAAAACGCATCACCTGTTTTACTGTTGATTTTTACTATGCTGTTGTAAAAACCTTGGGGTTGGGAGGGATGTACACTCACCCCATAAGTAAATTGGTAATCACCATTGGTGTTGTAGCGATTGTAGTCAATACGGGGTAATTCTATACAGGCATTGCTGACGGTTTCGGCATTGTATTTTTTGGTGCGCAGGTTAAAACGATACCGTCTTAAGGTGCCTTTGGGGAATACTGCGTCTTGTTTTTCTAACTCTTTGAGATAATACTGATTGATGATCGACGCATCATCGTACGCATTGATGTCCATGATGAGGTCCTCACCTTCTTCCCATGCATTTACATGATGAAAACTGAAGAAGGCTTCGGTCCTAAATTTTGCTTTGAGCTTGCCGCTTGCTTTTTCAATGATGTAAATAGCAGCCCCCTCTTTTGCATTCCAATGATGATTTTCAATATAGGGTCGTTTCCAGAACAGCAATTGAATCGGTACAACGGTTAAGGGTCCTGCGGCAATGATGAAGTAGTTTTTACTCATGCCAAAACCATGCAAGTAAGCTGGTTTTTGGACTGGCACGCTTGCAATAGCCTTACTGCCCGGCTTGCTCACATCATACAACTTGTAAAAACTCTGCATGCCAAATTTCACTACCAGATTATAGGCATGTTCATCTTCCAGGTGTGGATGGGCAGTTGTTTTGTAGGCAAAACCTCCGGGTACTGGCTCACTCACACCAATCGTTTTCAAAGTATGCGGGTCAAATTCTACCTGCATCGGTGTTTCACCCAGTGCCATAAACTTACCTGCAATCTTTGCCACATTCACTTTGGGGTTATCCGTCATGTTGGGCAAAGTGGGAAAAACGTGTGATTGTACTTTTTTGAAAATAGATTTACAAGGGTCGCTGGCAAATTCTGAAAATTGAATATCCCCTGTTTCTGTTACCTTTTTGTACGACTCACATTCAATCATCACATTCTGATAAGCTACTTTGCCATTGGCAATATCAAACTTGTGCAAAGCTCCCATCGCATCAAACCAGTGATTCAATCTTTTATTTTCTAGTTGAAACATACCAGGGCCATTGCGAATGTATGAGCCTTGAAGCCAAGCAGGGATGGTTCCTGTAACGGGCACATCAGCCAAGCTGTACGTCTTTTGATTCTGTGCCACACCGAATGGAAAAAATGAAGCCATGGTAATTGTTTATTGTTCAATAGCTGCTGCTGCGATTTTACCGGATGCCAGTACTGCAGGTACGCCTGCTCCAGGATGAACACCTGCACCCACAAAGTATAAATTGTCAAACCAGTTTGATTTTACCTGCGGGCGAAAATAACCGCTCTGCATCATAGATGGTTTGATGGAAAAGGCAGCGCCTTTGTAGCTGTTCAAATTATTTTGGAAATGCAAAGGTGTCACTGCATGTTTGGCAATAATGTTGTCTCGCAATTCGGGCAAATAATTTTCTTCCAAAAAGCCGAGCACTTTATCGACATACTCATCCATCAAATCATTCCAGTTGATTTTTCCATCAAGGTTAGGCACCAGTGACAGTACATAGAAACAATCGCATCCTTCAGGTGCAATGGAATCATCAGTTTGGGAAGGCATGTGCAGGTACAAACCTAATTCTCTGGGCAAAATTTTTCGCTGGAATATGTCCCGCATCAGTTTGTTGTAATCATTTCCCAAGATCAAATTATGATGCGATAGTCTGCAGTCCTTGTATTTCTTTTTTGTACCAAAATAAATTACAACCAGCGAATTGCTGTATTGCAAATTGCTCAGCCAAAGATTCATTGGTTTGGGCAACAAGGTTTTCGAAATATAATTTTTGTAAGCAAAAGCAACGTCACCATTACAAACTACTTCATCAGCCTCGTACACAGAACCATCTTTAAATTCCACCCCTTGAGCCCTTTTGTTTTCGATGAGAATTTGCTTTACCTCTGCATTTAGCTTTATCGTTCCGCCACATTCTTCAAATAGTTTGCACAAGGCTTTTATTATGGCTCCTGTCCCCCCCACACAATAATGAACACCCCATTGCTTTTCAAACTGAATAATGAGTCCGTAGATAGAAGGGGTATCAAAGGGATTACCGCCAATTAAGAGGGGATGAAAGGAGGCTACTTTTCTTAGGAAATCATGCTTGATGAATTGAGCCGCAAATCCATACATACTCCTCCATGTGCCTGTTTTGATCACATGCGGAAAGATGCGCAGGAAACTCCAAAGAGTAGGAAAACTTTTTTCCGTAAAGGGATGAAACCAATTGAAAATGTCAGTTACCCCTTTTATGAATTTTCGGTAACCCGCAACCTCATCCGGACTGTATTTTTTTATTTCTTCTTCTGTTTGTTGTTGGCTGCGCCAGTAATCAAAGTGATCCCCATTGCCATCAAAAATCCTGTAAAATGGGTCAAGTGAAACCAATGTCAGGTAATCTTCACGCTTCTTTCCGGCCAGCTCAAAGAGTTCATCATATTGATGTGGGGCAGTGATGACAGTGGGGCCTCCATCAAATTTAAACCCGTTGATTTCATATTGATAAGCCCTGCCTCCAGGCTGGTCAGACTTTTCAAAAATGGTTACTTCATGCCCTTTAGCTGCAAGGCGAATTGCAGCCGACAAACCTCCGAAGCCACTTCCGATCACCACAATTTTTTTGGGTTGCTGCTGCATGGTTTTAATAGCGTAAAATGATGGTGAGTGAAGTTTCGGTAGTATGTTGAAAAACACACTGCTTGTAGCTCGGTCCGCTGAAAAGATTTCTTACGTTTTTGCTCACGCCATATCCTTCTTTGGGAATACCCAACCTGTTGGTATTCAATACCCCATCATTGTTGGTGTCATGAAATAAGGCTACGGCATAAGTGCCTCGTGGTACATTGCTGAATTCCAACAAGGCAGTACCATTCGACGCAGTAGCGCGTGCTACCTTATAGGCAGCGGAATCATCGCCGGGAAAACCTTGGCTTGATGCAAATAGCGCAGCGAGTACTTCTCCCTTTTCAGCAGAAACGCCCGTCACTTTTACCTTTACGGATGCATCCGCTTGCACCTGTAATGTTTCATGCCCATGATTGGCGAGCAAAAAACCGATCGTGATAAGGATGAATTGTATCATGGGGGCTAGAACAATTGAATCGGGCTATTGTTTAAAGCTCGCTTAACTCTACTGGACACGTTCAGAAAGGGTAGAAGAAGCTCAATTGTTGTGTTTGCTTATGACACAATCATCAAAACATGTCTTGTACACTTTTCTTCTAAAATTATCCATTTTTAAAAATGTCCAGTGGTATGAGCACACAGATGAAGTTTTTGTTGGGAATTACTATTCTATTTTTTACTCCATTTGGCATTTTTGCACAAACGACCAGTACCATCAATGGTTTTGTACGAGATGCAAGAACACTCTCGCCATTGGAAGGTGCTACGGTCAAACTTGTGAACGGTGAATCAATTGCGATTGCTGACTCAAATGGGTTTTACCGCATCACGAATATTCCTACCAAGACATGGAACGTAGAGGTAAGCTTCGTTGGTTACCGAAGCGAGACAAAATTTGATATTCCGGTTACATCAGGAAATACAGTAGAATTAAACTTTGATTTGGAACCGCAGTACAAAGAACTTGCAGAGGTAGTGATCCGATCCAATTACATCAAACCGGCAGGTGTGGTAAACTCTGTGCAAACGCTTGGTATTACAGAAATTGCCAAATATCCCGGCGCTAATTTTGACGTTTCAAAAGTAGTGCAGTCGCTGCCGGGTGTTTCCGGTTCCGTAGGGTTCAGAAATGACATCATTATTCGAGGCGGTGCGCCTAATGAGAATACGTATTTCTTGGATGGGATTGAAATTCCTACCATCAATCACTTTGCAACACAAGGCGCTGCGGGGGGGCCGGTCGGCTTGCTCAACGTTTCATTCATTCAGGATGTCACTTTGCACACGTCTGCATTTCCTGCCAGGTATGACAATCCCCTGTCGGGTGTATTGCAATTCAAACAGCGCAAAGGGAATCCCGAGAAATTCCAGGGCAATTTTCGCTTGAGTGCCAGTGAAGCAGCATTGACTACCGAAGGCCCGCTGGGTAAAAAAAATGGCAAGACGACATTTCTTGCCTCGGTTCGTCGCTCTTATCTCCAGTTTATATTTCAGTTGATCGATTTGCCATTTCTCCCTGATTACTGGGACTATCAATACAAGGTATCCCATAAGATCAACAACAAAAACGAACTCAACTTTATCGGTATCGGCTCTATAGATAACTTCACGTTCAAACGCCCTGATGACCCCACGCTTGAGCAATTGGCCATTCTGGAACAAATACCCTTAAACACCCAACGTACCAATACCCTGGGTGTTTCCTGGCGTCACAGCATCAAGAATGGTTTCACCTTGTTGTCGGTAAGCAATAATCGCTTGACCGGTACCGCTGATCAATTTCAAAACAATGAAAAGCCCGTAGAAAATGAACGCATCCTCGGCTACAAATCAACTGAAGATGAAACCCGATTGCGTTATGAAGTCAATTATGCCATCAATGACTGGCAACTGAATACAGGCTTGGTGGGTATTTATGCCCGCTATGACAATTCGACTTTTCAACGCAGACCAGGTTATTTAGCTAATTTTTCTACTGACATTGATTTTTTGCGTTACGGATTATTTGTAAACGGCAGCAAACGTTTTTTTGAAAGCAGATTCCTGCTTTCTGTTGGATTGAGGGTGGATGGCAATACTTTCACTACCAGTGGAAATGAGATTGGCCGCACTTTATCCCCTCGTATTTCAGCAAGTTACAGCGTATCTCCAAAATTCAGCATCAATTCATCAGCGGGTAGGTATTATAAAATCGCACCTTACACCGTTCTTGGTTTTCGGTTCAACGGTATTTTGGCCAACGAAAATGTAGCATACATCAAGAGCGACCATTTGGTAACGGGTTTTGAATTCAACCCTAAATCTTCTACCCGTATTACACTCGAAGGTTTTTACAAATGGTACGATAATTACCCCGTTTCCATTGACAAAGGAATATCACTTGCCAATCTCGGTGGCGATTTTGGCGTGCTGGGTAACGAGCGGGTGAGCAGTAATGGACGGGGTAAAACCTATGGCTTTGAGTTGATGTATCAGGAACGTTTGTCCAAAAATTTCTATGGTATCCTGGCTTACACGTTTTATTATAGCTTGTTTACAGGCCTGGATAACAAGTATATCCCCTCAACATGGGACAACCGCCATCTTGTCTCCTTTACTGGTGGGTATAAATTTAAGCGCAACTGGGAGTTGGGGATTCGTTATCGTTACCAGGGAGGTACGCCGTATACCCCTTATCATATTTTTAACAGCCTGGAGAACTATCCTTTTACCAATGCTGGAGTGCTCGACTATGAAAGGGCCAACTCCCAAAGGTTAAGCGGTTTCAACGCTATGGATGTACGTTTGGATAAGAAATGGAACTTCAAAAAATGGACCTTGGATTTGTTCCTGGACATTCAGAATTTCTTCAATGCAAAAAACCCAACCCCGCCCGGCTTCACCTTGCAACGCAATGCAGAGGGAGGGATTGCTACTGCTAATAATTCAGCATACAATCCGGGGGTATTTGGAAATCCGGCAGCACCCAATAATCGCCAATTGGCTATTCCGGTCATTTTGCCCAATACCAGCGGCGCCAGATTGCCGAGTATGGGATTTGTGGTGGAGTTTTAAACGATCAGGTATTTCCCTAACTACACCTTTTTGCCGAAATCTCAAAATGGCGAAAATTCGGAAGTTGATATCTATTTGTCGGTGTTATCGGATTATTGAGAACAAATGCACCATTTTATGACGGCCTGGGGACTTGTTTGGGTCGCTGATCGTATCTATCTTTGTCATGAGCCGGATTGTATTTTTGTTTCCCAACTCATTCCTGCATAATTTTCATCCTGTTACCAAGCCCAACTCCGCCAAGGATTCATGCAACAACGCCTCGGCAATTCACAAATCAAGTCTAAACTTTAGATGCGCGGCCATTTCATTCTTTTTATCTACTTACTGGTCCCCATTCTTTCTAGTAGCCAATCTACAGAAATCGACAGCATGCAGCATTTATTGCTCAGTCAAGCTGCTGCCGAGCGACTCAATACGTTACTGGGTCTTTCCTTTCAATCTTTCGAATTCAGCGCTGAGGATGCCCACCATTATGCCTTGGAGGCACTTGCAGAAGCCAGAAAAATTAAAAATCGGCCGGAGAAAAACATGCCCTCACCTTGATTGGAGCATACCATTATAAAATCCCTGATTACCCTAAAGCCCGTGAATTTTTACGAAAAGCAGGCAAAATCAGCCTCAAAGAAGGCGGGAATCTCTACACCGCATACAATTATGTCATTTGGGCGAATATTTACTTGGAGGAGCCCCAAAGTGATTCTGCTCAGATTTGCTTCCAAACAGCTTTTAAACTCCTTGCAAAAGAGAGCCACAACAAAATTAAGTATTATTGTTATTTCCGTTATTCAAGTTATTTATTTGATCAGAATCAATTAGACGAAGCTAAAAAGATTTTGGAAGGCTTATACCTAGATGCTTTAAAAAACCATGCTGTATCAAATCAAGTAGAGGTACTTACACAACTTGCAGCCTTAGAGAATAAAGGAGATGAATATAAAAAGGCTTACGCCTATTTGATGCAAGCCAAGCCATTGTTACCAAAAGACGGCCATAGTTATGTGAAATTTAATTTCCTCTTCAACCTTGCCCATTTGAAATATAACATGGGCAACTATGTTGCTGCCATTACCCACCTTAAGTCAGTTCTTTCGATTAAAGAAATAGATCAGTATGAAGACATAAAGGCGGACATGACCACATTGTCTGGAAATATATATGTAGCTCAGGGGGAATTAGATCTCGCTTTGAAGTCATACCTGGAGGCGGTCAAAGTTTATGATCGACTGAACTTGAAAAAGGACTTGGTGAACGTTTACCTTGATATCGCCTGGCTATATTTCAAACAATCTAACACCGAGGAAATTGCCCGTTTCGCTAATATGGCCATGGCAATTGCTAAGGAAACCAAGAATGAAGAAGGCATCGCCAGAGCACATTCTACGCTGGGCACCTTTCTTTCGTCTCAACAAAAATATACTGCAGCGATCCGTGAACATAAAAAGGCCTTAGCCATCATTAAACGGCTTAACGTTCGCAAAAATATTTCTGATACCTATTACAATCTGAGCAGTTTATATGAGGATTTGGGGCAATTGGACAATGCCATATTTTATGCCGAAAAATGCATGAAAATGGATGAGTCAATAGGAGATCTCTTTAATTTAGGGATGAGTTGCCAAAAAAATGCTTCACTACATATCTTACAAAAAAACTACGGCCCTGCAGAAGCCCTTTTAACGAAAGCATTGGCGTTGGCGAAACAGGCAACTTCTCCAGAATTAGAGCGGGATATTGAGTTGCTTTTTGCTGAATTGTATGAAAAAAAAGGGGCCTTCAAAGCTGCAAATCAGCATTTGCGGCTCGCTGCTGAAATAAACGATAGCCTCGTCAAAATCGCTGACATAGAAAAAACAGCTGAAATAAGGGCGCTCTTTGACCTGGAAAATATAGAGTTAAAAAGCAAACATCAGGAACAGGCATTGGCATTGCAACGCGCCAAAATAGACAGTCAGCGCAACTATTATATCCTGCTTGTCATCATTTTAATTTTGGTATCCAGCCTATTGCTTGTTGGTGTATTTTTATTTAATTCTAGCCGAAAGAGCAATATTAAGCTGCGTAAAGAAATTGTGGAACGAAAAAAAGCTGAAGCTCAAATCCTTCAAAGTCAGGTGTTGTTTGAAGAAGCTCAGGCCATTGCCAACGTGGGAAGTTGGGAATTCAATTTGTTAAACTCGGAATTACATTGGTCCAAAGAAACGTATCGAATTTTTGAGTTAGAGCATCATCCCACCAATGGATTGTATGAAGCTTGGCGGCAGAAATGTCACCCTGAAGATTTTACCCTACTTGAAACTGCCATACAAAATACCATAAAAACAGGAGAGCCCTTTCATGTTGAGCATCGTGCTGTGTTCCAAGACGCCAAAATAAAATACATCGCCTGCATTGGTGAAGTGGTCAAGAATACTGAAGGGCAAGTAATTGGATTAAAAGGTACCGATCAAGATATTACCCCGCAAAAGCAAGCTGAAATTGCCAAATCGGAGTTTATGGCGAGTATGAGTCACGAGATCAGAACCCCAATCAATGGCGTAATCGGCATTGCAAACCTGCTCATGGAGGAGCAACTTAGTCCCACGCAACGGGAATATGTAGAGACTTTAAAGTTTTCTGCACAACATCTGTCCAGTATCGTTTCAGACATTCTCGACTTTTCAAAAATCGAATCGGGAAAACTTGTTTTTGAAAGCATTCCTTTTAATTTGAATAAGGTAACTGCAAACCTGTTTAGACTTTTTGAACCCACCGCAAAAGAGAAATCTATAACATTGACCTTTGTTCCCGATCCACGCATCGACTATCTCTTATCCGGCGATTATGTGAGACTAAGCCAAATCCTGTCCAATCTATTATCCAATGCTATTAAATTCACAGAAAAAGGCAGCGTAGAACTAGCTTTTACTTTGAAGGAGGAAACGCGAAGTAGTATCCAGGTAAACTTCACCATAAAAGATACTGGTATTGGGATTTTCCCCCAACAGCTTAAGCAAATATTTGAAAATTTTACGCAAGCTGATATTAGTACTACCAGAAAATATGGCGGAACAGGCTTGGGGCTTACCATTAGTAAAAATCTTGTGGAACAACAAGGTGGAACGATTGCGGTAGAAAGTCAGGTAGGCCGAGGATCTGTTTTTTCGGTAGATTTGAGGTATGATAAGCACCAAAGCCTTCCCAAGGCAGACATGGCAGAAATTGCGCCACGCTCCCAAATGAATCTCCGCAGAATGAAACTTTTGATTGCCGAGGATAACCAGGTAAATGTACTTGTACTAACCACTATGTTAAAGAAATGGGACGCAGAATTTACAGTTGCAAAAGATGGCCAGGAAGCGATTGACTTCGCCAGAACGAATGATTTTGACGCGATTATCATGGACATTCAAATGCCCAATGTAGATGGGATAGAAGCAACTCACACGATCAGACAATTCACGGATAATCGAAAACGCAATATCCCCATCATTGCTTTTACGGCCGAGGCAACACCTGAATCCCATCAAAAATATTTGAGTTCCGGCTTTAATGAGTCTTTGATCAAGCCGTTTAAGCCAGAGCATCTGTTTAGCATTTTAAAAAAAATACCAGGGTCTGAACCTATAAGAATCGTCAACAAATGTACTTTTACAACATCCCCCAAAGATTAATTATGACATCACAAACGACAGTTTGATTTCTATCATTAAAGTATTTGACAAAAAGTATAATCTTGAACTTATTGGAGCATCGGATGACTGGTGTGAGTTTATCATCCATAATGAACCAGAAAACTGGACAAAATTTGCAAGGGAAGTATATAAAGTATGCCCTGACGTTGTTACCCAAGGGACAGATACAGTGCAAGCCTTGGCAGACATCATGAAAAAAAACAAAACGGCTATACTTTTGGTGGGACTGAAACCTATTGAATACTAAGGTTCACAATGAGGTCACAATCTTTCTCGGAGAGATAGTTATTACAATGGATGATTTAAGATCAAAACACCATTCTAATCCATTTCAAAAACAACAAGTTATGAACAACCCAAGACCCATTCATCCAGATTTTCAAGCCTTGTTGGATTTTAAAGACCAGGGGCTTATTGGTCTATTCACCGATTTGCGTCAATACATCCTGGAGCTACATCCCGATAGCAATGAGCTGCTATACCACACCCATGCCTTGACGGCCGTTTTTTCGATTTCCGACAAACTCTCCGACGCATTTTGTATGCTTCCCATTTACAGCAATCATTTGAACCTGGGCTTTAACAAAGGAACCCTATTGAAAGATCCTCATAAACTCCTGACCGGAACTGGCAATTTGATCCGCCACATCGACGTAAAAGAGACCAGCGATTACAGAAACCCTAAGGTGGAAGCCTTGATACTCGAAGCCATTGACTTTGCCATCAAGGATATGGACAAAGCGACAAAATCAATAGCCAGGACCATTTCAAAAATAAAAACATGACTACAGGATTCAAAATCATCGGAATTCCCACCCGAGCAAACAATAAAAACAACCAATCGCAAGAGGATTTGGCAGTAAATTCGCGTTAAGCACTGTTGCATAATTTGGCATTTCGCCTCTATAACCATTTAATTTTCAACAACATGTACCCAACTGCGTTTTTACTTCGCATTGCTAAATTAATCTTCGTACTCGCGATTGGCTTTATGGCTTTATTGATTGTAATTGGGAATACAACTGACTATTATACCAATTACTACTTCGTAGAGCATGTCATGAAAATGGATACCATATTCCCTGACAGCAATATTCACTATCGAAGCATCAATAACCATGTCCTTTTTCATGCTGCCTATATTTTGATTATTGCTTTGGAAGCAACGATGGCATTCTTTTGTTTAAAGGGAAGTTGGCTGCTATTCAAAAACTTAAAAAGTGCCCCTGAAACGTTCCATACTGCAAAGAATTGGGCTATTGCCGGGCTTATCCTTGGAATCATTATCTGGTTTTTGGGCTTTGAGGTCATTGGTGGAGAATGGTTTGCCATGTGGCAAAGCACTACCTGGAACGGATTGGCAAGTGCTGAAAGGATCCTAAGCTTCCTTGTTTTGACTTTGATTTTTATACAATTCAAAGATGAAACAATCTGAGCAGATACAGCCTTACGAGAGGTAGAACCCTTAATACTTGAAGCCATTGACTTCGCCATCAAGGACATGGACAAAGCAACAAAATCAAGGGCCAAGACCATTTCAAAAATCAAAAAATAAAAACATGACAACCGGATTCAAAATCATCGGAATTTCTACTCGTACAAGCAATAAAAACAACCAATCACAAGAGGATTTGGGCAAACTTTGGGGGCGTTTTTTTACAGAAAATATCTTGGAGAAAATCCCGAACAAGTTTTCACCCGATATCCTTGCGATTTATACGGATTATAAAAGCAATTACA
Organism: Haliscomenobacter sp.; assembly: GCF_033763495.1. Lineage (GTDB taxonomy): Bacteria > Bacteroidota > Bacteroidia > Chitinophagales > Saprospiraceae > Haliscomenobacter. The sequence goes on along the minus strand of NZ_JANRKL010000145.1, from coordinate 6,301 downwards.
CAGAAGAGTACACGACCATAATCGGAGTTCAGGTAAAAACACTGGAGGAAATTCCAGGTGGACTCATTGGCCGCGAATTCCCTTCCGATAATTTTCAAAAATTTACGGCAAAAGGAGAAATGCCCCAAGCAGTTATTGATGTTTGGTTAGACATATGGCAGCGCGATCAGGGGCTCAAACGAAAATATACTTATGACTTTGAAGTGTACGGGCCGAAATCCCAAAACGGTGAAAACTCCGAAGTTGAGGTTTATTTGGCAGTAGCTTCGCATTAAGGGATTCCACATCGTTTACCAAAAAAATCCTCCAGCGTCAAGATTTTATCAACTAAACCGAAACTGTGCCTGTATTATCACGTTCTCTGCAAGCGTAGAACGACATACCACTACACAAAGAACTGATACCAATGACAAGATTTATACTTACAATTCTGGCTTTTTCCATTCTTACGATTGGTTGCAATGCTCAAAAAACAACCAATCCTAAGACCGCGAAAGTGTTCCTTGACAAGGACACAACAAAAAATTGCTATACCATTATTTTTCCCTCAACATTGCCAATAAAAGGGTACATTTTTTTGTTGCCAGGTTTTAGCGAAACCGCAGAAAGAGTGATGCAACAATCATCACTTCCCAGACAATTGGCAGAAAGTGGACTGTTGACTATTATTCCAACACTTCAAGACGGTGTTTTTTCTTTCGGAATTGATGATTCAAGCCAACAATCATTTGCGAAAATAGTAACCGACGTTAGGAGGAGAAACAACATTACTGACCAGCCTTTTTACTTGGGTGGTTATTCCATAGGTGGAAGTTGTGTATTAAAATATACCGAAGAAATCGACCAAAAACCAAATGCAGTTTTTGCAATCGACCCGCCTATTGACTTCGAGCAAGTCTATAATTCATGTAAACGGAATATAAGGCTTTCGGTTAACACACCTCCAAATGGAGAAAGTGTTTTCCTCGTTAAAAAAATTCAAGACATCATGCATGGCACCCCTGAAAATTCGATTGCAAACTATCATAAAATTTCGCCATATTCATTTTCAGACACTACACAGACTGCGATTAAAAATTTGCTCACAGTTCCACTAAGAATTTATACTGAACCTGACATACATTGGTGGATGAAAGAGCGTGGTATGGATTACACCAGCATGAATTCTACTTTCCTTTCGGCAATGGTAAATGAATTGAATCAACTTGGGAATAAAAATGCAACATTAATTACCACGCAGAACAAGGGATATAGAAAGCCTGACAACAGTAGGCATCCTCATTCTTGGAGTATAGTTGACAATGAAGAATTGATTAAATGGTTGCTAAAGCAGCAATAACGCAGTAGGTATTATCATTTCCCGCCAGCGATGCCCCCATCTAAACATCAAGGTTTATATTACAGACTTGTTTTGGGCCAAGAAATTTTTACTTTATGAAAATTACGAAATTTCGCCCGATATTACCCTAACAAACAACCGGGTTCGGATTGAGCAAGCCGTACAATATACCAGTAGGCTCAAGGCTCAAACCCACACTTTAAACCACTAAACATGAAAAACACCTTTTTCCTTTTGCTTCTCCTCCTCGTTGCCGCCTGCACCAACCCTGCACCAAACACCCAAGGCAAACTGAGCATGCTCGAACAAGACCACAAATGGGTGGTCGTCGACGAACAAAAAAACGTGCTCTACGACGTATTTATTTACGACAATGGCCCCGATGCCCCGGCTGATGGCTTGTACCGCATCGTCAAGGACAGCAAAATTGGGTATGCCGATGCAGGCACCAATGCCATCGTCATCGAGCCTCAATACGATTGCGCCTACCCATTTGAAAATGGCAAAGCCAAAGTAAGTACCAATTGCAAAACTGTTAAAGACGGAGAATACGACGTATGGGAGAGTGATGCCTGGCAGTTTATTGATAAAAAAGGGGAGCAATAGGTCCTGATTGCTAAGGTGATTCCTTCGGTGCCTTAGGTTGCTAAGGTGGTAAAAAAACTTCTGCTCGGATTTCCCTTTTTTAATCAAAAAACATTCCTGCGCCATGAAACACCTAAGTCTCCTTTCCGCATTCATCCTTATCCTGTGGTCACTAGCGCCCATTCAAGCCCAAATCGCCTCCAAGGACATTGATGCCCTGGTTACCGATGCCCTTGCGAAATTCAAAGTAGCTGGTGCCGCCGTCGCTGTGGTAAAAGATGGCAAAATAATCCACCAAAAAGGCTACGGTGTAACGGACATCAATACCAAGAAGCCCGTCAACGAATTCACCAATTTTGCCATCGCCTCCAACAGCAAAGCGTTTACCACTGCTGCCCTGTCTATCCTGGAAGAAGAAGGCAAGCTGAAATGGACGGATAAGGTGAAAGACCACATCCCCGAATTCAAGATGTACAACGACTATGTGACCGAAAATTTCAACATCCAGGACTTGCTCACCCACCGCAGCGGTATGGGTCTGGGCGTGGGCGATTTGATGTTTTTCCCCGATGGTTCGGATTTTAAAATCAAGGATGTCCTTGCTGCTTTTCAATACTTCAAACCCGTTTCGGCCTTCCGCACTAAGTTCGATTACGACAACTTGCTGTACCTCGTGGCCGGGGAAGTCATTGCCCGGGTCAGCGGCATGAGCTACGAGAATTTTGTACAAAAACGCATCATCACGCCCCTGCAAATGAACCACAGCTTTGCCTCTCCCGATTTGATGAAGGACAAGAGCAATTTGGCCACTCCCCATTCCTCCGAATCGGGTACCATCAAGGCCATTGCCCCCTTTGGTGAGCAGATCAACTCGGCAGCAGGAGGTATTCTGTCCAACGTGGCGGATCTGTCCACCTGGATGATGATGCACCTGAATAAAGGCAAGTACGGCGAAGGTTTGAAGTCCACCCTTTTTTCGGTGCGGAACCAAAATGAAATGTGGCGCTTGCACACCATTTTACCCACCAATCCTGATCCCCGCTACAAGTCCCATTTCAACGGCTACGGCCTGGGCTGGGGCTTGAGCGATATACGAGGAAATATGCGGGTGACCCATACGGGTGGTTTGCCCGGCATGCTCACGTCCGTAATGATGTTCCCTGACTTGAACCTGGGCATTGTGGTCCTGACCAATACCGAGAATGGTGGCGGCGGCCTTTTTTCAGCTGTATCCAATACCATTGCGGATAGTTATTTGGGTCTGGACAATTTTGGCTGGACCGATAAAATCAACGAAAGAATGACCCAGCAAAGGAGTGCCGGGGATGAGGTTTCCAAAAAGGTTTGGGAGAAAGTGGAGTCTGCCAAAAATGTCAAAGTAAAAAACGCGGACTACATTGGCATTTACGAAGACAAGTGGTTCGGCAAGGTGGAAGTATTTGAAAAGGGGCAGCAACTGTGGTTCAAATGCCACCGCTCGCCCAAGTTAAATGGCCCCATGGCCTTTTACAATGCCAACACCTTTGCCATCAAATGGGAATACCAGGACATGAATTGTGATGCACTCGCCATGTTTGCCCTGGATGAAAACGGAAAGGCCCAATCCATTAAAATGAAAGGCATTTCGCCGAATATTGATTTTAGTTTTGATTTTCAGGATTTGGACCTGCAAAGGGTGGGTAAATAAGGAATGGCTGGCTGGTTTTGGGCTGGTAAAACTTAAATGAGCCGATTAGAGCACCTATTCGGCTCATTTTTTGCTACATTGTGAGCCGAATAGACACTTTAATCGGCTCAACATGTACAATTGGCAACAAAATGATTGGCCGCATTTTCGATATGATGAAACTGCGTTTACAAAAATAGCCCTGTCCTTCGTGGAGCTTGCCGGGCAAAGCCTTGGGTATTTACATGGCCTGCCAAGTCATGAGCAAACTGAATCCCTGGTTACCATATTGGTGAAAGAGGCCATCAAAACATCCTCGATTGAAGGCGAATTGATCAGTCGTGTTGATTTAATTTCTTCGATCCGCAAAAACCTGGGTTACACCACACCAAGTCATCACATTAAAGACAAACGTTCTGAAGGAATTGCCATCTTATTGGTGAAAGCCAGAGAGAAGTTTGATACTGATTTAACTGCAGAAATGCTTTTTGAATGGCATCGCTCCCTGATGTTGGGCAATACCAGCATCAATGTTGGTCAATACCGCAGCCATAGTGAGCCAATGCAAGTGATCTCCGGGGCCATTGGCAAAGAAGAAGTACACTTTGAAGCGCCACCTTCGGCACAAGTTCCTGCCGAAATGCAAGCCTTTTTTGAGTGGTTCAATGCAACAAAACCAGACGGGGTATCACCCATTTCTAATTTACTGGTTCGTGCTGCAATCGCCCATGTGTACTTTGAAACAATCCATCCTTTTGAAGATGGAAATGGTCGAATTGGGCGAGTTATTGCCGAAAAAGCCTTGGCACAAGGTTTAAGAAGACCTATTTTGATGAGTCTTTCTACCCCTATTGAAGCGGAGAAAAAGACTTATTACGCTGCCCTAAAAAAAGCTCAACGCACCAATGATTTGACCGAGTGGATTCAATATTTTAGCGAAACCATTCTACAAGCACAACAGGAATTCATCGAAACCATTGATTTTTTGTTGAAAAAAACTGCCTTTTTTGATAAACATCAATCGAACTTGAACGAAGCACAAATCAAGGTACTCAATCGCATGTTGGAAGAAGGTGAAGGAAATTTTCAAGGTGGCATGAATGCTCGTAAATATCAGTCCATCGCAAGAGTTTCCAAAGCAACTGCCACCCGGCACTTGCAGGATTTGGTAGAAAAAGGCATATTGATTGTCCAAAAAGCAGGCCGCAGCACCCACTACCAAGTTAACTTAGCCTGATTATCCTTTAAACCACAAAACCATGAAACACCTATTTACTCTTCTCACCGCACTTTGTGTACTTTCCAGCTTTGCTCAAAAAGCCCTTCCCGCCGAAGTCATCAAAAGCATCGAATCCCGTATCGCCAACGGCTACAGCCCGAGCATCGCCATCGGCATCATCGACAAGGACGGGCCGCAGTATTACCTCTTTGGCACTAAAACTGCCGGGGGGCAGCCCGTCAACGAACATACCATTTATGAAATCGGCTCCATCTCCAAAACCTTCACGGGTATTTTGCTGGCTCAGGCCGTACTGGAGGGAAAAGTAAAAACCGATGATCCAGCCCAAATACACCTGCCTTCCGCAGTAAAACTACCTACCAAGGATGGCAAGCAAATCACCCTCGGCCACCTATCCGACCATACCTCGGCCCTGGCGCGCATGCCCAGCAATTTTAACCCCAAAGACCCCGCCAACCCTTATGCAGATTACACGGTAGATCAAATGTATACCTTTATCAATGGCTATACCTTGCCGCGTGACATTGGTTCACAATACGAGTATTCCAACCTGGCGCAGGGCCTCCTGGGCCACATCCTTGCGCTCAAAGCAGGCAGTTCCTACGAGGCATTGATGCTTAGCAAAATTGCCAAACCACTGGGCATGAAGGAAACCAAAATCACCTTTGACGACAAGATGAAGCAGAACCTCGCCATGGGTTACAGCCAGGGCGTACAGGTTTCCAACTGGGATATCCCCACCCTCGCCGGGGCAGGAGCCATTCGCAGTTCAGTACACGATATGTTGATTTACCTACAGGCCAATATGGGTTTGAAAAAAAGCAAACTGCTTCCCGCAATGCAACTTTCCCAACAGGCCCGGCACGACAAACCAGGTGGCGGCATGCGGGTTGGCCTGGGTTGGCACATCGCCAAAGGTGCCGAAGGTGATGTGATCTGGCACAATGGGGGCACCGGTGGCTACCGCACTTTTGTGGGTTTTGTCAAAGAAACGGGCAAAGGAGTTGTGGTATTGACCAACTCCAGCAAGGGTGCTGATGACCTGGGCTTTCATTTACTCAATTCTGAGGCCAAGTTGATTGATGTAGAGGTTTCTATAAAGCTTGCTGAATCCGTTTTGGAATCTTATGTTGGGGTGTATGAACTAGCGCCCAATTTTACCATCACCATTACCCGGAATGGCACCCAGCTTTTTGGACAGGCTACTGGCCAGGGGCAATTTGAGTTGTTTCCAAAATCAGAAACCGAGTTTTTCCTGAAGGTGGTGGATGCTCAGGTCACTTTTTCGGTCAAAGAAGGGAAAGTGGAAAGTTTGACTTTGTTTCAGGGTGGGCAGGTGATGCCGGGGAAGAAGATTAAATAATGTATTGTTTTTAATTGAGTGACGAGTTCCGAGTACATGAGTAGCGAGTTTTGAAGTGGGCTACCGCAGCGGCTTAGACCAAAACTGTGCCCAAGTTGCTGCGGTAGC
>NZ_JANRKL010000144.1:0-35576 GCF_033763495.1 Haliscomenobacter sp. | reverse complement strand
CCCTGCTTATCTTCACCCCATTCAAGATTAACCAGCGTTGAACGCTAACGAACAGAAAGTATAAGACATGTGGCAAAAAAGACTCATCGTACTGTTGATTCCCGGACTACTGGCTACGGTATTGGATCGACTCACGAAGATATGGGCGGTTAATACCCTGAAGGAGCAACCCATGAAGTCCTACCTCAATGACATATTCCGCCTGGTGTATGCCGAAAATACTGGCGCATTTTTAAGTTTGGGCTCGGGCATGAACGATACCTTGCGCTATTGGGTATTGGCGGTGGTACCTGTTTTGGTTTTACTGTACATTTTTTTCCATGTACTGACTGCCAAAAACCTGCACATCGTGCAACAGGCCGCTTTTGGGTTCATCCTGGGGGGCGGCTTGAGCAATATCTACGATCGCATCATGGAAGGTCGGGTGGTTGACTTTATGAACATGGGCTTCGGTACACTGCGTACAGGCATCTTTAATGTGGCCGATATGTCCATTATGCTGGGTTTGTTTTTGATGGTTCCTTTTTTGTTCCAGAAACAGGCTCCCTCAGAAGCAGCAACAACACCCGTAGCCGCGGCAGAAATTGCCGAAGAAGCAGCACCCGAAGTGGAAGAATCGGCGGCACAGGAAGAACCTGCTGAAGATGCCGATCAGTCACCTGAAAATAAAGAAGGTGCTCAAGAATAATTGAATTATAAAAAAGGGCATCCGCGAGGCTTGCCCCAACGACCCTTCACCTATGTTCGCAGCAGTACTCTCTCCCGGATTGATTGCTACCCTGATCATTGCATACTTCGCGATGCTCATTGTGGTGGCCTGGCGCACCAGCCGGAATGCCGACAACAGTTCCTTCTTTTTGGCAGGGCGCAAAGCACCCTGGATTTTGGTTGCTATTGGTATGATTGGTACTTCCATTTCGGGGGTTACTTTTATTTCCATTCCGGGTGTAGTAGGTGCAGGGGGCAACAACCAGGCGTTTTCTTACCTGCAGTTGGTGATGGGGAATCTTTTTGGGTATTTCATCATTGCTACAGTATTGCTGCCCTTATATTATCGTTTGCAATTGACTTCCATTTATACCTATTTGGAAGAACGGCTGGGTTTTTACTCCTATAAAACCGGTGCGGCCTACTTTTTGATTTCCCGTACCATTGGTTCTTCTTTTCGCCTGTTTTTAGCAGCGAATGTGGTAGACATGTTTGTGACGGGCCCAATGGGTATTCCCTTCTGGCTGACAGTAGTCATCACCATCGGGTTGATTTGGGTGTATACCTTTAAAGGTGGGGTAGCAACCATTATTTATACAGATACCTTACAAACCATCTTTTTGCTATCCGCACTTGCACTCAGTGTTTATACCATCAGTAATGCTTTGGGCTGGAATGTGATAGAAATGTTTGGGGAAATCAGCCGCAGTGAATACGGGCGGGTCTTCTTCTTCGACAGTGGCATCGGTGACCCGAACAATTTTTTTAAACAGTTCATCAGTGGTGCCCTGATTGCGATTGCCATGACCGGCCTGGATCAGGATTTGATGCAAAAAAACCTGAGTTGTAAGAACATCAAGGATGCCCAAAAAAACATGTTGACCTTTACTTCCATTTTTCTGCTGGTCAATATTTTGTTCCTTTCTTTGGGGGCAATGTTGTACCTCTATGCCACTAAAGAAGGTATTCAATTGCCGATGAATGCCAGTGGTAAACTCAATTCCGACCTGGTTTACCCCACTTTGGCCTTGAATCATATGTCGGTGGCTACCGCCATCTGTTTTATGTTGGGTATTATTGCCTGTACCTATGCCAGCGCAGATTCAGCATTGACCGCCTTGACTACGTCTTTCTGCATCGACTTCCTCAATTTTGACAAGTCCAATGTTCCGGAGCAGCAAAAAGAACGGACCAGAGTATGGGTACACGTTGGATTTTCACTTTTGACTTTGGTGCAAATCATTATATTTAAATGGCTGAACAACGATGCGGTCATCAGTAGTTTGTTCAAAATAGCTGGTTACACCTACGGTCCCTTGCTTGGTTTGTTTATGTTTGGGATCCTGACCAAACGGGCGGTGCGCGATCAGTGGGTTGTACTGGTTTGTATCATTGCCCCGGTTTTGACCTATACCATTGACGTGTATGCCGAAAAACTGTATGGCTTCAAGTTCGGATTCCTCAACATCGCCGTCAATGGACTCCTGACTATGTTGGGACTTTGGCTGATTTCCTACCGTAAAAGCACTGCAGTTTTAAATTAAATGTTAACAAGCAAAAGATTATTGATATTTTTGCGCTCGCAAATTGCCAACTGGATTCAAATCCAATGCTATGTCTAAAATTCGTGCTGCGATTACAGGTGTGCAGGGCTGGGTTCCTGAGTACGTACTGACCAATCATGAGCTAGAGAATCTGGTGGATACCACCAGCGAGTGGATCACCTCCCGTACAGGAATCCACGAACGCCGCATCCTCAAAGGTGAGGGGCAAGGCACCTCAATCATCGGCATCAATGCCGTTAAGGGACTATTGGCCAAAACCAATACTCTACCCGAAGAAATCGACCTGTTGATCTGCGCTACGGTAACCGCCGATATGCCATTTCCAGATACTGCCAATATCATTGCTGATGCAGTAGGCATCAAAAATGCTTTTTGCTATGACATCAATGCCGCCTGTTCGGGCTTTCTGTATGCACTGACCACCGCTAGTAAGTTTGTGGAATCGGGTTCACACAAAAAAGTTATTGTAGTGGGCGCAGATAAAATGTCTTCTATTATCGACTATACGGACCGGACTACCTGTATCATCTTTGGTGATGGGGGGGGAGCTGTTTTGTTGGAACCTACCGAGGAAGAAGTTGGGGTAATGGACTCTTTGCACCACAGTGACGGGATTGGCCAGCACTACCTGTATCAAAAAGCAGGCGGCTCTCGTCATCCAGCAACCATTGATACAGTTGTAAATCGGGAGCATTTCGTCTACCAAAACGGTAAGCCCGTGTTCAAAGCAGCAGTATCTGGAATGTCGGATGTGGTGCTGCGCATCATGGAACGCAACCAACTCGTGGCAGATGATATTGCCTGGCTGGTACCCCATCAAGCCAACCGTCGGATTATCGAAACGGTATCCGACATGGCGAAATTCCCGATGGAACGGGTCATGATCAACATCCAAAAATACGGCAATACAACGGCAGGAACTCTACCCCTGTGTTTGTGGGAATGGGAAAGTCAACTCAAAAAAGGCGACAACATCATTCTAACTGCCTTTGGTGGTGGCTTCACCTGGGGTGCCATCTATATCAAGTGGGCTTACGATCAAGAATGAGTGTGATAGTGTGCGTGTGGGTGCCACCCCACGGGAATCCCACGATTTAAATCGTGGGTTATATCCGTGGGAGGCTATACCAGAAAAGCAACCCATGGCTTTAGCCGTGGGAGAAAAACATAAAACGTTAACATCAAAATAAAACTTTCATGGCTTCGACATCCGATATCCGCAACGGACTTTGTATAGATTGGGAGAAAGACACCTGGTCTGTCGTGGAGTTTCAGCACGTCAAACCAGCCCGTGGTGCCGCCTTCGTGCGCACCAAGCTTAAAAGTATGACCAACGGAAAAGTAGTGGACAACACTTTTCCTGCCGGTGCTAAAATTGACGAAGTTAGAGTTGAACGTCGTAAATTTCAGTACCTTTATGAAGATGAGTCAGGATTGAACTTCATGAACAATGAAGACTTTGATCAAATTGTTCTGGATAAAAAATTGATTGATCGTCCAGACCTGATTAAAGAAGGAATGGAAGTGGACATCTTGTACCACGCTGCCAAAAACCAATTATTGACCATGGAATTGCCCCAAACAGTGATTATGAAGGTCACATACACCGAGCCAGGCTTGAAAGGGGATACTGCTACCAACGCCTTTAAGCCTGCTACGGTAGAAACCGGGGCAGAAGTACGGGTACCTTTGTTTATCAACGAAGGTGACCTCATCAAGATTGATACCCAGACCGGGGCTTATATGGAACGTATTAAACAATAGCAACTCATGGATGCAAAGGAGATTCAAGAACTACTGAAGCTGGTTAGCCGGCTGGAACTCTCCGAGTTCAAAATGAAAGACGGTGAGTTCGAACTGCAAATCCGCACCAAGTACTTTGGCAAAGGCGGGCAGCAAATTCTCGTGCCTTCACTTCAAGCCACCTTGCCAACTGCTATCCCGGCTGCGTCTACACCAGCCAGCGTGGAAACACCTACTCCAGTAGCTACTCCTACGCCACAAGCAGCAGCAGCCTCTACACCAAGCCCTGCACCAACTGCGGGAGGAGATGAGAGTCGCTACAAAGCCATCAAGTCTCCTATTGTTGGAACGTTCTACCGTTCAGCAGGCCCGGATAAGCCCCCCTTTGTCAAAGTTGGGGATAGCATTAGTGCAGGTTCCGTGGTTTGTATTGTAGAGGCAATGAAACTGTTCAACGAAATTGAGTCCGATCTAAGTGGTACCGTTGTAAAGGTGCTGGTAGATGATGCTCAACCCGTTGAGTACGATCAGGTTCTTTTCTTGGTAGATCCGAAATAAAAAGAATGTTCAACAAGATCCTCATAGCCAATCGCGGTGAAATTGCACTGCGAATCATCCGCACCTGCCGGGAAATGGGCATTAAAACGGTAGCAGTATACTCTACTGCCGACCGGGAGAGCCTGCACGTGCGGTTTGCCGATGAAGCGGTTTGTATTGGTCCGCCCCAATCATCGGAATCCTACTTGAGTATTCCTCGCATCATGGCAGCGGTAGAGATCACCAATGCGGATGCAGTTCATCCAGGTTACGGTTTTTTGGCTGAAAATGCTGATTTTGCTGAGGTGTGTCTGGAGTACGGCATCAAATTCATTGGACCAACTCCTTCGCAGATTCGCAAAATGGGGGACAAAATCACTGCCAAGGAAACCATGATTGCAGCAGGGGTGCCCGTGGTGCCAGGTTCTGGTGGTTTGTTGCAAGATGTTCCAGCCGGGAAAAAACAGGCCAAAGAAGTGGGATACCCCGTAATCCTCAAAGCTACCGCAGGTGGCGGGGGTAAGGGGATGCGCATCGTTTGGAAAGAAGAAGACTTCGAATCTGCCTGGAATACTGCCCGTATGGAGGCCAAAGCATCCTTCTCCAATGACGGCATCTATATGGAGAAGTATGTAGAAGAGCCCCGCCACATCGAATTCCAAATTGCGGGTGACCAATACGGCAAGGTGGTACACCTTTCAGAACGCGACTGCTCCATCCAACGCCGCCACCAAAAATTGGTGGAAGAATGCCCTTCGCCTTTCATGACCGATGAATTGCGCGAAAAAATGGGCGAAGCTGCAGTCAAAGCAGGTGAAGCCATTAATTACGAAGGGGTAGGTACCATCGAGTTCCTGGTTGACAAATACCGCAACTTCTACTTCATGGAGATGAACACCCGGATTCAGGTGGAACACCCCGTGACCGAAGAAGTAATCGATTTTGACTTGATCAAGGAACAAATCAAAATTGCAGCGGGTGAAAAAATCACCGGAGGCAACCGCTACCCACAGATGCATGCCATGGAGTGCCGCATCAACGCGGAAGATCCGAATTTTGATTTCCGGCCAAGTCCAGGTAAAATCACCTCTTTCCATAGCTCGAAAGGGCATGGGGTAAGGGTAGATACTCACGTTTATGCGGGTTATACCATTCCACCTTACTACGATTCAATGATTGCCAAACTCATCTGCCGCGCCCGCACCCGCGAGGAGTGCATCCGTAAAATGGAGCGCGCTCTGGACGAGTTCATCATTGAAGGACCAAAGACGACAGTGCCCTTCCATCAGAAGTTGATGAAAGACGAAAACTTCCGCAAGGGCGATTTCAATACCAGCTTTTTGAATGATTTCAACTTTAAGGACTGAATCAAAAGATGAGAGATAAAAGATGAGAGATGAAAGATGAAAATTCAGTATAGCCCCTTTCATCTTTCATCTCTCATCTTTCATCTTTGTTTATGAAGAGTTTCTGGCGTTTACTTTCCTTTCTGCACAAGTACCGCGCCAACGTTGCGCTGAGTGTTTTGAGCAACCTCCTGATGGCCGTGTTCAACGTAGCCAGCATTCCATTACTGATTCCACTGCTCGACATCATTTTCCAAAAAAACGTCCAGGCACTGCCGGAACCGGTTTGGAGTTGGACGGCGGATGGACTCAAGGCCCAACTCAATTATCAGATCAGCCATTTGATTCAGACGCAGGGGCAGGAATCAGCCTTGATTCGAATTTGTGCGGTGATTCTACTGGTTTTTTTGGGTAAAAACCTGTTCAATTACCTCGCCATGTTTTTTATGGCCCCGGCGCGCAATGGCATTGTGCGGGACATCCGGGCGCAACTGTTCAGCAAAATTATGGTCCTCCCCTTGGGGTATTTTTCAGAAGAGCGCAAGGGGGACCTCATGTCGCGCATCACCGCCGATGTGCAGGAAATCGAATGGAGCATCCTTAATGCCCTGGAATCCCTTTTCCGCGAGCCCATCATCATAGTGCTGAGTTTGATTTTTATGCTTTACGTTAGTCCCACTTTGACGGGCTTTGTGTTTGTACTCATGCTGTTTTCAGCGGTGATCATTGGAGGGATTGGACGCACGCTGCGCAAAAGTTCTTCCAAGGTACAGGAGCGTTTGGGTACCATCGTATCCATCGTCGAGGAGGCCATCTCCGGCCTGCGCATCATCAAGGGCTTCAATGCCGAAAAGTACCAGGAAAACAAATTCAACCGCGAAAACACCGACTACCGCCGCATGCAGACCCGCATGTTGTGGCGGCGGGATCTGGCCTCTCCTTTGTCCGAGTTTTTGGGCATTGCGGTGGTGTCGGTATTGCTGTGGTTCGGGGCGCGGATGGTGTTTAAAGGCAGCATCGAAGCCAGTACTTTTATCTCCTTTTTATACGCCTTTTTTAGTGTGTTGAACCCAGCTAAAGCTTTTTCCCGTGGCTTGTACGACGTGCAAAGAGGCATCGCGGCCATGCAAAGGGTGGAACACATTCTCCATGCGCCCATTGTGGTTGAAGAAAAACCAGATGCCCAAGCTTTCACACAGTTTGAAAAATCCATCGAATACCGCAATGTCAGTTTCAATTACCGGGGTGACGAACCCGTGCTGAAAAACATCAACCTGAATATCCACAAAGGTAAACTCATTGCCCTGGTGGGCGCTTCCGGTGCAGGCAAATCCACCATGGCCGACTTGTTGCCCCGTTTTTACGACGTGCGCGAGGGCGGCATTTTTATCGATGGCATCAACATCAAGGACATCTCTTTGCGCGATTTGCGCCAGCAATTGGGCATCGTTTCCCAGGAGGCTATCCTTTTCAACGACACGATTTACAACAACATCGTGTTCGGTATGGAAAACATTACCCCCGAAGATGTGGAACGCGCCGCCAAAATCGCCAACGCCCACAACTTCATCCTCGCCACCGAAAACGGCTACCAAACCAACATCGGCGACCGCGGCAGCAAACTCAGCGGCGGCCAACGTCAACGCCTGACCATCGCCCGGGCGGTGCTCAAAAACCCGCCCATCCTCATCCTCGACGAGGCCACCTCTGCCCTGGACTCAGAATCAGAGAAACTGGTTCAAGAGGCTCTTCTAAACCTGATGAAAGACCGCACCAGTATGGTCATCGCCCACCGTTTGTCCACCGTACAACACGCCGATGAAATCATCGTGATGCGCGCTGGCCAGATTGTGGAACGGGGGAGTCATGCGGAATTGTTGGAGAAAAATGGGGAGTACCGGAAGTTGGTGGAGTTGCAGGCGATGGCGTAGGGGCAGGTCTTGGGTTTGACCTTCTTGCATTTTTATCCCCAAAAATGTAAATTTGTAAAAAAACAAAAATGGCCAGTATCGCCGCAATTGATCAACAAGCCGAGCAAAAAAAGACCAAAAAGAAGCCACGTCGGGTGTCTAAAGCACACTTTTTGCGAGAATATGCCGATCGCGAAGATGGCTATAAGTATGAATGGAATGATGGTGTTGTAGAAAAAACGCAGGCGATGAATCAGCAGCAGGCAGAAATTTACTTCATTTTGTTAGCCTATTTTCAAAAAACTGCTGCCGCGCAAGCAGAAGGAGGTTTGATTACCGAAACCGATATGTACACCAGTACCGTGCAGTTGCGGCGACCTGACATCGCTTTTTATTCAGGGGCGCAGCGCAAGTTGATGAAAAAAGGGGAAAACCAAATTTCTGTCTGGGTTGTAGAAATCATTTCAACCAATGATCAAGTCAATTCGATCAACCAAAAACTGGACGAATATTTCCAGGCTGGAGTGCAAGTGGTTTGGCATATTTTTCCGGACTCTAAACAAGTCTACGTCTATACTTCTCCAGAGCAAGTGACCATCTGCCGGGGCAAGACCATTTGTAGTGCTGCTCCAGCTTTGGGGGACCTGGAGATTGCAGCGGAGGAGTTGTTTGTGTAGAAAAAAGCATCTGCTTGCATGAGTGGAGGAAAGACTTTAAATTGAACGCATCAAAACATCCATCAATGGGCACCACTGAATTAAGAACAGAAGTACATCACTTAATAGATCAAATCGACGATCACTTTTTGACGGTTGTTTATGCCATGTTGGATACTTATGTCCAGCAAGAGGAAGAAGGAGTTATTGGATACGAGCTAGATGGAACACCTGTGATGGCAGAATATGCCAGAGTTGCCTATCGCAGTCGCTTAGAAGCAATGAACAATGGTAAAGCAACTAGCCTAGAGGAGCTGAAAAAAGAGATAGAACAATGGTAAAATATCAGGTTGAAATTAGTGACGAGGCTAAAGGTGCATTGAAGAAAATATATGATTGGCTTAAAGAAGAAGAATCCCTTTCGGTGGCGCAAAAGGTAAGAGGTGGAATTTTAGATGCTATATCCAAACTCGCCACAATGCCACAAAGGCACAGAATTTTAGAGGAAATTTCGGACGATCAAATGGTTTTTCGACGGGTTTTGAAGTGGTCTTACCAAATCATTTATTTTATTGATGAACAAGTGATTAAAGTGCAGGTTGTAGAGATTATTCATTCAAAGAGAAATCCAGAGCAGTTAAAAGATCAATTCAAAAAATAAAAAATAAGCAAAAAAGCTAAAACTTCCTTTATTTCACCAACACCCCCATCTCCTCCGCCTTCACCGTCAACACCCCCACCTTCGGCAATCGTTTGGTCAATTCCCGCCAGAGCGGATCCTTGGCATAAACACCTTTGAGCATTTTAGCCGCTTTGGCCACATTTCCATTGTTCGCTAGTGTGATTGCCGTCCAATACTGCATCTCCAGGTTGTTGGGGAACATCTTCATGGCCGCTTCGTATTCTTGCATCGCCAGGGGCATGTCGTTCTTTTCGGTAGCTAGGTCGCCATTGTTCATGTGTTCGTAGGCACGGTGCAGGGTCAGGAGGCGCTCCAACTCGACTAGTGGGGCGGCATGGTCATCTACCCTTAGATCAACCAGGTGGTTTTCGTCCCAGGGTTTGCCCGTGGCTTCTCCTTTGACCACCAAAATGACCGCCGATTGTTTGCCCCGAATATCACCGCCCACTTTTTGTGCGGCTTTGAGGGTTGCCAATACTCGCTCAGCCAGTGGCAGGTTCATGTTGGCTTCATACGCTTTGGCCATGGCTGCGGGGACTTCATTCGTCAGCATCATATTGGCCTGGATGGCATAGCCCTTTCCTTTCAAATCCCCGGCAAAATCTATACAATTTTTGCCAGTGAAATTGGCCACATTGCCTTTGGCATCCACGATGGCAACCTGACGAACTTCTCTGCCGGGATCGTCGGACAATAAAATATCGAGCGCTTCCTGAGCAGTCTTTCCTGCCTTGAGCAATCCCAAACCTCGAATGCCGAAGGATTTGTTGGTAAAAGATTGCGTAGCAACTGCGCCTATGCCTGCTTCAGCCCAGGAAACGGAGGTACCTACACTGAACCAATGGCTTTGCACCCCAACCGCCATTTCCCCGGTTTTTTCATCGCGGGCTACGATGGAGAAGGTGTGGGCAAGGCCGTTTTCTTGTTTGAAAAATTGGGCATGGGCACAGGTGCCAAGCAATAAGCAAAGGGCAAGGAGGAGGTTTTTCATACAGCATATTTTTATAATTGGCCAAAGTTAAAGAAATTACGTCACTTTGGCTGATTATAAAGTCTGTGAAAATGATTTATACAATTGAAAATGAGTCAATTGTGCTTTTATGCTTTTTAGCGTGAATAATTCTTGATTTTATATCTGGCCAAAATGTGCTTTTTTGTATAGCTTTTACCCATCACTCACCAAACAAACCAACGCAACATGCAGCGACACGCCCTACTTCTTTTATTGGCGCTGACCTCCATCACCACCTGGAGCCAGGACAAAACGCCCACGATTACGGACAAAACCAAAAACAGCAAAGCCTATACCGGCTATTTCAATTTTTATTGGGACGAAAAAGACGGCAAGATCTGGCTTGAAATCGACAAGTGGGACCAGGAAATCCTCTACGTCAATGGCCTTTCCGCCGGGGTGGGTTCCAATGACATCGGCCTGGACCGCAACCAACTGGGCAGCGACCGCATCGTGCGCTTTGTACGCATTGGCCCCAAGGTGCTGATGATGCAGCCCAATTACGATTACCGCGCCATCAGTAACAACCCCGACGAAGCCCGCTCAGTGGCCGAAGCCTTTGCCAGCTCTACCCTCTGGGGCTTCAAAGTGGAAGCCGAAGAGAATGGCAAGGTACTGGTTGATTTTACGCCCTTCCTCCTGCGCGATGCCCACGGCGTTGCCAACCGCCTGCGTACTGCTCGTCAGGGCAGCTACAATGTAGATGCTACCCGCTCGGCCATTTTCCTGGAGCGGACCAAAAACTTTCCAAAAAACAGCGAATTTGAAGCCATCATCACTTTCTCGGGTGATCCGCAAGGGGAGTGGGTGCGTTCGGTAACACCCAGCCCCGATGCCATTACCGTGCGCATGCACCACAGCCTGATCGAACTCCCTGATGCCAATTACAAACCCCGCATCTACGATCCACGCGCAGGCTACTTCATGACGGGCTATCGGGATTACGCTACGCCGATCGAGCAACCCATCTTCAAACGCTTCATCACCCGCCATCGCCTGGAGAAAAAAGACCCCAAGGCGGCCATCAGCGACCCAGTAGAACCCATTATCTATTACCTGGATCGTGGAGCGCCAGAGCCCATAAAATCAGCCCTAATCGAAGGCGCACGCTGGTGGAATCAGGCCTACGAAGCCGCAGGCTACCGCAATGCCTTTAGGGTGGAAGTGCTCCCCGAAGGTGCCGACCCCATGGATGTGCGCTACAACCTCATCAACTGGGTACACCGCTCTACCCGGGGCTGGAGCTACGGCAGCTCGGTGACCGACCCACGCACGGGCGAGATCATCAAAGGGCATGTGTTGCTGGGCTCCCTGCGGGTGCGGCAGGATTTCCTGATCGCGCAAGGTATGATTGAGGCTTATGAGAATGGCAGCAATCCCGATCCACGTTTGAAAGAAATGGCCTTGGCGCGTTTGCGGCAATTGTCGGCCCACGAAGTAGGGCATACCCTGGGATTAGCGCACAACTTTGCCGCCAGTGTAAAAGACCGCTCCTCGGTGATGGATTATCCACACCCGTTGATTACGCTGGACAACCAGGGCAAAATTGATTTTTCCAAAGCCTACGCGGTAGGAATTGGCGATTGGGACAAACGTAGCATTATGTACGGCTACCAGGACTTTCCCGATGGCGTGGATGAAGCGGTCGGGCTGAAAAAAATCCTGGACGACAACATCAAAATGGGCTTTCAATACATCACCGACGAAGACTCTCGTGCACCCGGTGGTGCGCACCCGGCGTCCCACCTTTGGGATGAAGGCAAGTCAGCACCTGAGGAACTACGCCGAATTATGAGGGTACGTGAAAAAGCACTGAGTGGCTTTTCGGAAAAAAATATCCCGGTAGGGGCACCGATGGGAACCTTGGAAAGTGTTCTAGTGCCCGTTTACCTTGCCCATCGCTACCAAGTGGAAGCAACGGCTAAAATGGTGGCTGGCGTGAACTACACCTATGCCGTACGCGGCGACGGGCAGGCAACCAACCAAATGATCGATGATGCCGCCCAGCGCGATGCACTCAATGCTTTGATTGCTACGCTAGATCCTCAGTTTTTGGCAATTCCAGAAAAAGTGATTGCCCTGATTCCTCCACAGCCCAGTGGTTATCGTCGGGATCGCGAATTGTTCAAGGTGAATACTGGCTTGACTTTTGACCCCATCGCTGCTGCTGAAAGTTCGGTGGAACATACTTTGGATTTGTTGTTGCACCCCCAGAGACTGGCCCGTTTGGTGGAGCACAGTGCCCGCGATGCCAAACGCATGAACCTGGCAGATTTGTTCGATGCGCTGTTTTCAGCGACCCAAAAAGACCGGAGCCCCAATACTACTTACTTGCAAGAGCTGAATCGGGTGGTGGAAAAGTCCCTGCTGCATCACCTCCTCAACTTGGCTGGTGATAAAGAAATCAACCAACAAGTATCAGCCCATGCTTTGCTGCGCATCCGCAGGCTGGAAGAAGACTTGACCCGGGTATTTGGGGATGTCAACCAACGGGCGCACAATGAGTACCTCCGAGAGCAGTTGCGCAGCTTCCGCGCTGATCCGGCTAGCTTTAAAGTGCCTGCAGGGCCTGCGATGCCGGATGGCGCGCCGATTGGTTGTGATTGGGAATGATCGTATGGGCAACCTTCGCGGTTGCCCATACCATTTACAATGCCACATCACAAAGCACGACGGCTTTGCGCAAGCTGTCCAATTTATCTTGTGCAACCGGAATGAATTCCTGCGCTACGTAGCCTTTGAAACCCGTCGCAGCAATCGCTTTCATGATCGCAGGGTAATTCAACTCCTGGCTATCGTCAATTTCATGTCTTCCGGGTACGCCCGCAGTATGGTAATGGCCGAAGTACTTGTTGTATTTTTTAATGGTGGCAATAACGTCTCCTTCCATGATTTGCATGTGGTAGATGTCATAAAGCAACTTCATGTTGGGTGAACCCATTTTTTCGAGTAATGCTACGCCCCACTCCGTTTTGTCGCATTGGTAATCCTTGTGGTTTACTTTGCTGTTGAGCAACTCCATAATGATGTTTACCCCCATTTTTTCGGCTTGCTTCACGATTGGATCCAATCCCTTGGCGCAGTTTTCCAACCCTTCAGCATCGCTTTTCCCACGGCGATTGCCCGAAAAAACAATGATGTTGGGGATGCCTAGGTCCGCCGCTTTTTGCAGCAGTTCAGGAAACATGCTTTGGTACTTGGCGTGGTTGTTGATGTCGTTGAACCCATCAGTGAGGCTGATAAAGGGTGCATTGCCGATGGCGCAGGTCAAGCCATGTTTTTTTAGAATGGGCCAATCGGTTGGCCCCACTATTTCAATGGAAGTGATGCCCATGTCTTTGACCTTTTCGGCCATGACCTCTAGGCTGAGGTCATTAAAACACCACTTGCATACCGAGTGTTTAAAAGGTGCTTTGGTATCCATGTTGTTTTCATTTTGCTGATTGCTCCCCAACATGGCACCCATGGCGGGGGCTTGTAAGGCTGCCAAACTCAGCAAACCCGTGTTGATAGCTTCTCGTCGATTCATGCTTTTTGATTTATAGTTTGGAACAAAGTTGAAATCAGGCGGGCTTGATTTTATTCAAGGGCAATTTAAGCAAATGAAAGGTCAAAAAGATGTTTATCACTTAACAAAAAAATAATTTGAATTTTCTCTTGCAAACGTTAAATTAGCATTCTACTTAAAGTCTGATTAATGGCACGTTAGATGGAACTAAAAACACATTAGATAAGTTTGTATAAAAATTGACGAGATAAAGGAGGTGGCAGAAAATCCATTAGAGTATGCACGGGTAACGCCTTAACCCGAATTAAAACTAGGCACTTAAAACCCTCAATTACTATGGCATTTATTGGGATTTTATTCGTACTCGGACTGGTAGTGTTATTGGTCGCCAGTATGTGGAAATTGTATGAAATGGCTGGGAAACCAGGCTGGGCAGCAATTGTCCCCATTTACAATCAGTTGACGATGCTCGAAATTGTTGGCAAACCCTGGTGGTGGATATTGTTGATGATGATCCCCTACGTAGGTGTAATCTGGAGCATTTGGACGCTGAACTTGTTTGTAAAGAGTTTTGGGAAAACCGAAGGTTATACCATCGGTTGCATTTTTCTACCATTTATCTTTATTCCAATGCTGGCGTTCAACAAGGACACCCAATTCGTTGGTCTGGATGGCGCAAGCGCCACATCACGTGTTGAATCCAACGATGACTTACTGGATGATCCAATTTAATTTTGCTCAATAATTGACAAAGTAGTATGGCGGTCGATTTTGTCCCTGCCATACTATTTTTTTTCGAAGACCCCGCTACACATCGGACTTATCAAGGGAATAGAAAAAAAGAGCCAATCTCAGAATCCATTGAAAATATAAACCCGATGAATTTTTGAGAAACTATTTTGCATTCTCTTTTCAGAATTCCAAATGATGTTTTAAAATATAAGTTGATAAATTCCAGACTCATCTATCCGGAAGCACAATCATACTTGCTAAAGAATTGGAGAAAATGTAAAAGCACCGAACAAAATCCTGTAAAAACAAGTATATAATTGTGCTCAACCATCAAAAATTCGGATAAAATTGTACTTTTGCACCACCATTAGAAAAGGAAACGCAACTTCATTTCGTTTCCGGTCTCTATCAAAGATTACTTTTTTTTCACTACCATAAAAACTCATCAGCAGCCATGCCATTTGATCTCGACATGCTGAAGGCTCACTATGAATCGCTTCCCGCAAGAGTAAATGCGGCTAAGCAAGCGTTGGGACGTCCTCTGACGCTCACCGAAAAAATACTCTACGCCCACTTACACGCCGATTCTCCATTGCAGAGTTATGCTCGTGGCAAAGACTACGTTTTCTTTGCTCCAGATCGGGTAGCCATGCAGGATGCAACGGCACAAATGGCTTTGTTGCAGTTTATGATGTGTGGTCGTAGCAAAACGGCTGTACCTAGTACTGTACACTGTGATCACTTGATCTTGGCCAAAGACGGCGCCAATACCGACCTTAAAACGGCGGTTGATGTCAACTCCGAAGTATACGACTTCCTCTCTGGTGTATCCAACAAGTACGGCATTGGTTTCTGGAAACCAGGTGCGGGGATCATTCACCAAACCGTACTCGAAAACTACGCATTTCCTGGTGGGATGATGATCGGCACCGACTCTCATACCCCTAATGCGGGTGGTTTGGGTATGTTGGCCATTGGCGTAGGTGGCGCTGATGCGGTAGACGTGATGGTAGGTATGCCTTGGGAACTCAAGATGCCCAAGCAGATCGGAGTAAAATTAACCGGCAAACTGAGTGGTTGGACTTCGCCTAAAGATGTAATCCTGAAAGTAGCTGGTATCCTGACTGTAAAAGGTGGCACGGGCGCAATCGTGGAATATTTTGGCGAAGGTGCACAGGCCATGTCTTGTACTGGTAAAGGTACCATTTGTAACATGGGTGCAGAAATTGGTGCAACCACATCTACTTTTGGCTACGACGAATCAATGGCCCGTTACTTCCGCGCTACCGAGCGTGATGATGTAGCGGATTTGTGTGATTCAGTAAAAGAATACCTGACTGGCGATGCTGAGTGCTACGCCAATCCAGAAAAATACTTCGATCAGGTGATCGAAATTGACCTGAATACCCTGGAACCACACGTCAATGGCCCATACACGCCAGATTTGGCCTGGCCAATTTCTGAGTTTGCCAAAGCGGTGAGAGAAAATGGCTACCCACAAAAATTGGAAGTAGGTTTGATTGGCTCTTGTACCAACTCTTCTTACGAGGATTTGGACCGTGCTGCTTCAGTGGCGCGCCAGGCCAAAGCCAAAAAACTGGTGGCCAAAGCAGAATTCACCATCACGCCAGGTTCGGAGCAAATCCGTTACACCGTAAACCGCGATGGTCAATTGGCTACTTTTGAAGAAATTGGTGGTGTAGTAATGGCCAACGCTTGTGGTCCCTGTATCGGTCAATGGTCACGCCATACCGATGATCCAACCCGTGCCAACTCGATCATCACTTCTTTCAACCGCAACTTCTCCAAGCGCAATGACGGCAATCCACAAACCCGTTCGTTTGTGGCTTCACCAGAAATCGTAACCGCATTTGCCATTGCGGGCGACCTGACTTTCAACCCACTGACCGATACCTTGATCAACGAGGATGGCGTAGCTGTAAAACTCGATCCACCAAGTGGCGCAGAATTGCCAGCTAAAGGTTTTGCGGTAGAAGATGCGGGTTATCAGGCCCCTGCTGCTGATTCCAGCCAGGTGGTGATTAGTGTATCCCCTACTTCCAGCCGATTGCAATTGCTCACACCTTTTGTACCAATCACCAATGATCAGGTAAAAGGGATGCGCATTTTGATCAAGGCCAAAGGGAAGTGTACCACTGACCACATTTCGATGGCTGGCCCCTGGTTGGAGTTCCGCGGACACTTGCAAAACATTGCCAAAAACACCTTCATCAGTGCCATCAATTACTTCAATGGCGAAACCAATAAGGTGTTGAACCTGGTGAAAAATGAATACATGGCAGTGCCAGATTCGGGTTTGGCTTACCGCGATGCTGGCGTTAGCACAGTGGTATTCGGTGAAGAAAACTACGGTGAAGGTTCTTCTCGCGAGCACGCGGCGATGCAGCCTCGCTTCCTGGGGGTAAAAGCGGTTGTGGTTAAATCCTTCGCACGTATCCACGAAACCAACCTGAAAAAGCAGGGCATGCTGGCACTGACTTTCGCTAATCCAGAAGATTACGAAAAAATCCGCCAGGATGACTCCATCGATATCGAAGGCTTTGAAACCATGGCCCCCGGAAAATCCATCACCATGGTCTTGAACCACTCTGATGGTACTTCCGATAACATCGAATTGCTGCACACCTACAACGAGCAACAAATCGACTGGTTGCGCGCAGGCTCAGCCTTGAATAAAATTCGTCAGGAAATGGGCGTAGCGTAAGCACAGCTCTATTCCTTGGATACCACTGAGCATTTTGCTCGGAGGACATGAATTGCCCCTGGCTTTAGCCTGGGGGCATCGGGACACCCTAGATTATTGGCTTTAGCCCTAGCTTTAAAATCAAGGCAGGGGCTAAAGCCCGATCAAGAAGAGCAACCCATATCCACGCGCTAAAGCACGTGGCAATTCATGTCCTCCGAGTAGGATGTTCACTGGTGAGGTTTCTTCGTGTCTTTGTGGCAATAAAAAACAAGAAAGCCTCTTCGTGAAAACGAAGGGGCTTTCTGCATTTTATAACTTATCTTTCAGCAAACAAATAAAAACATGCAGTACTTAAAACTTTGCACATTCCTGCTGGCGCTGGGCGTTTTGCTAGGCTGTGAATCTGGAAGCAAAACAGCACAAACCACCAGCACCAAAGCTGCCAAAACCTACACCGCCTTTATTGGTACTTATTCAAAAAAAGAAGGGCACGTAGATGGCAAGGGCGAAGGCATTTATTTGTACCAGTTGGATAGTGCAACAGGCTATCTGGACAAAATTGGAGTGCAAGATGGGATTGTGAATCCTTCATTTTTGACCCTCAGCGCCAATGGCAAATACCTTTATGCTGTAGAGGAAATTGGCTCTGATGTGGACGAAGCAGGCCGGGTAGTGGCTTATCGCCGGGCTGATGACCACCTTGAAAAAATCAACCAACAACCCACTTTTGCTTTTGCCCCTTGTCACGTCAGTACGGATAGCAAAAGCCGTTACGTATTTGTGGCCAATTATGTGGGGGTAATCGCAGTTTATCCTGTAGCAGCTAATGGTGGGCTAGAAGCGTCAACCTTTCACGAAGCATACCAGGGTAAAGGCCCTCATTCCCGACAGGATGCCCCACACCCACATAGCGTCAACCTCTCGCCTGATGAGCAATATTTGTATGTGCCTGATCTGGGCACGGATAACATCTACACCTATAAAATCAATTACGATTCGCCCCAAAAGCCATTGACCAAAATCGGAGCTACGAAAGTACATCCCACCAGTGGGCCGCGCCATTTTACTTTCCACCCCAGCCTGCCCAAAGCCTACGTGGTCAACGAACTCAGCTGTACCGTAACCTTGATGAATTGGGACAAAAACACGGGAAAATTGGATACGGTGCAAAGCATCAGCACCCTGCCAGCCGATTTTAAAGGCAGCAATACTTGCTCCGACTTACACATCACGTCCAATGGCCAGTTTTTGTATGCGGCCAATCGTGGGCACAATAGCATCGTGGGATACAGCATCGATCCCACAACGGGTGCTCTTAGCTTGATCGGGCATGCTTCCACCCAGGGTGAAGTACCCCGCAACTTTGCCATTTCGCCCGATGGTCGCTTCCTGTACGCCGCCAATCAGAACTCCGACAACATTGTCATTCTGAGCATCGACAAGGATGGTCAACTCAAATACCGGAAGGAGGAGAAGGTGTTTACGCCGGTGTGTGTGCAGTTTCAGTAGTGATGAATGATGAATGATAAGTGATGAATCTAAAACCGCAAAAGGTGAACAATTCATCGTTCATCACTTATCATTCATCATTAAAATTAAAGTTTCATCTCCCAACCCTTCTCATATTCCCTTCCCCACAGCTTCATCGCTGTTTTGTTTTTGAGAATATGGCCATTGCTGGAGTCGCAGTTCAATACGCCGCCGTTGCGCAGGGCGATATTGCCAAGTTGGGGCAAGAGGGTTGATTTGTGGCCTTCGATGATGGGGCAATTGAGTTTTTCTTTACCCCGAATGCTTTCGATAAAGTTATTGAGGTGCAAGCTGTCCAACAGTTCTCCCATACCCATGGTGTTGGTGCGTTGGGCTTCTTGCAGTTCAGTTTTGACGTCTTTGACCAGTTTATTCTCTAGGTCGTACACCTTGTAATCGTCGCCACCGGGGATGGTCATGGTGCCTTTGTCGCCATAAAAAATGACCCCGCGCCCAACCCCTTCGCTGTTGAAACCATTACAACTCCGGCCTTCCCAGGTGATGGAGGTATTATTGGCGAATTCATAGGTTATGGTTTGAGTATCGGGTGTTTCCCAGTCGTCTTGGTAGGCAAAACGACCACCGGCAGAGACCACTTTCACCGGATAATCCAGGCCCATACCCCAGCGCATCACGTCCAGTTCGTGGGTGCCATTGTTGAGTGCTTCACCTGTTCCCCAATGCCAAAACCAGTGCCAGTTGTAATGCACAAGGTTGTCCTGGTATTCGCGGCGGGGTGCAGGGCCTTGCCAAAGGTCAAAATCCAGATGGGAGGGTGGTGCTACTTTTTTGCCAACTCCAATAGGCTTGCGGTTGTTGGCGTACCAACCCCGGGCGAAGTAAGGCCGCCCGATGATGCCGTCTTTTAAGGCTTTCATGGCCTCCTGTACCTTGGGGAAGGAGCGGCGTTGGCTGCCCATTTGTACTAGTTTGCCATATTTGGCCATGGCTTGTACCAGGATTTCACCTTCCGATGGGTTGTGCGAACAAGGTTTTTCCACATACACGTGTTTACCTGCCTGTAGCGCCATCAAGGCTGCGGGGGCGTGCCAATGGTCGGGTGCTGCGATAAAGATGGCATCCAGGTCTTTTTCCTCCAGCATCTTGCGCACATCCTTGTAACCTTTGGGCTTTTTCCCAGATACTTTTTCGATATCGGCAATGGTTTTTTCCAATACCTTTTCGTCAACATCACAAACGAAACCCACTTCTACATTGGGCATTTTGGCAAACATACGCGCCAGGAAGAACCCACGACTATTGGTGCCAACGGCACCGATGACGACTTTTTCATTGGGTGAAAAGCCCTTGAATGGAAACAATTCAGGGGCAAGCAGGATACCCGCTCCGGCCAGAGCCGTATTTTTCATAAAATCGCGACGCTTGGACATGGCTTTTTGGATTTGATGTAGGAAAGTATGTTTTGCTTGATGATGCTATTTTCTTAAGACACTTCCACCCTTTCTTCTACTTCTTCCGCTCCGTCACAAAAATCACCAACTCCCTCAATGCCGTTCTTGACTCCGATCCCGGGAAACCATCCAGAATCTCAAAGGCCTCTTGCCGGAATTTTAGCATTACTTGCTCTGTATATTGAATGCCGCCGCTTTGGCGTACAAAATCGATCACTTCTTTTACTTTTTCGGGATTTTCGCTGTGGCGACGCACCAGGCCAATGATGTGGCGGCGGGTACTGGCGTCCGTTTGATTGAGGGCATAGATGAGGGGCAAGGTCATCTTTTTTTCCTTGATGTCGATGCCGAGAGGCTTGCCGACATCGTCGGTGCCAAAGTCGAAGAGGTCGTCTTTGATTTGGAAGGCTAGGCCAATTTTTTCGCCAAAAATGCGCATCCGTTCGATGGCGTCGTTGTCGGTAGTGGTGGAGGCGGCACCGGCTTCGCAAGCAGAAGAGATCAGCGAGGCGGTTTTTTGGCGGATGATCTCGTAATAAATTTCTTCCTTGATGTCCAGGCGGCGGGCTTTTTCAATTTGCAACAATTCCCCTTCACTCATGGCTTTGACTGCATTGGAAACGATTTCCAACACCCTGAATTGTTGGTTGCGGACAGCCAGCAACAAGCCCTGGGAAAGCAAAAAATCACCAACCAGAACTGCAATTTTATTTTTCCAAAGGGCATTTACCGAAAAAAAGCCCCGGCGTTCCATCGAGTCGTCCACCACATCGTCGTGTACGAGGGTAGCAGTGTGTAGAAGCTCAATCAAAGAGGCAGCTACATAGGTGGGCTCGCCGATTTCGCCACAAATCTTGGCTGCCAGAAAGACAAACATCGGCCGAACCTGCTTGCCTTTGCGCCGCACAATATAATAAGTGATCTTGTCCAGCAGCGGAACTGAGCTGCGCATGGATTGTTTGAAGTGTTGCTCAAACTTGGTGAGTTCCTGATCGATTGGCTTCTTAATGGTATCCAGCGACATATCCCAAAGTACGGAAGATAAAGTACTGGGATAAAGGTAAACAAAAGCTGGAAGAGTGCAAGGATATTGATAAAAACAGCAGCAATAGCACTTGAACCTCAAAACGGAAAATTCAATTGCTATTGCCGCAAGAACGAGGGATTATGGCCTCATGCCTTACCCTTCAACATCAAATTCCAGTACATGAAGGGCAGGCCATATTTTTTGAGAATCCACATGGCAAACAGCTCTTTGGAAGTGTCGAACAACCTGGAGATGAGTGGATCACTCGCCCGTTTGTTGTCGTAATCAAACTCGGCCAGTACCATTTTGCCATATCCGGTCACAATCGGACAGGAAGAATAGCCATGGTAATCGGGCTGCATGGCGGCACCATCGTGGTGGATGACGTGCAACAGGTTTTCGACCAGCACAGGGGCTTGTTTGCGGACCGCAGCGCCCGTTTTAGCGGTAGGCAAACCCGCAGCATCACCCAAGGAAAATACATTGGCATACACATTGTGCTGCAAAGTGTATTGATTTACATTGACCCAGCCTTTTTGTGGCCCATCTTGCGCTGCAATTTTGGAGCGTTGGATAAAATCAGGGGCGGATTGAGGTGGTGCCAGGTGCAATAGGTCAAACTCGATCTCCACTTCTGCTTCCGCAACTAATTTTTCCCGTAGTGGTCGGTGCTGGTAGTACAAAACATCCGGCTCGTCCTGATGGGCCATAATTTTGAAGGTCGCCTTGTGGTTGGGGCCGTCTACTTTGGTCAGGGCGTGGAAAAAGCGAAGTTGAATATCCTTGCGTTTGACCACTTCCATGATGGTGCTCTTGAAGGGCTCTGTCCCGAAAATAACACTGCCAGGAGTGATAAAGGTGATGTCAGTTTTGTCCCGCTTCTTGGTGCGACGGAAGTAATCATCGGCCAGGTACATGATTTTTTGGGGCGCACCACCACATTTGATTGCGGTGGCTGGGGAGGCAAAGATGGCCGTGCCACCTTGAAAATTTTGCAGCACTTCCCAGGTGTAATTGGGGTTGATGTAGTTGCTGCAAACATTATTTTTATTGATGGTTTCCGCCAGGCCCTCCACAGCATTGAGGTTCATCTGGATGCCAGGGCAGGCCACCAGGTAATCGTAAGTAATTGTAGTACCATCCTGCAAGGTAACTTTGTTGGCATCGGGATCAACTTCCTGCACTCCCTGTTGAATCCACTTCGCGCCTGAGGGGATCACCGAAGCCATGTCGCGTTCGGTGGCTTTGTAGTTGTATGTGCCAGCCCCAACGAGGGTCCAGGCCGCCTGGTAGTAGTGTTTTTGCGCTGGGTCGATCAGTGCGATATCCAGCTTGCGGTCTTTTCGTAAAAGTTGTGCAGCCACGGTAACACCAGCTGTTCCGGCTCCGATGATGACGATTTGATGATGCTTTTCCATAAGGCCTACATTGTGTGCGTGAATGAAGTGCTTTTGTAGTTTAAAATTACCACTATTGAAAAGCCCAAACCGTGACTTCTGTCACACAATTGGAAAATACTTCAGCAAAGGCAGTTAATTAGTAGGCAAAAATAAATGCACATTTTTTCAAGCCATAGAATTAGATAAGATGCTTAAATTGAGCCATTTATTTGTATGATCCTTGGGTAAATTGAACATTTGTTTATTTATCGCCCTAAGATCCCGGCAAAGACTGTACTTTTACAGTGCAAATAAGACCACTCATGCAAGTCCTACCTGGCAAAAGTTACCCTTTGGGAGCTACCGTACATCCCGAAGGTGTTAATTTTAGCTTGTACGCTCGAAATGCGACGGCAGTTGAATTACTGTTGTTTGATGCACAGGATCACCGTCGACCGAGGCAAATCATTACCCTTTCGCCAAAGCACAACAAAACTTTTTACTATTGGCATTGCTTCGTACCTGGCCTTGAACATGGGCAAGTATACGCCTACCGGGTATACGGACCTTACAGCCCCGAAACCGGGATGCGTTTTGATGGCCAAAAAGTATTGCTCGATCCCTATGCTTTGGCGGTAGTCAACGACACCTGGGACCGGGAAAGAGCCCGCCACGCTGGAGACAACTGTGCAACAGCGCTAAAGGGGATTGTAGTGGATCCATATCTTTACGACTGGGAGGACGATACCCCGCCCAACCACACTTTTGAGCGGACCATCATCTATGAATTGCACGTAGGCGGATTTACGAAAGACCCATCATCGGGTTTGCCTGCCGAAATGCGGGGCACCTATCGGGGGCTAATTGAAAAAATTCCGTACCTGCAATCCTTGGGCATCACGGCTGTAGAACTTTTACCTATCCAACAGTTTGATTTGTATGATGCCCCTCCAGGGCGACTCAATTATTGGGGTTATAGCCCAATTTCATTCTTTGCACCCCACAACGGTTACGCTGTAGGCCAAGACCCACTGGGCGCACTGGATGAATTTCGGGACATGGTCAAAGCGCTGCACAAAGCGGGCATCGAAGTGATTCTGGATGTGGTGTTCAACCATACGGCTGAAGGAGATGAAAATGGGCCAACCTTTTCCTTGAAAGGTTTGGGCAATCGGACCTATTACATGTTGTCCGACGATAAAAAGCACTACAAAAACTTCAGCGGCACGGGCAATACCATCAATGGCAATCACTCGGTGGTACGTCGGATGATCCGGCACTGTTTGCGCTACTGGGCCGGTGTGATGCGGGTAGACGGGTTTCGCTTTGACCTGGCATCCGTACTCAGCCGCGATAGTGATGGACGGCCTATGGCCAATCCCCCTCTTTTGTGGGAAATAGAATCCGACCCGGTTTTAGCCTCCAGCAAACTCATTGCTGAAGCCTGGGATGTAGAATTGTATCAGGTAGGCAATTTTGTGGGTGACCGCTGGGCGGAATGGAACGGAAAGTTCCGCGATCGGGTTCGCTCCTTCATCAAAGGAGATGCAGGATATGCTGAACCGATGGTGCAGTGCTTGTCCGCCAGCCCCGATTTATTTCGCACCGATGAACGCAACCCCAACCGTAGCATCAATTTTGCTACCTGCCACGATGGCTTTACGCTTAATGATCTGGTGAGTTACAACCAGAAACACAACCTGGCCAATGGGGAAGGCAACCGGGATGGCCACAACGATAACCGTAGTTGGAACTGCGGAGAAGAAGGCCCTACAGACAATCCAGAGATCAACTCCCTTCGCTTGAGGCAAATCAAAAACTGCTTTGCCATTCTTCTCCTTGCCCAGGGTACCCCGATGATTTTGATGGGGGATGAAGTGCGGCGCAGCCAAGGTGGCAACAACAACGCTTACTGCCAGGATAACCCGACCAGTTGGTTTGACTGGACCCAGGTGGAAAAAGAAGCCGACCTCTTGCGTTTCGTCAGGGAGATGATCCGCATCAATATGACTTCACCATATTTTCAGGAGTCCCATTTCCTCAATAGCCATCATACCACTGTACACTGGCATGGAACTGCGCCAGGAGAGCCTGATTGGAGCGAAGACTCTCGCAGCTTGGCCTTCTCCTTGCACAATCCAGATTATGAAGAAGAAATTTACGTTGTCCTGAATGCTTATTGGGAACCACTGGATTTTGAGTTACCGCCGCCTTCCAGCCCCCAGAGTAAGGGCTGGTATCGCCTGGTAGACACTGCTTTGCAGAGCCCGGAAGACATCAACAGTGTCCCTCCCCAAAAGCCATTGAGTAAGTACATTTACGAAGTAGCGCCTCGTTCGGTATTGGTTTTGCAGTCTAAAGGTGCTTTTGCGCTGGCAAGGCAGATTGGGCAAGAATTGACTTACGACAGCCTGGTTAGGGATGAATGAACAATTAAACCTATTTTTGCCTCGAAATACCACCAACTCATGAGTCGCATTTTATATTATTTGGTTTTGCTGCCATTGTCCAAACTACCCCTGACGGTACTCTATCGGCTTTCCGATTTTATGTACTTTGTTTTGTATCGCAGTTTGGGCTACCGAACCAAAGTAGTATTGGGTAATTTGCGCAATTCATTTCCTCAAAAAACGGAGGCGGAGATCAAAAAAATTGCCGACGAGTTTTACCGTTTTTTTTGCGACCAATTGGTAGAAACCATTCGTTTGTTTTCCATGTCCAAAGCAGAGCTCTTTGAGCGTTGCAAAATGAACGACATCGAGTTGTTTCATCGCCATTTTGCAGCAGGGAAAGCCGTGATCATTGCTGGTGGGCACTACAACAACTGGGAATTGGTGGCCATGGGACTTTGTGCCCAGATTCCTCACGAAGGAGTAGCCTTGTACCACCCTTTGAAGAATAAATTCCTGAATCAGAAATTACAGGATTCCCGAGGTCGCTTTGGAATGGAGATGGTTCCTACCCGCGACTCCCGCACTTTTTTTGCGGAAAACAGCCATCGCCGAATGGCCACTATTTTTGGGACTGACCAAGCCCCTTCGAATCCACGCAATGCCTATTGGACGATGTTTCTCAATCAAGAAACACCCATATTTTGGGGCACCGAGCGTTATGCCAAAGAATACAATTGGCCCGTGGTTTTTATCAAAGTAAACAGAGTAGGCCGGGGGCACTTTACGGTGAATGCGTTGTCTGTCACGGATGAGCCACAACAAACTGTGGAAGGCGAAATTTCTGAAAAGCACACCCGGATTTTGGAACAAATCATTCGCGAAACGCCGGATTACTGGCTCTGGACGCACCGGCGCTGGAAGCGTACCCGCCCAACGGATGTGCCACTTCACGGGATTGAACAAGTGGATAATTAATTGCATTTATTTTTCGTTTTAGCTAGCAAAAAAATCCCTATGCAAAGTCTTTTGCTCTATGTTATGATAGCCCTAGCCATGGTGTTTGCTACCCCTGAAAAAAACCAACCGGAAGTTTGTCTCAATGCCGAAGAATTTAAAATTTACGAACAACTCAATGCCTACCGCAAGCTGTACAAACTACCCAAAATCCCCCTCTCTGCATCGATGACCATTGTGGCCCAGGCCCACGCCAAAGATCTCCAAGACAATCAACCCGTTAAAGGCAATTGCAACCTGCACAGCTGGTCAGACAAGGGTGAATGGACTGCTTGCTGTTATACCAACGATCACGCTCAGGCCAAATGCATGTGGGACAAACCGCGGGAATTGAGCAAGTACAAAGGGGATGGTTTTGAAATTTCGTATTGGCAGAGCGATGGTGCAAATGCAAACGCAGCCATAGCAGGATGGAAAAAAAGCACTCCGCACAACAACATGATGATCAACCGCGACATCTGGAAAAAACTGACTTGGAACGCCTGTGGTGTGGGTTTGTATGGAAACTACGCGGTGGTGTGGTTTGGGCGCGAAGTTGACCCGGCGGGTGAGGCTAAAAAATGCCAGTAGGAGTTGAGGGGTAGAGGAGTTGAGGCTACCGCGAGCGACTTTGACAAAACAGGGGCTGTTCTTTCGCAAAGAACAGCCCCTTCACAAAATAAGGGATTAACTCAATCAGGGACAACCCGATCCATCCACATCACCTTTGATGAAATAGACGAACTGCAGCCCCCAGAGACTGGTTGTGAAATTAGGGATAATGTTCTGGGAATATACTTTGCCATTGCCCTGTAAGATAGAAGCACGGCGAATGTTGAAGTTCGCATCTCCTTTACCTTGTAGGGCGCGCACAACCAATACAATGTCAAAAGTGGTTACCCCAAAAGATTCATTCATATCAGCCGCGTTCAAGGCAAGGCCCTCCAGCGGACGAATGCTGAGGATGTGATGACTCATTTTGACCAGATCGAGTACGGAAATAGCTTGAAAGGTATCAATGGGTGGTAAACTGTTTTTGAGGCTCAGCTGATAGGTACGGCCGGTTGGGACATTTCGGAAGGTGAAAAAGCCTGAAGAATCCACGGTTTGTTCCAAGGTTTGGCCATTCAAGGTGTCTGTTAACACAACAGTTTGGCCAGAAATTGGCCGGTAATTGAAGCATTGCAGGCTTCCATTGATGACCCTGCTGGAATCGACCTGAGCGAATACAGGGCTCAGCAGCAAAAAAAAGAGGATACAGCTCAATATTGTTTTCATAATACCTTATGCTAAATGTTGAGTAAAATAATGTGTCGTTCCTCAACGGGCAACCAACACTTTTTTCATGACTACGCCACTTTCAGCCACCACTTTCAGGAGATAAACCCCATTGGGAATCCTAGCCAAACTCAGGCTGCGTTGAGGCATCAAAACACCACTCAGCGCTTTGCCATCTATTTGCAACAACTGCACACTGCGCAATGACAAGTCGCCATAATCGAGAAACAATTGATCACGTGCGGGTTGGGGGTATACCCGAATGCGAGCATCCAGGTAAGGATCATAGGCCGAAGTGGTGGTTCCTTTTTTAGCTGTAGGGGTACTGGGCAAGGGCGTCACTGGGACGATTTGATCAGCGTTATTGATCAGACGAACATTCTCAATGCCCAATTGAAGTTTAGGATTTTCTTCATCCCGCAGGTTCAAAATGACATCCTCGATAGTGATTTTTACTTTACCGATGCGGCCATAACCACTCACGTTGCGGCCATCGGTGCGGGTTAAAGCAACCTCAATCCGGCCTTTAACAGGGTTGTTGCGTTGGAAAGCAAGTAGGTTTTGTCCCAGCGTGCCCAACCAGGAGTTCTCTGCACTAAAACTTAGCTCCGCTTCCTGTACCTGGGCAGGGTCGTAACTTATGCTGAACGCAAGGCCATAAACGTTTTCTGCAACTTTATCCGCTGTTCCCAATTCGAGTGGAAACCACTGACCTGCTCCACTCAGCACGGTATCTGCATCGATGAAAAGGGCTGCACCATTGCCACGAACTTCTGGTTGATACAATTTGGGCAAACCATCCCCGTGTTCGCGCTGCCAGTTGCGTGCCAGCGCACTCGTATCGGCTGCATCAATCCGTCCATTGCCATCGGCATCCACAAAGGCGAGGTCGGTATTGCTATTAATCAGAATACTACCCCATTTCTGGGTATTGTGGCGCTCCCAGGTGATTTGAGCATTGGCTCGAGGAGTACCGCTGGTTCCGTATGCCAAGCCAAGCGGCAATAGGTCAAATTGATCTACGACCCCATTGCCATCGGCATCACCGGGCCAAATACTAGGGGCTGTAATAACCGCTCCTCCATAAGTCAGGAAAGGAATCAGGTTTTGTTGGGCATCTACAGCTAAAGGCGGTAAGGTACCGGGGCCAAAGCTAATTTGAGTGGAATCGCCGCTCAATCTAGGCGTGAAACAA
This sequence comes from Haliscomenobacter sp., assembly GCF_033763495.1. Classification (GTDB taxonomy): domain Bacteria; phylum Bacteroidota; class Bacteroidia; order Chitinophagales; family Saprospiraceae; genus Haliscomenobacter. The sequence goes on along the minus strand of NZ_JANRKL010000144.1, from coordinate 7,263 downwards.
ACCTCAAACAAGACCTCTCCTGAAAAAGCAACCGCGCTTGGACTAAACACTTTTACAAAGCGCAATTCTCCCTTGGCCACATTACCTAAACCCAAGGTGTTGAAGTCAATGATATTGGGTTTGGTGTAATTGATCCGTTGGAAGCTAAGCGCTTGAGGGTCCCAACGCAGCCCAAATTGAAGGCCGCTCAATTGTTGGAAATTGTCTGCAATAACCGGAGTACAAAAAACTTCACCCGTGTTGGCAATTTTGCTTTGTACCAGCAAACTGGGTTTACCGTTACCCGGGTTGATAATGGTATCCGGTGGTGATACGATGGTGTCTTGTGGAACATAACATCCAGCGGCGCTTAAGCCAGATAAAGAGCCGCTGCATCCATTGGCGTCGGTTACGGTTACACTGTAAAGGCTGTCTTTGGCTACATTGAGTGTGCTAAAGTAGACCCCATTTTCTTGAAACCCATTGCTCCAGGAAAAATTATAGGCACCCGGCAGGTTAAAATATGCCACAATAAGCTTTGCTCTTTGTTTGGTGGAGTCATCGCAAAGGGTGCTAAAAACGAGATTAATTGCATCTGAAGAAAAACTATTTTTAGACACGGCTACCAAAGCGGGAATGGTATCCTGATTTTGGTCACTCACCCACAATTGATAATCACCCGGAACGGCGCCACTAATGCTGGCTGTTTGAAAAGTCTGCCCCTTTCTCGTCCAAAAATACCGATAAGGCGGCACTCCTCCACTCACACTCACACTTGCACTAGCCAATGAATCCTTGCAGCTATTCATAGCCGAGCAAATTTGGGTAAAGCGCAAGGAGTTCGGCTTAGAAGGGCTTTTTAGATTGAGTCTTAAGCCAATCAAACCTGTAATCGCTTGCGATCGATTGTCCCGATAGACCACTTCACTTGGCACCGGAGCATCGGTGAAGCCAACGGTAGTTGTAGTTGCGTTTTTGTTTTTTACGACAAAGAGCAGGGAATACAAACGGGCACCATCAGAAAGGTTAATGCTGTCCAACTGAGTCCATGAAAAGCTCAGTAACCCCTTGTTGATGTTTGGTGAGCCAAAGCTAAAGTTGGTTTTTCGCAATCCGGGGAGGCCAAAGTTGCGCACATCTAGCAACTGCAACATACTGGTGTCCCATTGGGTGGTGTATTGCAGGCCAATGGTATTGGCATAGTTGCGCACTCTGACGTCCAGCAGCACCGTATCAAAGCTGCTGCTATCGGTTCGGGCCAGGTAGATGTTCATACAATCGGCGCGTTGGGCACTCAATTGTACTGCGAACAAAACCAGTAAGGTGAATAATGCATAAAAACGTTGCATGAGATCTTTTTTTTGTTGTGACAAAGGTAGGAGCGACACGCTGGTTGCTAAAGGACAAAAAAATGAAATTATAGGACAGGATATTATTTTTAAACAATTAAAAATATGAAAATCAGTTTTTTACTAAAATGATTATAGAAGATGAGAAAGAATCGCTTCCTCGATTTGTACCAAAATTTCAACGCAAAAGAACGAAAGCAATTTGTTTTGTACGTGCATTCCGTTTTTTTTAACCAAAATAAGAACCTGCAAGCGCTAATCCAGGGTATCGAGCAGTGTGTGAAGACCAAAAAAACAGTCGACAAGCGAGAAATGTACAGCCTGTGTTTCCCACAGGAAACTTTCAATGAACTGAAATACAACAACCTCATTTCCGACTTGCTCTACCTGCTCTACGACTTTTTGGCGCAGAGTCGCTATAACCGCGAAAAGGTGCTGCAAAAACAATTGCTGATCCGCACATTGCTCGATCAGGAATGTTTGGAACCCTGTGTTATGCACTTGGAACGTTATACTCAGCTGCAAGAAACCACAAGCTGGCAAGACAGCAATTATTGGTATGCGGCTTATCAACTACAGGATTTGCAGGATCAGCACTTGATGAGTCAGGAAAAGAGAGCCTATACCCCACATCTACAATCGCGTAGTGATGCCTTGGATCGTTTTTACCAACTCGAAAAAATAAAGATTGCCTGCGATATGGCTAGTCGCAGCACAGCAGTAAAGGCAGATTACCAATGTGCTTTTATCGATGACATTATTCATTGGTACCAGAATAACCCCCGGGAATTGACCAGGTTCCCCGCTTTTCAGCTATATCTGGCAGCTTACAACATGTTTACCTATAAAGACGACCAAGCTTATTTGCAACTCAAAGGTTTGTTGGAAACTCATCTCAAACTGATTCCGCAACAGGAACTTCGTCAATTGTATACCTATGTGCTTAATTTTGCTGTATTGCGCATCAATTCTGGCGAAAACCAGTATTATCAGGAGATTTTGCTACTGTACAAACTGCTCTTGGATGAAGCAATCATCTTTAAAAATGGCACACTCACCCAATGGACTTTTACTAACATTATTACTGCTGGTATACGCACCCGGGATTACGAATGGACTGAGCGTTTCATCGAAGACTACCAGCACTACTTGACCCCTGATGTACACCAAAATGTTTACACCTATAACCTAGTCAATTTATATTTTGAAAAAAAAGATTACCCTTCCGCTCTGCGTATGTTGCACAATGTGGAATTTACGGATGCTTTTTATCATCTTTCAGCCAAGTTGATTCAACTCAAAACTTACTACTTGCTGGCCGAAAATGAAGCACTTCTGGCGCTCATCAATGCTACGCGTCGTTTTGTACAACGCAATCGGCAATTGTCGGATTATCAAAAAAAATCTAGCCTTAATTTTTTGCATATCTTGCAGCGTTTGAGTCAGTTACAACATGTTTTAATGAATGTTCGGGACGCTGGAAAGTTTAAAAAACAATTGAGAAATGACCTAGATACCTTACAGCCACTAGCAAATAAACAATGGCTGGAAGAAGTATTGGAGCAAAAGTTTTCATTCACAACAAAACATTAATAACTTGCATGCTGTAAATAGGGCTTGTAATTTTACTGTTTTATAAGCCAGCACAGCGGTTATTTTTATATTTGTTACACATTTATGTTTTCAATCATTTCTTCATTTTCCCAAAAAACATGACCTTTTACCAGTTTTTTCGTCACAAATAAAAAAACACGTGATGGAAGTAGGAGAAATCTACATTCACCCAGAAGAAGGACGAGCTGTACTAGACGTGAAGAATGACAAACCACAGATAGTAAGCTTAATTGTACAGGACAAGGTGGGAAAACCTTGTTATGAACAGCAATGGGCATTGGAACTCGGCAAACAAAGCCTGCAGTTCCCGATTGCCGATTTAAAAGCAGGGACTTATTTTGTTTGGTTGCACTATGCAGACAAAACCAAGATGAGTTCTTTTAAAATTACCGCCAGCCAGGAAACAAAGCCAGAAAGCAGAAAAAATCCATTGTCTAGTATCAAGTTTTTTTCTTGGTAAGCTTAGGGTTTATTCCTTCTATCTTTTTAATTGATCTTCCAGGATTCTTTGTCCTCGTTCGAATCTTCTAAGTTCCTGCAGACCCAAATGAGTTATAGTCACATCAATCAAACGATCCGGATCGGTTTCGTAAGGGTCATAATATTGCCCTGCTTCTAAAAATACCCGAAGCGGTGCCAAACCAATCAACTCCGAACCTGTAACCTTGAATCCAAGTTGCTGCGCCTCCTCACAACAGGCTTCAAAAGCAAGGTGTAGTGGGGTTTGATCCAGGTCGGTAATATTCATGGATACCTGAGCTTTGCCGTAGGCAGGCATGTACCACCCAATGGCTTTTACCCCCGGACAACGGCCAGGGATGCGTTGCTTGTGGTCATGGCCATCCTGCTGCAAATAACCACTTTCTCTGACCCTTTCGGCAATTCGTTGGGCGACCTTCGGGTCTTTGGTATTCAGATTGACATTGTAAGCGATTAAAAACTTGCGGGCACCCAATACCGTAGCTCCGGCGGGGAAGGATCCTTCTTTTGGCCCGAAGTCGGGGTACCATTCAGGGTGTCTGATTTTAGCTGCCAAGCCTTCATATTCGCCCTGGCGGACATGGGCTAAATTGCGCCGGTGGGGTGCAGTAGCTGCATATTCGTACAAATACACCGGGATGTTCAGCTCAATTCCGATCCTTTGCCCCAATTGTTGCGCCAGCTTGACTGCTTCTTCCATCGTTAAACCCTTGATGGGCACCAGCGGGCAAACGTCCGTAGCCCCAATCCTAGGGTGAGCACCTTGCTGTTGGCGCATGTCGATGACTTGTGCGGCGGTTCTGATGCTTTGAAAAGCAGCCTCGACAACTGCTAGAGGCGGGCCAACAAAAGTCATCACCGTACGATTGGCATCAAAGCCAGGATCTACATGTAAAAGGCTTACCTCTTTCACTTGGCGAATGGAGGCAGCAATTGCTTCGATCAATTCAGGATTGCGGCCTTCACTGAAATTGGGCACACATTCCAACAATGGTTGTTCATTGACTTGTTGCATATCCAACAGGATTTGGGCGGTCTCAAATTAAATGTTAAATATCTGCTTATATAAGTTAAATTAACCTATCTTTCGCCAAATTAATATTGTACCATACCCCTACTTTAACAAATTCACTTGACAAATTTTACATCCCGACATGAACGTTGCCGCATACATTGACCACACGCTACTCAAACCGGATTCGACTCTGGACAACATTCGCCAACTCTGTGCTGAGGCGCGGGAGTACGGTTTTGCTGCCGTATGTATTCCACCTTATTATGTACACGACGCTGCCCGCTGGCTGGAAGATGCTCCGCAAAAAATACAGGTCGCCACGGTAGTCGGCTTTCCACTCGGGTATTCCAGTACCATTGCAAAGGTAGAAGAAATCAAACGTGCTATCGACGATGGTGCAGATGAAATAGATGCTGTCATCAATTTGTGTGCAGTAAAAAACCAATTGTGGTCGCATGTGCGGAGCGATGTAGACAGCCTGATTACTGCGAGCCGGATGAAGGGTAAAAAAATAAAAATCATCCTAGAAACAGCGATACTTACTCCTGTGGAATTGGAGCAAGCTTGTGCAGTGATGGCCGAGTTGGGACCAGATTTTGCCAAAACCTCCACCGGATTCAATGGTGGTGGTGCTACCCTTGAGGTGGTAAAGCGAATGGGAGAATTACTCCATCACAAGATAGCCATTAAGGCATCAGGGGGGATTCGTAGTTTTGCTGACGCCAAAGCGATGATTGAGGCAGGGGCTACTCGGATTGGCACTTCATCGGGCGTTGCCATTGTTAAGGGAGAGACCGGAGAAGGGTCTTACTAGTGCTCATTTTTTGACAAAACCAATGCGATTAACTCATTAGCAAATCAAGCCCTTAGATAGCACATACTTCTGCGCAAGTTTTTGTATTTTTGTAAAAAAAACACATGCAACGCACCTTTATTGCTTTGTTCCTGCTGATAGTGAGTTTTGGTGCAGCGAAAGCACAGGGGCTACAAAACATCCAAATCAAAGAAGATCCAGCCATAACCAATTTGATGAGCCAGTATGTAGAAGGCAATAAGCAAAAGCCATACATCAATGGGTGGCGACTGCAAATTTTAGCAACAACTGATCGACCCAAGTTGGATGAAACCTTAAACAATTTCAAAGCCCAATATCCGTTTGTACCCGTAACCTGGTTGCACGAACGGCCTTATTATTTGTTGCGGGTAGGTGCTTACCACAGCAAGCTGGAGGCAATGAGTTTGCAACAATTGTTGAGAGGTCCTTATCCTGGAGCTTATCTGGTACAGGACAGTCAAATTAGTCCCATTGATTTCATTGGATATTAGAAGAAGTTGAGTTATGCTGGGTAAATTCACCGGGACAAAAACAATCGATTGGGTTGCTTTTTCCGTTTATCTGACGTTGGTTGTCTTTGGGGTATTGATGATTTATGCCTCTACCTACATTGAATACGAGAAATACGGATTCATGCGCTCTTCAGTAGGCAGGCAGTTGATTTGGATGGCCATTTCAGCAGTGGCCTTCGGAGTTGTTCTTACCCTCGACTGGAAAATCTGGCAACTCCTGGCCTATCCTTTGTATGCCATCTCCATGATTTTACTACTGGGGGTGCCATTTTTTGGTACGGAAATTCATGGTAACCGGTCCTGGTACATCATTGGAGGCATGTCATTCCAGCCTTCCGAACTTGCCAAATTAACCGCTGCATTGGCAATGGCTTCTTTTTTGAGTACACCCAGTACCAATTTGAAAAGTTTCCGCAGTCAGATCCTTGCTTTTGGCATGTTGTTGATCCCGATGGGGCTGATTTTGATGCAGGGAGACCTTGGCTCGGCGATTGTGTTTAGCTCTTTTTTGATCGCCATGTACCGTGAAGGTTTGTCGCCCAACTACTACATTGGAGGAGGTGCCATTTTGGCTATTTTACTATTGGGTTTGATGTATGATCCCATCATTGTTTCCATTGTCATTCTGAGTTTAGGTTTGTGGTATTTGACTACCCTATATAAAGAGCGAGTTAACGCTCAGAGAATCGTTTCTGGGGTGTTTGTTGCTGCGGTGACAGGCTGGTGGTTTAAACATGGATTGTATAGCTTGGGGGCATTAGCTGCGATATATTTAATTTGGGGATTGATTTATGCTAGCCGCAAAGGTGTGCGAGAAGTTGGGGCTGCGGCTTTAGCCATCACTTTGGCAATTGGGATGTGTATTTCGGCTAACTATGCAGTGCTTAAAGTGCTCAAACCTCACCAGGCAGACCGGATCCTAGTTTGGTTGAAACCAGAAGTTTGTGCTGAATGTAAGTCCATGTACAACTTCATGCAATCCAAAACCGCCATTACTTCTGGCGGCCTATTGGGCAAAGGTTTTTTGCAAGGTAGTATGACCCGCTATAGTTATGTGCCCGAACAACCTACCGATTTTATCTTTTGCACGGTAGGCGAGGAGCAAGGCTTTATCGGAGCAATTGGGATTATTGGTTTGTTTTTGGTCCTGATGTTGCGCTTGACGGTAATTGCCGAGCGACAGCGCTCCAATTTTGCACGAGTGTATACCTATTGTGTTGTTGGTATATTGTTCATCCACTTTTTCATCAATATCGGAATGACCATCGGGGTAACCCCCATGATTGGTATTCCTCTCCCTTTCATCAGCAGGGGTGGGTCATCTTTGTTGACTTTCTCCACAATGATGGCCATTGTTTTGAAGATGGACCGGGATCGTTACCGTTTGTAGTTAAAAAGTTTAAAAGCTGAGGAGTTGAGAAGTTGAGGCTGCCGCGAGCGATTTTGACAATGTCTTTGTCTAAGTCGCTCGCGGCAGCC
>NZ_JANRKL010000143.1:0-8182 GCF_033763495.1 Haliscomenobacter sp. | reverse complement strand
CTATTGGGGCTCTCCAGGTAAATGATCCGGGTATTGGGGCGGATGGCCTCGGAAAAGTTTTCCAAAAGGGTGCCATCGACGTAAGTGGTATCGACATTGAAACGGGGCAGGATGTTGTCAAACATGCGTTGCGCCCAGGTGTAGGGCTTATTGACACTCACAATGTGCTCATCTGCCTGGATGTTGGCGAGCACCGCGGCGAAAATTGCTGCTGCGCCGCTGTTGAAAACCAGCGCATCTTCGGCCCGGTCCAGGGCTGCCAATTTTTCCCGCAAAATATCTACTGTAGGGTTGATGCCCCGGCTGTACAAATAACCACTCGATTCGTCAGCAAACAAATCGCGCAATTCATCCACCTTCCGCACCTGAAAATTGCTGGTTTGGATGATGGGTGGCGCAATGGCGTTGAAGTAGTCTGCGCGGTTTTCGCCAAGTTCGTTGAGTATAAATGAAAGTTCCATGAGAATGGGTGTGGGTGTGGGTGTGATGGTGTGGGTGTGACGCGCACGCCTGAGATCACCACTTACCCCACTATGTTATACAAAATCAAAGACACTTATTTAGGTGAGTGTGGGCCTTCCTTCCCCGATCTACCTCGCCAGCCCACGGATTTATCCGCAAGAATGGGTGTGTGTGTGATCGTGTGAGTGTGGGTGTGTTGGCTTTTCATTCCTCCAAGCCCTCCGCCAGCCCACGGATTTATCCGTGGGAGGCAATCCCAAAAAAGAACCCATGACTTTAGTCGTGGGAACTTGATCCGTGGGACTTGATCCGTGGGAACTTCATCCCTGAGAACGCCTCCGCAACACCCCAAAATACAAAACCCCCAGCCCAACCAACAACCCCATTCCAATCCCCGCCGCCCCCGGCTTCTGAATCACCACTGCTACCGCCACCATCGCATAACTCAGCACAAAAAACGCCGCTAGATAAGGTGTATACTTTGCCAAAGCCCCGGTCACCCGCGCATTGCCCTCACCTCGGTGCCGCAAAATAAACAAAGTCGCAGCAGAAGTACACATACCGATGCTATCCAAAAACATGGTGAAGCTCAAGATTTGGTCGATTTGTTTGCCAATGAGGGTAATGATGATGGTCAGGATGGCGTAAGCCGTAAGCCCAGGTACCAATGCACCCGTACGAGGATGCCGACGACTGAAAATTTTTGGCAAAACCCCATCTTCACTCATGGCGCACATTACCCGTGGATTGCTCATCAGGATGATGTTGACATAAGTGAGCACCGAAAGAAACATGGCCAGATCGAACACCTTGCCGCCAACTTTGCCAAACCAGGCCTCAAACAATAGAGAGCCAATGGCTGTGGCATTCTTCATTTTTTCAAAACCAATCACTTGGACATAAGCGTAGTTGATGGCCAGATAAAGGAAAATGGCGAGCAAAGTTCCCGCAATGATGCCCTTGTGCAAAGCCGGGCCTGGCTTGGCTTCCGCACCAAAATTCAAGGTTTGTTGGTAGCCTCCATAAGTGAAGGATACTGCAATGAGGCTCAAGAGCAAAAGCAGTACAGTGTTGTTGCCTGTAAAAGTTTGCACGGGTTGATTTTCGTAACCATGTGGCTCAATGACCACTCCCGCAAATAGTGTTGAAATCAGGATCAAGATCAAACCTATTTTCAACACGGTCATAAAATTCTGGGTTTGGGCGCTGGTTTTTAAGCCCAACAAATTCACGCCATAAAACAAGCCCACGGCAATGGTCGCCATGGCTGTATTGAACAACACGCCTGAGGGGTGCCCAAACACCAGGTCACTCAGATAATCCGCCCCGATCAGGGCCACTACACCCAGATTGGCCGCATTCACAATCAGAACCAGGATGTTGACGGTAAAACCCACCACAGGATGGTATCCGTAGTTGAAAATCTGGTAAAAACCACCCATGACCGGGTACCTTGCTCCAATTTCGGCGTAGGTCAATGCCCCACAAAGGGCCGTAATGCCCCCAATGATCCAGGCGGCAAAAAAGATGGTTTGGGTACCCGCATTGGCTGCAATGATGGCGGGTGTTTTGAAGATTCCCAGCCCAATGATGAGGCTGACAGTAATGAGGGTAATGGTGGAAAAGCCCAGTTGGTGGCTTTTGGCGGCGTGGTTTTCAGACATACGGCGATTTTGCGCCCTAGACTACGAAAAATTTAGAAATGTTTAGCATTTTTTGGGGATTAATTGGTTGAGAAGGTTGAGGGAGGTTGAGAAAGTTGAGGCTGCCGCGAGCGACTTAGGCACTGGCGATTCTCAACCTTCCTCAACCTTCCTCAACCTTCTCAATTTTTCTTCGGTAGCTCTACACGTTCTTTTTGCAACAAATGCAAATTATCCTCCAAATCCAGGCGGTTTTTTTCATTGTCGAACTCATCACTAAAGGCTTCTTTGAGCCGTTTGCGTTTGATGGATTCCAGGCAGCGACGGATGTCTTCGTCATTTTCCAGGGCCAGGGGTGGGACTACACACAGTTTCCCTTCGGCATCTTTGGCTACCATGGTGAAATACGAAGTATTGGTGTGCTTCTTTTCACCAGTGATCACGTTTTCCGATTCCACCCGGATGCCCACCACCAGGGAAGTACGCCCCACGTAATTCACCGAGGCGTGTAGGGACACCAGCTCCCCAACCGAAACGGGCTCCCGAAAATTCACACCATCTACGGATACCGTGACCACGTAGGCACCCGCGTGTTTGGCCGCGCAGGCGTAGGCTACTTTGTCCATAAGGGAGAGTAAAATCCCACCGTGAATCTTGCCACCGAAGTTGGCGTACGCCGGAATCATCAGTTCGGTGATGGTGGTGCGGGAGAGGGAAACGGGTTTGGGTTGCATAAGGTTCACTTGAATTAAAAACGCAGGGCAAGGTAGTAAAAAGCCGGAAGTCTTGCATCCTAAGTAGGTATGGGCTATTTTTGTTATCTTGAGTTTCTTTAATCGTTCCTTATAATTTTGGCAGATGATCGTAGAAATCAAAAATTTTGGGCCAATTGAGTCTTTTACCTTTGATTTGAATAAGGACTTGCATTTCATCATTGGGGAGAATGGGGTGGGGAAATCGTATGCGTGTTATTGTTTGTATTGTGTGTTGAAGAATATGTGGAATTCAGCTCAAGATGTTGAAAATATTCGCCTCTCAGTTAATACTACTCTTGATGTTTCTGATGATGAAATTTTGCTTAATGATATAATAGTTGAACACCTCTCTAAGGCTCTATCTAACTCATTCATTAAAAGTTTAAAAAATTCATTTTCTAATACCTTTACTAGTCTGGATAAACTCATTAATAATTATTCTAAGGAAAATTATTCAGTATTAATTCAGGGGCCTGAATTTCGAATTATGATCGATTCGGATGATAATGGGGTGCCATTATTGTCATCAATTGAACTTAGAAATAACTTTACCATTAAAAAAGAGAATCAGACCAATATCAGTTTCTATATTGGTGAGCATAAATGGAAAACAATTCCAAATTCAAACTTTGAGGAAGGTTTCTCGATTGAGCGTTTTCGCTTCCTTGATGAGTGTCTAAAAATTGTAACATTTCAAATAGCAACGGCATTTAGATCATACCAATATACTTTTTTGCCGTCTTCAAGATCTGGTTTGTATACTGGACTGAATAGCCTTGTCCCAATTATGTTGCAACTTTCCCAGAATCGGAATTCGCTGCCAAATCGAACAATTCAAATTCCTTCTTTGCCTGATCATATAGGCGACTACTTTATTGATTTGTCCACATTGAACCCTTCAAATGAGAACCAAGGGCTAGATTTGTCAATCAAAAATATAGAACATGACATTTTGAAGGGCAAGGTGAGGTTTGATAAAGATCGTAATAAGATATTTTACAACGCTAAAACATCTGAGCATCTTGATTTGTCTTTGGAAGAATCTTCTTCAATGGTGGCAGAGTTATCATCCATTGTTTTGTTCCTTAAGCATGTTGTTAATCATAAATATAAAGATGTTGTTGACGCAGATTGGAGAGATTCTATCCAAAACTTAATGATCATAGAAGAACCAGAAACCCATCTTCATCCCGAACTTCAGATACGTTTTATAGAGACCCTTGCAGCTTTAATTGATCAGAATATTAAACTCATCCTCACCTCCCACAGCGATTACATGTTTAACAAGCTCAACAACATGATCCTCGATCATAAAGTAGACCCAAAAAGAATTGGCATCTACCATATAATCAACACACCCAAAGGCAGTATTGTCAACCCTGAAGTTCAAGCTACTGAAGAGGGTATGATCGATACTAATTTTGCCAAAAGTGCCGAAGCCCTTTTCGAAGAGCGTATGGAAATACTTGAACGTCAGAATAGTACAGTATGATTGAAAAGATTAAAGAAGAGCCCTTGTTAAGTCGATTATTAAGGGATGAATGCGAAGAAAACGAGGTTTGTGTCACTTTTGACGAATCTATTCCCAAAGAAAATTATGTCATTTTAAACATCGATGAACATTATCGATCAATCCAACTGAATCGTCCACCTACTCCTGATTGTCTCATTGTGCAACAGTGTGAAGATGGGACATATTCTTTATTTGTAATCGAACTAAAAAAAGCGGCCAAGCCCCGAGGTTTTAAAGTTGATAAACTGGTGGCAAAATTTGAAACCTGTCTCAATGATTTCATGGCCAATGAGTTTAAGGACATTTTCGATCAAAAATTTAAACGAGTTCAATTGTTTTTTGTATCAAATATTGACCCGCAGACAAACAAATCTTTAATCCTCAAAGGTTTAATCAGTCGATCAATAAACTTCCAAGGAGCCAATCGTCCAATTGTCCCAAAAATGCCAAACTACAAAATCGAAAAATGCTAAGCCTAAATTTAAAGTTTGAGGCTCCCTGAATTTCGGGTTTCATTCCCTATCTTCGCCCCCGAAATCCAAGCAAGCATGTACAAAGGCAAAAAAGTCATCGTCGTCCTGCCGGCTTACAACGCCGCCCGCACCCTGCAAAAAACCTATCAGGAAATCCCATTTGACCTGGTAGATGAGGTCATTCTTTGCGACGATGCCAGTAAAGACAATACTGCCGACCTGGCCCGCAGCATTGGCATCAATCACGTGATCAAACACGAAAAGAACAAGGGTTACGGGGGCAATCAAAAAAGCCTCTACAACAAGGCCCTAGAATTGGGTGGCGACATTATCATCATGCTGCACCCGGATTATCAGTACACGCCTTTGTTGATCCCTTCGATGGTCAACATCATTGGGGAAGAGTTGTACCCGGTGGTGTTGGGCTCCCGCATCCTGGGCATGGGTGCACTCAAGGGGGGGATGCCGATGTACAAATACATTGCCAACCGCTTTTTGACTTTTTCCCAAAACCTGCTCATCAACTACAAACTCTCCGAATACCACACCGGATATCGCGCTTTTAGTCGCCAAGTGCTGGAAGGCATCAATTTTGAGCAAAACTCGGACGACTTCGTTTTTGACAATGAAATGCTTTCTCAAATCGTTTACGCGGGCTTCGACATTGCCGAAGTGACCTGTCCAACCAAGTATTTTGAAGAGGCTTCTTCGATCAATTTCCGGCGAAGTATGAAGTACGGATTGGGGGTATTGCGGGTGTCGATTGGGCATTTTTTGAGTCGGGTAGGGCTGCTTAAACTCAAGATGTACCGGAAATAAACCATCGCTGGTATTTATTTCTTTTTTTTGCTTTCTGCGGCGGCTGAAGTAAAAAATCATCGCTTTTCCAGCAAAAGCCCCAATTCCTTTGCTAGCAATCCAATATCTTTTATAATTTAGGGCTTGTTTAAAAGGAAAGCGACCATGAAATACGATCCGATCAACCCGGACTTTTTTGTCAACAACCGCAAGCGTTTCATGCGCAAGATGCAGCCCGAATCGTTGGCAATCTTTTATTCCAACGATTTGATGCCACGCAGCGGAGATACCTTTTTCCCCTTTCGACAGAATTCGGGCTTGTTTTACCTCAGTGGATTGGATCAGGAAGAAACCGTGGTGGTCTTGTTTCCGGATTGTATTAAGGAGGGATTTCAGGAAGTGGCATTTGTAAAACGCACCAGCGATTACATTGCCATTTGGGAAGGAGAAAAATACAGCAAAGAAAAAGCCCGCGAAGTTTCTGGCATTCAAAAAGTGTATTGGTTGGATGAGATGGCCCCTATTTTGCATGAATTGATCCTGCTGGCCAAGCGCATTTACATCAACACCGAGGAGCACGACCGTTTTATCCCCGAATTGCCTACCCGCAACATGCGGCTGGCTCGCGACGTCATGGAGCGTTACCCTGCGCACAAGTACCACCGCGCCCAGCCCATCCTCAAAAAACTGATGATGAACAAGCAGGAGGCCGAGGTGGAACTGATTCAACAGGCCATCGGGATTACTGGCAAAGCGTTCAAACGTGTGCTCGAATTTGTGCGGCCCGGGGTAATGGAATACGAAATCGAAGCCGAAATTACCCACGAGTTCATTCGCAATCGCGCATCCGGACACGCCTACGATCCCATTATTGCTTCCGGGGCCAACAGTTGTGTGTTGCACTATACCCACAATAACCAGGAGTGTAAGTCCGGGGAAGTCCTCCTGATGGATTTTGGAGCTGAATATGGGCATTACGCCTCCGACCTCACTCGGACCATTCCGGTGAGTGGCCAATTCAGCAAACGCCAACGCAGCGTATACGACGCGGTGTTACAGATCATGCGAGAGGCCCAACAATTGCTTGTACCTGGCACCACGCTGGAGGAATACAGCAAGGAGGTGGTCAAAATGATGGAAAGTTCCCTCATTGACCTCAAATTATTGAGCCGCAAAGAAATTGAGCAGCAAAACCCTGAGTTACCCCTGTACAAGCAGTACTTTATGCACGGTACTTCTCACCATTTGGGGATGGATGTGCATGATCTTGCCGATCGTTATGTCCCGATTCAGGAAGGAATGGTTTTCACTTGTGAGCCGGGCATTTACATCCGCGATGAAAAGTTGGGGGTTCGGATTGAAAATGACATCCTGGTTACGGAGAATGGGCCACTGGATTTGATGGCGGGTATTCCGGTGGAAGCGGAGGAGATTGAGGAGTTGATGTCGGTGATGATCTCGGAGTAGTCTTTAGGTGATGCTTAAGTGCCTTCGGTTTCTTAGGTGGTGAAAATATATCCTGCTCCGCAGGTTTTTCCTTTCACCACCCACGAAACCGAAGGCACTTAAGGATTCTCTAGTAGTACAAAAAAGAGGGATACAAAGCAAATTTGTATCCCTCTTCCCATTTTTAAATGGCTTTCAAAAAGCCTATCCAAATTCAGCCTGATGCTCAGCGATTTTGTCTCCAGTCAGGATGTAGTCATCCACGAGGATACGGCCGCAGTGCTCACAAGCGATGATTTTTTTGCGCATGGAAATTTCCAGCTGTACTTGTGGTGGAATCTTGTTGAAGCAACCTCCACAAGAATCGCGTTGAATGGTAACCACCGCCAAACCATTGCGGTAAGAAGAACGGATTTTGTCATAAGCCTTGATCAGACGCTCCTCGATGTGTTCGCGGGCAGCATCCGATTCAGCGCGCAGGGCACGTTCTTCGTTCTCCGTTTTGGAAATGATCTCGTTCAGCTCTATTTGCTTGGCTTCGAGGTCTTTTTTCTTTTTAGCCAGGCGTTCTTCAGTATTGGCTTGGCTTTCTTCTTGCTTGGCCACGTCCATTTTAGCCTGCTTGATGCGCTTTTCCGCCAATTGAATATCCAAATCCTGCATTTCCAATTCCTTGGTCAATGCTTCGTATTCGCGATTGTTCTTTACGTTGTCGAGTTGCGTTTTGTATTTGACCTTCAATGCTTCCGCCTCTTTGATATTGGTCGCGAAGCGCGCAACAACAGCTTGTAGTTCTTTGACGTTGTTTACCGTTTTTTCCAAACGGGTCTCCAAACCGGCAATATCATCCTCCAGGTCACTAACTTCCATGGGCAATTCGCCCTTCAACACCTCAATTTCACCAATTTGAGCGTCGATGAGTTGGAGCTGATACAGCGTTTTGAGCTTTTCTGCTACAGTAATTTCGTTAGCCATGTTTGGTTGTTGTTAATAATAATGAACGGGATTGGTCTTCACGCTCGTGCAATAGCGCGCAAAGTTACTATATTTTTTTGAAATAATCTCGTGCAATAATTCAATGGTAAATTGCTC
>NZ_JANRKL010000142.1:0-15495 GCF_033763495.1 Haliscomenobacter sp. | reverse complement strand
AAGCCACCGGCTTGGGTGATTACCTCAAAGCACAAGGTGTGACTGAACTGTGGGTAATGGGAATTGCTACCGATTACTGCGTGAAATTTACCGTCCTGGATGCTTTGGAACTGGGTTTCAAGGTCAATTTGATCGAGGATGCCTGCCGTGGCGTGAACCTGCAAGCAGGTGATGTTCACCAGGCTGTGACGGACATGCAAAACAAAGGAGCAAGCCTTGTGCAGTCGCAAGACATATAAGTTTCCTTTAGTTATGTTAAAATTTTATAAATTTCTCCCTTTATTGGGTTAAAACTGTAGGGTAATACGTTGGATGATGCATCCAATAATTTGGTCTACAAGACATAACATCCCTAAACGGATAATCAAACAAAGATGATGACCAAAAAGGTTCTTTTGTTGCCTTTACTGCTGTTGTGCTTCCTCTCCCTTTACGCGCAGCAAACAGCGGTGTACACCGAAGCCAACCGAGCTTTCAAACGCGGCGTAACGCTGTATGAACAAGGCGTTTTGGCCAAAGCCAAACGTGAATTCCAAAAAGCCATTGATTTGAGTCTGCCAATCAACGAAACAGCTGCGGAGAGCTTTCGTACCCGGGCAGCATTGTATATGGCCAAATGTGCAGTTGAATTGCGCCAAAAGGAAGGTGAAATCATGACCATGGATTTCATCCGCTCTTTCCGTCCTGATCCTGAATACCAAGAAGCCTTGATGGACATGGGCAACTATTACTTCAATGTGGCAGATTATGCCAAAGCCCTGGAATTTTACAACGAAGTGCCTACTTTGGGAATGTCCAAAAGTACGTTGACTCAGATGCGCTTCCGCCAGGGCTATGCCAATTTTGCCCTGAAGGAATTTAACCTGGCCAAGTCCTTTTTCCGCGATGTAATTGCCGAGGCGGATGGTGAATATTATGCACCAGCCAATTATTACATGGGTTTGAGCTCTTTTTTTGAAGGAGACTACGCCCAGGCGGCAACCTCCTTACAAATTGTGGAAAGCAACCCAACCTACCGGCCCTATATTCCTTTTTATTTGACCCAAATTCTGTTCGCACAGAAAAAATACCAGGACGTCATCGCCTATGCTGAGCCTAAAGCGAATGACAAAGGGATTCGGGACTTGAAGGAAATTCAGCAGTTGGTTGGTCAATCCTATTTCGAATTGGGCAATTACCAACGGGCATTGCCTTATTTGGAGTACTACCAGGAGAATTCCAAAAAATTGCGCGAGGAAGAGTTGTACCAAATTGGATACACCCAGTACCAAACGGGTAACTTCCAGAAGGCCATTCAAACTTTAAAACCCTTGTCGGGCGCGGAATCGCCCATTGGCCAAAACGCCATGTTTTACCTGGCGGATTGTTACCTGAAAGTCAATCAAAAGAACAATGCGCTGAATGCCCTGGCCGCTGCTAAACGTTTGAATTTTGATCCGGTCATCAAGGAAGAGGCAACGTTCAACTACGCCAAACTGGCTTATGAACTGAATCAACCTCGCGAGGCCGTAGCCAACCTGACTGATTTTGCGCCTAACTCGCGCTACTATCAAGATGCTCAGCGGCTTTTGGCGGATGTGCTGCTCAACTACCGGGACTATCAACAAGCTTTAGAGATCATCACCGATATTCGCCGCCGCAATGGAGGGGGCTTACAACCTCAAATGCAGGCCACCTATCAAAAAGTAGCTGTAAACCGAGGGATGCAATTGTTGCAAAACAACGAAAATCAGGCTGCCCGGGATATTCTACAAAAGTCGCTGGAAAACCCAGTAGACATGAGGGTTCAAGCAATCGCCCTCTTCTGGTTGGGTGATGTTGCGCATCGCGAAAAGAACTATCAGGAAAGTGCCCAATACCTGGATCGTTTCCTTGGCTTGTCCCGCAGCATCAGCAATTTGCCTGAGGAATCTTCAGTTGCAACGGCGAACTATATTCAAGGCTACAACTTGATCAAACAAGACAATTATGAGCGTGCCCGCGGCTTCTTCCAGGCTACCGTAGACGGCATCAACCGCAACCGCAGCCTGTACCGCAATGACAAAGTAGCCAATAACGTATTGGGTGACGCTACCTTGCGATTGGGTGACTCTTTCTTTAAATTCAACCAATATGACAACGCCTTGCGCTATTACAACGAAGCCATCGACCGCAAATACGGTGGCTTTGATTACGCGATTTACCAAAAGGCGATCATTGAAGGTTTGCGTGGCCGCAGAACCGAAGAAATTGCTGCTTTGGAGCGCCTGACCCGCGACTTCCCAGGTTCCGAATTTGCCGACGACGCGCTCCTGCGCATTGGACAAACCTATCAGGAAATTGGCCGTGCCAACGACGCCATCCCACACCTGCAAAACCTGGTCACCAAATACCGTGGCAAATCGCCGCTGGTGAATCAAGGATTTCTGGCTCTGGGTTTGATCAACTACAATGCGGGCAACTACGATGGGGCGATCAACTACTACAAACAGGTATTTAAAAATAGTCCCGAAGCAAGTGAAGCCAACCTGGCTCGCGCTTCGTTGGAAGAAATTTACGTCAAGGACCTGGGCAAACCTGGTGAATATTTTGCCTTCCTCGAAACCATTCCTGGTTACAAGGTGGACAACCTCAAACGTGACTCCGTCAATTTCCGCGCTGCCGAAATCAAGTACGAGAATGGAGACTACCCACGTGCCATCGAAGGTTTTACCAGTTACATCCGCTCATTCCCGCAAGGTTTGTATTTGTCAACTGCATATTTTCACCGGGGTGATGCTTATGTTGCCACCCAGCAGTACAGCCTAGCCTTGAAAGATTACGACTGGGTAATTCTTCAGGGGGCTGGAAAATTTTATGTAAAAGCCTTGGAAAAAGGTGCAGTGATTGCCTATAACCACGAATTGGATTTCAACAAAGCGTATAAATATTATTCCGACCTCGAAAGGGCCAGTACGGATGAAAACGTCATCTTTGAAGCTCAACTCGGGGCCATGCGTAGTGCTTACCGCGCTGGCAACAAATCCGCAGTGGCTGCACTGGCCCAAAAAGTAGCCAGTAACCCCAGAGCCAATGCTGCTCAAATAGCTACAGCCAATTTTTACATCGGCAAACAGGCTTTTGACAACAATGACTATGCCAATGCCTTGCCTGCTTTACAAAAGGTAGTGCAAACTAGTGACAACGAACAAACTGCAGAAGCCCGCTACCTCATTGCTTTTATCAATTACAAACAGCGCAATCTGGATCGGGCTCAACAGCTGTGTTTGGAAGCCAACCAAAAGAGCTCTGCTTATCCTTATTGGGTCGCCAAGAGTGTACTGCTGTTGGCAGATGTATTTGCCGATAAGGGGGATTTGTACAACGCCAAAGCAGCTTTGGAAGCGCTTCTGGAAAATTTTGATGAGGACAAAGACGTGGTAAATACCGCTAAAACCCGTTTGGCTCAGATCAACAAACAAATCGAAGCCAGTTCGCCACTGAATAAAACGCCTGAGAGCAATGTGTTGGAGTTTCAGAAGAGTGGCGGCGGCAATTGAGTTGAGAAGTTGAGGCTTCCGCAAGCGATGTAGACAATGACCTTGTCAAAAATGCTGCGGTAGCCTCAACCCCTCAACTCCTCAACTTCTCAACTTTAAAGTAAACAATCATGTACAAACAATATATTTTTCTGGCAGCCTTATTCCTTTGCATCGGCAGTGCCAGTATGGCTCAAAAAAACTTGCCCACCGAATCGGTCGACGTGATCAAGCAGTTCAATGCTCGCTTGATCGACGCTGAACGTTTTGTAGTGCCTCCCGTTTTGCCTCCGGTTGACACTGCCAATCGCCGGCAGTTTTACAATATTCTGGCTAAACCCTTGAACGTCAATTATCCTGCGCCTAAAATCCGCCCGTTGGAATGGCGTACCGACCCTGCTGCAGATGTATATAAAACCTATCTGCAAGGTGGAATGGGATTTCCCCGGGCTTTTTATTTTGATGGATCACACGATTTCGTGGCTACCGATAACCTTAATGTAGGCATCGATCTCAATCATTACTCCGCAGACAACAGCAAAAAACTCGAAAACCAGCGGTTTAGCACTACGGAGGTCAATGGAAACGCCATCTACAAAACAGACAAAGGTTTTTCAGTGCTGGGAGACATAGGATTCAAATCCAATACTTTACATTTTTATGGGTACAATGACCTCGACGACGATTTTCCCACCCAGTTGAGCTACGATGCCAAAGACGTGAAACAGCGTTTCAACACCTTCTACGCCAAGGGTAAAGTGTACAATAGTGAACCCACTGTAGCTGATTTCAATTACAGTGCCAGTGTCGATTTGTATGCTTTGGAGGACAACTATGCTGCGCGGGAAACAGGTTTCGATCTGGCGTTGACTGGTACCAAATGGTTTGACAAAAAACACCCACTGAGTGTTACCCTGCAAACCGATTTTACAGGATACGATGATACGACCAG
Organism: Haliscomenobacter sp.; assembly: GCF_033763495.1. Taxonomy (GTDB): domain Bacteria; phylum Bacteroidota; class Bacteroidia; order Chitinophagales; family Saprospiraceae; genus Haliscomenobacter. The sequence goes on along the minus strand of NZ_JANRKL010000142.1, from coordinate 11,046 downwards.
CCAAAGTTTGAACAACTTTTTCCTCAAACCTAATTTTGGGTTCCACTCTGATCGTTTCCGCTTCAAAGTGGGGGCAAATATTGCTTCCCATGCGGATGAATACTACATTTATCCTGATCTGGAAGCATCGGTCAATGTGGTGGACAATTTGATCACGGCCTTTGCGGGCATTGAAGGTGGTCTACAAAAGAACAACTTCCGTAACCTGACCGATTACAACCCGTTTTTGTCTTCACGGGTAGACATTCGCAACTCCTTCTACTACAATTTTTTTGGTGGTATCAAAGGGGAATTTAAGGGAATCAAATACCGGGGGCAGGTGGGCTACAAAACCGTCGACAATCTGGCTTTGTTTGTGACCAATGGCGATTCCATTCCTCGCTTCAATGTATTGTACGACACGGCCAATATTGTCACCATCAGTGGTGAATTCTCGACCCAGTTACTGGACAATGTGGCTTTAATTGCGGCCTTTAGCCAAAATGTGTTTGACCTGCAAAGAGAGGAAAAACCCTGGCATTTGCCTTCCCTGACTTTGAATGTTGGCGCAGTAGTGAGGTTGCTGGATGAAAAATTAAAGGTAAGGGCAGATTTGTTCTTGCAAAATGGATTGCCTGCCCGGACCAGCAACAACGAAGCGCGCAGTTTGAATCCTCTCTTGGATGTAAGCGCTGGTGCCGAATACCAATTGACCGATAACATCGGGCTTTTTGCTCGCCTTAATAATTTGTTGGACAACCGCCGCCAACGCTGGCAGCATTACCCGGTACTGGGTATGAATGGCCTGGTGGGTTTGACCGCGAGATTCTGATGTTAAATAAATTTGAGGTTGTTTGATTAATAAGTTATTGATAGTTAAACAACCTCAAATTTTCTCATTTTTTCTACACCTTCACCACCCGCTTTTTAATGGTCTCAAACAACACATAAGGGTTAAACGGCTTGGCAATAAAATCATCCATTCCACAAGCCTTGATGTCGTTTTGGGTTTCGTAGGAAGAAGAAGCTGTGAGAGCGATGATGGGGATGTAAGGATCAAAATCCCGGATCTTGGTCGTTGCCGTAATGCCATCCATAACTGGCATTTGTAGATCCATCAGAATGACATCGTAGTTTTTTTGCAGGCACATCTCAATGGCAATTTGCCCATTTTCAGCCAGATCAACCTCTGCTTTCCAGTTTCTGAGCATGGTTTGTGCCATTACACTGTTGATGTACACATCTTCAACCAGCAGTATTTTAACCCCTGCAAGATGCTGGCTGCTTTTGTCCTCATGAGGAGAAAGGATCATTTCCTCCTCTGCACATTTCCCGAAATCCATACAAAAGGCAAACGTAGAACCTTTGTCGGGTTCACTTTCAACCGAAATTTCTTTGCCTTGCAATTCAAGGAGTTTTTTGACGATGGACAAACCCAATCCAGACCCCCCATATTGACGATCAATTTCAGAGTTAGCCTGAGTAAAACGTTCAAAGATGAGGGTTTTTGCCTCAGGCGCAATGCCTACTCCGGTATCTTTGATGGCAAACTGGATTTGATGATGGTTTTCAAACTCCGCATATTTGTGGATTTCGATGCGGATTTGCCCCCTGTGGGTGAATTTGATGGCGTTTGAAATCAGATTGTTTAGGATTTGGCTCAAACGTACCTCATCACCCAACACATAGGTGGGCAGTTCCTCATCCAACATCACGGTGATGCGGTTTTCCCGTTCGTTCGCCCGAAAAGTATTGGCCAGTTTGATTTCGTGGATGAGTGTGCGGATATTGATCTTGGAATAGAGGAACTCAATTTTCCCTTCTTCAATTTTGGAAAAATCGAGGATGTCGTTGACCAGATTCAGCAGGTTTTGTGAAGAAATATTGATGGCTTTGATGTAATCCACCTGAGTGGGAAGACTAGGTTCGGTCGACAACAAATGGATAAAACCAATGATGGCATTTAGCGGCGTCCGAATTTCGTGACTCATCACCGAGAGGAAATTGCTTTTGGCTTTTGAAGAGGATTCAGCAATTTCTTTGGCTTGTACCAACTCCTCCTCCAGGATTTTGGTTTTGACGATTTGGCGCTCCAGAAACTGGATCACATCTAAAAGGTCTTCACCTTCGCGGTGCTCTGCATTGTAATTGGCATCCAGGGCCAGGGTAACTGCCTTGATTTTTGATATGGATTGCTGCTTGAGGTCGTTTTCCCGACGCAGGTCGTTCAATAGCTCCTGGTATTCTTTTTCACTGACTTCAAAAGCATGTTCGGTCAATCTTTTGTCCCGTTCCATGGAATAATAATGATGCGAAATCGATTGCAACAAATCCGACAGGCCAGAATCTTGTTGGGCAGATTCAGAGACATGTTTTCTGACTTGGGCAATTAGCGTTGGGTGTATATCCATGGTTTAAAAAAAAGACTTTAGCATTTTTCACAAAAACCAGTGATTGTCATGGTTTGGTTGTGCAATTCACAACGGCCACTGGGGTTATAGGGGGACAATTCGCCATAGGAGTAAAAACCTGCGATGGCAGTGGTTTCGCCAAGAATGTTTTTGGCCGCCCAGACTTCTTCCTCCGTGCGGGCTTGGAGCACCAATTTGCGACCAACACAACTAATTAAAATAGCCAGTTCAAGGTTGCGATGATCGGCATATTGCATAAGTTGTCGGGCAGATTCGGCAGAGGCTTCTGTGAGTTTGTCAAAGTTGGCCTTCATCAACCGGACAGTAGCACCTTCGGGCATGTTCCCTGCAAAGGTCATGCTCTTTTGTGCTTCATCGATGGTCAAAATAGTACGCACCAGCTTTTGCTCACTTTCAGCAGTTTTGATGGAAATTGGAAAAAGCAATGCCGAGCCAGGCAGTTCGTCAGAGAATGGTCCCAGGTATTCTTTGTACAAATCTAGGGCGTTTTTGCCATCCAATTCGTACAATATGTTTTTGTCGGCTTTGGTGATGATGCGGTCACGACCAAATTCATCCCAGCCCCCCAGGGAACTGTGGTAAACCTTCAAAGCATCGCCATAAAACCCAATGGCGACTACCTTACCTACTCCAACCTGTTCATTTAACCCGACCAGGGTATTGACAAATTGATCGCCATCGCCAGCTAGCCCACCGCTTATAGAAATTCCTTTTCGATTTTCTGCATTTAAACCAGCAATCAGGTCGCTGCCATTGACCAAAGTTCCATCGGATACCAAAAAAATACTATTGAGGTCCGCTTGGTTCAGGCGCTGAAACAGGCACTGCCCCATTGCATAGCTACTTGGATAATCCTCAATGTTGCTGTATACGCAACGTGTAGGGGTATGGGCGAAGGTGATTGCAATGGTACAGAGGGTATTGTCAAGCACCTGATTGTTGAAGATTTCACCTGCAGTTGAAGCAAACACTAAATCTGCATGAGGATGTCTGGTGCGGATTTGGGCGCGCAGGTCTTGATTAGCAATGTGATCCTTGGCGCCAAAAATCAATACCAATTGGCTAGATTCATCTTTTCCTACACTACCTCTGTCAGGTAGGTCGGTCCATTGTTGTTGCGTATAAATGGATTGTTGGATGACCATAAGGTACAAATATTGCCATATTTTATCAAGTAGAAACGCTGTAGAATAGGAGATTAGCAAATATAAAGATATTTTTTTTGATAAAGGAAAGTGGAAGGAAATTTGTTTAAGACCACTAGAAACTGAATGCTGAGATTTTTGGGAACTTGAACAGCAACGAGTTGCAACAATGGTCATCCATAGTGACGAATGGTTACTTAAACGGTGTTTTTAGTGATGTCTATTTTACAAAAAGAGAAAACTGCTGTTCTATAAAAAATAGGACATTGGGTTTAAACGCAAATAATAAATTTAAAAAAGCGACGGATAGCCAACAAAATTTCCCCCTTTTTTGCACTTCCCCATCAATTTCCCTATTTTGCCCGACTATTTAACCCATCGGAAACCGCAAGCCTATGTATTCCTACATTGGGCTTTAACCAATTCTTTACCGCATGAAATTGAGCACCATCATGCCTTTAGCGCTGATTTTATTAACTACTGCATGCCGGCAATCCGCTAACCAGGGAGGCGCCTCCAGTGCTGCCCAGGCTACTGAACCCTTTTTGTACGATCCTGCGCAGCGCCTGGGGCAATTGTTCATTGACGTACAGTTGGGCAAAATTTTTCCCGATGGCAAAACTTTTCCAGATTGTACTCCTAAAGTTAGTGTCGACCAAATCATGGCTGACTACGTAGAATTGCGCAAAGAACCCACCTTCAACCTGAAGCAATTTGTACTTGACCGCTTTGAAATGCCTCATGCCTACTCAAGTGGTTTCAAATCAGATACCAGCCAAGCGCCCGAAAAACACATACAAGCCTTGTGGGATGTACTGACTCGTAACCCGGATGAACGGCACCGCGGTACCCTGATCCCGCTGCCTAATCCTTATGTAGTCCCTGGCGGACGCTTTGGAGAGGTGTACTATTGGGACAGCTATTTTACGATGTTGGGTTTGCAAAAGGATGGCCGGGCAGATCTGATCAACAGCATGATTGATAATTTTGCTTTCCTCATCGATACGATTGGCTTTATCCCCAATGGCAACCGGACCTATTTCTTGTCGCGCTCACAACCGCCATTTTTTGCAGGAATGGTAAAAATCCTGGCTGAAGAAAAAGGGGATGCCATCTATGTCAAATATTTGCCCCAATTGGAGAAAGAGTACCAGTATTGGATGAAAGGCCAAGAAAAATTGGGGCCAAATAATAAGTCGGAATTAAAGGTCGTACAAATGCCGGATGGCTCAATCCTTAACCGCTATTACGACAACAGCGCCAGCCCTCGCGCTGAAATGTATGCGGCAGATGTGGAGCTGTCCAAAACCACCCAGCGCCCCGCAAGAGAATTATACCGGGATTTGCGTTCGGCCTGTGAGTCGGGTTGGGATTTTAGTAGCCGCTGGTTGAGTGATCCAATGAAACTCAACACGATTCGAACCACCTGGATCATTCCGGTCGACCTCAATACGCTGCTGTACAATTTGGAGATGACCATTGCCAGAGCCTATCAAATCAATAAGAATCCAGCCAAATTTCAGCAATACCAAGCCCTGGCGGAAGCCCGAAACAAAGCAATTCAGAAATACTGCTGGGATGGCCATGCGGGCTATTTTGTGGATTATGATTGGGTCAAAAATACACCAACTGGGGTCCTTTCCCTGGCCGGGATGTTTCCACTGTGCTACCAATTGGCCACTCCAGCCCAGGCAACCAGTTCTGCAAAGGTGTTGGAAAAAAACTTTCTTAAACCTGGCGGCTTGGTATGTACAGCCAATCTCAATGGCCAGCAGTGGGATGCCCCCAATGGCTGGGCGCCTTTGCAATGGGTTAGCATCCAGGGGCTTCGGCATTACCAGCAGGATAAACTGGCGGAAACCATCAAATCGCGCTGGATCAACCTGAATGTAAAAACCTACAAAGCAACTGGAAAGATGGTGGAAAAATACAATGTCAGCGATATTACCCTGAAAGCAGGAGGTGGCGAGTATCCTGTGCAGGATGGCTTTGGCTGGACCAATGGAGTATTGCGGGGATTGTTAGGGGAGGCACCTTTGAAGAACTAATCTGTTTTGCATGAAAAAGATTCTGTTGGTTGATGATGAGGTAAGTGTAGTGGGTTTCATCAGAAAAGGACTCGTAGAGGAAGACTATGAAGTGTCAGTAGCGTTTGAAGGGAACACGGGGTTGAAAATGGCACTGGAGGGCAGTTTTGATTTGATCATTCTGGATATTATGTTGCCTGATATAAATGGACTGGAAGTTTGTAAAGCAATACGCAACAACCAGATTCAAACGCCAATTCTTTTTTTAACGGCTTTGGGGGCCTCCGAAAATGTTGCCCTAGGTTTAGATCTTGGAGGCGATGACTATCTGGTGAAACCCTTCAAATTCATCGAATTGAATGCTCGAATCAAAGCCCTTTTACGCAGAACCGGGCCTTTGGAGCAACTCAATCAGCCACACAATATTTTCACCATTGCGGACCTCAAAGTAGACGACGACGCAAAAAGGGTAGAGCGCAGCCAGACTTTTATTGCCTTGACAGCTACTGAATACCGTTTGCTTTTGGTTTTGATCAAAAACAAAGGACGGGTACTTTCTCGTCTGGACTTACTGGAAAGCGCCTGGGACATCAATTTTAACCTCAGCACCAATGTGGTAGATGTATACATCAACTATTTGCGAAAAAAAATTGACGCAGACACGAACAACAAACTCATCCATACTGTAGTAGGAATGGGCTACGTATTAAAAGAAGTATGAGAACACAGTCCAAAATTGCTTTGTTGTTGTTTTTCAGTAATCTGATCCTTGTACTGATATTTGGAGTAGGCGTTTACTATTTTTTCAACAAATACTCTTTTGTAGATTTTTATAAAAGACTTCAAACCAGGGCCATAATCACCGCAAAATACAAACTGGAGCAAGATACCCTCAATGCCGAAGCCTTTAAAACCATTCGCGAAAAATACTTTGAAAAACTGGAGCAGGAGCAGGAATACGTCCTGGAAGTCGCCAATGTAGCTTCACTCAATCAGATTGCAAAAAACAACAAATTGCCAATCTATTTTTTAAAAGATGTGCTCCAAAAGGGGAAGTCAACCAGCAACCAAGGCAACACATTTTATGCCGGGATTAAATACCAGCAAAACAATCGAACACATTTGGTCGTAGTCTCTGCCGAAAACTATTATGCTACCCATCACCTTTCTTTTTTGCGCAACATTCTCTTTGGGGGCGTTTTTCTAATCGTTTTGATTACTATATTGCTGTCCATCTATTTTTCCCGGCACGTATTTGACCCGATCAACCAAATCATGCATAAAGTCAGGCAAATCAGCACTGAAAACATTCATTTGAGGCTGGAAGAGCAAGACAATAACAACGAAATCAGCGCATTAACTGCTACTTTTAACGACCTCCTCAATCGGATTGAAACTGCTTTTGAAACCCAGAAAAATTTCATCAGCAATGCTTCGCACGAACTCAGCACGCCTTTGACCGCAATCATCGGGGAAGCAGATGTGGCCTTGATCAAGGAAAGAAAAGTAGAGGATTATCAAGTAGTATTGCAAAATATTTTGCTGCAAGCCGAACGTTTGGATCAGATCACCAAGTCCTTATTGTTCCTTGCCCAAACAGGTTACAAAGGTAAAAAAATCATCTTTGAGATAGTCCGTATGGATGAGGTGCTTTGGGAGGTTAAAACCTTGATTGACCGGATGAATCCTCAAAATCAAATTACCCTAGATTTAAATCTGCTTCCCGAAGATCATAAAAAACTTAAAGTAAATGGCAACCGACAATTGTTGCAACTGGCATTGGCCAATATATTCAACAATGCCTGTAAATATTCGCACAATAAGCCAGTGATTGTTTACATCGCTTCGAGTAATGATCAGGTAGTTATTGTCATCAAAGACCAGGGAGTTGGGATTCCAGAAGCGGAAATGCCATTCATTTACGATCCATTTTTCAGGGCTTCCAATACCCAACTGTTTGATGGTTTTGGCATAGGCCTTCCTTTGACACGCAACATTCTCAAACTTCACGAAGGTACCTTAATGGTTTCTTCCGAAGTCAATGTAGGAACCTCTGTACAAATCAAACTACCAATTGCGAGAATGCTTGCATGAAATTTTAATCCAATTCTAATCTCATCTGCTCTATTCTAATCTGCCTCTAATTTCATTCTTAATTTTTCTTAATCTACTTATTCCACTTTTGCAACACTAAATCACAATCAAGATTGAGTATGCAAAAGACTTTACTGATACCCACGGATTTTAGCGTAACCTCGCTCAATGGCTTGCGCCTCGCATTGGAACAAATGCAAGAAGATCAATCTGTTCACGTTGTGCTGATGTATTCAGAATGGCTGGAGGACTCGATAACCGAATTGCTCTTTTATTCTCCCAAAAAAAGGATTGAAAGCCTCAAGTCAGTCGTCTTTGAAGAAGCCTTGGTAATTATCCAAAACCGCTTCGAAAATCGAATTGCCAGCATCAGGATTGAATTGTTTCACGGCTACAACACCAATGCCTTCCACAGTTTTGCGGAAGCCAATCAAATCGATCAGGTTTTTGCCCTCCAGGATTATGCCTTCAAACCTGCTAAGCGGGGATTTGACCCAATTCCACTTATCAAGAAGAGCAAGTTCCCGATCCACTTTCTGGCCTGGAAGGATCAAGGTGTCTATTTCGATGAAAACCAATTACAATTACTACTCAGCCATATTTAAACGTCGGCGACAAGAATTAAAAATCAGACCTATCGCAGTTTTATTTAAGAATTTCTTGAACCAGGGGGCTAGTTTAATCCCCTGGTTTTTATTCCGGAATCGTAAAACAAAACTTGCTCCCTTCACCAACCACACTTTCACCCCAAATTTTTCCCCCATTCTGTTCAATAAACTCCTTGGAAAGTAAAAGGCCCAAACCTGTCCCCATTTCACCAGCTGTACCTTTGGTGGAGACAGTTTGAGTGTCGAATAGCTGGTTCAAATTTTCGGAGGAAATGCCGATGCCATTGTCTGTGATGCAAATTTGCGAATAGCCTTTTTGACGGGAGCTAGTCATCGTAATGGTTCCCCCTTGTATCGAAAACTTGATGGCATTGGATAACAAATTGCGAGCTACCAAATCTATCATGTTTTTATCAGCCAGCACCTGCAAATCTGCTTCGACGTTATTGACAATGTGTAGTTCCTTTGACTGGATTTGCTTCTTAAACATGATGCTTTTTTCGTCCAGTAGTTCCCGAATGTGGAATGCTTCTGGGAGGATGGCGATGCCTTTCATTTGGGTTCGAGCCCAGGCCAGGAGGTTGTCCAACAAACTTTGAATGCTGTTGATGTTGTTTGCCAAATCGGGGAGCATCTGGCGGAATTCGGTTTCCGACAATAACCCCTCATTCACCAATTCCAGACTTCCGACCAAACCAACCATCGGACTTCGCAAATCGTGGGAAATGATTGAAAAAAGACGGTCTTTAAAGTGATTGTTTTCAGCCAACTGTGCGGTTTGTTCCTGAATTTCTTGGTTCTGCCTGCTGATTTCGGCATTCTTTTGGACCAACTCCTCATTGATAAATTTGTCCTGTTTGCGTTTTTGATAAATAAAAAATGCCAAAACGCCCACAAAAAGTAAGGCTGCAATCAATAGGGAACTTAAAAAACGCTCCCGGTCGAGGTTGCGTTTGTTTTCTAATTCCTGGCGCTTTTGAAATTCAAGTAATTGCCTTTCCTTTAGGTCAAACCGGTACTTGGCTTCTAAATTGGCCGTTTTATTGTTGATTTCTTCATTAAACAAACTGTCTTTTAAGGCGTATTGCTCGATCAAGTAAGGGTAGGCTAGATCATATTTTCGTTGCTTTTCATAAATTTTCGCCAGAGTACTGGCGCATTTCATACGTTGTAAGCGGTTGTTGGCTTGGCGGGCAATCTGGTAACTGGACTGGGCAATGGCGATGGCTTCGTCCAGCTGGTTGTTGTTTAGGTACAGAGAGGCTAAAGTCAATTGGTGCACTGAGGTGATGATGGGTTTGTTCACCTTGCGAGCCAATTGGATTCCTTCATTTATGGTTATTTTGGCTGCGCTGTATTTTTGTAAGGCAATTTGTACAGTGGCTACATCACCAAGGGTATTGCTAATTTGTTCCGGAGAAGCTTTGATCTTCCTCCGAATAAAAAGTGCTTCCTGAATGTAATCCAATGCAGAACTGTACTGTTTTTTTTCCACCAGGACCCAGGAGATGTGATTGTAAGCATAACTCAGACCCTCCTGGTGATTTGCTTTTTCGAAATGATCTTTGGCCTTGGTGAAATAATTGAGTGCATCATCGAGTTGTTTTTGGTTAAAACGGACTACCCCCAGATTGTCGTAGCAAAAACCTATACCCACAACATCATTGATCTGAGTTGAAAGGTAGAGAGCTTTGAAGTACCAGCTCAATGATTCGGAGAACAAAAAGTAGTGGCGGTAGGTTAAGCCAATGAAGCGACAGATTTCAGCTTCACCTTTTTTAAAACCGAGTTTTTTGGCCAGAGTGATTCCCTTTTGGCCATACCTTACAGCGGAGAGCATATCCAGATTGCGGTATTGCCAGCAAAGCTCCTTATACATCAAAACTTTGTTGGTATCCTCCGCAACCCTTGGCAAAAGGGTTACTATACTATCGATGACAGGGGTCGTAATGACTGGTGGCTGAACATCAGCCTCCTCAGCCCATAATCCAAGATATAGGCAACAAAACACAATACCAATCAGCGTTCTGTAAGCCAATGTGAGCACAATAATGGGTGAACAATAAGACGATAGCTTCAGGCACAATCCCGAAGCTATCGCCCAACGTTTTACAGGTGTAAACGTTCCTTACGAGCCAAAAGAATCTCTTCTTCTTCCTCACGTTCAGGATCCGGTACACAACAGTCTACCGGGCATACTGCAGCGCACTGAGGTTCCTCATGGAAGCCTACACACTCTGTACATTTATCGGGGACAATATAATAAAATTCATCCGAAACTGGATTCTGCTTTTCGTTGGCATCCACCATATTGCCACCTTCAAGCTCGTAAGCGCCAGAAATGCTGGTTCCATCAGAAATGGCCCACTCTACACCACCTTCGTAAATTGCATTGTTGGGGCATTCGGGTTCGCATGCACCGCAGTTGATGCAATCATCGGTAATCATTATTGCCATGGGTCAGAGAATTTTCAATGTAAACGACCAGAAACGGGCCCTGGTTCAGTTGATTAAAATTTAGGCGCAAAAATAAAAGGAGTTCGCATTAATTTCATAAAATCTTTATTTAGTCTATTTAATTTGAGAAAAGGACTACTCCATCAAAAAGTGTCATTAATTCTAATCTGGTACTTATCTTTGCGTGCTTGCAAATCGTCCCCCAAACCCATTCCACGCTATGTCAGAGAAAGTGACACCATTAATGGATCAATACAATAAGGTGAAAAAAAAGTACCCTGATGCAATCCTGTTGTTCAGGGTA
>NZ_JANRKL010000141.1:0-31983 GCF_033763495.1 Haliscomenobacter sp. | reverse complement strand
GAGGCTGCCGCAGCGACCTAGACAAGGCCTCTGTCAAAATCGCTGCGGCAGCCTCAACTGCTCAACCCCTCAACTACTTCATTTTACCATAAAGATATTCCAGAACCTTACCTGTTGTGGCTTCACCAGACAGGCGGAAATCGTCTTTTGCACCACGGTATCTTTTGGCTACCCCATTATTGGTATCATCAGGGGAAGCACCCTGGCGACTTTCTGCTCCAATGAGTTCTTTAGGACCATAGTAAAAACGATTTTGAACAAAACCATTTTCAGTTAAAGCAAGTTCCTTAAGGTACACTGGTCGGCGATCCTTGAGGTAGTACCAGCTTTCCAGTTTTGGTGCTTTGCAATAAACCATTTGTGGCATTCCCTCGTAGGAGTAGACCATTACTTCGGTTTTTTCGTTGCCATTAAAGACATAATTGGGACCAGCCACGTTCATGCTATCCATTACTCCTTCAATGGTTTTGATCAGTTTTTCGACCTCAGCAATCGATTCGGGACCGGTAATGGGTGGCGCATCCACTTCAAATACGTCATTGGGCCCCAAAACTTTGGACTCGTCGTTTTTTCCGTCATTTTTGCAGGCAACGAAGCCCAGCAAGAGCAATAAACTCAATAGTAAAAAGCTTTGATTTTTCACTTTGATCAATTTAAAAAGAAAAAATTTGGGCGAAGTTAAGATTATTTCTCCATCCCACCACTTCGTCCGGGCGCAGTTGCAGAATAAAGGATTAACGCTGAATAAGCGGGAACCAACACACCAGAGTTCCGAATTACGGGTGGATTTTTGACATCGATGGCCATGCCGTTGCCCACTACTTTCCATTCGGAATAGGGCAAAATCACAGGGTGAACCTTATCCGAACCATTGTAAATCACTGCGATGGTATGCCAGGGATCTCCATTGGCATGATTGGAAATGAGAAAAGCGGTTAGGTTATCGTCCTCCGTAGGGATGAACTTTAAGTGTTCCCGAATCATGGCAGCAGAGGTCATACGGAATGCCGGATGGCTTTTGCGCAGGGCGATCAGGTTTTTGGTGTAATCAAAAATATCTTTGTATTGGTATTTACGGGTCCAATCCAGCTGGTTGATTTCGTCAGGTTTGTTGTAAGAGTTTTCTTCCCCTTTTTTGGTAACCACCATTTCGGTTCCAGCATGCAGGAAGGGCACTCCTTGTGCAGTAAGTACCATGGATAAGGCCAGCCGGTACATTTTAATACGCTCCTCATCCAACAACATGGGGTTGTTGATGGCCAGGCGATCCCAGAGGGTATGATTGTCGTGGCAGGAAGCGTAAGTGATGGTTTGATCTGGGCCATTTGCCCAGGGGGCTTTCGAATAGTTGATTTTGGAATAATCCACTTCGGGGTGCCAGGTGGAGGCCACCACACCAAATTTTACACTCTCTTTCAAACCAGCTTTACCGCTGACAAATCCTTTATCGGTAGGGGTAAACACATGACCCCGAATGGCATCGCGCATGTCGTCGCTAAATGCCGCCACTTTGTTCAACTTGGGTACATTGGCTTTAGTGGCTTTTTGCTCATCGGGTAGGGGAGAGGCTCCTGCTGTCCAGCCTTCGCCATATAGGTATATGGTCGGATCAAGGGCATGTACCGCTTTACTGATCTGGTTCATGGTTTCAATGTCGTGGATACCCATGAGGTCGAAGCGGAAACCATCGACGTGGTATTCCTTGACCCAGTGCAACACGGATTCGATGATGAATTTGCGGACCATTGGGCGTTCAGAGGCAGTTTCATTGCCACATGCTGAAGCATCCGAAAACCCACCTTTGTCGTTTTGGCGGTAATAATAACCAGGTACCAATTGGTTGAAGTTGGAAGGCCCAGTTACTCCAGTGTGGTTGTACACGACGTCCATCACCAGGCGGATTCCTGCATTGTGCAAGGCACTCACCATTTGTTTGAACTCGCGGATGCGCACAGCCCCATCAGCCGGATTGCTGCTGTAACTCCCTTCGGGTACATTGTAGTTTTGAGGATCATAGCCCCAGTTGAACTGAGGCTCGTTGAGTTTGGACTCATCGACCGATAAGTAATCAAAAACGGGTAACAAATGTACGTGGGTAACACCCAGCTCTTTGAGGTGCTCGAGCCCGGTGAACTGCCCTTCAAGATTGCGGGTTTTTTCCTCGGTCAGGCCCAGGTATTTGCCTTTGTTGCTGATGCCTGAGGAAGGGTGGGTTGATAAATCTCGCAGGTGCAATTCGTACAAAATGATATCGGTCGGATTTTTGAGATTGGGGCGGGTATCGTAATTCCAGCCGGAAGGGTTGGTCGTTTTTAAATCCACAACCTGGGCTCTTTTGCCGTTGGTACCTACCGCGTAAGCATAAGGATCGGGAACCTCATCGTACCATTTGCCACCTATCTCGGCTTGAAAGGTATAGTATCGCCCCTGTAAATTGCCTTTGACGGTCGCCACCCAGGTACCTTGGGGGCCTCTTTTCATTTTTACCGTTTTCCTTGCTTTTCCACCCAGACTCTGCTCGTAAAAGCGAAGAACAAGCTGAGCTGCAGGGGGGGACCAGACCTTGAAGGTGGAAGACTTGGCAGTATAAGTAAGTCCGAGATCAGTACCCTCGTAAACGGGGTAATCATTGAAGTTTTCGGTGGGTTGGTCCATTGCGGCAATGGACAGGAGACTCAGGATCATCAATCCAAATTTTGCTAATCTATTCCTCATAACCAAACGGTTTTTTGATGAGGTAAAACTAGCAAAATTTGGAGCGATATGGAAAATAAGGTTTAACCTTGATTGACAACTTTTCCACTGGCACCTTTGACATCGGTTGGTGACAGTGAGCCGCCGTATGGCTCTAAAGAGATGGCGAAAGCTTCGGGTTTGTTCTGGAATTCAAAAGTAATCAGGCCTTTTTGTAGGGCCTCCCAATCCACGACACCAACACTGACCGGTTTACCTTTGACGAAGGCCCATAATTGATATTGCTTGTTTTTGCCCGGATTAGCGAGTTTTAACAGTTTTAAATGAGCCAATCGAACCTTCTTGTCCCAATATACAGCTGCAATAGGTTGATCAGCAGCATTAACCGTTAACTTCTCCGCGCAACAAACATCGTCCAGTTCATCCAATGCTTTTTGCGCAGCTTGTAACTTGTTGCCCAATGCTTGCTGATTCGAGCGTAGATCTTCAGTCGTTTTTTTCAGTGTGGCCAGTTCTTGTTGTACCGACTGCTTCCCAATATACATCCAGGCTGCCAAGGCCAACCCCACTACTGCCGCAGCCATTGGCCACAGAATCGACAAGGTACGTTTGGGGAGCGTTGTTACAGTGATTGGAGCAGTTGCAACTTCACCAGGAGCAGTAGCGGCCATGATATTGGACAAAATATGATCAGGTGGTGTTAAACCTTCCAGGGTATGGTAAGTTCCCATGGCCTCTTCCACCTCAGCGATTTCTTCCCGAATTTCTGGATATTGGGCAGCAAGTTTTTCGACCTCCTCCCTTTCTGCGTCACTCAATTGATCCAAAACATACATTTCTATGACGCCACTATCCAAATATTCCTGAATATTGAATTTTTCCACTTGTTAGAGGATTAATGGTTATTTATTCATCAAGAGACAACAAACCTGTTTAAAACGATCCGCACTTGAGCGGTAGAAACAAAAGTCCTTGGTTTGCCTATACTCTTTTGGGTTCACAAATTCTCGAATTACAAATTTTCATTGCGCAAAATTTTGCGCAACTCGCCAATTGCTGCACGGGCACGTGTTTTTACGGTGCCCAGGGGGATCCCCAGCAGTTCTTCAACTTCGGATTGTGTATAATTTTGGTAATACAACAAGTCAATCATTTGACGGTGACGTTCATCCAGTCGGTCGAGCACTTTGCGCAAACCCACATCGGGAATTAGCGCTTCAGATTTGGGGCCTTTAGTATCAGATACGAAGTTATCCATTTGATCGGTTTTCGATCGTTGTGAAACCACGCGTGATCGGGTGTGGTCCAATGCCGCATTTTTAGCAATGCGCATCATCCAACCCAGTAGAGACCCCTTGTCTTCCTGATACTGATTTCCCCGCTGCCATATCTTGATGAACACGTCCTGGAGTATTTCCGACGCATCTTCCTGATTTCCTATAGTCTTTACGATTAATCCATAAAGTGCCGAAGAATAACGTTGATAGAGCAAAGGGATTACAGCACGGTCACCATTTTTGACCATTAGAATGAGTTGGTGATCGGGAATTGTGATTTTTTGTTCCATAAAGTAATTTGTCAGACGCTGCAACAAAACAGAGCCGGGAACTTGTTCATAAGATTTTTCAGAATGCTTGAAATTTTTTTAAACACTCCATTTGTTGCATTTCATAAAGGCAAGTTAAAAAAATTAGTAGTTTAGGCCAAAGTTTTGCATATTAATTGAGAAAACCGTTGGCAATTGAACAATTCCGACTTTTTTAACACCACCTTTGGGGCTTAGTTTTCTTGTGTGGCCAGTAATTTGCGGGCATCCTTGGAAAAAAAAGAGTTGATGTACTGGATACATTCTTTTTTACCATCCTCACTTAAAAGGGGGAAACTTTCGATGTATTGAATGAAGCCTTTTTGTTTCCCATCGTACAAGTTCATGGTATGTTCCCAAATGGCTTTCTCTGCCTTATAGCCTAAAAATGCCCGTTGTTTGACGTTCTGAAGGTTTGTACCTGAGGCAGGTACAGCATATGCAGCGTTTACAAATCCGCTGAAATCAAAATCATGGGGAATAACCACCATTTTGCCTCCAGTGGATGGCTGAAAATACTTGACATTTTTTTGACCTCTAGAGATGCTCCAATCCGTATTGCCAATCAAGTACTGAAAAACGGAAACGCTGTTTTCACTCTTTGGATCGATAGCATCTTGCTTAATGACAAAACAATTTTTACATTCTGTGAGGCCCAGGCGTTCGGATAATTCGCCATCATCCTCTAAGATAAAAGCAAATCGTACAATCTGTTGATCGGGGTTATTGGCATTGATGTAGGTTACCTTCAGCAGTTGAGTACGATAGCTATAGGGAGAAATTTGTTGGTATAAGCCATAAACCAGGTATTCCCTAAGTAAGTTCTCATCTTGTTTGGGACCATCAAAACAATGGGTTACCCATTTCAGGTCGTTAAAATGGGCTAAGCCTTTAGCCTCTAAGTCTGTTTTGGAAAAAACAACTTTGAGGGGAGGGAATTCACAAAAAAGTCGGCGGTAGCGGCCCCGGACTAAAAGTTTCACATTCCAGGAGACTGAATCTCCATTGGCCTTTTTGTACTTTAACAGGCCTGGAAACGACTCATCCTTTTTACGCAACTTGTTAATGGATTCAAAATCCATAATCATGGTTACTTCTTGGTTGACAATTTGCCCAAGTGTTTGGAATATGGAAGAATTTTGAGCACTTAGTGCGCCAGATACCAACAAGGACAGGATGACCAGTAATGTAAAAAAACGAGATTGATAAATGTGAGTTCCCATGTTAACCGTTAAACTGGTGAGCAAATTAAAGAATAAGACCGAAGAACAGGAAGCAAGGATACTAAAGGAATTGTTAAGATAAAAATTGAACTTGGCTGGCAATGCCGGCAAATTTTTATCTTTGTTCCCCAATTTAGCATTTTTTTAAACCGTTCAATTGAAAATAATTGGTTATTTTCCCCAAATTTAATCTGGAGATGCGATGTTGAGAAGATTGCTACAAAAAATATCGGGTAAAATGTTGCTACTGGGTAGCCTGAGTTTTCTGTTTTGGGCTTGTGGGAGCACGGCGCCTGTTGAAAACACCCTGCCCGAAAAACCCAAAAATGTCATTTTACTAATTGGTGATGGTATGGGTTTGTCCCAGATCAGCGCAGCCATGTTCAGCAACAATGCTAAACTCAATCTAGAACAAATGCCCGTATTGGGTTTTCATAAATCCTATTCCTATGATGATCTGGTGACCGATTCAGCAGCTGGAGCTACCGCTTTTGCCTGTGGCATCAAAACCTTTAACGGCGCCATTGGAGTGGATAAGGACACGCTGGGGGTAAAAACGATTCTAGAAGAAGCCGAAGAAAATGGCATGGCTACTGGCTTGATTGCCACTTCCACCATCGTTCATGCTACTCCTGCAGCCTTCATTGCCCATGTGGTATCCCGGGAGCAGTATGAGGAGATTGCAGTGGACATGTTGAAAACCCCGGTAGATCTTTTGATTGGTGGTGGTAAAAAATATTTTGACCGCCGGGAAATCGACAACCGTAACCTGTACGAGGAGTTTGCACAAAAGGGGTATAAAGTAACCGACTATTCCCAGGAGGATTTACATGAAATGCGTTGGGATCCAAACGAGAGTTTATTGTACCTCACTGCCGACAAACACCCCCTTAATGTTGGCGCCGGGCGTGATTATTTGCCCTTTGCTACCCGACGTGGTTTGGAGTTTCTGGAAAAACGCGGCAAAGACAAGGGATTTTTCATCATGATAGAGGGTTCACAAATCGACTGGGCCTGTCATGCCAACGATGGGAAACTAGCCATTAAGGAAGCGCTGGACTTTGACCGTGCTGTTGGGGAAGCCTTAAACTTTGCACGCTCCCGTGGCAATACCCTCGTGATTGTTACAGCAGATCACGAGTGTGGAGGTATGGCGCTCAACCCAGGTTCCAAAATGAATAAAATTGAAACGGCTTTTACAACCATCAATCATACCGCAAGTATGATTCCGGTATTTGCCTATGGTCCGATGTCAAAACAATTTGCCGGGATTTTTGAAAACACTAGCATCAATCAAAAAATGCGCAGAGCACTGGGCTTTGTTGAACAAAAAAGCCCTGCTTTTCAAGGAAGTGCAAAAGGCCAGGAAAAACCATAAACTTGGCCAAATGTAAAAAGTCGAGGCCTGATACAAGATTTTTCCCTCTAAACTGAACAATTCAAAAGCTGTTTTATTATAAATGAGCTTTTGGAAACAACTTTCGTTGCGCGCTTGTCATCATAGGATGACTAAATCGTGTAGCAGGTGTAAAATATAGTTTTATGAATGTTGAAACCTTGGAAAATTTGCAATTAATCAAGGAAAGTGCCCGTGATTTTGCAGAAACCTACATTCGACCCCACGTTATGGAATGGGACGAAGCCTCTCATTTCCCGGTGGATTTGTTTCACCAGATGGGCCATTTTGGCTTTTTGGGTGTATTGGTGCCGGAACATTATGGCGGAGCAGGATTGGGATATCAGGAATACATTACGGTTATTGAGGAAATTGCACAAGTATGTGGATCAATAGGCCTATCTGTTGCTGCGCATAATTCGCTGTGTACCAACCACATTCTGGCCTTTGGCAACGAAGAACAAAAACACCAATACCTGCCCAAATTAGCTTCTGGAGAGTGGATTGGCGCCTGGGGACTTACCGAACCTAATACCGGTAGCGACGCTGGCCGGATGAAATGTGTTGCCGAACGAGATGGTGATTATTATGTCATCAATGGCAGTAAAAACTTCATTACCCATGGTGCATCCGGCAATGTTGCCGTGGTGATCGTGCGTACCGGAGAATTGTTGGACAGCCACGGGATGACCGCCTTTGTGGTGGAGAGAGGCACCCCAGGTTTTTATGCGGGCAAAAAAGAAAACAAATTAGGCATGCGGGCTTCCGAAACTGCCGAGATGATTTTTGACAATTGCCGGGTGCATAAAAGTCAAATCCTTGGAGAAGAAGGAGAGGGATTCATTCAATCCATGAAAATCCTGGATGGTGGACGTATTTCTATCGCAGCGCTTTCTTTGGGCATTGCCAAGGGGGCTTACCTAGCCTCTTTGAAGTACGCCAAGGAGCGTCAGCAATTCGGCCAAGCCATCGCCAATTTCCAAGCCATCAGTTTTAAACTAGCAGATATGGCCACCAAAATTGAAGCATCTGAACTTCTGGTGCGCCAAGCAGGTGAATTGAAAGACGAAGGCGAAAATGTCACCAAACTTTCAGCGATGGCCAAATACTTCGCTTCTGAAACTGCCGTAGAGGTATCCACCGATGCCGTGCAGATTCATGGCGGTTATGGTTATATTAAAGATTTTCCAGTGGAGAAATTTTACCGAGATGCCAAATTGTGCACCATTGGTGAAGGCACCAGTGAGATTCAGAAACTGGTGATTTCGAGGGAAATACTTAGAGGAAAGTGATGAATGATGAGTGATAAGTGATGAATTGTAGCTGTTCTAGAATTCATCACTTATCACTCATCGTTCATCATTTTTTACATCAATCTTGCCAAATCCCTTACCAAAATCTTACCTCTGTTGAAATAAATCAGATCGGATTTGCGCAATTCATTGAGTACCAAAGTGACGGTTTGGCGGGAAGTACAAGTGATGTTGGCAATATCCTGATGGGTAAGGGAGTGCCTTAGTAGCATTTCGTAACCAACCCGTTGCCCACGATCAGAAACCGAGTCCTTGATGAAATCTACAATCCGGGTACGGGCGTCTTTAAAAATCAGGGATTCCATTTTTTGCTCAGCCAAACTCAAGCGACTACCCAGATAAAGCATGACCCGGTTGCACAATTCAAAGTTTTGGCGCATCAAGCGGCGGAATTCTTCCACTTTAATGGCAAACAAAACAACTTCTTCCTTCATTGCCTGGGCAAATTCCTGACGACGCACTTCGCCAACCAGCCCAAGTTCCCCAAACATGGCCAAAGGATGGATAAGGGCTTTGATGACTTCTTTGCCATCATGAGAAGTAGCCCCAATTTTGATGGCTCCTTCTGCCAATAAATAGAGTACTTCAGAACTTTCGCCAGCTTCATATACGAAGCCATAGCGTGCCTTTTCGCGATGCTCCATCACGTTGGCCAATTGCATTTTTTCCTCGGGGCTAAGGCAGGAAAACAGGGGATAACGCTCAATGAAAGCCATTTTGGCTTCTAAACTATTGCCCAAATTCTTTTTGCGGGTATTGCTGGCGTATATGGTCATGAGTCAAGAGTTTTTTCAAGTGGAGATTATTTTGAATCAACACAACCTTGACACATAAGAATTGGCTTACCCCCATGCCAATGGACATTTTTTTGGGAAAAATGAAAAAAAAGGAAAGAAAGTCATTGAATGGTGAAAAAAAAGATAAAAGCTTATTGTGGCTTTAAGCTTACCACTTTTTCGGCCTGGCTATAACCTGCAAATACGCCTTGCCCATTGCGGATATTGTTGAATAGGACTACTGGATCGGAGAAAGGTTGGTCACTATTGTTCTGTTGACGGCTAACGGTAGAGTGAAACAGGTAATATTCTTCTGATACCGAGCGCAGCTCTACAATCATCTCGTCGAGATTTGGTACCCCTGCGGGCATTCTAATGCTAATTGGAACTGGAATTCGGATCGAATTACCGTCGATGGGTTTGTCTTCAATTAAAAATCCACCGTCATAATTGGCGACGATATAGTTGGTATTGATGACAGAGCTGAAAGACAATTTTTTAATTTGTTCTACTTGTTCTATTCCGTCTTTTTGTACAACAACATTTTTTTGAAAAACATTGACGTGGTAGAAATTGCGCTCCAGGCGGGGATCGGTGAAATAAATGGACAAATCGAAGGAATAACGAACGTATCCAGGGTCATCCGGAGCGGAGCTCAGCTTTTCTATTTTTACACTGTCCAAATTGACCCTTTCCGGGATTCTACTGGTTGCAGTAACCGTTCTGAACCCTTTAGCAGATACTTTAACAGTATAATCCACTCCTACACGTGGCTTTAGTAATTCGCTGGTGTAAAAAGGCGTTTTTGCCTCCCGAGTATCATTTAGACTTAACTTTTCCAGTAAGAGGCCCGATTCCCAGATTTCTACCGTTGCATAGTTGATGTATTCCGTAGGTCCATTGTCCAATGGAGATTGGCTTTTGGAAACTTGCACCTGAATGCCGTCCAAAGTGTTGAAATTAGAAATAACTACCAAGCTGGGAGTGTAATTTTCCAGAGGCAATTGAGGCTTTTCGCAAGCAAACAATTGGAGCAAAAGCCCCATCAATACTATGCCATTTAGATGTCTTTTCACATTAAACCATTATTGTATGCTGAAATGACGGTAAAAAAGACGCACAGGTTGGCCTTTTTTGTAAAAAACTAGACAAAATTAACTAAAATTTTATAGAATAGTTAATTGAAGGTAAAAAAGGTAAGAGGTGTACACCAACTAATTCTGAATCTTTTTTCAAAACGCCTTTTTCCGCAACAAAAACGGTCCGAAGTTGATAATACAATGGATTGCGACGACTATAGACATTGTACGCGCCAATTTGAAATTTGTGCTCAGTTCCTTTTGGAGAGGTAAAATGAAAATTCAAGCCAAGGTCAAAACGATGATAGGCTGGTAAGCGCCGGCTGTTTTTAGGCCCATAATCAATCACGGTTACGGGCGGAGAAACCCCCGGGATTTCAACGGTAAATGCTTCGAGAGGTATATTGGTGGCCAAACCAGAACTAAAGGTCCAGGAGGCAGAAAGGTCAATTTTTGAGGAGAAATGTAAATCACTCCAAATTTTTAAATCGTGTCGATGGTCGTACTTGAAAGGATAACGTTCGCCGAGGTTGATTTTTGGAAAAACACGATCGGTACGACCCAGGGAATAAGCAATGTAAGCATCGAGGACTCGATTGTTTTTGCGCAGCATCAGGTCGAGCCCAAAAGCCCGGCCTGATCCAATGGTGATGTTTTGTTCCCAATCATCCAGAAAATCCGCGCCTTCTGAATAATTGACCAGGTTTTTCATTTGCTTGTAATAAGCTTCCAGGGCAATATTCCAGCCAAAGCTCAGGTTTTTTCGAAGACCCAGGGTATACTGCCAAGCCAATTCAGGGCCAATTTCACCCGTAGAAGGAACCCACAAGTCGGTTGGAAGCCCCACATTGGTACCAGATAAAAGATGCAAAAACTGGCTCATTCTGCTCACTGAAGCCTCCAGGTAAGTAGAATCACTCAAAAGATAGGAGAGCGCAAAACGAGGCTCAAGGGTAGAGTAATTCCGCTGATCCACATTCCATCCCGACCAGTTTAAACCATAATTGAGGTACAAACGGCGGGAAAACATCCGCTTTTCATTTTCCAGGTAAAATGCCCAGCCTGTGGTACGTACTCTACGGCTGATTTTTCCATCGGGTGAAATGTATTCCTGAAAATCGTCATCATACTCCTGAATACCAGGCACGAAATGATTGTGCTGTACACGGAGTCCAAACCGGACCTTGTTTCCAGGGGCTATGTCCCAGTGAAAATCACTACGCGCGCCAAAATCGCGAATGCTGGACAAATAACGGCCGTAATCTGCATCGAAGTGGGTTTTTGAACCGGCAACTGAATAGACCTTCACGGTGTCACTTGAAGCGGTGGCAATGTTGACATTGAGTTCGCTAAAGGTAAAAGTTGTGTTGGAAAATAATTTTTTTCCTAAAATATGACTCCAACGCAGAGAACTTCCTGTATTGGTCCAATATAGTTTCTCATGGTAGACTTTTCGGAAACGATAAATTTCGGGACGATCATTAATCAACAGGGAAAGGGTATCCTTGGAGTCTCCCGTGTTGCCAAAATGATCTTGCCCCCGGTAGAAACTGAAAAAAAGACGGTCTTTTTCTGAGAGCTCAATGTTGAACTTGGCGTTAAAATCATAAAAATTATAGTTGCTTTGGCCCCTTTCACCATTGCGTGACTTGTAGTGTTCGGAGTAGGGTTTGAGCATCCAATTCAGCAGGGAGGTGCGACCGGCGATCAATAAAGAACTTTTGTTCTTGACAATAGGCCCTTCAACGGCCAAACGACCAGATATCAGGCCCAATTCCCCACTTGCAGTCCAGAATTCTTTGTTCCCATCCCGCATCCGCACATCCAATACGGACGAGAGCCTCCCCGCATAACGGGCAGGAAATGCACCTTTTAGCAACTCGGCTGATTTGACAATGCTGGTATTAAAAACGGACAAGACCCCAACGGCATGGTTAAAATTGTAAACCGGCACATCATCAATGATCACCAGGTTGTGGCCCGCTTCCCCACCACGGATGAACACACCTCCGACACCGTCAGGTCCGCTTTGAACCCCGGGCAACATCTGTACTGCCCGGATCAGATCGGTTTCACCCCCAATTTTGGGCATGCGTTGCAATTGCTCCAAATCAAAGTTGTATTTTCCAATGTTCATGCCATCACTTTGCATCGCTGCAGGAATGACTACACCTTCAATTTGTTGACTTTCCCGGTGCATGTAAATGCGCAGAAAGGTATCTTGTTGTAAATTGATGCTAATTGTATCGTTATGAAAACCAATGTAGGAAACACTAATGCGGGTACGTCCTTGGGGTAGAGTCAGGCTGAAAATACCTTGCTCATTGGAGTGCGTGCCCTCATTGTGGTTGATGGCGAAAATATTGGTACCAATCAAGGTTTCTGAACTTCCCCCAATTTCTACAATTCCCTGAATGGTGAAACGGGACCGGATTTTGGGCGTCAGCATAACCCTGGTAATGATGATGCCTTCTGCTTCTGAACGGAAGGTGAGTCCAGTATTGGCTAAAATAGAATTAAGAATACTACGAATGTTTTGACGTTTAAAGTTTAAGGGGAAATTGTTGCGTTTAGGCAATTGGTTGTCCGCAAAAACAATATTCAGGTCAAAAGATTTGCGCAAGTGGTGCAGTGCCTTGGCGGGCGATTGGTCTTCAAAAGTAATCGATACGACGCGGTCAAGGGTTTCTTGGGCCTGTACAGCTGAAACCATTAAAAAACAAAGGATCATCAGCTTGGGTAGAAGTTTCCCCTTCATACTGCTGATTTCTGCAAAGCGATTATGTGAATGTGAAATATAATCGCTCTGTGTTGGTGATAAGCTAGCTTTAGCCTATTTTTATTTAGGACAAGACTTACCTTCCAAACGGAAAACCGTAGAACTTGTTTTCTCCAAATGGAAATATCCAGTTTTAGCCAATAATTTTAAACTGGTTTCTGGCCTGTCCAAATCAAACGTCCAGGTGAAAATACAATCAGCAATCTGGGGATCAGAGAATTCGAGGCGATAATCAGAATAACGGCGCAGAATCTCCTGCGCTTCGCCTAAAGTGCGGCCGGACAATTCTATTTTTCGGGTTCGCCATACCTGCGTAGAGGAAAAAACCTTTTTATCGCTTGATGATTTACTGACTTGCTTTTTAATCGAAGGAATATAACCTATAAAATTGGCTGGAATTTCAATCCTTTGATCATTTTTTCCTTTGCCCATCAAGGCAACCCGACCAGACATCACCTGAACTTCTGTTTGAGATTCCGTATTCAAAGCACGTACATTAAAACTGGTCCCCAAAACTTCAATTAAACCATGCGGGGTTTCAATGCGGAATGGCTGGTTGGGGTTAGATTGTACTTCAAAATACGCTTCTCCGCGCAATTTAACCTCACGAACCTTACTTCGGTTTAGTTTTGAATCAAAACTCAACTCACTATTTTGGCTCAGCCAAACCACTGAATGATCAGGCAATTCCACTTTTTTGATTTCCCGTTTATTGGTGCTTAAAGATTTGAAATCAGTAGTGTCGGAGCTGGGCCTCAATATCCACCAGCCTACCAGCAACAGGGCCGCAATTGAAGCTGCAAGCAACCAGCTTTGCGGAATTAAACGACGGCGAATTGGGGTTTCTGAACTATAATCCTTGTTTTCTTGAATTTTGGCTTGAAACTTTTTCCAATTGGCCTCCACATCCGGCTCAAAGGATTTTGATTTGTAATTGCCTGCTTTTTGCCAAATGGTCTCCAATTCTTTATTCAGCGCAGCATCATCCAGCCCTGCATCTGCACGCTTGGCTGGATCTACATCTCTATTTTTCCACTGTTGAGCTAAAAACCGAATCTTTTTTTCCATTGGCCTGAATATTGTGTGGGGTCTAGTACTGTTTGTTTTTCTTTAGACACAAAGTAAATCAGATACCCCTATATCCACACAGCGTTTTTCCTGTCAATTATGCCGTTTAGCAGACAAACGTAAAAAGATTTTAACTTCCCAACCAAAAGCTGAACAACAGCAGTCCACTTTTTAAGTAGGGCAAGAGCCGCTGGCGAAGATATTTAAGTGCTTTTGAAACCTGGTTCTCCACCGTTTTTTCAGCAATACCCAGCTCAGTGGCAATGTCGCGGTAGGATAGTTCTTCATACCGACTCAGAACAAACACTATCCGACATTTTTCTGGCAATTCATCAATGGCCGCATCGACCAGTTCCTGAAGTTCTTCAGTACGCAGTAGGTCTACAGCGTCACTTTCTTCAATAGCGATTTCGGGCATTCGCTCTTCGGAAGACCACAAACGATTATCCCGCAAGTGGTTGAGGGTGCGATTGAGTACTGATCGCTTCAGATAAGCCCGCAATGAAATGGAAATAGTGAGTTTGTCCCGCTTGCGCCACAATTCATACAATACTTCCTGCACCAGGTCCTGAGCCAGGTGTTCATCGTGGGCTACCCGATAAACGACCTGACACAATTCGCTGAAGTACCTGCGGAACAACCACTCAAATGCTTTTTCAGCATCTGTGGGCAACAAGTCAAAAAATTCACGGTCGTTGTTCGGCGGAGTCTGCAAACAGGCTTTGGTTTAGGAAATGAAGAATAAAGAAGCTGTTTGAGGTTATATCGCGAAAGCGAAAAGAAGACCAATTGAAGTCAAATGAGGCACGAAAAGCGGAGTTTAGTAGCGCTAAATGAGCATTTTCGGAACGAAATTTGACTTCAATTGGACCCTTTGGAGCTCGTGATATAACCTCAAACAGCTTCTAACAGGGAAGATAAAAAAGTTTGAACATGCGTTTAAACTTTTACTAATAATTTTTGCTCCAGTTGATTCAGGATGTAATAGGCCAGCATCCCCAACCCAAGCCCTAAAAAAGCCCCCAAATACACATCTTTGAAAAAATGCTGAACGAGGTACATCCTTGAAAACCCTACCAGTAAGGCTACACAAAAACAAGAGATACTCAACCAGGGCTTGCGAGGAAAACAAAATGCCAAAAATGAAAACAGGGCAAAAGCAGCCATCGTATGGCCTGAAGGAAAGCTGGTTAGGCCTTTGTTTATTTTTACGCCTGGTATCAATTCTAATTGAGCCAATAGTCCCTGTTGCTCAAAATACAAATAAGGACGAGGATGTTGAAACAAGGTTTTACCTACCCAGGCTACCAAGGAAACTGCTATACCTAAAAGGGGAACACCCCAGGCTGCCCGGCGTTTGTAAATGAATAATCCGAGGAACACGACCAGATATCCATAACCTTCACCAACTTTGGTGAACCAACGAAAAAACAAATCTGCCCCTGGACTTCGATGATCATTCACCTGAATCAACAAAGTACCTTGATCAGCAGCTAAGAATGGAATACCGCCCAGCAGGAAAAGTGCAAAGGCCACAAAAAACCAAGGATTATCCTTGAACAGCTTTGGCATTTCTGAATCGTTTCAAAAGGTTTTGTAAAAAATAACGCAGCCCTTCAAACAGGTTTAAGGGTTGGTCATTCATGGCCTTATACGTCAGCCAAATACCCAAGGGCATCAAAACAATACAAGGTATCCAGGCCGCTAAATAGGCGGAAACAACAAAGGTTTCAGCAATTTTACGGCAGAAGATGGTCAGGATTACAAAAAGCATAAAGAACACAATCGAAACCAATAGAGGATACCCAAATCCACCTTTTCGCACAATAGCCCCCATGGGAGCACCGATGAACATAAAAATAAAACAAACCGCGGCGATGCTGTATTTCATTTGCCAATCGTAAATGAACTTGACCCGGTTTTCCTTGGTTACGTCTAAAGATGCCGTGGTACTAAAGGTTTGATTCTGGATACCCCGGGCAGAGGATTCGGCCCGCCCCCGCAGGGTGGATTTGTCTGCATCGCTAAAGGTATCCGCAAATTTGGTCACTACCCCAATTGGTTTGACCCTTTTCAAAATGGTAGATCGAGCAACACCAATGCTGACGCTATGTGCAGAATCAAAAGTGGTTTCGGCTGGCGTTGAAACATTGAGTGGGGTAGGGCCTGAACCAGAACTGCTTACTTGATCACTCGCCTGGGCTTGGGCTTTTTTGAGCTCCTCCTTCAGGTAAGTACTATCAACCTTAAAAATGGACAAGTAGTTGGCCACATAATTGCCAGCGGTTACGGTGCGCTTATGGATGTCTAGCGCCATCGAATCCGCTGCAGCCTTGAGGGCTCGGGAGTCCATGGTTTGGCGGCTTTGTTTGAACAATTCCTCATTGGTACGGCTCAGCGAAAACTCACTCAGGTCGAAAACTTTGGTGAATTGTTTAAAACCGGTGCGGATAAAAGGGTATTTGCTTTGACTGCTGGTCTGATACCCCCTGGATTCAATGCATTGGGTGCCATTGCGCAACCGCATCACAAAAATGTTGCCCCCTTCAGCACTAAACATTTCTCCATCCTTGGCCGTAATTACGGTGTATTTGCCCGAATTCGATTCCGTATGGTCGTAAATGATCACATCTTTGATGGTTCGGCCATCGCCCATTTTTTTGCCAATGTGGATGGTGAAGCCTTGAAAGTCATCGTTGAATACACCAACATCCAGGCGTAAAGCTGGCTTGGTTTGTTGAATGTCCCACATCCGTGAACCAAATTTGAGATTGGCTGCCGGAATCAAATAATCGGAGCAATACCAAGAGAAGGCTACCGCAAAAACGGCAAAAACCAACAAAGGCCGCATGATGCGTACCAGTGACATTCCTGCAGACTTCATGCTGGAAAGTTCGTAATGCTCTGCATAATTCCCCATTAACATCACGGAGGAAAGCAAAATACCCAATGGAAGGGCCATCGGCACAAAACTCACTGCCCGATAGGACAACAATTCAATGACCGTAAAAAAGCCCAATCCTTTCCCGGCCAGGTCATCGATGTAAATCCACAGCATCTGCATCAACAACACAAACAAGGATACCGAAAAAGCCACTAAGAATGGAGGAATGAAGCTGGTAATCACCAACTCGTCGATCCTTTTTAACTTGGGCAATTTGCTCAAAATACTCATCCGCTACACGTTTCGCAACTTAAAATTATCCATTCACAAATACGATGCAATTTCCATGAAAAACGCTGCACTTGCAAATCGTTTTTTGAAAAACATGAATAAAGTAAGGCTTTCAAAGATTTTTCAAAAAAAATCCGACATTCTGTAACTTTATTTTTTTCCCATCGTCTTCCATTTGTTTACGCCCTGGAGGCAAAATTGTTTTGCCCCTCTATTTAGGATCTATGAACCCGACTGATTTTAAAAACACCATCCTGCCATACAAGGACAAAATGTTCCGCCTGGCTTTGCGCTTGTTGAACAAGCGGGAAGAGGCAGAGGATTTGGTTCAGGAGGTACTGATCAAACTCTGGCAACAACAGGATCGTCTGGCGGAGGTCCAAAACCTGGAAGCTTGGGTAATCCGCCTGACCAAAAATCAGTGCATCGATCGCTTGCGAGGCAGTAAAAATAAACACAAAGAATGGAAGGATGGCCTTGATTGGGCCGATTCCACTCCTTTACCCGATGCCCGCACCGAGTCGGCAGATACCATGAACAAGTTGCAAAAACTCATGGGACGTTTGCCCGAAAGCCAACGACTGGTCATGCAACTGCGCGATGTAGAAGGCATGAGCTACCAGGAAGTGACCGAGGCCTTGGATATTCCACTTGCCCAGGTGAAAATCAACCTGTTCCGGGCGCGGCAAACCATGAAAAGTATTTTAAGTAGTAGAACCCCACAAGTATAAATACCATGAAACAACAACAGATTCAATCCCTTTTGGACAAGTACTTCGCTGGCGAAAGCAGCCTGCAAGAAGAAGCCCAACTGCGGCAATTGTTACAAACGGAACCTATTTCGGAAGAACATTTGACTTACCGCGAGTGGTTTCAATTGTTAGACGAAGAGGCTGAGCTGAGTTTGGGTGATGATTTTGATGCCAAAGTGATGGCCTCAATCGAAGCATCCGCTAAACCCCAACCAGTTATTCGAAACCTTTCAACAAGCTGGATTTTGCGCATTGCTGCTGTATTCGCTCTGGTCGCTACAGGGTTGTGGTGGCTGGTTCGTTCAAATCCGGTAGAGGTGCCAGTTGTTGCAGAAGCAGAGGTAAAAGTCATCGATTGGTCCAAATACGAACCCAAAACGGTGGAAGAAGCTTATAAAGTTACCCGTAATGCCTTTCGCAAAGTAGCCACCGAATTCAACGAAGGCACCGCCATTGCCACCCAGGGTATTGATAAAATGGGGGAAATGGGGAAACTGATGAAATAAGTTGAGAAGGTCGAGGAAGGGTGAGAAGGTTTAGGCTGCCGCGAGCGATTTTGACAAAGACTTTGATTAAGTCGCTTGCGGTAGCCTAAACCTCCCTCAACCCTCTCAACCTCCCTCAACCAAAAAAACAATAAGACATCTTTTAAACCAAACAATATGAAAATCAAGCATTTTTTCACCCTGGCCATCATTGCTTTGGCCGCTCTAAATGGCCTAGCCCAAGGGACTACGAGTACCACCGCCAGCGCCATCGACAAGTATTTCTCCAGTTATGTAGAGGACAAACGTTTTGATGTGGTGTACATCAGTCCTAAACTGTTCCAGATGATTGGTCGGATCGATTCCAAAATTCTGGATATGGAGGATGACGCTGAAGCCAAAGCTGTGCTGGAAATGGCCAAAGACCTCCAAGGGCTGCGTATTCTGACCACCGAAGAAACGCCAGAAGTTTTTTACAAGGAAGCCAAATCCAAAATCAATACCAAAGAGTATGAGGTATTGCTGACTGTCCGCGACAAAGATGGTGACAATGTGGAATTTTTGATCAAGGAAAGCAACAACGTCATTCAGGAACTACTGCTCCTGTCCGGTGGTAAAGATGAATTTGTGCTCCTGAGCTTCATGGGCAACCTGGATTTGAACAAAATCACCCGTTTGGCCAAAGAAATTGAGAAAAAATGAGAACTGCAATCCTCCTTCTGACCTTGGTAGCCCTGAGTTGCAGCTTATCTGCTCAAAGCTCAGTGGGCGAATTTTACCAGAAATTCAAAAAGCAGGACGAAGTTACCAACTTCAAATTACCGGGTTGGTTGGTTTGGATTGGCACAGGACTCGTGTACAATAGCATTAAGGACGAAGAAACCCGCACCTGGCTGCGCCTGGCCCGTAAGTTGGGGAAATTTCGCCTGATGCAAAGTGAAAACAGCAACAGCATCACCAAGGAGGATTTGTCGAATTTCGTCAACGGGCTCAGAGGCAACAATGGATACGACGACCTGATCTACGTACGTACCGAAGATACTGACCTCAACATCATGATTCGGGAAGGCTCCAATGGTCGGCTCAAAGAACTACTCGTGGTGGGCAGCGATGATGGTGAAACCATCTTTTTGAGCGCCAAAACCCGCCTGCGGATGAAGGACATCAACGAGGTGCTGGATCACTACCTGAAGGAACTGGGCTGGAAAGCCAAAGCCAAAGCCAAAAAATTACCTCAAGCCTAGCTGCTGCCTAGCAGCCTAAACTCATCAACATCATGAAGAAGATTATTTTTAGCCTGGCACTGCTAGGCCTGGGCTTCGCCTTGCCTGCTCAAAACCAGGTGGTACAGGATTTTATGCGCAAATTTGGTAAATATGAACAAGCTACCCGCCTCAATATCGGCGGCTTGTTCCTCAAACTCGCTGCCAAAGACAGCAACGACGATGAAGCCATGCGCATCATGCGGAGCATTTCCAGCCTGCACTTGCTCAATTTTGACGAGGGAAACCCTGTCGAAGCCAACGACGTCAACCACTTGATGGAACAACTACGGGCCGACAAATTTGAGGACCTGGCTTATTTCAAAGGGGAGGATTCCCATGTCCGTTTTATGATCAAGGAAAGCAATGACCTGATTACGGATTTGGTGATGATCGTCAAAGGTGACAAGAATTTCCTCTTGCTCAACCTGGAGGGCCGCCTGAAGTATACCGACTTAAATGACTTCAACATGGAGGTGAACGGCAGCAAGGAGTTCAAACGACTGCCAGAAGATCGGAAGAAGTTGCCGAAGAAGGTGTGAACTTAAGTGAATTAAATAAAATAGGGTCAAATTTTGAGCTCAAAATCTGACCCTATTTTATTTATAGGAGATATTTCCAATTTACGGCTCCACCGCCCCTTCCACTTTGATCTCCTTCAACATCTCCATATACTTATCGCGAATCGGAGCGAATTTTTCCATTTCAGCTTTAGGCAGGGGCTCTGGTGGTGGCAGTTTCAGGCCATTGTGGTTGACCTGGCGGCCATTCATCCAGAAGCGGAAACAAACGTGAGGGCCAGTTGCCAAACCCGTTGAACCCACGTACCCAATCACCTGACCTTGTGAAACCCGTACACCTGGGCGAATACCTCTTGCAAAGGCCTGCATGTGCAGGTATTGCGTTTGTACCTGACCAGTGTGTTTGATTTTGACAAAGTTGCCATTGCCACCCCGGCGGGTAGCTTCCAGCACTGTCCCATCACCCACAGCAATGATCGGAGTGCCATAAGGTGCTGTATAATCTGTACCAAAGTGAGGCCTTACTGTACCCAAAATCGGATGCAAACGACGCATATTGAAACCCGAAGAAATGCGTACATACTTGACCGGAGCACGCAAGAAGCCTTTTTTCATTGGGCGACCATCCTGATCGTAATAGCCCGTGTATTGTGGGCTTTCGTAGTAGAAAGCAAAGTTTTCTTTATTATTGGTTTTGTACAAGGCCGCATGTACCCGACCAGGGTCAACTGGCTGACCTTCTACATAGTGTTGATCGTACACTGCTTTAAACTCCTCACCACGATTGAGGTGGTGGAAATCCACGCTCCATTTCAGTGCTTCTTCCAGGGATTTGATCAGGGCAGGGTCTGCACCGCTACGCTCCATGGATTCCCAAAGGGAAGACTCGACAATTACGCCCGAGGAGCGGATGGCAGTAGTGATTGGTCTTTCCACTTTTTCAATGAACAGTGAATCTTTGAGGTGGAAAACGTAGTATTTGTACAAATTGGGCTCATAGATCATGTAATCAGGCCCTTGAGTAGAATCTTTGGATAAAATCAGGTAGGGCTTCCCTGCCGTAAGATCGCGTACATCAAACACATCACGGCTATTCCGCACCAAGTTATCAATGTCGGCATATTCCATGTTATGGCTCACCAAAATGTCTCCCAGGTTTTCACTGCGGTGGAACTCTGACTCAAATACCTGGAAAGTATCGAGTGCAAAACCGTACTTGATGGTTGGAACCACTACCGGAAAAGCACCAATGGGCGCATTGCGGTCTTTGCCCAGTAAAGAAGCCTTGAGGTGGCGGGAAGTGCTTGGTGAAACGGCTAGCGTTAAAATCAATCCCAAGCCAAGTGTACCGATTATGACCCACGTCCAGTTGAGCCGCGTGAGTTGCTCACGCAGTTTAAAAGGAATTTTTGTGTTCAACACTGTTTGCAGTTTATAGGTCTAATGCTCGCTATCGATTACCGTGCGAAAGGGGGGATATGTGAGCACTGCCTAATGTTACGAATAATGCCTTTGTGCAAATATAGAACAGAGAACGGAAGGACAAAAGGAATGTTGTAATTTTTACCACTCCTAACTGATTCTTTTTTATCCACAGCACAGTGTCCACCGCACAAGTCTTGTATATTTGCGGCACATTTTGTCAACCATAAATTTAAAAATGGACCAATACCGCTATGATCAACGGGGTGTTTCGGCCAGTAAGGACGAGGTACACGCGGCGATCAAAAATCTGGATAAGGGTTTGTATCCCAATGCTTTTTGTAAAATCATTCCCGACGTAGCGGGTATGGATCCCGAGTATTGCAACTTGATGCACGCCGATACTGCCGGCACCAAAACCAGCTTGGCTTACCTGTACTGGAAAGAAACCGGCGACCTGAGTGTGTGGAAGGGCATCGCACAGGATGCCATTGTGATGAACCTCGATGACATGGGCTGTGTAGGCTGTATTGACAATATTTTGCTTTCTTCCACCATTGGTCGGAACAAAAACCTCATCACGGGCGAAGTCATCAGCGCCCTCATCAATGCGACTACAGAATTGGTCGATCAACTGAATACCCTGGGCATCAACGTATTTTTGACCGGGGGAGAAACCGCTGATGTAGGCGACATTGTACGCACCATCGATGTGGGTTATACTGCTTTTGCGCGTATGCCTCGTGCAGACGTTATCAGCAACAACATTCAGGCGGGCGATGTAGTCGTAGGCTTGTCTTCAGCGGGGCAGACAACTTATGAAACTGAATACAACGGAGGTATGGGCAGTAATGGCCTGACTTCGGCCCGGCACGATGTGTTGGCTCATGACTACGCGACAAAATACCCCGAAACCTACGACCCGGCTACTCCGGAAAATTTGGTCTATTCCGGCAAACGTAAATTGACCGAAACCATCAACATCCAGGGGCAGGAAATCCCGATAGGCAAATTGATTTTATCACCTACTCGTACCTTTTTACCCTTTATCAAACCCCTGCTGGAGCAACTGCGCCCCCACATTCACGGCATGATTCACTGCACGGGGGGCGGCCAAACCAAGGTTTTGAAGTTTTTGGACAACAAAAAAGTAGTCAAAAACGACCTTTTACCGACTCCACCACTATTCCAACTGATCCAGGCTGAATCCGGAGCTACTTGGAAAGAAATGTACCAGGTGTTCAACATGGGGCAACGCCTGGAGGTGTACCTGCCTGCTGCGTATGCTCATCAAGTAATCGAACTGGCGCAATCTTTCAACATTGAGGCCAAAGTGGTGGGGCACGTGGAAGAAAATCCATTCAATCAGGTCAGTATCTTCAGCCCTTATGGACACTTCGAATACCAATAAACCCAAACGGGCACCTGGTCGTCGCCAAAAAGCAGCGGCGATCCTACAAATCCTGGAGGATCTGTACCCTGAAACGCCCATTCCCTTAACGCATAGCGACGCCTACACTTTGCTGGTAGCGGTATTGCTTTCTGCTCAATGCACAGATGAACGAGTCAATAAGGTCACACCCCATCTTTTTGCCCTGGCCGACAATCCCGCCGCCATGCAGCAACAATCCGTAGCGGCAATCGAAGACATTATTCGCCCTTGTGGCCTGGCACCCCGTAAGGCCCAGGCAATCTGGGATTTGTCGGGCATTTTGTTGCGGGAACACGGGGGGGAAGTACCCGAATCATTTGCAGCACTAGAAGCTTTACCAGGGGTAGGGCACAAAACCGCCTCGGTGGTGATGAGCCAGGCTTTTGGCGTACCCGCTTTCCCTGTGGATACCCACATTCACCGCCTGGCCGAACGCTGGGGGCTGAGCAGTGGCAAAAACGTAGAGCAAACCGAAAAGGATTTGAAGGACCTTTTCCCTCGCGAAAAATGGAACAAACTGCACTTGCAAATCATCTTTTTTGGTCGGCAATATTGTCCGGCGCGGTGGCATAAGCGAGAGGAGTGTCCGATTTGTAGTTTGTATGGGAAAAAGGAAGCCTGAAGGTTTAAGTATGATTTTTTTAGCCATGCAACCTTTCTTTGTTTAGATTCACTATAATAGGGACGAAATTTTAAAATTGGTTTTGTTGGGCTTTTCGGGATTAACCGAAACAGCTCCAACAAATATTTGCCTTTTATGTATTATGAAAAAAGTGAAATTTAATTGGTTTGCTTTGGCCATTTTTATTTTTCCCATGTTGGCCAATGCTCAAGGCAATTGGGAAAATTGCGCAATTGGGGACACTTGTTTTATGGTGCCCTCCAAAGATACTGAATTGGCAGTCAGCTTATTTAGATCTGAATTGAGAGTTAAATCTGCCACCTTGGTCATCATGCATGGTGCAGGCAAATTTGATAGAAAGGATTATGCTCCATTGGCACAAAAAATGAGGAATCTGGGATACAATGTGATTATTTTTGACAAAAGAGGCACCGGACAATCAACAGGAAAGTTTTTAGAAATTCACATAAGTAATGCAGAGGAGGTTTTTACGTTATTGGCTGCCGATGTGGTAGCCATTATCCGGCACTTGAAAAATATTCCAGGTATGGCAAGTGATCCTGTTGGCCTGGTAGCCACCAGTCAGGGTGGTTGGGTATTTCCCAAGGTTGTTCAAATGACTTCGGAGGTCAAATTTGCGATTAGCCTTTCAGGCCCTGCGGTCAGTTTTGGCGAAGAGGTTTATTACAGCAAATTGACAGGTGATGAAAAGCCTCTTGTTGAAAACAATAAAGCTGTTGATTTCGAAGCAACCCACCAGAATGTAAAAAACTTTAAGGGAAGAAAAGGTTTCGACCCTGGCACCGACCTCCTGAAACTGGACATTCCAGTCTTGTGGATTTATGGCCAACAAGACAAAAGTATACCGGTTTTATTATGCCTTGAAAAAATTGAACAACTAAAAAAGGACAATTTTAAAGTTCTATTGTATCCAGAGGCCAACCACAGCTTGGTTAATGTAAAAACCCAAAAAGTGGAGGATTATCTCAAAGATGTAAAAAAATGGATAGATTCCATTGCATTCTTTTGACATAAATTGGAAATCGCTCTATTGATTTCATACAACAAAAAATACTGTTCATACGATGTATACTCATTTAATGCGTTTTTTCCTCATCCTGGTGTCAGGGCTCTGTTTGGGTCAGACTTTTGCTCAAAACAAAAAACATCAGGAAATCATCAAACAATCCGCACAATTCTCCGCTTATTACGTGGAAGGGAATTTTGAAGGAATGGCGAATACGTACACTGAAGACGCCATGATTTTTCCACCTGGGAAAGACATTCTGGTTGGGAAAGCGGCCATCCGAAATTTTTGGGAAAGCTTACCGAAAACCAATATTCTTTCACACAAAAGTGTGCCCGAAAAGCTCATCATTAAAGGCAATGAAGCCCATGACTATGGTTATTATTTTGTCCAAAGCCAAAAAGAAGAGGAAGCCCCTGGCCCGGTTTTTTCTGCCAAATACTACATCATTTGGGTAAAAGAAAAGGGCAAGGGCTGGAAAATGAAAATGGACATGTGGAACTCGCGGAACGCGGATTGGAACAAATAAAAATAGAGACAAATTAGATGCATAAGAACAATACAGACTCCATCAAGCCCCTCTATCAATCCCAAATCTTTACCCACTTCGCCCAGTACATCCGTCTTTCACCCGAGTTAAAGGCCGAATTGGCCCACCGCATCAGCATCGTCCAATTCAACAAAGGAGACCTCGTGCATTCCGCCGACAAAATCTGCAAGGCCAGTTACTTCATTCAAAAAGGGCTGCTCCGCACCTATTATCTGAAAGAAGAAAAAGAAATCAGCGAATACTTCTGCGCTGAAGGGGAGTGGGTCAACTCGCCCCGCAGTTTTATGCAGCAACAATTGGACATTTACAGTATCGACGCCATTGAACCTACCTTGGCTTTTAAACTTCAACTCCATGACCTGGGGTACCTCTTCGACCATTTCCCTGAAATGGAACGGTATGCCCGCCTATCGATGGGTGGAGTGTTGGGGCATTTGATGGAGCGGGTCACTTCCTCGCGGTTTACCAGTGCAAAGGAAAAATACCAACACTTTTGTGAAGCCTATGCAGACATTTACCACCGTATTCCCCTCGGGATGGTGGCTTCGTATATGGGCATTACCCAGGAAACCTTGAGTCGAATTCGGGCCGAAAAGTAGTTTTTGATCTAGGTCAAAAATTATCCAAATTCCTAATCTCAACTTTGCCATCTAAATTCTAACAAGATGAGCAAAGCACTTTTTACGACACTATTGATGATAGCTTGTTTTTTACCTTCTTTCCTTTTGGCTCAACAAATCCTGCCAACAGCTAATGTGGAGAGTAAATTGTATTTGGGTAAAGGCAAAAAACAGCCCTTAATTGTAGGCTTAGGGGGCTCGGAAGGCGGCAATGCCTGGGCCAGTGAGTACTGGAAAAACACTCGGGATCAATTCATAGCAAGAGGCTACGCTTTTTTGGCACTTGGCTATTTTGGGGCAAAAGGTACCCCGGAGCAACTTAATAAAATTGCCATCGATGAAGTCTACGCCGCTATCGAAATTGCGGCGGCAGCCAAGGGCGTCAACTCCAAAAAAATTGCAATTGTTGGTGGTTCCCGAGGTGGCGATCTGGCTTTATTGCTGGCTGCACACTATCCCGATATCAAATGTGTGATTGCCCTGGTGCCCAGTCACGCGGCTTTCCCAGGAAATACCAATCATTTGTCGACTTCGGCCTGGACCCACCAGGGGCAGGAATTACCCTTTGTCCCCGTCAATGAAGCCGCTTTTTCCCATTTGATGAAACGGGATTTGAGGGCTGCCTTTACGGCCATGCTGCAAGACAGCCTTGCTGAAGAAAAGGCGCTGATCAAAGTGGAAAAAATCAATGGCCCCATTTATTTACTATCTGCTACCCTCGACGAAATTGCACCCACCACGCCCATGTGTGAAAAAATGATGAACCGATTGAAAGAAAAGGGCTTTAAGCACCATTACGAGCACTTGGCCGTAGAAGGTGGGCATGCGGAACCGCTGAAGTATTTTGAGCGGGTATTTGCGTTTTTGGATAGGAATTTTAAAAGGAAAAAATGAATTGGAATATAAAAGCAACTCACTTTTTCCTTTTAAAAACTATCCTTGATTGTCGCTTTACTTAGTGGTACTCCACCACTAAGTATTAACTGACTTATTGGATTAGCACTTTTTTTACCGCAAAGCCTTCATTCGTACGAATCTGTACAAAATAAACTCCGCTTGGCAAATTGCTATTGGTGGGGATGTTTTGTAAATCAGCGGTATTGGTTATGTTTTGGATCAGTTTGCCTAGATTGTCAAATACACTAATGCTTTCCACTGTTGTTTTGATATCCTTGACCTGAATACTGAAATTGCCATTGCTGGGGTTTGGGAAAATGTGAATCGAGGCATTCAAGGCATTGTTGATGTCCTTTACACCAGTCACAATAGCTGGAAGCTCAGAAAGTGAATTGGAGTACAAGGAATTGAACTCCGTGGAAACAAACACCCGGGTGGTGACAAAGGAAATGCGGTGTACACTGGTGTAACTCGGCAAATTGAACTGATTCCCTCCGGCAATCCAGGTTTGGCCATTATCCGACGTAGCCAGCAAACCACCTTTGTAGCTGGCAAAAATATAGCCGTTGTAATAGGCCATGTCCTGGATTTTGCTGCCATCCAGGCCCATCAAAGTGGTATGTGAAATGGAGGTAGCCGCCGTTGTAGCCCAGCTCGCTGCATCAAGATTGGCTACAAATACGCCCGCGCCATCGGTTCCGACAAATAACTTGTTGCCATTGGTGGCGACTGAGGTCACCCGCAGATTGCCTAGTCCAGAGTTGGCCGCAGTCCAGACACCTCCAGCTGCTTCACGGATGAATACCCCTTGGCCCAGAGTACCCAGCAGGATTTTATTGCCAAAAAAGGCCATCGAGCTGAGCAGCGTATTGCTGGGCAACCCTGCTTGAATAGAATTCCAGGTGGAACCGTTCAATTGAAAGACCCCGTAACTGTCGTCCAGGATGTAGATGTTGCTGCTAGAGGTGTAGATTTTTTTTATGTTCAAATCGAGCAAACCACCATTTAAGGCTGTCCAGGTTTTTCCGGTGTCCGCGCTGACAAATACCCCCGCATTTTGGGTAGCAGCGTACAGGTTCCTACCAAAAAATTTAAGATAGGTAACGTTGAGGCTATCCTTCAAACCCTTGTTGGCACGTACATAGGAGGAGGCCAGATCCCTGCTGACGAAGACCCCTTTTTCAGTTGCAGCTACCACGATCCGTTCGCCGCTGGCTTCCAATGCGTAGGTTTGAAGGTTGTTGAAGTTGGTATTACGGCTCACCCAGTTGAGTGTACTGGCTGGAGCGGTATAAATGCCCTCAACCCGGGTGCCGAGCAATACAGTCGTCCTGAAGCCCAGCACTACGGTAACATCGCTGGTTGCCAATCCGGTATTTGCTGGAGTCCAGGTGGCACCTGTGGTGGAAGTATAAACCCCTTTGTTGGTAGTCAAAAACCAATTGTCGCCATTGTTTCCGATGGCGCGCATGTTGGTTCCGGATGGCAGCCCAGTTTGGATGCTCCGATAATTGATGTTCCCCGTCACATTGCTGGCGTTGGACAAAATGAACAAGCCATCCTTATTGATCACCGCCAGTTCATTGGTTTTGGCGTTGTAGGAAATGGAGTTGGTGCCATCCACGTCAAGGGTTTTTCCATCACTGAAGCTATCCCAGGCGCTTCCATCTTTGGTAACGTATACCCCACCTTCGCGAGAAGAGGCGATGATGCGGTTGCCGAGTTTCAACAGGCCGGTTACCGTTGTACCGTTTAGCCAGGCACTGTTCAGGGCTTTCCAGTTGGCCCCCTTGTCAGTGGTTTTGTACACACCTCCACTTTCTGTACCCGCAATCAGGGTATTGGCATCCAGGGCGACCAGTGATGTAATCCTCAAATTGGTCAATCCATTGCTGATCCTCACCCAATGTTTGTCGGTGCCAACTACACCGCTGTAAACGTAAACACCATCGTCGAGGGTTCCAGCGAACAAATTGGTGCCAGAATGGGTCAGGGCCGTTATTTTCCCACTTCTCAAACCCACAGGTAAAGGTCGCCAATTGCTCAGTGTTGAGTTGGTACTTTCATACACTCCGCCATTAAAAGTTCCGATGTAAACGGTAGTATCATTGGCGATGGCTACACTAACTGAGCCACCAAATGGGCCCTTTGAACCAAAATGAGCCCAAAGCACCCGGCTGGGAAGCATGAAGAGTGCCAGCAGAGCGAGTATATTGATTGGAAAAAGGCATTTGTGTTTCATGAATGAGTGGTATTGGGTGTTAAATATAGTCGGCCACGGAAGTTACGATCATTCATAACTGAACATGGCCGGGATGTTGTTGGCGATTTTTTTTCCAAGAGCAGCATTGTTTTCAGCAGCAGTTTTTACACTTAACGAACTGGCCTGATTCAGGGTGACTCCTGTAAAAAGTTTGCTATAATCTACGATAAGGTGCCCATATACATAAGCATCCTCTTCAATGGTAAATTCTTTTTCGCCCAGTTGGACTTGTACATAGTTGGCATTGGTGCCGATTTTATACACAAAAGGCACGGGAGTTTTATTCATGGTGAGCGAAGTGTCGATTTTCCCCTGAACGTTTAAAAAAACGTATCCGCCGGGTTGGGCTGTGTTTCCCCACCACATGCTGGGCTGATTGAGAATAGCGGAATCGCTTGGGATTGTAGGATTCAAGGCATTGGTATTAGGAGGAAGGCCCACTTTAAAGCGGATCGACTTGTATTTGCCTACGGGGACTTGACCGATCTCGTAGGTGTGAACTTTGAGATTTTTTAAGAAACTTTTGTTCTTGATCGCATACACGGAGCCGTCAGCTTTGACCAACTGTACGTC
The DNA here is from genome assembly GCF_033763495.1 of Haliscomenobacter sp. Taxonomy (GTDB): domain Bacteria; phylum Bacteroidota; class Bacteroidia; order Chitinophagales; family Saprospiraceae; genus Haliscomenobacter. The sequence goes on along the minus strand of NZ_JANRKL010000141.1, from coordinate 2,469 downwards.
CGAAATGTAAAGCTGTGAAAAGTCCAGAGACATGCTGCGGCCCTCGGGCGTTTCGTAATTGATACCGTACAAGTCTACTTCCTGTAAACCGACATAGGCGTGTAAGTGCAGCAGGAAGGTGCCTTTTACAGTAGGCTCCTCGGGTTCGATGGCCTCATTGGTACAGGCTGCAAGGAGGAATAGAGACAATATTGGCAATAGGTTTTTCATGGTCAACTCAGCGCATTGAAACTTGTGTAAAATTGGCATTAGGCATTAACTTGCAAAACACAAAACATTGAGTTTGCACTTTATCCTTTACTGCATTTACGGTGCCAGGGTTGCCTTTTCGGGTCGACAAAAGCGCGAACAAATGTTAAAACTGACACTCGAAGCGCTAAAAAACAGCTCAAACCATAACCTACCGAGAACAGTACCTCCTCAAAAATTGTATCTAAGTATGGCAAATCCGTCAAGCGTATCGTTGTTCAAAAAACAATTGGGTACAATGCTCATCCTAATGAATAAGATTATGAAGCACACAAAGTTGTAAAGTAAAAAGTAAAAAGAATGGCGATAAATGCTATTTTGCCTTGGCAATCGGATTAGCCTTACTGGTGATGGGGGGGAGATTTTGGAGAAGAACACGGAGTAATTTTTATGTTTAAGGATAAGGTCAAAACTTTGGACACCCATTTTTAATGTTATTCCTAAAAGAGCATAAAATACCATGGAATCAGCACTAGCTATGATTGGCAAAACAAAGGTGGTAAAGGTTAACGAAATTTTTATCAGCCAGGGAATGATTTGCAAAAATGTGTATTACGTCAAAAAAGGTATTGTACGTTGCTTTTACATTACTGATGATGCCGAAGAAAAAACCATCATCTTCAGAAAAGAATCGGACTTTTTCGGTATTCCAGAAGGTCTTCTTGAAAACAAGGCAACAAAGCAGTTTTGGCAAGCCTTGGAAGATTGCGAACTGTACGAGATTAGTCATGATTCGATTGAGAAAATGAGCCAGGACAATATAACGTTAATGAAAATCAGATTAGAAATTGCTCATAAAATGACGCTTCAGGCCGTAAAAAGAGTTGAGAGTTTTGTTTTGTACTCGCCATTGCAACGCTACCAAAATTTAATGGACTCACAACCTGAAATCATACAAAGGGTAGCAGACAAACACATCGCTTCTTTTATTGGGGTTACTCCAGTTTCGTTGAGCCGTATTCGAAAACGATTGACCGAAAATATTTAGCGTTTGTTTGAAATCGAAATTAGCGTTTGTTAATTTTTAGCTCGATTCACCCTTGTAACTTTGCAGTGGATTCTAAATTTAAAAACTTCAATTTCAGAATGAAGTACCACTGCTATTCCTTTTTATTCTGGTTAAGTTCTGTTGGTGTGTATGCCCAGCAGCCGTTCTCACTAAGCGATTGTATTGACTACAGTCTCTCAAAGCACGCGACGCTAAAGGTTGAAGAAAACAATTGGTTAATTGCTAAAGAAAAAGGAAAGCAGGCCCTCGCCACTTACCTACCTCAAATCAGCAGTTCAGCAACCTTTGTGGATAACCTTAAACTTCAAACCACTGTAATACCCGCAGGAATAGTTAGCCCCGCCGAAGTGGAAGTATCCTTAGGTACACAATTTAATACAAACGCTGCGATCGATTTTACACAAACAATATTTGATAAATCAAAAATCGCTGGCATTAAAGCCAATAAACCTTACCAACAGCTTACTGAACTCCAAAAACAACAAAATCGGGAGAATGTTGCCTACAATGCAGCGGTGGCATATTTTCAGTTGCTGACCTTACAAGAACAGCAAAAAATATTGCAAAACAACAAAGTGGAATATGAAGCCGCTTTAAAAACACTGAGTACTCAGGTGAAATTGGGCGTGGTGCTTCAAAAGGATTACGACCGTGTTTTGGTAAGTTTAAATTCAACCAACTACCAAATAGAAGATGGTATTGCGAAGGAAAAAGTGGCCATAAATTCCTTAAAAAATGCAATCGGGATGCCGCTCAACGAGCCTTTGACGATTAAAACCGACCAAAATTTTGAAGCCTTTGCCATCCCCAATTTGTCTTCAGATTACGATCCTGCCAATTCATTGGAAATGAAAATGCAAGACCAGCAAGTCAAATTGCAAAGCATAGATATTGAAGCAAAAAAAGGTAGTTTTTTACCTGTGGTAACGGCTTTTGGCAAGTATGGTAGTCAGTCTTTAAACAACGATTTCAGCGAGGCATTTTCAAGCTGGTCCGGGTATTCCTATATCGGATTGTCGGTTAATTATCCACTCTTCAATGGTTTAAAGCGGAAAAGTGTGGTGGAGGAGGCTAAATTAAATTTAGATAATGACATCAGAAACCACCAAATCACCAAAGACAATTTGACCTTGCGTTACCAAAATTCGGAAGTTTCTTTGCGTACGGCTTACTCAAGTTACAAATCGAGCAAAGAAAATATGGAATTGGCA
>NZ_JANRKL010000140.1:0-21920 GCF_033763495.1 Haliscomenobacter sp. | reverse complement strand
TTTGCACACGCAATTCGATAATTGCACCGGCAAGTGCCTCAGTAGCTCAGCCGGTTAGAGCGGCGGACTGTTAATCCGTAGGTCGTAGGTTCGAGCCCTACCTGAGGCGCAAAAAGATAAAGGCTTCTTGATCAATTGATTAAGGAGCCTTTTTTCGTTTTTATTCTTTTTCTTTGGCATTTGGCGAAAAAAAAAGATTCCTCCCTACCTCTGGCCTGAGTTTCCTAAGTAAATTCGCTGACATCCCTCATCCCTTCAAAACCAAGGCATGCGCATTTTACTCATCCTGCTACTCAGCACGACTATGGCTTTTGCACAAAAAAACACTTCAATCCTCCTGGAGGAAGGAGTGAGCTGGGAATTGGCACAATGGCGATCTCAAAACCTGAGTGCCATCACCTATGATTTGAATCTACACATCCCCCTGGCCAAAACCGATCCCATCACAGGGACAGTCAACATCAATTTTGCCCTCAAAAACAAAACTCAGGACCTGCTCCTCGATTTTAAACCCGGCAAAACCTGGCAAGGCCAATACAGCATCAATGGGAAAGAGATCAAAGGCCAACACAGCCAAGGGCATTTTATCCTTCCTGCCCAAAAACTAAAAATTGGCGCTAACAAGGTACAAATCAGTTTTGAAGCAAACAATCAATCCCTCAACCGCAGCGCAGATTATTTGTACACCCTGGTAGTGCCTGACCGTGCCTCCACGGTTTTCCCCTGTTTTGATCAACCCAATTTGAAAGCCCGTTACAACTTGCACCTGGATGTTCCTGGCGACTGGGAAGCGATGGGCAATGGTCCACTGGACAAAAGCAGCGAAAATGCAGGTCGCAAACAACTGCATTTCAAAACCACGGAAGCCTTCAGTACCTATGTATTTGCGTTTTGTGCAGGTAAATTCCAAAAAGCAACCGAGACTCGCAATGGTCGCAGCATGACCATGCTCTACCGAGAAACCGATCAAGCCAAGGTGCAGCGCAATCTGGCCAGCATTTTTGACCTGCACATTCACGCCATTGAGTGGATGGAGAACTATACCGGAATCAAACTGCCTTTTGCGAAGCTCGATTTTGCCCTCATGCCCGGCTTTCAATACGGTGGTATGGAGCACATCGGCGCAATTTTTTACCGCGAAGCCAGCCTGATGCTAGATGAAAATGCTACGGAAAACCAAAAACTCAGCCGCGCCAGCCTCATCGCCCATGAAACCGCCCACATGTGGTTTGGCGATTTGGTGACCATGAACTGGTTCAACGACGTATGGCTTAAGGAAGTATTTGCCAATTTTATGGCTGCCAAGATTGTCAATCCCTCCTTTCCCAAAATCAACCATGAGCTGCGCTTTTTGCTGGGGCATCAGCCAACCGCCTATTCGGAAGATCGCTCGGAGGGTAGTCACCCCATTCAGCAGGAGCTAGAAAACCTCAAAAATGCAGGCAGCCTCTATGGTGGCATCATTTACCAAAAAGCCCCAGTGGTAATGCGCCAACTGGAAGCGATGATGGGGGAGGAGCAAATGCGCAAAGGGCTGCAAGAATACTTGCGCACCTATAGTTATGGCAATGCCACCTGGGACCAGTTGATTGGTATTTTGGACAAATACTGTCCTAAAGACCTGGCTGCCTGGAGCCAGGTTTGGGTGAAAGAAGCAGGTATGCCCCATTTTGTATTGGAACAAGTGGGCAATGGCCAGGGCTTGGATAAACTGGTAGTGCGGCAGCTCAAAACTGCTGCCTCTGGAAAATATTGGCCTGAACAAACCCAGTTGGCCTTATTTTATCCCGACAGTGTAGCCTCCCTGCCATTGGAAATTGTGGGAGAAAAAACCGAAATCGATGGGGTCAAGGGCTATCCGTTGCCCCAAGCTAGTTTGTTGTTGGCTTCACCCATGAGCTATGGGTTTTGTCGCCTGGACATGCGGTCCACGACTTATTTTTTGCAGCAAACACCCAAGATCAAAGATCCTTTGCTGCGTGGCGCGGCACGGATGGCACTTTGGGAGGAATTTCTGCACGAAGCCATGCCTCCTGCCACCTTACTCGAAAGTCTCATGGCGGCAATCCCTGAGGAACAAGAACCCCTGAACCGCCAGCAATTGCTCGATCAGTTGCAAACCCTGTATTGGCGCTTTGCGGATTCAGAATTACAATTGAGCAACAAAGCAGCGATAGAAGAAATGCTTTGGGGATTGTTGGAACAGGGCAAAGACCCTTCCGCCCGCCTGGCTTATTTTGGTGCTTATCAATCGCTGGTTGAAACCTGGCCGGGGGTGCAAAAATTATACCGCATATGGAAAAAAGACCTGATCATTCCAGGCCTGAGCTTATCGGAAAGCCAACGCATTGACTTGGCGGGTGCCATTGCACTGCGTTGGCCGCAGCGTGCTCAGTCCATTTTGGAACAACAATTGACAGAAACAACCAACCCCGATCGCAAACAACGCCTCCAATTTCTCCTCCCGGTTTTCGCTGCCGAACAGGCACCACGAGATGCCTTTTTTGAAAGCCTCAAAAAAGACGAAAACCGTGACTACGAACCCTGGGTGGAAGATGCCCTTGCTTATTTGAATCACCCTCGCCGCCCAGCTAGTGCCAAATTGCATTATGTTCGCCCGGCATTGGAACTTTTGGAAGAGATTCAGCGCACGGGAGATATCTTTTTTCCGCGCCGTTGGATCAGTGCGGTTTTGGGAGGGCACAATTCGGCAGAAGCAGCGGCCACGGTGCAGCAGTTTTTGGCCCAAAACCCCAATTTTTCCTATCGCTTGCGGAATAAGGTATTGATGTCGGCGGATATACTGTTTCGGGCAGCCAAAATGCGGCGGGAGCCGAGCAACAAAGGTTCAGAACCTCAAAACCTCGCAGGGTTGAATCAGGCCATCAAAGCGGAATTGGCGCGTTACCCGGAAGCTACTTTCCATATCGCCTTTCGCGACTTGAAAAACCCGAATAACGCTGTTTTTATCAATGAAAAAATCAGCCTTCATCCCGCCAGTACCATGAAAACCCCGGTACTGGTGGAACTGTACAAGCAGGCAGCTCAAGGCAAGTTTAAACTCAATGATTCTTTGGTGCTAAAAAATGAATTCAAAAGTATTGTGGATGGCAGCCCTTATTCGCTCAGTGAAAGTGATGATTCGGATTCGATTTGGTACCGGCGTTTGGGGCAAAAAGTGAGCATTGCTGATCTTGCACGGGCGATGATTGTGCGCAGCTCCAATTTGGCGACCAATATTCTGATTGAGCTGGTCGGTGCGGAAAAAACCACCCAAAGCATGCGCGAACTGGGGTTGGTCGACATCATGGTGCGCCGGGGAGTGGAAGACAACAAAGCTTATGCGGCGGGTTTGAACAACAGTACGACTGCTTACGACCTCATGCTGCTGATGGAACGCATTGGCAGGGGGGAAGCGGGGCGCCCGGAGGATTGTAAGGCCATGCTCGACATTCTTGCGGATCAGGAATTCAACAATGTCATTCCTACCCGATTGCCTGCTGATGTGCAGGTTGCGCACAAAACGGGGTGGATCACGGCCCATCACCACGATTCGGCATTAATAATTTCTCCCGGAGGGCGTTACTTTTCCTTTACCATCCTGTCTAAAGGTTGGGCAAATGAAAAACTGGCGAACGAAGTGATGGGAAAAGTGGTGGAAATGGCTTATTCGTTTTTTGAGCAACGTCCTTGATAAGAGTTAACCATAAATTAAGCTCCTGATACTTGCTCAAGTCATGATTTTTTCTAACATTTGTCAAACTAGTTTCTATTCTCATTTTAACAACCTAATAAAAAACCAATTGAAATGTCACTGAAAGACAAGTACCAATCTGCCCTTGATTTTGCCAAAGAAGTTGGCGCTGAAATGGAAAACTTCCACGAAGAAGATGGCCACATTGTTTTCAATGGCACCGTTGCTACGCCTTACTTGCGCAACGCCATTTGGGACAAACTGAAAACCATCAACGGTTTGAAGAAGGACGATGCTGCTCCTGCAGAAGTAAAAGCCAACATCAAAGTCAGTGACGACAGTGTTTACCACAAACACACCGTGGTTGCAGGTGAAACGCTGGGCAAAATTGCCAAGCATTACTTTGATGATGCCAGCAAGTATGTAGCGATCTTTGAAGCCAACAAAGACATTCTGAAAGACCCAGACTTGATTGTTGTTGGTCAGGTATTGAGCATTCCAAATCCATAACTGGTGCGGATTACACGATAAAAGAAGCCCCAATTGCAAGTATCTGCGATTGGGGCTTCTTCTTTTTTAGCAAGCTATTTCGTGTTTATTTCATGTTAAAGGCTTGCTCTGCCATTTGTTTTGGTCCATTGCGCATCCAGAACGCGGCGTGCATGAGCTTGACCAGCAGGTTGTTGGGCTCGGCTTTTTGCAAGTCCCGGTAAATCAGAGCTGCGTCACCGAACCAATCGCCCTGCTCCAGGGCAACAGCTCGCATCAAGCCTTGGACCGTAGCGGCGTTTTTAGCGTAAGATTCGGCTGTTTCGGCTTTTTGTACTGTGCTGCTCAAGGATTGGCTGGTTCCAATTTCCAAAGCCAAGGGATTCGATTTGAGCTCGCCAGAAGTGACTTGCCAAACGTACTGTTGTCCTTCCTTAAATTGAGTAGGGTCGAGATTGACCGTCAAGAAAGTATCCTGAGCAGTTGTTTTCAGGATCACCTCTCCCTTGCTGTTTTTGATTTCCAATTGGTAGCTTTGAGTTCCTTCGGGTTTTGACCATTGGAACAGTTTGGAACCTGGGCGAATTTTACCAAAAGGTGTAATGCTGTTGATGGTTTTGCCTTTGCCACCCCAACCGTCGCCGGTTCCTTTCTTACCTACGATGGTGCCCCAGCCATCACCAGTACCTTTTTTACCTACGATGGTACCCCAGCCATCACCAGTTCCTTTTTTACCTACGATGGTGCCCCAGCCATCACCAGTACCTTTTTTACCTACAATAGTACCCCAGGCATCTTTAGCGTTTTCTGGGTTTGCAGCCAGGTCCATTGCTCCAATTAAATAATTCTCAAACCCTCGTTCAAAATTAATTTTTACCAACCCAGCCTGATCAGCAAAAACATCTTTGAGGGCGGTAATTTTAGGCCCCTGAATGGTCTGAAACTGGCCATCAGCAAACAAAGTAATGTTGCTACTGGCTTTTAACTTCAAGACTCCCGCACTTTTAAATAAGGCACCAGTACTTATTTTTTTACTGGAAAAACCAGGGGCTTGGTAACTTATTTTACCCTGGGCCGCCATGACTACGATGGGGCTTTCATTTTGTGCGTGGCCTGATATCATCCAGCCAAGCATGCATAAAGTAAAAATGATTGATTTAGGCATAAAGACTAGTTTTGGTTATTGGACTAGATCTATTTTTTATTTGTAATTGGCCCAACGTTCCAGTTTGCCCTCCTTTCCAATGATAAAAATGATGTTTTTGTACACCATCAATTGGCCAAGTGGGGTTTCGAGGCTTCGGTTGGGTTCTCCGTAAGCAAGTACGATATTGGCACGTGGGTCGCCAATGCCAATTTTACGTGCTGTTTTGCCAGTGTAAGTGCTCGTTGCGAGGTGGAAAATTGTTTTTTCATCATTGCGGATCAAACTCACCAATGCTTTGGAGCCACTACCCATAATGGGCGTTTGTAAAAACTCCAATTGATTCTTGATGCTCACTGTCTTTTTTGGATCGACACGTAGGTCATTGGCCAACTCGTCTAAAGTGAGGTTTTCGATCTTTTCCGCCTGAGGCCAAAGTGTACCTGCCGGAATTTCTTTCAAAGGTGGCTGTTTGAGCAAAACCCTCAGGTTGATTTTGGCCAGGGCATTACCGGCCTTGTCGGCTTTGGTGAACAAAGCTTGCGCTCCTTTCACATTGTTGCTCCGTGCTTCGATGATGCCCATGAGTACATCGATATCCTGGTCAACTTTAGGATAATTCCCAACCTTACTAGCTTGTCGTGCTTCAATGTTGGCGTAAAATCGGGCCCGAGTCAGGTCGCCCAATAAGGCGAAAGCATTGGCTTTATTCAAAAAGGCTGGGGCATAATTGGGATCCAGGCTAATCGCCGCGTCAAAATGCAAGATTGCCTGGCGCAATAATTTCTCCCGCATGTTCAATGTCGGGTCGCCCTTAGCCGCTGAACTTTCCAAATCCAGTTCAATGGGGTATCGATATTTTAACTCTGTTTCTTTAAAATACTTCATTGCCTCCAACAGGGCTGTAACCCCCAGGTTATTGTAGATTTCACGGCTTTGATAGGTCAACAAAAGATACCGATAGTATTCATAGGCTTCAGTGTATTTCCCTGTAGCTACCAACAAATTGGCCATGTCATATACATCCACCAGAGAGGCCATTTTTTCAGCCGTACGTCGACTGAGTGCCTGGCGATCACTCAGGCTAGGGTAGCCGGGGATGTCATTTTTGAGTCCATAGGCTTTGTACAAACTTTGAATGATTTCCGAGCCTTTTTGAAACAAACCCAAACCTGCCGAGTAAGCCAAAAAGCCACCGAGGTAATCCGCTTCGGTTTCATTGGCAGCAGCGTCAGTCACTTTGTCGAGGTCAAGTCCAATTTTCAGGTCTTTGTTGTCTTCCGCAAAACTTCGGCGCCAGGCATGTTTTTCATAATAATGGGTCAGTTCGTGTGCCAGGAGGAATGCAATCGCAGCATCGGCCTCTGCACCAAAGGTATTACAAACACCCAATGCTTTTTCCTCCAGTACAATGTTCAACTGATCATAATCAATACCTGCTACCCGCCGCTCTTCGGTAATCAAGTTAAAACTCGGCACAGGAAAACGAAAATCGCCCCTGGCCTGCACCAGTTTGTTGTAAATGTTCAACACTTTGCGGTATTGTACACTGTCTATTTTTTTTGAGGCGAGACTGGCCGCTATACCTGGTTTGTTGATCAGTGGAAGGGTGCCAAAGCTCCGTTCCTGGGCTTGCCCGTGGTGTACAAACAGGTAACAGTAAACAAAGATGAGTGCTATCCGCATATAGGTTTATTTCAGTTTGACTAAGGCTTCCTTTACCTTGACGAGTAATTGCTCAACAAGAGCTTTAAGGTTCGTATTGGGTCCTTCAACGGAGAAAGTTTCCAGTTCGTTTTCCTGATCACTTTTGTACAGGTAGGCGGTGACTTTTACCGTTGTACCGACCAACTCGTATTCCCCATTGATGAAATAGTGGGTGCCTGCTGCTTTGTCACTGGGATAGTAGGCAAAAGGCAATGCAGGGTCGGCCAACATGGCCTCTAATTGGGTGTTGACTTCCACTTTAAGCTTTAGTGGATCCAGGCGTTTTTTGTTGGAAAAATCCGAACGAATGATGATTTTTTTAGCAGTTGGTAATTTAACCGGCGTACCTGCTTTGAGTATACCGATGCTAAAATCCTCCATGCCGATGAGCTTGGGCTCCTGGGTTTTGCTCAGGGCAGAAGCCAGTTTTGGCACGTCCTCGCGTACTTCCTGGAACAATTTGCCTACGTCAATAAAGCTGTTTTTATCCTGCGCAGCCACCTTGGGCATGTTGTTCAGAAGGCTGTAGGTGAGCAAACCATGACCAAATCGAGGGTCTTCGTAGCTCAGTTTATCCGCCGAGCTACTGGCGAGTACAAATAGCCCTGCCCGATCCTTCATGCGCTCCAGTGCCCGACGCTGATCGGTGCTCAGCGTACTTCCTTTTCCCCCCTCATCTAGTTGTTTGACGACTTCGCCCGAGTTGCAGGCATCGAGGATGAGGATGCGTTTGCGGGCTTTTACGCCACGGATCCAGGCCTGGATGGAATCCTGAGCGATGGCAAATTGGCGATTGCTTGCATTGTTCAATTCAAAACTTTCATTGTCGGTACTGAGGTAATAAAACTGGCTCGTCGGGCTGTTTTCTGGCCAGGTAGTACCATGCCCGGAAAAATAAACGAGTAGTACATCCTTGGGTTCGGCTTTGGCAGCAAACTCCAGCAAGGCAGCGCGAATAGCGGTTTTGGTAGGTCGGACACCGCCTTTTTCGGTAGTCAACAATTTGATTTGCATACGTGCTCCAAAAAGGTCTTTACCCGCCAATTGCAACATGTCGCGATAAGCCGTAGCGTCTTTATCCGGGAATTTCAAGTCCAGCGCAGTTCCTTTATAGTCAGATGTACCAACCACCAAGGCATATAAGGTATTGACCAAAGCCTGATCGGTTTGATCATTCAAAGCCGTTGTGGCAACAGGTTTGTCTTTGCCCTTGCCTCCTGGTACATAAGCAATGGCATACTCCGGGCTGGACAACCATCCTTCGGCATTGTAGCAAACCAAGGCGAGCGGATTGGATTCACCGTTGACAAAATAGTCTGCATAGTTGCTGAGTTTAATGGTGAAACTGCTTTGGCGGCCTGGATTGACATCGGGTGCAATTTCCATATCGTCCAGGCGCAAACTGACTCGGCCAATGCCGCCGCTGCGTTTGTTGAGCTTAACGGTGATGACATCGTCCAATAATTTGGCTTCGAGTTCGGGGTATAAGGCCAAATTCTGGCCGTCCAGGTCAACTACTTTGCGCAGTGGGCCTTCTCCAAACCCTAACACTTTTGCCAATAAGCCGGGCTCGTAATAGCGCTCTTTTAATTGATCTATCGCAACAATTTCCAGCCCAACCACGAAGTAGAGACTGTCCATGGCACCTGGCGAAGCGTCAAAAAGCCCGTCAGGTGTAGCCACCATCCAGTCTTCGGTACCGATGGCCATCAGGGTTGCAAGTTCAGCTCCGGTTTGGGTGCTCCAGATTTTGGCCGAGTTGTCGCTGCTTCCAGAAAGCAAGAATTTCCCATTGGGCGAAACGGCAAGGGTCCGAATGGTGCTCCGATGGCCCTTGTATTCCCGCAACAATTGACCAATCAAGTTGTATTCATGAATCACATTCGAAGAAAAACCAACCAACAGGCGCTGGCTATTGGGGGTAAAGGTCAGGCAAGTCACTAAAGGGAAAACATCATCCCCTGATTTCGGCATCAAAAAGACCTGCCTACCTGTTTTGGCATCGTAAATGGCAAATGAATAGGCCTCATTGGTTGCCACGTATTTACCATCGGGAGAAAATACCGCTTGATCGGCGCTGGTGCCAAATTTGTGGACGAGTTGGAAATCTTCCACTCGACGCAATTCAGCTGGAAAGCCTTTTCCACTATAGGGCTGTTTACGCTCTTCATATACACCCTTATTGTAGTGAGGAACCAAGTCGCGGTCAGTGGCAAGCAAGAAGTGCTGACCATCGGGCGAGAAACTCAAAATCGTTACTCGATTGGAATCTAGTTGGATGTCCTGTACTTCCCATTCCTGGTCACTCTTCGTTACAAAATTAATTCCCCCCGTAAAGTTACTGAGCAAAAAATGATCACCATCGGGATGGAAAGCTAGAGCGGAGTGGCCAACATATTTGCCCTTGTCTGCCTTGGTGTATACTCCTTCATAAAGGTTATAGCTGGAAATGGAATCACCAGTTTGTGCAATCAGAAGGCTGGGGTCTTGTGGATTAAAAGCAGCTGGGGTGTTAAAATCATTTTGGCCCTCCAAAGCCTCTGCTTCGCCAGAAACGGCATCCCAGAGACGGATGTGGATGCCTTCTCCTCCTGTCAAAATAAATAAAGAATCGGGCGAAAAGGGCGAAAACCCAACACTGGTAACCGAGGAAGCATCATTGCTATAGCTGCGTACCATTTGGCCTTGCAGATCATACAAAAGAGCTGCTTTATTGGTGGGTGCTACCAGTAGCCCCTGGCTATCGGGCGTAAATACCAACTCATTAATTCTATCCGTTTGGAATTTTTTCAGCAAATTTCCCTGGCTATCCCAGAGGTAAAGCTGCTCCTCGTCCGGTCCAGCACTGGCCAGGTATTTTCCGTCGGGCGAAAAGGCTACGCTACGCACCTGGCTTTGCTGCGGGCCCAATTTTTTAAGGATTTTTTCATTTTGCCAATCCCAAAGTAGTACCATTTTGTCGTGTGCTCCCGAGAGGAGTTGCTGCCCATTGGGTGAAAAAGCTAGCCCTTCGATGCTTTGTTGGCCGTGCCCATCCAGGGTCTTTAGCAATTTTCCGGCTTTATCAAAAACCCGAATGATTCCGGCCTCATCACTACTCCCCACGTATTCTTTGGAACATACTACCTGGTTAATGACCTGGTCTCCAGCTGTGATGGCCTGGTGGAAGGTACCACTCAGATCGTAGATTCGGATGTCGCCACTGGCAGTTCCTGCATAGATGAATTGGTGGTCGGCTGAAAAGCAGGCGTCGGTGATGCCAAAGCCTTCAATTTTTTTTAGTTCCTTGCCCTGATTGTCCCAAAGGTGTAGCGTCCAGCTTCCGGTTTCGAGGGTTAACATGTGTTTACCATCACCGGAAATTTCGGCATCGTAGAGGTCATTTTCATGGCCTTCGAGTATTTTCAGCAACTTGCCAGAGGCCGACCAGAGAAGAACGGTGTTGTCGAGGTATCCTGCCGCACTGAGCACGTAAGCACCATCAGGAGAAACCGCCAGGGCCCGGACATAGGTGGCGTGGCTCATTGGTGGCATCAGTTGAGGTTTTTGAGCCTCTAGCAACAGTGCTGACACACAAAAGAAGAGTGAAAACAGCCATTTTCTCATAATAATCAAAGGACTTAGGTGTGTTAAAATGCTATAAGGTTGTGGGAAGGAATTTTTGTTCCTTAATTTAAGGTGTTTAGGTGAACATTGGAAATTTTTTTTCGAATTAAAAAAAGTGAGGCGAACACAGCTTATTTTTCCTTCATGGTTTCCACCCCTATCCAATCCTCCGCAACCCCATTGCGGGCAAAATCCCTGGCTTTTGTCAAAAACAACTTTGATTGAATATCTGAGGGGTTGAGGGCTACAATTGCTTCAAAGGACTTGATGGCTTCCTCAAATGATTTTTGGAAATAGTGGTTCAACCCTTGTTCAAAGCGCAACAGGTTTTCTTTTTTCGACAAAAACAAGGTTGGCTCATCAGCATCAAAGCACTCAAAAATCCCAATTGGAGCCTGTTTGCCTTTGACCTGTACCTGCCCTAAGTAGCGCACATGAAACTCTTCTGGTTGCTGGATTAAATTCAGACAGGCCTCACTCAACAAGATGCGGCTGCCATAAAATTTGGTTAACCCTTCCATCCGGGAAGCGGTATTGACCGTATCCGAAACAGTGGCTGCGTCCATCCGCTTTTGATCCCCGATGATGCCCATGATCAGCGACCCGGTGTGCAAGCCAATTCCAACCTCGATTGGTTTGCGGCCTTTGGCTTGGCGGTTTAGATTGTATTGACTCAATTCGTGTTGCAACTCGATAGAGGCACGCAGGGCATTTTCAGGTTTTCCTGGGAAAATAGCCATGATGCCATCGCCCAGGTATTGATTGATAAAGCCCTGGTGCTTTTGAATAATTGGCCCAATCCGTTGGTTATAAGCAGAAACAAACTTAAAGTTTTCCTCCGGAGTCATGGCCTCAGCCAGACTCGTATAATCGCGGATATCGGCAAACAATACCGTCACCACTTGCTCCACATGATCTCCCAAACGTACATTCATGATGCTCTCATGCCCCAGTGCTCTGATGAACTCATTGGGGACGAAACGATTGGTAGCGGCATTGATGCGGTGCAGGTTGAGGTGGGTATTGAGTCGGGCGAGGAATTCGTCTTTGGAAAAGGGTTTGGCGATGTAGTCGTTGGCGCCGGTATTCAAGCCCAGAATCAGGTCATGCACCTGGTTTTTGGCAGTAATCATGATCACAGGCAATTCATTGGGCAGGTATTTTTCGCGAATTTTTTGACATACCTCGTAGCCCGACATCCGAGGCATCATCACATCTAGCAATACCAAATCTGGGGTGTCATCCTGCTCCAAAAAGGACAAGGCTTCTTCGCCACTCATTACCTGAGTGAGGCGGTAAACAGCTTTGTTTAAATAATTTTTCAGCACCTGTTGATTGACTGCTTCATCATCCACCACCAGGATGTGTACTTTTTCTATTTCTTCCTTGCTGAGTACAGTCCTAGGTGGTACCTGCAATGCGGATTGATTCCAACTAAATTGGGTCAGATTGGAAAGTTTTTGATCAACTGAGGGCGCGGCTTTTTGGGAAGCCTGCTCCATCGTGAGTGGCAGTGAGAGAAAGAAAGTAGAGCCTTGGCCTACCTCTGATTCCAGCCACATTTGTCCTTCATGCAATTCGACCAGTTTTTTGGAAATGGAAAGCCCTAAGCCTGTTCCTGCAAAATTGCGGACCATGGAGCCATCACCTTGTTCAAAGGCATGAAAGATGGAATCACGTTTGTCTATAGGTACGCCAATTCCAGTATCTTCTACACTTAATATTATTTCATCAGGTCGGTCGGGGGGGACCTTTGCAAAAATTTTGATGTGGCCTTTTTCAGTAAATTTAATGGCATTGCCCACCAGGTTGTACAAAATTTGCTGCACCCGATTTTCATCTGCAAGTACAGAGGGCAGGTCTTTGGGTATGGCATTGATGAGCTGCAGGTTTTTACCTTGTGTCAAGGGCGCCAGGCTGCGCAACAACACATCTGTCAGCGCGTATAAATTGAGGGGCGCAACGGTCAGTTCAATTTCCTGGTTCTTGATTTTAGAAAAATCGAGGATATCGTTGACCAGGCTATTGAGGCGGCGACTGGAAGAAATGACCATGTTCAGGTCCTCCTTTTGGTCGTCATCGTTTACCCGTTCCAGCAATGATTCCGAAAGCCCAATGATGCCTTGAAGAGGTGTCCGTAATTCGTGAGAAGTGTTGGCTAAAAACTGATCTTTGAGGGCATCTACCCGCCGCAGTTGCTCGTTGATTTGCTGCTCCTGCTCGGTTTTTTGCCGCTCCAGCTGCAATTGCTGCTGCTGTCGTAGTTTTTCCTGGCGGCGGAACCACCATAAAATGCCCAATACAACGAGGGCATAAAAAGTATACATCCAACTTGTGCGCCACCAGGGTGGGCGGATAACAAAAGAGTAGGCCAGTTCATTGCTCCATAGTCCCACACTGTTCCGGGCCCTGGCGCGCAAAGTGTAAGTTCCTGGGGCTAAATTGGCATAAGAAACTTCGTTTTTGGGGCTTAAACTTGTCCAGGTTGCTTCCATCCCTTCAAGTTTGTATTGGTATTTTACTTTGTCGGGGTGTTGCAGCGTGCTGGCAACCAAGCGGAAGTTTAAGTTATTATTGGAGTAGGTTAAACTGAGGTCTTGAGGGACCAGGTTCCAGGCGCTAAGCCCTTTGAAGCGAAAATCACGGACCTTGACACCATTACCAAGGTAAAAACTGCTATCCCGGTGTTCCTCCAAAGATGCCCAAGGAATTCGTTCGTTGTAGATAGAAATATCCAGCAGGCTGAGCTGGGTTTTGGTGGCATTTTCTTTCGCGCCACCAGGGTGATAAACGGTCAGGCGGTCGTTGGCTCCGATGTAAATGTCGCCGTTGAGCGCTTCGTAGATACTATTGCGCCAACAGCCAATGCCTAAAAATCCGTCCTCGTAACTGTAATTTTTAAAAAGAATGCTGGAAGCAGAAAATGTGTAAGAAGCCGTTTGTTTGTTTAGTGCATTCAAGGTTTTGTTGTCCATTTTTGAAAGACCAAAGCGGGTGCCAATCCACAAATGGCCGTTACGGTCTTGCAGTAATGCCAATACTGCATTGTTGCTCAAACCTTCTGCTTCGGTAAAATGGGTGAAATATTGGCCATCGAAACGATTGATGCCGCCCCCTAAGGTGCCAAACCAAAATTGACCTTTTTTGTCCCGCAACACCGAGGTAACATCATTGTGGCTAAGGCCATGTTCAGTTCGATAATGGAAAAAGTTGTGGCCATCAAATTTAGACACCCCACCAGAAAGAGTACAAAACCAGATATTGCCTTGCGGATCTTCCAACATCGAAAAAACAGTATTGCTGCCGAGCCCTTGGGCTTCCTGGTATTGGACCAATGATTGCCCATCGAATTTACAAACACCTCCATCACGAGTACCAAACCAAATATTGCCTTTTTTATCTTCCAAAATGCTCAAAACAATATTGCTTGATAGTCCATTTTGGTCGTTTATTCTACTTAAAAACTGTCCATCAAATTTTATCACTCCTTGACCATTGGTGCCAAACCACAGGTTTCCTTTGCGGTCTTCCAGAATCGCATAAATAAAATCTGGGTTCAACTCGCTGGGTTCCGTATATTGATAAAATTGATTCGCGACAAATCTGACCAAACCACCACCGGAGGCCCCAAACCACATTTGGCCTTTACGGTCTTCTATGATGCTAAAGATCTCATTGTTGCTTAAACCTTCTTGGGTGGTTAAATGCGAAAAGACGTTCCCCTGTGATTTACTAAGCCCACCTCCATCTGTACCAAACCAAAGGCCGCCGCTGGAATCTTCAAAAATGCACCGAACCCGATTGTTATTTAAACCTTCTGAGACGGTATAGAATTGGAAAGAAGCTCCATCGTATTTAATCGCACCATTCCTCAAGGTTCCGAACCAAACATTGCCACTGGTTTCGATGATAATGTCTTCAATCGGTACTTTTGCGCTATTGGAATAATCGAAAAAAACACCATCATCATACCTCAATGGACCGGACTGCGTTCCAACCCAAATATGACCATTTTTATCCTCGGCAAGGGCCGTAATATCACCATAGCTCAGTCCTGCTTGTTGATTGAAGCGAATAAACTGCCCCTTATTAAATACAGAAATGCCTGCATCCAACAAGCCGAACCAGATTTGACCTTTACGGTCTATCATCATAGATAACACCTCGTCAGAACCCAGACCTTGTTCAGCTCCGTAATGGGTGAAACTTTTGCCATCGAACTGGAATACTCCATTTGTAGTTGTAGCAATCCAAAGTTTATCTTGTTTATCCAGCTTAAGGTCTGAAATATAGCTTCCCTCAAAACCTTCTTCCTGATAGTATTGTACAAAAGTATGACCATCAAATTTGATAATCCCTGCACCATCTGTCCCCAACCAGATATTCCCTGTTTTATCCTCCAAAATGCAGGTGATGCTATTGCTACTCAGCCCTTCATTCTCGGTATAATGGGTAAAGTATTTGCCATCGTACCTGCATAGCCCACCGCCCATGCTGCCGAACCACAAATTTTCTTTAGAATCCTGGATGATACAACTGATGACATTGTGTTTTAGCCCCTGTAGTTTACCAAATGCGCTGAAACTAAATGGATTTTGATCCTTATTGGATGGGTCTTTGGCCTGTACAACTTCGGGAATGCCTACCGCGATGTGCTGTTCTAGGGCAGGGCTATGGCCTGGTTTGGAAAAAGCCCCCTTCCCTGGTTCGTTTTTGACTAAAGCAGCTGGATTAATGGTTATCCGCTGCGGGTTTTGAGTAGGGAGTACATTAAATTTGCTGAAAACCTTCTTTGGAATCGCTATTTTTTCCTTTGGAATTGATAGAATCTTTACGTCAACGCGGGTGGGAGGAAGAACCGAATCAGCAGGAACTTGATACGGCTGAGCTTTTACCCTGGTTAAATGATACTCTGAAGCAGCTTCCGAACTGTTCTCCATAGAACAGCCCCAGATCACCCACAGGATGATCATGTTGCCAAATAGTGGTAGGAAGTAGGTATTCAAACGCATACAATAACGGAGTAGATTCCTCATCGATTGAAGCAAATCTACTCATTATTATTTGATTTTTTAAGCTTGAATGGGCAGGTATTGTATACCCTTAGTTTTGTCCGATTC
This sequence comes from Haliscomenobacter sp., assembly GCF_033763495.1. GTDB lineage: Bacteria > Bacteroidota > Bacteroidia > Chitinophagales > Saprospiraceae > Haliscomenobacter. The sequence continues at coordinate 6,160 of NZ_JANRKL010000140.1, read as the reverse complement.
CGACCTCAAGTGCTCGTTAATGGACAATCGATGGGGGAGTGGTTTTGTGTAAAATTTTGCAAATCAATTATTTAATTGTTTTGGCATAAGGTTTGTTTTAGAAATAAAACACCTTCAAGTCTCGCAAATGTTGTACAATTACCTGAAAATCGCCCTGCGCAATCTCCTGCGCAACAAATTATCAACGACACTGAATCTTACGGGCCTTACCTTTGGCCTTGCCTGCTTTTTTATCTTAGGCCTTTATGTGCTTGACGAGCTCACTTTTGATCGGCATCATCCCCGAGCAGACCATATTTATCGGGTCATCAAACATCGGAAAACGGCTACCGAGTCTTTGAACATCGCTGGAGCAAGCTACAAACTGGCGGAAGAGTCAAAAAAAAGCATTGGGGAAGTTGAGAACACCGCCCGGATTGTCCAAGGAGGTCGGGACAACTTGGAAAACCTCGCCAATCAAAAGAAAATCAACGAAGAGATCACTGTTGCCAATAATGGGTTAATGGAGATTTTTGCTTTTGAAGCCCTGGATGGCAACCCCAAAACAGCCCTGACCGAGCCTTATTCCATCGTCATTGTGGAAGATTTGGCCCTGCAACTTTTTGGCAGTACGCAGGTGGCCGGGAAAACCCTGAAATGGGACGGTTTGGATCAAGCCTTCAAAATTACTGCGGTCATTAAAAATCATCCCCGCAATTCAAGTTTCAATTTTAGCTCGGTTTATTCGGAAAGTACTTATTTATCTGATGCAGAATATGTAGCTGAACTGAACGAAGATTGGGGTTCCAGCGAGTTTTTGGTGTATGCCCTTTTAAAAGAAAACGCAGACCCTAAAATCGTTGCGGACAAAATGCAGGACTTGGTGTATGCCAATTATAAACCTGAGCCAGGGCTATCCCTGAGTTACGACTTGCAAGCCTTGCGGGACGTACACCTTTATTCCAACAACATTCTGGAAACGACCAGCATTGCCAATCCTCCAGCGCAAGGCAGCAGCGCATTGTTGTACCTTAAAGTATTTGCACTGGTTGCGATTTTTATCTTGCTGATCGCTTGTATCAACTACATGAACCTCAGCACCGCCAGAGCTTCCACCCGTTGTAAAGAAATTGGGGTAAAAAAAGCAGTGGGTGCATTTCGTGGGCAGTTGATTGCCCAATTGTTGGTGGAATCCAGTGTGCTCAGCTCCATTTCCTTCGTTTTGGCAGTTTTACTCGTCAACTTGATCCTACCATTTTTTAATGCATTTACCAATAAAGAACTTGCATTGGGATGGTCGACCGATTACCGCATTTGGCTTTCCGCGTTTGGGGTACTGGTATTAACGGGTTTAATGGCGGGCTCTTACCCGGCCTTGATGCTCTCCCGATTCAGCCCCAGCCTCTTGCTGAAAAGCCTGAAGGTCCAAAAAGGTTCTGATTTTTCCTTGCGTAAGGGTTTGGTGGTGTTTCAGTTTGCGGTTTCAGTATTTATGATCGTTGCCACCATTGTGGTGTTTTTGCAAGTTCGTTATGTGCAGAACAAAGACCTGGGCTTCAACAAAGAACTTTTGGTCGTGGTAGACATTAATAGTGGCGCCATCAGAAGGGCTGCGCCAACCATTGTTTCAGAAATTGGGAATTTGCCCAGGGTGAAAAACGTAGCAACCACCTCTCGGGTACCGGGAGAATGGAAAAACCTTCCTTCGGTTAAAATCAGGCAAAATGGTGAGCCCGATGAGCAAAAAGAAGCCTTCTTTTTAGGGGTAGATGAACATTTCACCAAAACTTTTGAGGTGGAACTCCTACAAGGCAAAAACTTCAGCGGCATTGGCGATTCGGCATCGGTGATCCTGAACGAAACCGCCGCAAAAATGCTGAACATCCAGGAACCTTCAGATCAATTGATCGAAATTCCTGCGGCATCTTACGGCATCAGTTTTAATCCGCTGCGCAATGATCTGGTGTTTAAGGCGCGGGTGGTTGGGATCGTCAAGGACTTTCATTTCCAGACTTTGCGGGAAAAAATTGCACCTTTGGTAATGGCTTATCAACAAAACCCCATTCACAACATCGATTATTTTACCGCGAGAATCGAAGCTGGTGATGCCAGCCAAACCATTAAGGCAATGGAAAGCATTTTGGCCAAAATTGATCCAGCTGAATTGTTTGAGTATCATTTTCTTGATCAGCAACTGGCGCTTTTTTATGCCGAAGATGCCCGCCGGGAAACCATGCTGATTTGGTTGGCTCTGGCTACGGTTTTGATTGCTTGTTTGGGCCTTTTTGGGCTGGCCACTTATGCCGCAGAGCAAAGAATCCGGGAAATTGGAGTGCGCAAAGTTTTGGGGGCAAGCGTACTGAGTCTGAGCAAACTGCTTTCTATCGACTTTTTAAAATTGGTCGCCATTGCTATCGCGATTGCCTTCCCTATTGCTTATTGGGCGATGAACAAATGGCTGCTTGAATTTGCTTACCACATTCAAATCAAGTGGTGGGTATACGTTTTGGCAGGCTTGATTGCCATTACCATTGCTCTATTGACGGTGAGTTATCAGGCGATAAAGGCTGCTTTAATGAACCCGATCAAGAGTTTGAAGACGGAGTAGAGACGTTGCATCCAAGGTCTCTACTCCACGCTACCTGCCTATTTCTTAAAAATAAAACGGGTCATAAAAATCCCCTGTGAATTGTTGTCGCCAAAGTTACCAGGCACAACTTCTACCAATTCGAAACCTTCGGCGCTGTTTTTGGCTAAAAGATCGGTAACACTACGGTTGTTGGTTTGCAAATTGGCAAAGTTGATTCCGGTCAAACTGAAGATGTTTTGAATTTCAGTCTCGGAGCTTGCGCCATTGCTATCCATGGTCAACACTTTGGAGCGCCCTAATTTGCCCGGTACTACGGATTCTACTACCGTTACTACACGCCATTCAGTAGCGGCAGGTTTCTCAGCTTTGGGGCTTAGCGCCATGAACATTGGGATTGCAACAAGCAATGCAAAACCCAGAATCAAAGATGTTTTTTTCATAGTAGTACGTTTTTTAAGTGAAAAGTGAAAAGCGAAAAGTGAAAAGCATAGCTGTTCTTCGCTATTCGCTATTCGCTATTCGCTCTAACAGTATAGCATTTGATGGCAAATGTCCAGTCCTGCCCATGCCCAGTAAGAAGCCACCGCCACCTGCTCCACACAACTTGAGGGCAAAATGCCCACCTTTTAGCCCTTCGGCCCACAAAGCCTGGAAGGATTCCGGGATCATGGGGGCGAAATTTACCTTTTGCAAAGCACTGAGGTTTTCCCATTTTTCAAACAAACCGGGCCAGTCTCCAGCTCGAAACCCTGCAATAGCCTGCTCGGTTAGGGGAATCAGCTCCTGCTGAATGCTCTGGAGATAAGCCACTTCATTGCAACGCTCCAAGAACAGGTTCACCCAGGGAGCGGTGCTGCGCTGAATGCTAGTATCAAGTAAAAAAAACTGGTAGCCATCGCTTGCAATTGGCCAGTCGGGCACTTCAAGGGTTTGGATGCTGCCATCGGCTTGCAACAAGACAGGTTGGTTCAAATAGACGATCAAAGGGTCGGTACCTGAACTGGAGCCATGGAAAAAACTCTCCATTTGACCCAAAATTCGTTTGAGTTCTGGATAGCGGGCTGCATCCGTACGCTCAATCGGCTGGAGGGCGTAGCGTGCGTACAATGCTGCACACAAGGCTCCTGAACTACCTGCCCCATAGCCATTGGGAATGTTGCTGTCGAAATACAAACCTGCTGCCAGGTCCTCCCTGAAGCGAGAGAGGTCCAGCTCCACTCCCAGCGCCCCTTTGGACTGCTGTTCAGCCAAGTATTGACACCATTCCTCCAGATTGCGTTGCAAAGCTGGGGCATTTTCTGGCGTGCTGTAAGCCCAGGTACCGCTGAAAAGGGGTAGGGGAAGCGCCAGGGCTGCTGAGCCGCGCAAGATGGTGTGTTCGCCGAAGAGGAGGAGTTTGCTGGAGAAGGTCATAAAAAGAGGTTGAGGAAAGTTGAGGAAGGTTTAGAAAGTTGAGGCTACCGCAAGAATGGGTTTGGGTGTGATGTGTGGGTGTGAAAGTGTGTATGTTGCTGCGGTAAGCCCTAAGCTTCTCAACTGGTCAAAAATAGTACCTAGATCAATTGCATGTTGAAAATTAACTTTTTGAAAACAAGAAAGCGGCCTTCGAGTTTACTACCAGCCGCTTTCTTTTTCGATGTATTAAATGCTTTAATTGAAAAACAAAAGTAATAGGTTAACTCGTGAAGTCCGGTTTTATGTAAAAATCTGGCACCAAATTCCTTTTTATCGTAATTTTAAATGTTTTTATGATTAAAACACAGAACTATGGTTTCAAGCGATGAAGTAGTTAAGCTGGTTGAGTCATTTAGCCTGACTGAACGTTTGCTGATTGTGGAGGAAATTTTAAAAAGCATCAGAAAAGAAAAACTGGAAGTGGAAAGAGGAGAAGACGCTCGCCCAGGGATACTTGCTTTAGCTGGCATTATTAGCGATAATGAAGCGGAATCCTGGCATGAAGCGATCGATGAAGCCCGAAAAATAGACATCCATGAGTGGTAAGCGCTACTTACTTGATTCAAATATCATCATTGATGTATTTAGAGGGGAATCAAAGACGGTTGAACGCATTAGCCTCACCCAAAAATTATTTGTACCTGTTATTGTAATTGGAGAGTTGTACTACGGTGCGTATAAGTCCAACCAAATTGCCCGCAGAATAGCGGAGGTTAAACAATTAGAAGAACTGGTTACTATTTTAAATGTGACCCCGGTTACCTCCCAGCTCTATGGAGAAATTAAACAACGCCTTTATGCAAAAGGTAAGCCCATTCCCGAAAATGATATTTGGATTGCTGCTATTGCCATTGAACACGGATTGGTGCTGATTACCAGAGATAAACATTTTGAAGAAGTAGAGGGTGTTGTAATAGAACGAGTGTAAAAAGGCTCCAAACAAAAAAGCCCCACCGTAGATCACCACGATGAGGCCTTTTTTTATCTCCATCAGGGTTTTTATTCCTGATCTTCTTTCGGTGCTTGTTGCTGTTGTTCGAATTGTTCCTTCAGTGCAGCCAATCCTTCCAGATCGCCAAGGGTAGTGCGCTCGATGCTGTCCTGCTGTTTTTTGATCGCAGTACGAGTCACTTTGCGCTCGTCGTCCTTCACTTTTTTCACTTGCTCATCGGCCTCACGACGGATGTCTTCGAGGTAGCGCAGGTGAGAAACGAGGATGCGCTTGTCATCGCGGTTGAATTCAATCACCTTCACAGTCAGTACTTCGTCTACTTCAGCGAGGTTGTTGTCTTCTTTGCGGATGTGCTTGATTGGTGCAAAAGCTTCCAGACCATAAGGCAACTGAACGATGGCACCGCGGTCGTCACGACGCAACACGGTAGCTTCGTGGTAAGAACCTACAGGGAATACGTTTTCGAAAGTATCCCATGGGTTTTCTTCCAGTTGTTTGTGGCCCAATGACAATTTGCGGTTGTCCTTGTCGATATCGAGGATGGCAACGTCAATTTTTTCACCAACCTTCGTGAACTCGGATGGGTGACCATAACGTTTGGTCCAGCTCAGGTCGGAGATGTGTACCATGCCACCGATGCCTTCCTGCAGCTCGATGAACACGCCATAAGGAGTGAGGTTTTTCACCTCGCCAGTGTGGCGGCTGTTGACTGGGAACAGGTTTTCGATTTCGCTCCAAGGGTCAGTTGCCATCTGCTTGAGAGAGAGAGACATTTTGCGCTCATCGCGGTCAACGGTAACAACTTTTGCGGAGTATTCCTGACCCAATTTGAAGAATTCGCGTGCGTTGATCGGTTGGTTGCTCCAGCTTACTTCTGAAACGTGGATCAAACCTTCTACGCCCGGTTGGATTTCGAGGAATGCGCCGTAATCTTCGATGTTGACAATCTTACCTTTAACGATAGAGTTCTCGGAGATGGTGTTGTCGAGTACTTCCCATGGGTGTGGTTGCAATTGCTTCAAGCCCAGAGAAATACGCTTCTTGTTCTCGTCGAAGTCCAGTACTACTACGCTGATCTTTTGGTTCAGGCTGAGTACTTCGCTTGGGTGGCTGATGCGACCCCAAGAGATATCGGTGATGTAGAGCAGACCATCTACGCCGCCCAGGTCGAGGAACGCACCGAA
>NZ_JANRKL010000139.1:0-31608 GCF_033763495.1 Haliscomenobacter sp. | reverse complement strand
AACATAAATTAGTCGTCGTGGGGCTGCCCTCCAATGATTTTGGCGGGCAAGAGCCCGGCTCTAATACTAGCATCGCCCATTTTTGTAAAATGCGTTACGGGGTAAGTTTCCCCATGACAACCAAAGTCCACATCAAAGGCCATGAAGTTCACCCTTTGTACCATTGGTTGACCCACAAAAGTGAAAATGGGGTCATGGATTCGGAAGTCGAATGGAATTTTCAAAAATACTTGCTGAACGAAAAAGGCCAATTGATCAATACTTTCCGCTCCTCTGTGAGTCCTTTCGATGAGCTTATTTTGAGTCATATCGAGGATTAAACCTTCCTTTGAGGCTGTAAAGCCCGAAGATACCATGCGTTTTAAAGATATTATTGGACAAACCGAGACAATCAGCACGCTCCGGTACATGGTTGAAGCCGACCGTTTGCCGCATGCGCTGTTGTTGTTGGGGCCTCCGGGTATCGGCAAACGTACGCTGGCGCTGGCACTCAGCCAATACCTATTGTGTACGCAGCGAGTTGATGGCGACTCCTGCGGAGAATGCGCTTCCTGTGTCAAAACGTCCAAGCTGATTCATCCCGATGTACATTTTTCTTTTCCGGTGGTTGGAGCAGGGATGACCAGCGACAAATACATGGCTCAATGGCGCAAAGCCTTGCAGGAAAACCCCTATCAGGACAGCAACCAGTGGTTGCAACTGATTGGTGCGGAAAACAAACAGGGCAACATTAACAAGGATGAATGCCAAAACATCATCCGCAAACTCAGTCTAAAAACCTTTGAAGCACCGGTTAAAACCCTGATTCTTTGGCTGCCCGAATACCTGGGCAACGAGGGCAACCGCCTGCTGAAGCTCATCGAAGAGCCACCTCCCGCGACCCATTTTATCCTCATTGCTGAAAATGCGGAATTGATCCTCAATACCATCCTGTCACGCTGCCAATTGGTGAAAATTCCGATGCTGAATGATCAGGATATAGTAGATGGTTTGTTGCGGCAGGAACTCTGCCCCGAAGACAAGGCCTGGGGGATTGCACATCTTTCTGATGGTAATTTCAACGAAGCGATTACCTTAGCAGCGAATAAAATAAGCAACGATGCAGCTTTGCTGCTCGATTGGCTACGCAAATGTTACAAAGGTTACGGGCCAGAGATGGTCAAATGGAGTGAAAATTTTGCTACCCTTGGGCGGGAAAACCAGAAGCATTTTTTGCAGTATGCCCTGCATTTTATGCGCGAATTTTTGATTATGATGGTAACAGGAGGTACAAATGCCCGGCTTCAGCCGGAGGAATTGAGCAGCGCCCAAAATTTGGCAAAAGTGCTCAATGTAGACCAAGTGGAGCAAATAGTACGTTTATTCAACAATTGTTATCAATATGTGGAACGGAATGCCAATCCAAAGATCCTTTTTTTGGACGCTTCCATCCAGCTACATAAAACGATGAAACGATGGGATGTTTAGGTTGTACGAGTTGTGGAACCAGTAGTGGCGGCAGCACCAAAGGTTGTAATAGCAGCGGAGGCTGTGCAACGGGTGGATGCAACCGCTTGAATACCTACGATTGGTTGTCAAGTTTGGACATCATTGATATTGACCCGCTGAATATTGTTGAAATCAGTTTCAAGAACGGGGTACACAAGCAGTTTTTTCGAGTAGCCGACCAGGTCCGTGTCGTGACAGGCGACATGGTGGTGGCCGAAACCGGAAACGGCTATGACATTGGCAAAGTAAGTTTGTCCGGTGAGTTGGTACGCCTGCAAATGAAACGTCGTCGGGTGGATGAACGCTCGGTAAACAATTTCGTATTGCGTCGCGCCAACGAGCGCGACCTGGAACGCCTGCAGGAAGCCCGTGAAGCGGAGCAACCGACGATGGTGCGCGCCCGGGCCATTGCACGTACGCTGGGCCTGGAAATGAAAATTGGTGATGTGGAATACCAGGGCGACAAGCGCAAGGCGACTTTTTATTACACTGCTGATGGACGGGTCGATTTCCGCGAATTGATCCGGCATTTTGCCAAGGAATTTCGGGTAAAAATTGAGATGCGGCAGATTGGTGCCCGTCAAGAATCCGCCCTAATCGGTGGAATTGGTTCCTGTGGGCGGGAATTGTGCTGCTCTACCTGGTTGACGGACTTCAAATCGGTGTCCACTGCAGCCGCCCGTTACCAAAACCTGGCCATCAACCAAGTGAAGCTTTCAGGGCAATGTGGCCGCCTGAAATGTTGCCTCAACTACGAACTGGATACGTATCTGGATGCACTTTCCGATTTCCCGAGCGGGGCGGATAAACTATACACGCAGAAAGGTTCTGCCACTTTGATCAAAACCGATATTTTCAAAAAATTGCTTTACTACGTATACGACCACGAGCGCGGTAGGGGAGCAATTTACCCAATGGATTTGAGCAAAGTCAAAGAAATTCAGGAGATGAATGCGCGGGGTGAAAAACCTGCCGAGTTCGATGTAGCAGCTACAACGGCTTTTGTACCCGAGGAGGAAGGCTTTGTGGATGTGACGGGTGAGATTGAATTACCCGACGACAAAAAGCGCCGCAAAAAGAAAAAGAAAAAACGCCCTGATCAACAGCGTAGTGGGGAAGGGAACGCACAAACCAACAACCGGGGTGAGAACAGGCCCAAACCACAAGGTGGTGGAGGTAATGGTCAAAATCCGGGCCAAGGTGATCGACAAGGGCGCCCTGAACGCCCTGACCGCCGCCCCGACCCACAACAACGTGGGAACAATAACCCTCGTCCACCGAAAGAAGAAGGTGCTAATCCTCAGCCACCCAAAGGAAATAACCAAGGACCACGTCCGAATAATCCGAACAATCGGAGTGGGGGCGGAGGAAACAACAACAATTCTGGAGGCAACAATTCGGGTGGACGACCCAATCCACGTCCACCGCAGCCACCCCGTGGCCCACAGAATCAGCAAGGTGGAGGTGATCAAGGTAACAATAACCCGAATCCCCCCAGCAACAATGATGGTGGTGGAAACTCAGAGGGTGGAGGCCAAGGGAATAACAACAACCGAAGAAATAAAAATCGGAATAAACGCCGCAGGTAGTAGTGGCAACCCTTGCGGTTGCCTATACTTCGCGTGATACATTTCCATGGGACATGGAAATGGCAAACAAAGCACAGGGGCAACCGCAAGGGTTGCCCCTACGTTATTCTTTTAAAAAACTTACTGTAGCATTTTCGTATTTCGCCAACTGTTGTTTTAAACCGACGATACTTTTTACGGGGCCATCATCGGCGGCCAGATTGATCAACCACTTGGGGATGTTGCCTGCCGGGTCGGATTTGAGCTGGTATTCAAGGCGAATCATTCCGTTCGCCAAGGGAGTATACGTCCACTTGGTTTCCAGCGTTTTGATGCGTATAACTCCGTCCTTTTCAGGAATCATTTGAAATGCGGACTTACTGGTAGATGTTACCTGTTTGGTATGAGGATCCTGTCTCATCACATAATGTACAATCATGTCACGGTCAGAAAAAGGTAAGGGAAAATCGGTACGCATGTACAAATACCCTTCGGTAGGGCTGACTTCTTTGACGAGGTAAGATTCCTTGAGTCGGTAAGCCCAGGTTTTGAGATTGGGGATATCGGTAGCTAGAGCAACAACTGCTCTTAAACTGGCTTTGACTTCAGTACGCAATTTTAATTCCAAAATCCCAGTGGTACTGTCCTTGCGGGTATAAACTTGCACCCCATTGTGGTCGTGGCGAAACTTCCAGGGGTTGTTTTGAGCGGTTAAGTGGCTGGAAATCAGGCTGGTGATTAGCCAAAGGAAAGTGGTCAGGCATTTCATTGCGGGTGTTTTTTAACAGTCGTATGCCTGAGTAAACGATTTAATTAAATGGATTGTTTTGTAGGGGCGACCCTTGCGGTTGCCCCTGCCAAAGGGCGACCGCAAGGGATATCCCTACGGTTATTTTACATTACCCATCCATTTTTTCAAAATAGGGCTAAACAACAGGAACAATCCCCCCGTAACTACCCCAAAAATAACTACTGACATGAATAAAGGCGGCATTTGGCTTGGATTGTCAACGTCTACTCCACCTGCGAACAAACCTGCAACCAGGTTGCCCAAGGCAGTGCCAACAAACCAGATGCCCATCAATTGCCCAGTGTAGCGTTTAGGTGATAGTTTGGTAGTAGCGCTCAAGCCTACCGGACTTAAGGCCAATTCTCCAATAGAGTGCAAAAAATAAGTAAGCCACAACCAACCCATGCCTGCTTTGGTACCTGCTGCAGCGATCTGTGCTGCATAATACATTACGACAAAGCCAAGTCCCATTAAAATCAACCCTATACCAAACTTGATTGGGGTATTGGGGTTGAGGTTGCGAGCGGCCAGTTTTACCCAGAGCCAGCCCACAATGGGCGCAAACAAAATGATAACCAAAGAATTGACACTCTGCAACATACCAGCTGGCATTTCCCAGTTGCCAACCATTCGGTTGGTAAAGTCTTGGGCAAATAAATTGAGCGAAGAGCCAGCCTGTTCAAACCCAGCCCAAAACAAAACCGACCCAACAAATAAAAAGAAAATGACCAGTAATCGTTTTCTTTCCACGACATTCAAACCTCCTGCCACAATGATGTACAGTAGGTAAAAGAAGGTAACAATGGCAATGATGATCCCAACACCCTGGGCCACACCTACAAAAGTGCTCAGGTCGATGATTTTAAAGTTGTTCAACAGGAACAACAGCAATGCCAATAAAAGGGCGAAAACCAGCGCTAAAATGCGGTTGCTTTTACCAGTAATGACGCCTTCTTCGGTTTCTTCTCGTAATTTGGTTTTAATGCCCAAATCGTGCAAATTCCCTTGGGTGAGTTTGTATTGGAGCAAACCAAAAAACATCCCGATCGCCGCTACCCCAAAACCCATGTGCCAGTTGTAATCGGCCAACAAGGGGACGATGATTTGTCCCAGGAAGGAACCCAGGTTGATGCCCATATAAAAGACAGAAAATCCCTGATCTCTTTTTACACCCCCTTCAGGATACAAATCGCCGACCATGGTACTGATGTTTGGCTTCAACATGCCCGTTCCCATGGCAACAAAAGCTAATCCCACTACAAAAATTGGGACATTGCCCGGAATGGCTAAAATGAGGTGACCAATCATGATGAATATCCCCCCGTACCAAACTGCCTTGCGTTGGCCTAAAATGTTATCTGCTAACCAACCACCCGGCAATGACAACAAATACACCGATGCAGTGTATAAACCGTAGATGGCTCCTGCACTTTGGGGGTCAATACCCAATCCTTTCTCCGCTACAGTCGCGGTCATAAACAAAATCAAGATCGCCCGCATCCCGTAATAGGAAAAGCGCTCCCACATTTCGGTAAAAAACAGTGTGGACAAGCCCGCAGGGTGCCCAAAAAATCCCTTGCTCATACTTTAGCCGTCGTTTCGTCAGTAAATTTTTTGCATAATTAAGCAGCACCAGAGGGTGTACTCGCTGCTCAAGATAGGGATATTCGCAAATTTTGGAGCGAAAATGCAGGAAATCGGGTGGATTTGTCGGAATTAGGATGTGAAAATCCAATCGGGCGGAGGTGCTGCCCTTGGATCGGGTTCAAAACCCCCATTCCGTCCACGCCAAGACATTTTCTGCAAATGCCCGTGCCAGCTACTAGCATTTCCGCCACAAAACCCGCAATTTCGCCTTTAGTTATGACGAACTCATGTCTCTACGTTGCTAAACAATTCCAAAACCATGCGCAGCCTCATTCTCTCTTTTTTCCTGGCCTTGTCTCTTTTTACTTGTGAAGAAATTCCCCCAGTGATTACGCCCCTGGAGCCTGGCGGATCCAATGTCAACGTCAAACGGCGGGTGCTGATTGAAGAATTTACAGGTGTGCGCTGCGTCAATTGCCCGGCGGGTACGGTGGAGGTGCTCAATTTGCGGGAATTGTACAAGGATCAGTTGATTTCCGTGGGGATACATGCTGGGTCTTTCGCACCACCTTATCCGGATAGTAAGTACAATTTCCAAACCGACGAGGGGAATGGTATCCTTAATCTCTTAGGAAGGCCAGTGGGCTATCCTTCTGCAGTGGTGAACCGCAAAATATTTCCTGACGAATTTGACTTGCAATTAGGGCGTTCACAATGGGCCGGTTTTATTGCCCAGGAACTTGCAGTTGCACCCGTGGTAGACCTGAAGTTGAGTAAAACCTACAATGCAGGCACCCGCGTTCTCCAGGTCACTGTTGATACCGAGGTGCTCCAAACCTTACCTCAGGACGATATCCGACTCAGCGTAATGCTCGCCGAAGATCAAATCGTAGACGTACAACTCACCCCGGATGGTAAAAAAAGTGACTACAGCCATCGACACAACCTGCGCGATATGCTCACAGCTTTTGACGGCGACACGATTGGTGGAGAATTAAAGAGCAGCAAAAAAAGCTCCCGCAGCTATACCTTTACCTTGCCCGCAAATTGGGTGGACAGCCAGTGCAGCATCATCGCTTTTGCTCATTTGGGCGGAGAGAAGTTGGATGTGTTGCAGGTGATTGAGGGGAAAATACTTTGATAATGACGAATATTTCGAATGACGAATGACGAATTGGTGTGCTGAGTCTAAGCTTCAGAGGCAGCGAACCAAATTCGTCATTCGAAATATTCGTCATTCCCTAAGCGGGCATATTCATCAACTTCTTCTTATCCCGAATCGTAATCATTCCATCGGTGATGTCGATGTAGCCATCCTGTTTGAATTCGGTGAGCATGCGGATCACACTTTCCTTGGCTGTACCCACGATGCGGGCCAGGTCGTCGCGCAGGACGTTGATTTCGTCTTTGCCTTCCTTTTCAGCGAGTAGCAATACGGCGTCCGCAACCCGTTTGCGTACGGAATTGTAGGCCAATTGCAGGAGTTGCTCCTCTTTTTCGGCGATGTTGTTGGCCAACATTTTGATCAATTGAGAAGAAACATCCCGGTTGGCGTGGAGTAGGGCGGTGAAGTCTTCTTTGGGGATGAGGCTTACTTCAGCATCTTCCAACGCCGCCGCTGAATCATCGTAAGTGCTGTCTTTGATCAAATCGACATAACCGATAAAATCACCTTCGGTGTAAATGTCGATGATGTATTCCTTCCCACTTTCGTTGGTTTTAAAAACCTTGACCTTGCCACTTTTAACAAAGTAGAGATAACGTGGGTAATCGCCTTCCTCATAAACCAGATCCCGCTTTTTGTAGTGTTTGATTTTGCGGTTATCGGATAGTTTTTTGAGTTCTTCGTAACCCTTGGCGGCGTTGATGAAAGCAGTAATGCCCTGCTCAGTACGATCGAACTGTTTGCGTAGCTGTTCACTTTTTTTCAAGCGGGTTTCGATTACAGCCAGCAATTCATCTTTAAAAAATGGCTTGGTAATGTAGTCGTCTGCACCCAGGTTCATCCCCCGACGAAAATCGACCCTTTCTGTTTTGGCAGTCAAAAAAACAAAGGGAATTGCTGCAGTCTCGGGGCGTTTGCCCAAAATATTGAGGACGCCAAAACCATCCAATTTGGGCATCATCACATCGCATAGAATCAAATCTGGTTTGATTCGTTGGGCTGCATCTACACCTACTGTGCCATCTTCGGCCAAATGCACCTCATACCCGGAGAGCTCCAGAATTTCCTCCAGGTTTTCGCGTACTTCCTGATTATCTTCAATGACCAGAATTTTTTGCTTATTCATCGTTAAGGTGTTTATGAAGGTAAGGGAATGTGAACGTGGAAGGTGGTGCCTTCACCCATGGTACTTTCAAAATGGATACGGCCGTTCATCAATTCCACATATCGTTTAACAATGTTTAGTCCTAAGCCAGTTCCTGGAATGTTTTCAGCATTGTGAGCGCGAAAAAAACGGGTGAACAAGTGCTGTTGTTCTTCCTCCGGAATCCCGATGCCATGGTCCTGAATGCTGATGTTCAATTCATTGTTTTCGATTGCAACATAACAATCGATGGACTTGCCCGGCTCTGAATATTTAATGGCATTGGAAAAGAGATTGATGAATACATTTTTCAACATTTTTTTATCCAAAGTGATCAAGGTATCTGCACTTAATCCGTGGTGTTGCAGGATTTGCCCGGGTTTAAGCAGGGCTTGCACATCGTCCATTACTTCATCACAAAATTCTTCCAGATTGAATTCGACCGGAGTAACCTCAATCTTTCCTTCTTCCAGTTTGCTCAAAGACAAAAAGTCGTTCAGGATACTGATCAGGTTGTTGACGGCCGATTTGATCCGGGTGGTGTGTCGAAGTCTTTTTTCTTGTTGCTCTTCACTACTGTACATCTCCAGCAAATCGGCGGAAGAAAGGATGGTACTCAAAGGGGTCCGAAACTCATGGGAGGCCATAGATACAAAGCGCGATTTAAGGGTGTTTAATTCCCGTTCTTTTTCAATGGCCTTGCGCAGTTCCTGTTCATTTTTTCGCAGCGTAGCTTCCGCTACCTTGCGTTCCTGAATCTCAAACTCCAGCTGGTTGTTGGTATTCAGCAATTTATTGATGGTGGTAGCCAGCTCTTCTGTTCGCCGATTTACTTCTTCCTCCAGATGTTGGTTGAGTTCTACAATGCGTGCTTCAGCTGCTTTTTCGGCAGTCAAATCGTGCAATATACCAGTAAACACTATCCTTTCTGGTAACCGAACTTCACTGATGCTGAGTCTGAGGGGGAAAGTGCTTTGGTCTTTTCGCAAGCCCAGAACTTCCCGGCCGATGCCAATGATCTTTCGCAAGCCAGTTTGGAGGTAGTTTTGAATGTAAACATCATGAGCATCCCGATGTGGGTTTGGCATTAGCATGCTGATGTTTTGGCCAAGCAGTTCTTCTTCTGAGTAAGCGAATAAACGTGCAGCGGCTTCATTTACCAATTCAATGATTCCCCGCGCATCAATGATGATAATGCCATCTGTAGCTGTTTTGATGATGGCTTCCAACCGTAAGGCTGCCTCGGAATCCTGTTGATGTGCAATGATCCAGTCCAAACCAATGATAATTTTGTGTGGTGAAGGTAAGATAAGTATTATTTCGGCAATGACTTAATTTGTCACTGAATCCAATGACAAAAGTCATTCCCAAAAAAGCAGATAACCCTGATCTTGCACAGGTAGAGTAGTAATGCCATGAGAAGAACAATATTTGAACGAAACGCGATGGAGAAATCAAGCAAGGCCCAAATCAAGCTGTTAGGGATAGGCTCGGCGAAAGACCGCGCACTTAAGGCCAACCTTTTGGCTACTTTGGAGGCCTTGGACTTGGAGGTTGAGCTACTTGAAATTACTAACGTGAATGAGATTCTCAGTTATGGCATTTCAGGCATTCCCGCCATTTTACTGGATGACAAAATTATCTTCCAAAAAATTGTCCCTTCTGTAGAGGAGTTATGTACGGTATTGAATGAATTGTTGCAATATCGGGAAAGTCCTAAAAGAGTATAATCGCTATCCTTTTCAATCCATTCCATTTGATAAATATCACCAAACAGGTTTGACACTGCTCAGTGCACGCAAGGAATAAGCTATGTAATTTTGATTTGTGACGATTGAAAATCTGGAGGAATGCTTAACGTTTTAAGCAGGGTTCCGTATCTGTTTCACCCAATCCGTATGTTTTATGAATCCGAATCGACCCATCAATGAAGTAATGACCTCCAAATTGGTAACTGTGGGCCCTACTGCCAGTGCATATCAAATCAAAGCGATATTTGACCAAAACGAGTTTCATCACCTGCCCGTTGTTGAAACAAATGACAAACTCCTTGGCATCATCAGCAAGCAGGACTTTTATAAAGTAGCCTATATCCTTTCATTACAAACAACTGGCCGAACCTGGTCCGAAAAAGAATATGAAGCACTTTGTGCCAAAGACCTGATGACCGAACATCCGCTTACGCTGGAACCAGAGGATACCATCGGACTGGCAGCTGACATTTTTTTAGCCAATCAATTTCATGCCATTCCGGTTGTAGAAGATGATCGCTTGATTGGCTTGGTTACCACCCATGATTTGCTGTTTTATTCCTTTAATTCACCCATTGTTGAAGAATGGCAATAAACACAAGGAAGAAGCAACCCTGTTAAATGCTCAAGTACAAAAAAAATAAAGCCCCCTGTTCAAATCGAACAGGGGGCTTGTAAATTGGCATTACTTGTTGTAGAGTGCCTATTGGTTATCGTTTGACAATTTTTAGAACAGTCCCAACCTGTACTCCCTTGGCGTCCGATATCCTTAAGAAATAGAAACCAGCCGGTTCGGAGCCAATCGAAAGTAGAATTTGTTGCACAAATTGACCCTTATATAAGGATTGCCCTCGCGAGTTAGTCAAATCATAGAAGAGCTTGACGTAATTATCAGTCTGAATGATCAAAAGATCCGTGGTCGGGTTGGGATATACCTTAAGCCCTGCTGGTGCAACATCCAGAGGAATATCAGGATTACCCACATCGATAGAATCCATTGGTGGATTCACCACTGTATCCTTAGGTGGGTTAACTACCGTATCTTTTGGCGGATTGACTACTGTATCCTTTGGCGGATTGGCAACTGTATCCATAGGCGGGGTAACAATTGTATCTGGTGGATTGGTTACCAGCGTATCTCCAGGGCCACCAATGACTACGGTGGTATCGCCAGGGTTTGTGATTGTATCCTGAGGAGGATTCACCACTGTATCTTGTGGAGGTGTCACTACGGTATCCTGAGGCGGGTTTACCACTGTATCCTGAGGAGGGGTTACGACCGTATCCTTTGGAGGATTAAGCTTGGCTGGGTCAAATTCAGGTACAAAGACCGTCTTGGAAACGATAGTGGTTACACTGTCGCAGCTGGGATCGATGAAGGCTCTGGTGCGCAGAGTCAGTGTCAAATCATAAAACCCAGTTCTTGGGAAAACATAACGTAGGGTATCTTTTGATTTTACCACCGTATCCTTCAACCCTTTAAAACTCCAGAAGAAAGTTGAGTTTTTGACCATGGTATCCGTCAAGTTTCCACGGATGGAGAAGGTATAAAATGGCGCCCCCAGGATAAGTGTATCTTCTACGATGGACAAATCAGCGGGCGGGATCAAAAAATTAAAGGCAGCACTTTGGAATTGGACAGACATGTCGTCCAACCAAAGTTTTTCGTCTCCTTCACCTGAAAACTCAACGATGTAAGTGATTTTATTGTAAAAGGCCACACTGTTTGGCGCTTTGGCTTCAATGTTCTGGTAGGTCATGTTTAGGCCAGTAAATTCAGCCAATTGAACCCTTTGAGAAAAAAGCCCTTCCAACTCAGCCCATACTTTTACGGTATCCAAGGGACTGACAAACTCGTTAGGAGACATGACTTTCAGGTTCAATGCCAAATCGCCAAAGAACATGAAGCAAGTTGAATAATTCAGTGCATCCATTACCAAACGAGCTTTACCGTTGACTCTTTCCAGTTCGATGAAGGATTTACCCGCGTAAGGGAAATACCCTTTGGCATTGGCAGGGTTGTCTACCACTTTGGCTCCCGTTGATTGACCGGTATTCAATGACCAGGGTTTGCCCTGGCCCATTTCTGGTAAGTTATAGGCCAAAAGACCTTTGATGGATTCGTTGGTTGGTGTTGTAACTTTTAATACCGCTTTTGACAAGGAAGCATCCTCCAGGGTTTCATCCCGGTGGAACAACAACTTATCAATGGTCATGTTGTGGGTTGCTTCAGGCAACAGAACCACAGTATAGACTGTATTTGCATTAAAGAAGAACGTGCGGCGAGAGTTTTGCCAAACGTATTTTGAATCAGGGCCACCAGTTGCAGTTACCCTGCGGCGAACATTATTGGCAGCAGCTTCGTTTATTCGAGGAAGTACAAAACTTGCCGTTGGTGCGGAAAGTTTGCGGCTGAAGTACATGGTATAGTTACCACTGTTGGTCACCTGAATGTGGTAAACAAGCTTGGATGCATTGTAGTCAAGATTGGGAAAGTTGCGGTCAGCAGTGGTGGTGACGCCTTTGGTATTCCCATCTTGTTTTATCTCCCAATTAGCCGTTTGACCTTGTCCACTTGCTTGATTGTCAGCGAAAGACTCCGCTTCAAAAAGCAAATAAGCAGACTCGGTCTGGTTAATAATGCGCGCAGTTTGAGCAGACGCGAAGAGATAACAACCTGTTAGTAGCACGGATATAAATAGCCGAATCATGGGTATTATGATTGTGAGAAAAATGACGAAATAACAACCAGGTTAACTAGGGAACCTTTAACAAGGTCCGACTGGCCTTTTCATGAGCATGAATCCTGTGCAAGACTTTAAAACACGAGCTAGGAGAGTAATTAGCTCTGCAAATATAAAAAACCTTTCTGGTTCTCCCTAGCATTTTTAATGATAATAAAATAAAATACCGGGTGAAGGGTAGGGAAGCGAAAAGCGAAAAGCGAAAAGCGAAAAGCGAAAAGGGGGTATTCGCTTTTCGCTAATCAGATGCTTCGCGTCCTTCCCCCGTCTACCAAGATACTGGTACCTGTCACGTAAGCAGCGGCAGGTGTACACAAAAAAGCGGCAACTGAGGCGATTTCTTCAGGTGTACCAAAACGTCTGGCTGGGATGGTTTCTCGGGCTTGACCCATCTCTTGCTCCAGGGAAATGCCTTTGCGTTTGGCTGCCCCCCCGAGGATTTCTTCCAGGCGTTCAGTTTTGGTAAAACCGGGTAAAACGTTATTTACGGTGATGCCGGTGGCGGCAACTTCATTGGCGAGGGTCTTTGCCCAGGAGGCTACCGCCCCACGCGTGGTATTGGAAACCCCTAAATTGTCGAGGGGTACTCTCACCGAAGTTGAAACAATGTTTACGATGCGGCCAAAGCCAGTAGCTTTCATCTGGGGGATGACCAACTGAGCCAGGAGGTGATTACACAAAATGTGATTTTGGAAGGCTTCCAGGAACTGTTCCGCTTTGGCGTCCAGAATGGCACCACTACCAGGGCCTCCGGTATTGTTGATCAGAATATGGATAGGTTTTAGGGCCACCAATCCCAAAACCCTTTGGTGTAATTCATCCCGCTTGTTAAAATCAACCACCAGAAAATCATGTTGTTGTTGAAGGTGATTTCGCTCCAATTCTTGCACAACTTTAGCCAATAACTCCGCAGAGCGCGCCATAAGTGTTACATTTGCGCCTAGTTTGGCTAGCTCAACGGCAATGGCTTTGCCGATTCCTTTGCTGCTGCCACTTACAAGTGCGTTTTTGCCCTGAAGATTTAAATCCATAGCTTGATCATTTTATGGGAGCAAAAGTGCGGAATTTAGTTGAGAAAGTTGAGGGAGGTTGAGAAGGTTTAGGCTGCCGCAGCGACAAGACTCAACTTCCCACAAGATGCTTAAACCTTCTTTATCTATGCAAAAAACTTATTTTGCCTCCGATTTCCACCTCGGAGTGCCTGGGAAATACAGCAGCCAGGAAAGAGAGCGGCAATTGCTGCGTTGGCTGGATCAAATCAGTGCAGATGCCCGGGAGATTTATCTGGTCGGAGATTTGTTTGACTTTTGGTTTGAATACAAAAGGGTTATTCCCAAAGGGTACACCCGATTTTTGGGCAAACTAGCCGAGCTACGGGACGCTGGTATCCCCATTCAGTTTTTTACGGGGAACCACGACATGTGGATGTTCCGTTATTTTGAGGATGAGTTTGGCATTCCCATTCATCGGCAACCTATTTTACGGGAAATCAATGGGAAAACCTTTTTGATTGGCCACGGTGATGGCCTTGGACCTGGGGATTATGGCTATAAAATGCTCAAACATATTTTCGGCAATCCCTTTTTTCAATGGTGTTTTGCCCGATTGCATCCTAATTTTGGTATAGGTGTGGCTCAATTTTGGTCAGGTCGAAGCCGGAGTGTACATCCCCCGCAGATGCAGTTTCTTGGGCCTGAAAATGAATGGCTGCTGGTTTACACCAATGCCCAATTGGAGCGCAAGCCTGCTGATTTTTACATCTTCGGGCACCGACATTTGCCCATCGATTTTGTGCTAAAAAATGGGAAGAGTCGTTATATCAATTTGGGCGAATGGTTGCATCACAATTCTTATGCAGTATTTGATGGCGAAAATCTGGAAATACAATTTTTTGAAAACCCGGAGGGTAAGGTATTTGGCACTTAGCCCTTTATGGGTTCATTTTTTTTTCATTTTTTTGACCCACCCTGTCGAAGCCCAAAATGTAGACAGTATCCCCCTGGTATACAGTTTTGATGCCCATGTGCAGGTATTGGGTAGTGACAAACTCAAACAAATTTATTTCGTTTCGCCCCACCAGACCTTGTACAAATGCAATGAACAAGGTAAGGTGCTTTTTGAATTCAGCAATCGCTATTTGGGTACCTTGAGCAAAATTGACGTCAGCGATCCCTTCGATATTCTGTTGTATTATCCCGATTATCAGACGCTCCTCTTTTTAGATCGCACACTGAATGTAACGGCAGATATCCGCTTGAAGGCTGAGCTGTTTCCTTTACCAGCCTTGGTTGCATTGAGCCGGGACCGACAAGTTTGGATTTATGATGCAGGCCTCAATACCCTGAATCGGATGGATCGACAAGGCAATATCACAAGCTCCAGTCAGGATCTGAGCTTGCTTTTGGGGCGCCGTTTTTACCCCAATCAGTTGGTCTGCAACGAAAAAGGAGTATATCTGGTTGACCCAGAACAGGGTGTGTTGAGTTTTGACCTTTTTGCCCAGTTTCAAGCTTTTTTGCCATTGGCAGGTGTTGAACAGTTGCAAACTTTTGATCAATACCTTTTGTACCGCCACCGGGGGGGCTATTTCGTGGGCGAAACCATTGGCAATGCTCAAGCCCTCCAGGGATTACCCAATAATTTGCTGCTTTTTTGTGGGCTACCCAACTGGATTGTGGCCTGGGATGGAACAAAAATTTTACGCTTCCAAAAATAAAAATAGGTAAGAAAAAAAACATAAGCAAAATCCGCAACCTCTTCATTTTCGTATGTGTCTGTATTCAACCTAAAACACCTAAAATCATGAAGAAGGTTTTTCGAGTACTCGGATTTTTAGTCCTTGCTGTAATATTATTGGTAGCTGCCGGTGCAGCTTTTATTCAATTCAGAGGAGTGCCCACTTATGAGCCCAAAGACTTCAAAATAACTGTTAAACCTGACTCTACTCGCCTGGCGCGGGGGGAACACCTCGTAACCCTGATTTGTGCAGATTGCCATCGCGGCGAAGGCAATAAATTGTCTGGCAAACATATGGTAGATGTGCCTGCCATGTTTGGTTATGTACATTCTGGCAACATTACCCGCGACAAAACCCATGGAGCAGGCCGTTATTCCGATGGTGAACTGATTCATTTTTTGCGCACTGGAATCAAGCGGGATGGTTCTTATTCTTATGTCATGACCGGTTTCCCACGTTTGTCGGACGAAGATATTTTCAGCATTGTGGCTTATCTGCGTTCAGATGCCCCACAATTGGACCCTGTTGCCCAATCAAATCCACCTTGCCGGCCTACTTTTTTCACCAAGTTTCTGACCAATACGGTTTTTAAACCTTTTCCTTATCCAGAAAAACCGATTGTGGCTCCACCGGTTACCGATAAAGTGGCCTACGGACGTTACCTGGTGCATGGAGGGGTAGATTGTTACAATTGCCACTCCGCTAATTTTGCATCCAACAACGCCTTTGAGCCAGAAAAATCCAAAGGTTATCTGGCAGGGGGGAACATCTTGATTGATCCTACTGATTTGCGCGAAATACCTTCAGCCAACCTTACCCCACATCCCGAACATGGCATTGGCAAATGGACAGAAGCGGAATTTGCAGAAGCAGTACGTTTTGGTAAACGCCGGGGGGGGGGCTCCTTGAGCGCAGCCATGCCCAAGTTTACAGTAATGACCGATGAGGAGATCAGTGCCATTTATGCTTTTTTGCGCACAGTGCCCGCAACGGATAATGCAGTGGCTAGGGTGAAATAAAAAAGGCGACAGGGCGCCAGAGTTTGTCCAATGAAACGAAAATTTCAAAGATCGATGAAACTTTATGTCGATCTTTGTTTGTTCAAGTACCATCACTCAGGGCCATAAAAAAATAAGTGTTCCTTTTGCCAAAGGATTAGATGAGTAAGCGGTTCAATTTAAGTGCCTCATTTAATCCTTTGGCTCAAAAAAAATGAACACTTATTTTTGCCCCACTACTTCGACAAACGCTGGCCTCTGCTAACCTGTATCTATGAACCTACAGCCCTTTCGAACCGAACTCCGCATCCTTTTTAACCTTGGTTTGCCTATTGCGCTGGCCGAATTAAGCAGCATGTTGCTGGCTACTTTGGGCACTTTTATGATTGGGCAAGTGAATGTGACCGACGTTGCCGCCGCAGGAGCAACCAATCCCATCTTTTGGCTAGTTGCTCTGATCGGCATCGGAGGTTTGTCGATGACCTCGCCACTAGTAGCTGCAGCAGACGAAAGAAATGACCCTGCTGAAGTCAAACGAATTTTATACGCGAGTGGAATCACCTCATTCCTTTTTTCTTTGGTGGAGGCAATTGTGCTGATTGCAATTGCACTTAATTTTCAACGCATAGGACATGAGCAGGATGTAGCCAAATTGGCCCAACCTTATCTGTGGATATTGATTGCCCAACTGCCCATGATGTCCTTGTATTTCAACCTCATCTATTTCATCGATGGGCTGTCGATGACCAAAGTAGGTTTGGTGTTTTCTCTAGCTGGCGCTCTTTTGGGGGGGACCCTGAACTGGATTTTTGTTTTTGGGATCGGTGGCATTCCCCAAATGGGGGTACTTGGTCTGGGTTTTTCCTTCTTTCTTACCATTTTTGCTCAATTGATCGGCATCATTGTCTATTTACGCCGTGGGGTCCGTTTCAAAACGATCATGAATGCGGCGATCCACAAAGATGAAATCTGGACAAAAACCAAAGAATTCATTGGATTGGCCTTGCCTGTAAGCGGACAAGCCTTGATAGAATATTCGGCTTATTCTTTGGGCGCAGTATGGGTTGGGCATTTGGGAAAATATTCCCTTGCGGGTCATCAAGTGGCGATGACTTTGGCGAGTACTACTTTTGTGGTCTTAATGGCCATTGGCACGGCAGGATCGATTCGGATTGGTCAGGCTTTTGGCCAAAAAAATCATGGCCAAATTCGCCTATCGGGTTTTTCTGCCATGTTTTTAGCGGTGAGCCTGGTGCTGATTCCAGCCTTGTGTTTTATGTTTGGTTCGGACCGCATTGCCCGGACTTTCATCGACGATCCCAAAGTTTGGGGCATTGCCTCTTCACTGATTGTCATTGCCAGTTTGTTTCAAATATCAGATGCCATGCAATCAGTTGGCATTTCACTTCTAAGGGGCATGGAAGATACCCGGATGCCCTCAATCATCTCTTTTGTGGCATATTGGATGCTAGGTATGCCCGCGGCCTATTGGTTGACTTTCCATTTGGAATGGGGTGTAAAGGGCGTGTGGGTTGGGTTTTTGATTGCCTTGAGTACCCAGGCAGTGTGGTTTACGTGGCGGTTTTATCAGTTGAGCAAAGAGTAAAGTTAATTTTTTCTACACCTAGCCACCATTTTGAAATAAATGCTGTACCGGGGATTGTCATTTCACTTTAACCCACTATTCAGTGACAAAACCCAAACTTATGTTAAAAGCTCAACATGTAGACCAAAAACGCAAACGCGTATTTCTTTTGGCTCCTATTTTCACCCTAATGCTGCTTTTTTTTACTTTGCTACTTCCTGCTCAAATTGTCATTACGGAAGTTTCTGCAAGTGGAGAGGTAGAAATTAAAAACCTTGGTTCCGCTAACGTCAACATTGGAAGCTACTGGCTTTGCAATTTTCCCGCTTACGATCTGATTTCTGATCTGGCTGTTACTTGTGGAAGTACCGTTCTTGAACCGGGTAAGGTAGTTGTCGTTAAAGGAAAAAATGTTGGTGTAAACCCCGCCGATGGCGAAATGGGTATTTATACCAATTCTACCTTCGGCAGTGCAGCCGGATTGATTGATTATGTTGAATGGGGTAAAGCGGGCCACCGCCGCGCTACTTTAGCCATTGCTAATGGCATCTGGGCGGCCAATTCGTTTGTACCTGCTTTCACCAGTAACCAATCTATTCAAGCTACAGGCAATGCCAGCGCTCCCGCTGATTGGAAAACTGCTGAACCAACACTTTGTGATTTGGCTAAGCCCAATCTTTCAGTGGTAAAAGACGCAAAATTTGGGTTGATTTTGGTTGACTCTACTGGGAAAACCCTTTATTTTTTTACGAGAGATGCCAAAAAAGATACCTCTTTTTGTACTGGGAACTGTGCAATTACCTGGCCGATTTTTTACAAAGCCAATCTGGTCTTAGGGCAAGGCCTCACTACTGGAGATTTTGGTACCATCAACCGACCTGATGGAAAAAAACAAACCACCTACAAAGGCTGGCCATTGTACTACTACGCTGCTGATGCCGCGGCCGGAGAAACTAAAGGGGAAGGGGTAGGTACCTTTTGGTACGTTGCAAAACCGGATTACAAGGTCATGATCATGGATGGCAGCCTCAAAGGACAGGATGGAATCATCTACACTAGTAAGTACGTGCCAGGTACGGAACGGGTGAAATACCTTGTGGATGCCTATGGGCGCACCTTGTATACTTTTTCAAGGGATTCGTTGTTGAAAAACAAATTCACTAACTCTACTTTCAGCAACAACCCTGTTTGGCCAATTTACAATGATACCTTAAAAGCGATTCCGACAGGTACCAGTGATACTTTATTCAAGACAATTACCGTTTTTGGTCGGCAGCAACTGGCATTCAAAGGTTGGCCTTTGTATTATTATGGGCAGGATAGCGTACGTGGCCATACCAAGGGGGTTTCTGTTCCTGTAGCAGGCCGCTGGCCAGTAGCATCTCCTACTTTGGCGTTTGCGCCTTCAAAAACCACTGCTGTCCAGGAAGCTT
Organism: Haliscomenobacter sp.; assembly: GCF_033763495.1. GTDB lineage: Bacteria > Bacteroidota > Bacteroidia > Chitinophagales > Saprospiraceae > Haliscomenobacter. The sequence goes on along the minus strand of NZ_JANRKL010000139.1, from coordinate 12,618 downwards.
TCCGGGATAAGTTGAGCTTGCGCTTGAGCCCCGTTCCAGCCAATGAATCACTATTGGTGGAAGTAAACTCTGAAGTTGCTGGTGAAGCGGTGGGGACCTTGTACAACCTCAATGGACAAGCCATGAAGCAATTCAATTTCCGCATGTATGAAGGAAAAAATCAAAGCAGGGTAGATGTTTCTTCTCTGGCTGGAGGGCTTTATTTGTTGTCTTTAACGATAGATGGACATCCTGCGGCGTATGAAAAGATAATCAAGTATTAGTACTGATTGTTGAAAGGGTAAGCCATTTCCAAGGAAGTGGCTTACCCTTCCACTATTATTACATCCCTTTCTTCCGCTCCCAATGATTCAGATCCTCAATCTCCTGCAAAATGTACAAATAGTTCTCATAACGCAGAGGGCTGATTTCATCCCGTTCCACGGCTGCTTTTACGGCGCATTTTGGCTCATTGCGGTGCAGGCAGGCGCCACCAAAGCGACATTGGGGGGATAGCGCAAAAATTTCCCGGAAGTTGTGGGCGATCTGATTAGGTTCCAAATGGATGAAACTGAGGGTTTTGATGCCAGGCGTATCGATGATTTGTCCACCCATGTCCAGAGGGTGCATTTCTGCAAAAGTGGTAGTGTGCTGGCCCTTGCCTGACCAATCAGAAATTTCGCCAACCCGTAGTTCCAAATTGGATTGAATCTGATTGAGTAAACTAGATTTACCTACACCAGACTGGCCGCTCAGCATTGTGACTTTGTCTTTTAGTTGCGCCTTTAGTTCAGCAACTCCATCGCCTGTCATGGCCGAGGCCAAAATGACGGTGTAGCCAAGGCCCTGGTAGAGATCCTCCAGATAAGCGTATACCTCCAGGTCTTCGTCGCTGTACAAATCTGCTTTATTGAATACAATGATGGTAGGGATTTCGTAGGGTTCTACCATGAGCAAAAAGCGGTCAATGAACCCTTGTTTGAGTTTTGGTTGGGTGATGGTGGTGACCAGTAGGGCCTGATCGATGTTGCTGGCTAAAAGGTGTAAATCGTGTTTACGTCGAGGAGATTGGCGCACTACATAATTGCGGCGGGGCATGATGCCTTTGATCAGGCCGTTGCCCGTTTCATTTTCCATTTCAACCAGCACTTCATCCCCCACCGCGATGGGATTGGTGAGCGGCAAATCATTCAAACGCAGTTTTCCCACTGTACGGCATTCCAACACTTGTCCGTCTTCCATTCGCACATTGTACCAACTCCCCGTCGACTTTATGACTATTCCTTGCATTTGTTATTCATTACCTGCCGCACGTACTGCCGCAGCAATTTCGATCAATAATCCAGGATCTTTTTCCAATGCGTTGCCAACCACCAGCAGATCAGCACCAGCCTGAAGATTGGTGTAGGCCAATTCAGGGCTGCGCACTCCTCCTCCCGTAAAGAGTGGAACGTCCACTGCTGCACGCACCGCCCGGATCATCTCGGCACTCACCGGGCGTTGTGCACCACTGCCAGCGTCAAGGTACAACAGCTTTAAGCCCAGCATGGTTCCCGCCATGGCGGTACAAACGGCGATTTCAATTTTTTCAGGTGGGATGGGTTGGGTGTTGCTCATGTAAGCAGCAGTAGTACTCACGCCACCGTCGATCAGCATATAGCCGGTAGGAATGATCTCCAAACCCGAAGCTTTCAGGTAGGGGGCCGCAATTACATGTTGCCCAATCAGTAAATCAGGATTGCGCCCCGAGATGAGGGAGAGCAGGAGAATAGCATCGGCACGCGCGGAAATTTGCAAGGGGCTGCCCGGAAAAATGACAAGAGGTTGCGCCACGTTTTGGCGCAACAGCTGTAGGTATTCCTCCATTTTTTCATCCAAGAGCAAACTGCCACCAATGAAAAAAAAGTCGACGCCCCGTTCGGCCAGGGCAATCAGTGCATCCACCGATTGGGCACGCAGTCGGTCAGGGTCGATGAGAACCGCCAATTGCTTTAGTCCCGCTGCGCGCGACTGTTCGATGGATGTGTATACCTTTGAATTCACGTGTTGGTTGCTCTATATGGGGCGATAAAAAAATAAGGCCTCATTTTTGCTATAGAATTATATAAGTAAATGGTTCATTTTAAGTGTCTTATATGATCCTTTGGCTCAGGAAAAATGAGCACTTATTTTTGCCCCACTACTATGATGTCTATAAAACTATTGGCATTGCTGATTGATCCCTAAAACATATTTTTGTACTACGCCAATTTCCTCAGCCGTTTCTGCACCAGAAAAACCGGTGATTAGCTTGTCTTTCATTTGGTTGCGAGCCAAAGTAGTCAATTTATTTGAGACTGGCATATACGACCAATGCCATTTCTCTTCGTTGTACCCATAAGGGCGCTCAGTGTTTTTGACCGAATAGGGTTGGCAAAACCCAAAGCTCCCTGCATTTTTGACCAACCAGGAATAGATTTTTTGCCCATCACCCTGCAAAAACCACTTGTCAGAAAGGCTATTCAGGTCAATGTCGGTACCCCAATGGTGGCGGGATGCACCAGGCATGGCGCTGTATTCCATAATTTTGATGGCGCGGTTTTTGGCAAGGGGATAAGCCTTGGCGGCATTTTCTCCATTCGACAAGATCCGACTGCCATTCCATTTGGCTTCCCAAATGCCTTTTTGCACGTCAAAATTACGGGCTGCCGAGATGATTTTCAAGGTGATTCCATCTTTTAGTGCTGCCGCATACATGGACTTGAAGGCTTCGTAGGCGTCCTTGCGCAGGTACATATCGGCCCGGTCCGTATATGGGCTGCTCACTTTGGTAAAATCGGGATGCTTAGTGGGATTGAAATGCCCCATCAGGTAGTCCAGATCAAAATCAATTTGCTCGGCTACCTCGGTTTGTGCCGCCATTTGTGCTTTTACTTGGGATTTTTGTTCGTTCAGTTTACCCGACGAGCTTCCGGTATTGCTACAACTGGCGCTCCAAAGGCCGAACATCAAAATGGGGATCAAGATTTTTATCATCAGTATTCGAATTCTTTTTGTTCGTAAGGATACCCAAAGAGAAATTTCTCCTTGATGAGAGCGGCTACTTTACTGGGCACCATCATTTCAAAACCAGCATTGCCATTGCGTACCAGCGAGAGGACTTCTTTGGAAAAAATGTGCAGGATGTTGTGATCGTAGCCTTCGATGTCGACAATTTGCTGGTTGTCGATCAAGTGGCGGTACAAAAACTTGGCCCCTTCCGGCACTGGGGTATTTTGGGCGGTCATCAATTCTTCATTGCCTTCCTGCATGGCCGGGTACACGTAAATTTTGACATTTTTGGTGAACAACTCACCAAAGGCAGCCAACAAACGCCCGTCCATGTTTTCGTAGTATTTGCGGTTGACCAATTCCAGCAAAAACTGCACCCCCAGCACCAGGCCAATTTTATTGATGCGGTAGTCGGCCAGGTAATTGATCAGTTGAGCATGTTCCTCACAATTGGAAATGATCACCGTTTGGCCCAGGGCATTCAACAATTCAGCACGATCCAGAAAATCTTTTTCATCCAGGTCTCCGTCCGACTTTAGGTTGGAAAGGGTGATTTCGGTGAGCAGGTAAGTCTTTTTGCTGTCTACATCGGGCTCATTGCGGAATTGTTGGTAACCCGTTTTGAGCATGTCCATATTGACCAGGGTAGGAGGGCGGAAACTACCCCTTACCACCAAAACATCTTTTTTGTACAAAAACTCAGAAGCCTGCAGGTTGCGCCCATCCGGGCCAAACATGGCCACATCCGATAAGCCGTGTTTGATGAGGTAGAGGCTCAATAAACGATTGTCCACGTGGTCAAAATCGGGGCCAGTGAGGCGCACCATGTCGATTTTTACCCGGCCACGCAAACTGTCAATCAAGGATTCAAGTAGGTCTTCCGGGTTATCGTTGTGGCGGTAACAGGAGTAAAGCAGGTTGACGCCAAGGATGCCGATGGCTTGTTGCTGGAGTTTGTTGTCGTTGTCCAGCATGCGCACATGCAACACCAGATCGTTGGGCTCCCCTTCGGGGCTGAGTTGGAAACGGATACCTAACCAGCCGTCACCTTTGATGGTTTTGCTGTAATTGATGGCAGCGATGGTGTCGGCAAAAACAAAAAAACTACATTCGGGCCGTTCTTGCCGCAGGCGGGTATTCATCAACTCGTACTCGTGGTCGAGCATCTTGTACAGGCGTGACTCGCACACATAACGGCCACTGGGCTCGGGGCCGTAAATGTGATCGGAATACACCTTGTCGTAGGCAGACATGGTTTTGGCAATCGTACCAGCTGCCGCTCCCACCTGGAAAAAGTAGCGGGCTACCTCTTGTCCGGCCCCAATTTCAGCAAAAGTGCCGTAAATGAGCGGGTCAAGGTTGATCTCAAGTGCCTTTTGTTCGGTTTCGAGTAGTTTGCGCATGGAAAAAATATTGGGCACAAGGTACGAAAGATGTGTGGGGAGTCAGTGCTTGTTGGATTTTTTTTGAACCAGTAATTCCCTTTTTAGATCAATCGGGTGCTCAATCAGCATGGGAAGGATTTATAAAAATGTGCTTTCAGGCCACATTTAATTGACCTGTCTGGTCTATTGTTTGACAATTCATCGTAGACCAAGTTTTTCTTCACCCATGCAAAACCTAAAAATCGCCACTGCCCAATTTGAAAACAAAAGTGGCGACAAAGCCTACAACCTTTCCATCATCGAAAAACTAGCCGCCAAAGCCGCCGAAGCTGGTGCCCAGGTGATCGCCTTCCACGAGTGTTCCATCACAGGCTACACTTTTGCCCGAAACCTGTCCAAAGCGGAAATGCTGGATGTGGCCGAGTTGGTTCCTGAAGGGGAGAGTGTTCAAGCTTTGATCCGCATTGCCCAGCGCCACAACATCGCAATTTTGGCCGGGCTTTTTGAAAAAGATGAGGAGGAAAGGCTCTTCAAAACCTACGTTTGTGTGGACAAAACGGGGCTTCTGGCCAAATACCACAAAATTCACCCCTTCATCAATCCCCACCTTACGCCGGGCAACAGTTACTGCGTTTTTGAACTCCAGGGCTGGAAATGTGGCATCCTCATTTGTTACGACAACAACGTGATCGAAAACGTACGTGCCACTCGCCTCCTGGGAGCCGAACTCATTTTTATGCCGCACGTGACGATGTGTACCCCTTCCACTCGCCCGGGGGCAGGTTTTGTAGACCCGCAGTTGTGGTACAATCGCGAAGCCGATCCCACTTCCCTCCGCCTGGAATTTGATGGCATGAAAGGCCGTAACTGGCTGATGAAATGGCTGCCCGCCCGTGCGTATGACAATGGCATTTACGTTGTTTTTTCCAACCCGATAGGTATGGACGACGATCAGTTGAAAAATGGTTGTTCGATGATCATAGATCCTTTTGGGGATGTGATTGCGGAGTGTAGAACTTTGGGCGATGATTTTGTGCTGGCCACTTTGACGCAGGAGAAGTTGGCCCAGGCGGGTGGGTATCGCTACATCAAGGCCAGGAAACCGGAACTGTACGCGGGTATTTTAGGGCAAGCGCACGAGTCGGTGCAGAAAGTGGTGTGGCTGGATGTATAAGCATTTATTTCAGTACGTTGCGAGGACAACTTAGGTTTAAAATTGTCCAGTTCAGTCACCCTTTAAAAAAGCCTTTCCCAAAAGGCTTTAACTTCGTGAAAACGACTGTCAACATGAAGATTTTTTATTGGGTACTTTGGTGCTGTTTGTTTGGCTCAAACTTAAATGCTCAATTCCCACCTTTCACCAAATGGTATGAAAATCCTCTGGGCTTTGAACCCCTGAACCTGCATACAGTCAATGGGATCATCGTACCCGCTGCTGTTGCTTCCGCGGTGTTGCTCTTGTCCAAAAATAACCAAGCCAATCTACAGCGACTCAGCTGGTATGAAGATTTAGGGGTTTCCTTTGGATACTACGGCAGTAAAACCACAATATATCAAAGCAATACTGGGTTCCTGTTTGTCGCTCGAAGTTTTATGTCACTGGGAGCGGAAGTGAGCTCCTATTATACAAACGACGAAGTAAACCATACCTGGGGGTTTGGCCTTCGGCCTTTTGTACGTTTTTATCCTGTGAAGGGAGAGCGGTTCAAGCTGTTTTTTCAAAGTGGTGCAGGTTTGATGTATTTTTTGGAGGAGTATCCACAGCCCTCCGGTTTTTTTGGCGACAACCGGATGGGAACGCGATTAAATGGAACGCCCAAATACGGCATCGGTTCGGTATTTCAATTAAGCCCCTGGCTACAAGGGCAAGCTGCATTTTGGCACGTTCACGTTTCCAACGGTAACCATCCGAGTGCTGAACGCAACCCCGGACACGATAGCAATGGATTTTCTTTAAGTTTAATTTACCAAAAACACAAATAGTTTTATATTTGCAAAAAAACAAGGATGGACAAAACAATTACCGCAGCCCGAATAGCCAATTTCCTTACCATCAAAGGCGTATCTTTCGAAGAAAAGAAAATGTTCGGCGGCATGGCCTTCATGGTCGACGACAAAATGCTGGCGGGGGCCAATCGGGACAATAAGTTATTGGCCAGAGTAGACCCTGCTGAAGAAGAAGTGCTGCTGTGCAAAAATGGGGTAAGCCAAATGGAGCAAGCCGGAAGAGTGATGCACGGTTACCTTTATGTGGAACCTGAAGACTATGAGCAGGATGAGGATTTGGAGTTTTGGTTGGAAAAATGCCTGGAGTTTAATCCCAAAGCGAAGTCGAGTAAGAAAAAAAAGTAATTCATCGAGATTGTTCATCAACCCAAATTTCCTTTCAATTCCCTTTTTTCAAATCTACCCGCAGAAAAAATAAAACATGATTACGAATCCTAGCGATTTTTTCGCTTCTGGTTGTGGACGTTGCTCAAAATTCGACACCTCCGACTGCAAAGTCCAAAGGTGGCGCTCGGAACTCGCCCAACTCCGTTCCATCCTACTGGATTGTGGGCTGACCGAAGAGGCGAAATGGGGCCATCCGGTTTATACTTTTCAAAAAAGCAACGTGGTTATGCTTGGCGCCTTCAATGAGGACTGCATGCTCAGCTTTTTTAAAGGTTCGCTTTTGCATGATGAAGCGGGCATTTTGGTCTTTGCCGGGGAAAATTCGCAAGTGGCTAAAATTGTCCGTTTTACAGATTTGGCGACCATCCTGCGCCTGGAAGACACCCTGAAAGCTTATATTTTCGAAGCCATCGAGGTTGAAAAAGCCGGGGTGAAGCCCAGTCTAAAAAAAATTGAGGAATACACCGTTCCCGAGGAATTTCAACAAAAACTGGATGAAAACCCCGACCTGCAAGTTGCATTCCGCGCTTTGACCCCGGGGCGACAGCGCGGGTACCTGATTCATTTTTCGCAGCCGAAGCAAGCCAAAACCCGGGTCGCAAGGATTGAAAAATGTTTACCACTGATTTTTGCGGGGCGAGGGCTGATGGATTGAATGCAGTACAGAAATAGAAGCACAGTTCGCTGCTTTTTTCCTGGCTGCTGAACAGGGCCTGAAACAAATGTTTTTTTATCGTACCTTTGCCATTATTTGAAATTTGCAAAAATGGAAAACATCAGCATTAGGTCGTTTTACCAGGATATTTGTGGACCCGAACTGGCGAACCTCGATTATTTTTTCAAAACCGACAGTGCTCGGGATTTGGGGCATTTTAATGTTTTTGACATTGCCAAGTTTTATTACAGTGGCAAATGCAGGAGCGAAATGTCCTACAACCGCCGCCTGTATTACAAAATAAGTTTGATCAAAGGGAAAAACCTGGTTGAATATGCCGACAAAACGCTGCTCATCGAAAAGCAGGGAATTTTGTTTGCTACGCCCAAAATCCCGTACCGGTACACGCCGCAGGACGATCAACAGCAGGGGTATTTTTGTGTATTCACCAAGGACTTTTTGTCAAAAGCAAAAACGGGTCTGGTGATTGATGAATTGCCCATTTATTTGCCCAGCAGTGATTTTGTTTATGAGCTCAATGATGTACAATATCCTGAATTTGAGTTGATTTTCAAAAAAATGGATGCAGAATTGGCTTCTGATTATGCCTATAAATATGACCTATTGCGCAATTATTTGATCGAACTGATTCATCAAGGGCAAAAATTAAAACCCATTGCGAGTACCCCGACCAGAATCAATTCGGCTACTAGAATCAGCACCTTGTTCATCGAGTTGCTCGAACGGCAATTCCCGGTTGAAAACGAACGACAGGCCATCCAGCTCCGCAGCCCGACTGATTTTGCACAGGCACTCAACATCCATGTCAACCACTTAAACAAGGCACTCAAAGAAACGACCAAACGAAGCACCAGCGAAATCATCAACGGTCGGCTTCTGGAAGAAGCAAAAATTTTGCTCAAACAAACCCAATGGAACATCTCTACGATTGCCCTTGCTTTGGGGTTTGAGGAGTTGGCTCATTTCTCCAATTTTTTCAAAAAACACGCCGGGCTTTCTCCACTCCAATTTCGAAATTGATTGAATTTTGCAAAAACTGGATTGACAAATACAAGGGTTTTGTTTCAAGTGAATCCGAACTTTGCGACTCACTTTAAATAGAATCCAAAATGACCAGCAGTTCAACAAAAGTAGCCCTCGTAACCGGTGGCAGCCGGGGATTGGGCAAAGATATGGCCATCCAATTGGCTCAAAAAGGTTTTGATGTGATCATCACCTACCAAAGCAAGGAGTCGGCGGCCAAAGCGGTGGTGGATAGCATCAGGGTTATGGGCAAAAAAGCGGTAGCCCTTCCGCTTGATGTTTCCCAAAGCAGTACTTATGAGGCTTTCGTCGCTCAGGTGCAAGACAAATTGGCGAGTGAATTTGGCAACGACAAAATCCACGCCCTGGTGAACAACGCTGGGACAGGGGTGTATGCGGCATTCGAAAGCACCACCGAAGCACAGTTTGACGAAATGGTAAACATCCACCTGAAAGCGGCGTTTTTCCTTACCCAAAAAATGTTACCGATACTGTCGGACGGTGGAAGTATCGTAAACATTTCGAGTGGTTTAGCTCGTTTTTCCTACCCCAATTACGCGGCCTACGCCATCATGAAGGCAGGAATTGAAAGCCTGAGCCGCTACCAGGCACTGGAATTGGGGAACCGGAAAATCAGGGTAAACACCGTTGCCCCAGGAGCAATTGAGACCGACTTCGGCGGCGGCGCAGTACGGGACAACAAGGACCTGAACGCCATGCTTGCAGCACAGACAGCCTTGGGCCGGGTAGGTCTGCCGGATGACATTGGCGGCGTGGTTGCCTTCCTATGCAGCGACGATGCCAAATGGGTGAACGCACAGCGAATTGAAGTCGCGGGAGGTGTCAACATCTGATTTTGAGCCAACAAGTGCCGAAATGCTATTGGTATGGCCGTTTCGGCACCTGTTATTTTTCTCATCAACAATATCTCAACGATGGATTTTGTCCAACAAGTACACCATTTGTACAACTTGCTAGAAGCAGGAAACCCCGTGGAGGCCATGGAACTTTATTACCATGAAGAGGTGGCCATGCAGGAAAACGAGGAAAAACCAAGGATGGGCAAGGCCTTTTGTATCCAGTACGAAAAAGGGTTGATGGCGCAAGTTGAAGATTTTCAAGCCAGGGTGCTCGCCCAGGCCATCAATGTGGAGGAAGAAATTGTTTTCACAGAAATGGAAATCGGCTTCACCCGCAACGCTCAACGGCACCTTATTCGAGAGGTTTCAAGGCAAAAATGGCAGGACGGCCAGGTGATTTCGGAGAAATTTTATTACAAGGAAGTAGAGGTTTTGGGGTAAAAAGGGTTGCCACCGAAAAGTAGTTTTTTCAATGCCCAGATGAGTGGCTTTCTGACTTCTTTTTTGCACTGCCAAAGGAAGTGGAGTATGATTTTCAATTGGGCATTTGAGCTACTCGCACAATTCCACAATTTAGAAATTCATACTCCACCAATTGCCAAAAGGAACATTTCATCTTTAATCGCCCCTTAGGCCAAATTCATCTTTAAAAAAGCCACCAAAATTGGCCAAATCAGGTAACACAACACCAACAAACGATTGGCATAACCCGCCAGGGGAATTACCCCTTCAGGCAGTTTTTCGGGCGCTTCGACGTCAGGACCCATAGGGTAACCTGCTTTTTTAAAACCCGAAAACAACAAAGCCATCGCTCCCCCCATCAAAACCAGGGAGATCCAGGGGGTGTGAGCAGAAAACAAGAGTATACCCCGATACGAGGACCATCCCTCCTGGCCCAGTAAGTGATAACCAATGAGCAAGGTAGCCAGCGGGAGCGTGGGTACTCCGAGCATAAAAGAGAGGCCATGTTTGGGGTGTTTTATGTCAAATAGGCCGCCCATAATGGCACCAAGGCCTGAAATGAAGAGTACAATTACCCCAATTGATGCCCATATGCTATCAACGACATTCCAAAGCAGCAGGCCACTCAGGATGGTACAGGCCCCCCACAAAAAGAAAAATGCGCTCAGAAGCCCTTTGTATTTACCCAGGGCATATTCACTGATCATTCGCCAGCTCGGGTGGAACTCGGGACTGACAAAATGTAAGGCCAATAAACAAAACAGCGATAGCCCACCGGATAGCATTGACAATACAGCTAAAACGTCCATGGGTACCTTATTTTTTTAGTGCATTAAGCAGTTCTTCCAACTGGTCAAGCGCCATCGTCAGGCCTTCTTTCATGCCCATTTGAATGACCGTTTCCAGGTCGGCAAGGGATGCGTAAGTTACCACGGTTTGAACCACGGTTTTATCAGAAAGCTCTTCGAAGGTAGAATGCCATTCGGCACGAGGAAGTTGAGCATTGAGTTCGCCCTCTGCATTGCAGAAACCGTCCCAGCCCTTGTAGCTTTCTATGGGTAAAATACTGAAGTAATCCATACGTCCCCAGTGCTCTTCACCATCGGGTCCACACATGGCATAAAGCCAGTGACCGCCTTCTTGGAAGTCCATACTTTTTGTGCGGGCTTTCCAGGGCTTTGGGGCAAACCATTGCTCCAACAGTTCACTCTTGGTATGGCAGTCCCACACCAGTTGGCGGCCCGCTGCAAATTCCCGGCGTACAGTAATGGTGTTTTTTTCCTGATCTACCAGGAAGTCAAAAAGAAGTTTGGCGGTCATGCTTTATCCGATTTTAAGGTTTGAATTAATTCGTCGAGTTGCGTGTAGCGCTGTTCCCAAATTTTGCGGAACTGCTCAAGCCATTGGTCGATCTCCTTCATTTTGTCAATTTTGAGTTGGTAATAAATCTCCCTGCCCTGTTGCTGCTGGTTCACCACCTCACATTCGCTCAGGATTTGAAGGTGTTTTGAAACAGCCTGTCGGGTCGTTTCGAAATGTTCAGCCAGGGCGTTTGGCGTCATGGCTTGTACCGCAATCAGTGCGATGATGGCCCGGCGGGTTGGGTCTGCTATGGCTTGAAAAATGTCTCTACGCATGGGTGAATCCGCTTTATGCAAATGATCGGTTGCAAATATAAATGCAACCGATCATTTGCGCAAATTTTCAGTCTACTTTTTTGAAAAAAAAGAAAGCGCCTCATTTTGGAATGGGTTCAATAAAAATCTGTCTATTTGATTATTGTGACGCCGTGATGTTGGCCTTCTCCGTCATTAAAGCAAATATCAAAAGCAGGAATGCCAGCACTGCTGCCCCGGTCCGCAGGCTGTGCCAACGGCTCCAGGGCATTTCATAGTGTTTCCTCAGGCTTTGCAGATCTACCTCAGCGGTCTTACTCAAATCAACTTTGTCTAGCAATTCATTCAGTGGCACATTAAAAAAAATCGTCACACCAAATACGGCCACAACATATAGGACGGTGGCCAACAGCCAAGTGTAAGCTAGCGGAAATTTACCCCATTGTTGCCAGGTGGCGAATGGCGTTAAAAACAGGGGTGCCATAAACACGAATAAAAACACAGGGTTTTGAATGACTCGATTGATCTGTTGCATCGTGCTGAGATACGTCAGATCAGGCAGACGCTGTAAGCCAGGGTTGATTGCCGTTTCAAAGGCAAAAAAAACACCAGCCAGGAGCCCAGTGCAGAGCAATGCGGCGATTTCGGTGATTTTTAGCAGGTTCATTTCAATTGAGTTTGGGGTTCCAGATGCCGGTTTTCGCGGTTTTTTAAAGATAACCCGCAGAGGTGCTCGGCTACTCTTTTTCCGGTTTTTCCCGTTCCCCGAGTGATGAAGATTTTTTTACGCATGATTTTGCTCTTTTAAAAATGATGGAGCAAAGATGAGGGGACGAGAATGGAGAAAATTGAACAAACCCGACAAAATTTGCAGCTGATGCCACTAATTCAATACAGCCGCCAATTTTTCCAGGTACGCCGTCCAGGCACCCGAACAACTGCCATAACATTCCAATTGAGGGCTTAGTCCCTCATGGGTAAAGGTTATTTTTGTTTTATCTCCTTCCTGCAAAAGGTCAAAGGAAATTTTGGTATTGTTCCACTCCCTGGGGTCAGGGCAAACGCATTAAAATTGGAAAAAAGGATGAGAAGCCCTAGCTTTGGAAAAAGTCAATGGGAGAAAGAATTCAATCAGCGCAACTCCAATCTTTAATTGCTCGTTTTGAGGATATTAAAGATAAGAGAATAAAAAG
>NZ_JANRKL010000138.1:0-4683 GCF_033763495.1 Haliscomenobacter sp. | reverse complement strand
CCGCTCTATCGCTTTGATTTTCCATCCCTTTGGAATATCTTTAGCTTGACTTATTTTCACGTTCCCTTCGTTTTGAACCTTTTCAAAGGTAAAACGGGGGGAACTTTTTTCCCAATTCTGAACACCCTACCCTTCGGGGTTTGTGTTAGAAGATGATTAAAACCAGATCGCCACCAAAAGGTCGATCAACTTGATGCCAATGAAGGGCAAAACCACTCCACCCACACCATACACCAACAAATTGCGCCGCAACAAGGCCTCCGCCCCAATCGGACGATAAGCCACCCCTCGCAATGCCAACGGAATTAGCATCGGAATGATGATGGCATTAAAAATCACCGCCGACAAAATGGCACTTTCCGGGCTGTTCAAGCCCATGATGTTCAGCGACTGCAAGGCTGGCAATGAAGCCATAAACAAAGCCGGGACGATGGCAAAATACTTGGCCACGTCGTTGGCGATGCTGAAGGTGGTCAGGGTGCCCCGGGTGATCAGCAACTGTTTGCCAATTTCAATCACCTCGATGAGTTTGGTGGGGTCATTGTCCAGGTCCACCATGTTGCCCGCTTCTTTGGCCGCTTGGGTACCACTGTTCATGGCTACCCCTACGTCTGCTTGCGCCAGGGCTGGCGCATCGTTGGTACCGTCGCCCATCATGGCTACGAGGCGGCCATCGGCTTGCTCGCGACGGATGTAGGCCAGTTTGTCTTCGGGCTTGGCTTCGGCGATGAAGTCATCGACTCCGGCTTTTTCGGCAATGTACTTGGCAGTGAGTGGGTTGTCTCCGGTGACCATCACGGTTTTTACCCCCATGCGCCGCAGGCGTTCAAAACGTTCGCGGATACCGGGTTTGATGATGTCCTGCAATTCAATGACTCCAAGCACATGGCCGTTTTGGGCGACTACCAGCGGGGTTCCACCATTGTTAGAAATGTCTTTGACCGTTTGGCTGGTCTCAGGAGGAAAGGTATTGCCCGCTTGTTGGGCCAGGCGTAAAATCGCATCTTGAGCGCCCTTGCGAATGTCGGTTTGATCACTCAGAATCACCCCACTGGTGCGGGTTTCAGCAGTAAACTTGATCAATTGCGCGCCCATAATGCTGGCATTTTTGACTACATTTTCACCAGCCAATTCCAGGATACTTTTGCCTTCAGGGGTATCATCCGCCAATGAACTTAGCACACAAGCTTTGATGAAATCGCCTTGATCCACCCCGGGAGCAGGGTAGAAGCGGGTGGCTTTGCGGTTACCGATGGTGATGGTACCCGTTTTATCGAGGAGCAACACGTCGATGTCGCCCGCAGTTTCTACCGCTTTACCCGATTTGGTGATGACGTTGGCTCGCAAGGCCCGATCCATGCCCGCAACACCAATCGCCGACAAAAGGCCGCCAATGGTAGTCGGAATCAAACAGACAAAGAGGGCAACAAAAGCGGCTATGGTAATCGGTGTGCCCGCATAGTCCCCAAACGGCTTTAAAGTCACACAAACCATAATGAAGATCAAGGTGAAGCCAGCCAGCAATACGGTCAGTGCAATTTCGTTGGGTGTTTTTTGGCGGGAAGCCCCTTCCACCAGGGCGATCATTTTGTCCAAAAAGGATTCTCCGGGTTGGGTGGTTACTTCCACTTTGATGCGGTCAGAAAGCACCTTGGTGCCCCCGGTGACGCTGCTTTTATCACCTCCTGCTTCCCGAATCACGGGCGCGGATTCTCCGGTGATGGCCGATTCGTCAATGGTAGCCAGGCCTTCGATGATTTCGCCGTCCATGGGAATGGTGTCGCCTGCTTCGCAAAGGAAAATGTCACCTTTTTTGAGGGCGGATGAACTGAGCATTTCCTGTTTGCCATTGCGCAACACTTTGGCGGGGGTATCCTCGCGGGTTTTACGCAGGGATTCGGCCTGGGCTTTGCCGCGCGCTTCAGCGATGGCTTCGGCAAAGTTGGCGAACAAAACCGTCAGAAACAGGACGATGAAAACCATCAAGTTGTATCCAAAACTACCCTGGCTGCTGTCCCCGCTGAGCAGGGAGTAGATGGTCATGACGAGCATGATGGCGGTGCCAAGCTCTACGGTGAACATGACGGGGTTGCGGTAGAGTAGCACAGGATTGAGTTTGCGAAAGGCTTCCACTAAAGCCGGGCGGAGTAGTTCGACTGCAAAAAGGGAAGCGCTTTTATGTTGGTTTGACATGAGTTACAAGAATTAGAAAAATGAAGGTATAGTGGTTGATTTGGGTACTTTTCGTCCGCTTCAGAACCCCCGACCCCTGGAAGGGGAGTACAGCTTACGTTAGATCGAAATCCTACCTTTTTCTCGAATAAAAGGTTGGACTCTAAATTGCCTAAAATGTACTCCCCTTCCAGGGGTCGGGGGTTCTGAGGCAAAAGCACAACACTGGATTCAACCCATAAAAATGTGTTTTTGTACATTGCTTAATGCCCCAACGAAAAGTACTCAGCCAATGGCCCAAGTGCCAAAGCGGGGAAGAAGGACAAGGCCGCAACAATAAAAATCACCGCAAAAGTCATCACCCCAAACGTAGGTGTATCCACTCGCAGCGTACCCGAACTTTCCGGGATGTACTGCTTTTGAGCCAACAAACCCGCGATGGCTACCGGGCCAATGATCGGCAAATAACGCCCCAAAATGAGTACAATACCCGTGCTGAAATTCCAGAAAAAGTTGTTGTCGCCCAGGCCTTCAAAACCACTGCCGTTGTTGGCCGAAGCAGAAGTATACTCGTACAATAGTTCGCTGAAACCGTGATTGCCGGGGTTGTTCAACCAGTTGCCGGGTTTTACCGCCCAATCCAAATCCGGGTGATGCACCACTAAATAACTGCTCAAGGCCGTACCCACCAGAATCAGGAAAGGGTGCAACAAGGTGATCAGGGTGGCGATTTTCATTTCCCGGATTTCTACTTTTTTGCCCAATAATTCCGGCGTGCGCCCTACCATCAGGCCACTGATAAACACCGCCACAATGATAAAAATGTAGTAGTTGAGCAACCCCACTCCGACTCCACCATAGAGGGCGTTGATCATCATGTCTAGCATTTGTAAAAAGCCGCTGAAGGGGGTCATACTGTCGTGCATGGAGTTGACCGAACCATTGGAAGTCGCAGTGGTGGCGATCCCCCAAAGCGCGGAGGCTTCGGCCCCCAGGCGGATTTCTTTGCCTTCCATACTGCCCAGGCTCTGATCGATTCCCAGGGCGCTGATGGCCGGGTTGCCAGCAGTTTCCGCGCGAATGGTACCGACTACAAAGCTCAAAAAGCCAATTGACATCACCCCAAAAATCACCCAGGCCAGGCGTCGCCGCCGCAGGTAATACCCCAGGGCAAAAACCATCGCCATGGGGATGAGCAGAATGGAAACGGTTTGCAGGATGTTGCTGAGGAAGTTGGGATTTTCCAGGGGGTGGGCCGAGTTGACCCCAAAAAAACCGCCACCATTGGTTCCCAACTGTTTGATGGCAATCATGGCAGCGGCTGGGCCTTGGGATATACTCTGTTCAATCCCTTGCAGTGTAGTTAAGGTTATTTTTCCATCCATCGTCATGGGCGTACCACTTGCGGCCAGTGCCAGTGCAACTACAATGGACAAAGGCAATAATACCCGGGTGATGCTCAAGACGAAATAATTGTAAAAGTTGCCGATGGTGCCTGATTGTTTTTCCTTCATGGCTTTGTACACGCCAGCCAGGGCTGCCATACCCGTGGCTGCACTGACAAATTGGAAAAACATCACCACCGCTACCTGGCTAAGGTAGGACATTCCGGTTTCGCCAGAATAGTGTTGCAGGTTACAATTGACCACGAAACTGATGACCGTATTGAAGGCCAAATCAGGGCTCATATTGGGGTTACCGTCTGGATTAAAAGGCAAATTGCCCTGGTAAAGCAGCATGATGAACCCATATACAAACCACAACAGGTTGATGGTAACCAGGGCGCGCAAAAAGCGTTGCCAGCTCATTTCTTCTTGTGGATTGACTCCACCAATGCGATGCAACAGACGTTCCAGCGGACGCATAAAATCTGTCCAGACTGGTTCGCCTCGGTAAACCTTGGCCATGTACCGGCCCAGCGGAATGGCTAAACCAACGCTCAAGGCCAGGATGGCGATTACGCCAAATAAGTTGGTATTCATTTTGATTGAATTTAAACAAACTCAGAGGTGGAATTAGAATTTTTCTGGCTTCAACAGTACGTAAATCAGGTACCCAAACACCAGTAAACAAAGGATGAACAGTGCGATGAACATGGCGTTGTGGATTTAAATGTGATCAAATCGGTCGGTGACCCAGAAAAAGAGGGCGAAACAAATCAAGCCCGCAATCAATAATGCTGCTGCAATGAGCGTGTCCATACGTTTGGATTTTGATACGTAGCGGTAAGGCCAAAATTGATGCCAGGAAAATGGCAGGCGATTTTCGGGTTGAAAATCAGAGAGATGGGAGTTTTTGGAAAGAACTGGGCAGTCGAAAACCGTGCAGAAATGGAAATGGGTATGCGGAAATGGAAGGGTGGGGACAACGCCAGGGCAAACGCATTAAAATTGGAAAAAAGGATGAGAAGCCCTAGCTTTGGAAAAAGTCAATGGGAGAAAGAATTCAATCAGCGCAACTCCAATCTTTAATTGCTCGTTTTGAGGATATTAAAGATAAGAGAATAAAAAG
>NZ_JANRKL010000137.1:0-9327 GCF_033763495.1 Haliscomenobacter sp. | reverse complement strand
GAAAAAACACCGACCCACGGCGCTTTTTGCGCTCAATATCCTTGTAAAACAATTTGACCCCAGCCAGCCCAATCGGGCATTGTTGCTGGAGCTATTGAACAATCCCCATGTTGAGATCCGGGAGCAAGGCTACCAATGGCTGAAAGCCAATTTGGGCAGCTTTGTGACCGACACCCAGTTTGTACTCCAGCTCTTAATACATCCTTCAGCCGACATTCGGCAGAACACCCAATCCGCTATGCCTCAAATCCTGGACTGCTTGAGTGCCAGCCAGCAAGAGGCATTGCTGGGGCGGGTGCTAGCCTACCTGTTGGCCCTGGATGTGGACAAACCCCAAGCAGCAGGACAGCCCGATGTGGCTTTGCTGGCCAATGCCGATTCCAGCGTGATTGCTATGGAATTGACGGCGGCATTGCCTAATTGGGCTGCTGCTTTGTTACCTCAATTGAGTTTGACGCTCCTGGAGCAATTGTTGCACCATCCGCTGGAGGTAGTGTCCACTTTGGGTGCAAGATTAATCGCTCAACGCCCTCAAGACCTCTCGGTACTGCCCGATGCACTGCTGGAATTTATGCTCAAGTCCAAGCTGGACTCCATCCTCACCATCGGCCAGGATCTCCTGCATACCCTGAATGTGGAAGACATCCTGGTCCGGCGCAACTTGCTAACCGAACAATTGAGTAACAAAAATGCTGCGGTGCGGGAAGTGGTTCAGCAAGCTCTGGCGCGGGGCATTGCGTTCAATGTAGAATTTGCCCAGGCAACCTTGGGTGCATGTATGAAGTTGTTGCTGCGCAAAGAGCCCTTTGCCGATTTACACGAGGAAATTCTGGCTTTTGCCAATACCCACTTGTCTACTTATTACGCAGAAATCGAACGCAAAACCATTTTCCGCTTGCTCAACTCCGCTCAAATTGGAGCCAACAAACTGGCCGCTCAACTGATTGTTCAATACGTGGATGCAGCCAGCCTTTCCGTGCGCAACATCATTCGTTTTGGCGAGCACGAAGTATTGGCCGTGCGCCAGCTTTGTCAACGCATGTTCCTCGAAAACGTGGAGCGAATGCGCTACGAACGGGAAGATGCCCTGCGTTTGTTGGAGTCAGAATGGGAAGATACCCGCAACTTTGCCTTCAGCTATTTTCGCGAGCATTTTGGGCAACGCGAGTGGAGTTTGGAAGTGTTGCTGAGTGTGTGCGACAGTGTTCTGCCTGCCGTACAAGGTTTTGGCCGCGAAATGGTCGGGGCTTACCTGCAAGTGGAAGATGGCCCGGAATTTTTGTTGCGCATCAGCCAACATCCCCGACCAGAGCTGCAAAGTTATGCGGCGCAGTACCTGGAAAAATATGCTTCTACACAAACCTTGGCCCTGGATCGGCTGCTACTTTATTGCAGCACCATACTTTCACAAGTCAACAAAAGCCGCAAAGCCAAAGACCTGGTGTTTGACTTTTTGGAAAAACAAGCCTCGCTGTCTGAGGCCACTGCTCAACAAGTGGCCCAGCTTCTGAATCGAATATCACTGACTACGGTGCAGGCCGATAAGGCGCGCTGCATCGAATTGATGCGGGATTTGCAAGTGCAATACCCGGAGATCGAAACCCAATTGCATCAGAGTATGCTCACCGCCAACTAAATTGACATGCGCTTCAACTACAAGTTTGCGGGTTCGTCCGCAGTCAGTCATGGTTCGGCGGGAACGGCCATGCAATTTGCCCCGGACACCCTGCGCCAGCCTACCTATTTTTTGGGTAAACTGTCGCAAAAAATCCCCTTCCGCGAAGCCATTTCGGCACTCAATGCGGTAGTGGTATCCGATTTGCGCTTCAAACCCAAAGACAAATCGGCCTATCTGGAGTGGTTGCAAACCCAGGAAGAATTGCTGTTGGGGGAGCACATCGCCACTTTGGTAGGGGATAAGGAAGCGCTGGAAGCCAAAATCAAACAACTGCGTACCGACATCGAACTCATCCGCAAAGAGGAAAACCTGCTAATGAACGACTATTGGAATGCGCGCAGAAAATATTACAACTACCTCTACGAAAGCAACAAAGATGCCTGGTACGTGCTGGATCCCGTGATCACGGTGCACCCAGATCAGGTCTTTTTTGAATGTTTCAGCAAAGACGAAAGTGCCTATGGCAAACTGGCTTGTAGCTACGAGGTATTTAAACAAATCGACAACTTTTGCTGCGGCACCACCAATGTGGATTATTCCACCAAGTTGTACAACGAGTTTCAAAAAATTCGGGACTACAAAGACACCGAGCTGAAAGTTGACCCCAGCGGATTTGAAGTACAAACCAGCGACGAAGAGGCCTGGAAAGAAGTCAAAATTGACCTGCCCGATACTTGGGTACGGGGCTTTTTACAAGTCAGTTCGGCCATGACCATGCCCGCGCAACGCTTTCAGTTGCACCCCATGGATGTGTACAACATTTGTTTGCAATTGCGGCGGCACAAAGAAACGGAAGGCCCTCGTTCACTGCGCTGGATTTTGAAACCGGGTGAACCCATCCGCCTCGTTTTTGAACCCTGGAACCATGAGTTGCTTTGTCCCCGTAGCATCTTTCAGGGAAAACAAAGCCAGGAAATTCGCCTTTGGGGCCGTCGACGGCTCCTGATGTTGGAGCGATTGATTCCTGTGGCGCATAGTTTTACGGTGACCTTATTGGGTTCTGGAATGCCCTCTTTTTTTGAGGCGCAATTGGGCGACATGACTTTCACGCTGGGCCTGTCAGGTTGGACCGCCAATGACTGGTCACGAGCCGGAAATTTCGACCTCCTGGCACCCCGCAGCGAGGTGGATTCGGCCACCAAACAGTTGGTTTTTGAAGCCCTGCGCGAGAATTGGCTGGAAAGCACAGGCAGTCTGGCTCAACGGCTCGAATTGGAAAGAGAAACAGTAGCCGGAGCGCTCAGTGCCTTCGTCCAGGCTGGTCGGGTTATCTACGATTTGACCCATCAGGTTTGGCGGGTGCGCGAGCTCAGCCGTGATCCACTTTCTCCCGAGGCGCTGCGTTTTGCCAGTCCGCGTGAAGCAGAGGCCAGTGTATTGCTGGAAGCCGATCAGGTGAGTGAACTACGGATTGAAACTGCGGGCAAAGGCCAGTTCATCACTGCAAGTGTCAAGGACAAAAACCGCACCCATCGCCCTGAATTGCATATTGACGGGGATCAGCGCCTGGTGCGGGCGATTTGTGATTGTAATTTTTATCAGCAAAATCAATTGCGTCAAGGGCCTTGTGCCCATATGCTTGCTGCCAGAATGGCTAGCAATCAAGTTCACTCAAAAGTGAGTGACCAGTAACTTAAACTAAGGTTTCAGGGCTTGTTCAAAATCTTGCCATTGGTCGCTGTTTCGGCGCCCTTGCCATCAAGACTACACATTCACCTGTAAATCGAATCTTCATGTTGCAGCCTTCAGCTATTAGGCCCACCGATCGGTAATACACGGTGTGGCCTCGAAGAGGCTGCATTACCGATCGGTGGGCCTAATAGCTGGGCTGCGGGAGTTGATTCGCTTACAACAGAGTTAGTTCGAAGAGTGACACTGCTCTGAAACCTTGTTTTTTAGTTATTCAAAATTGTTTGCGGCGGCGTCTGATTAAAATCTTGCCATCTGGATGTTGTTTCGGCATCCGTGACACCAAACTAATCATTCGTCGGCAAATCGAATCTTCATGTTGCAGCCTTCGAGCTACCCGGGTATAGTATGCGTGTGCCCGGTGAAGCGTCGAAGACGCAACCCCGCATACTATACCCGGGTAGCTCGGGCTGCGGGAGTTGATTCGCTTGCCACTGGGCTTGTTCGAAGATCGACGTCGCCGCTTTTTTTTTCTTTTTCTCAATGACCATTTGCGGCAGCACTAAAGCTCCTCAACCTCCTCAACCTTCTCAACCTATCCTTATGACTCGCGAAGAAATTTGGCAACAAATCAAATCCCTCGGCGGAAGAGACGAATTCGTCCTCAATGAGATGAAACGCCTGGGTTTTTGGGATACCTCCAAAGGAGTGCCCCAACTAAGCGAATCCCTGCGCGAGCAGCGTAAGGAATTGGAAACCGAGCTGCGGCAAGCCTTGGAAAAGCAAGCCGTCTACCGCAACAAAAAGAAAATGCTGCGCGAAATGCGCCAAAAGCGCATGGCTGAGGCCAAACAACGCCGCAGCACTACCAAAGAAAAACGCCAAAAACTCCAGGCTGAAAAAGCCGCCGCCTGGGCCGAAGCCCAACAAAAAGACATCGAATGGCTGGGGCCAGCCGTTTCGGCGGGTTTGCAAAACAAAGAGAGCAATGTACTGCAACTGGAAACGTTCGGATTACCCGTTTTTGACGGAGTGGCCGGTTTTGCAGAGGCAATGAAAGTGTCTCTCAACGAGTTGCGCTTTCTTGCCTACGACCGCCGGGTAGCGCGCACCACGCATTACCGCCGCTTTCAAATCAGCAAAAAAACGGGAGGCTTCCGCGAAATTTCGGCACCAGCACCCCGCCTGAAAGCTGCTCAACATTGGTTATTGGAGCAGGTTTTGTACAAAGTGGAGTTGCATGAAGCTGCACACGGATTTGTGCCCCAACGTTCGATTGTGAGCAATGCCGCGCCGCACCTAGGAGCAGAGGTAGTGATCAACATGGACTTGAAGGATTTTTTCCCTTCGGTATCCTACCGTCGGGTCAAAGGGGTATTTCAGGGTCTCGGCTATTCCGAACAGTTGTCGACCATCATGGCGCTCATTTGTACCGAACCCCAAACCGATGCGGTAGAACTGGACGGACAAACCTACCACGTCCACAAAGGGGAACGCCGCCTGCCTCAAGGCGCTCCCAGCAGCCCAGCCATCACCAATATCCTGTGCTGGCGATTGGATCGGCGTTTTGCAGGCATGGCCAAAACTCTCGGTTGGACCTACACGCGGTATGCCGATGACCTTACTTTTTCCAAAGCCGCTGATGATACCCGGGATGTCAATCGCATCTTGTGGCAAGCCCGACAAATTGTAGAAAATGAGGGATTCACCCTGCACCCGGACAAGATCAAAGTGATGCGCCGCAACAACCGCCAGGAAGTAACTGGGGTAGTGGTGAATGAAAAACTCAATGTGCCTCGGGCAAAACTCAAACAGTTCCGGGCGGTGCTCCATCGCCTGGAAACGCAGGGGGCTGCTGCGGTCAATTTTGGGCAAGGGCAAGTGTTGGAAAGCATCAAGGGCTTCACGCATTATGTGCAAATGGTGAATCCTGAAAAAGGGGCAGCCTTAAAAGCGGAGCTCGATCGGATATTGAACAACCCTGGTTTTAAAGAAAAACATCCTGTTGCAAGTCAAGTGGATCAAAAAGAGAAGCGCAAAAAAATTGCTACTCCTGCGCATGTCAAATTGGAAGCTGCCGAGCCAGGAGAATGGTGGCGACTTTGGTAAATAGGATTTCAATTTCATATTTACCCAACTGAGGTGATTCCTTAAGTGCCTTAGGTTTCTTAGGTGGTGAAAAACTGAGCGCCACTTTTTTTCACCACCTAAGAAACCTAAGGCACTTAAGAGACACCTAAGCAGTAAGGCCCCAAATAGCAAAGTCAAATCAACTTCTCTCCGCCATTCTCCAACATTCCTTCCTAATTCCCCAAAAAACGGGTACTTTTGCCTCCCGAAACCAACTTTCAACAGCAACATGCCGCGCTTTTCAACGCTTACCCAAGTTCAAAACGCCATTCAGAGCGGGGAAACTACCTTGGTAGACCTGGTACATTATTACCTTCATAAGATTGAAGAAAACCGAGCCCTCAATATTTATGTAGAAGTATTCGAAGAAGAAGCGCTGGAAAAAGCCCGGCAGCTGGAGCAAAAATACCGCGACAATCCCGCCCAGTTGGGTCGCTTGTTTGGGGCAATTGTGTCCATCAAGGACGTGATTTGTTATCAGGGGCACACCGTTACGGCGGGCTCAAAGATTTTGAGTGGCTTCCAATCCTTGTTTTCGGCCACTGCCGTTGAACGCCTCCTGGCTGAAGATGCCATCATCATTGGGCGCACCAACTGTGACGAATTTGCGATGGGTTCCACCAATGAAACTTCTTATTATGGCCCGGTGCGCAATGCGGCCGATCCTACCAAAGTCCCTGGTGGTTCTTCGGGTGGCTCGGCGGTTTCGGTACAAGCCGACACTTGTCTTTTGGCATTGGGTTCCGATACGGGTGGTTCAGTACGTCAACCTGCGGCATTGTGTGGAGTCATTGGCATGAAACCAACTTATGGTCGGATTTCCCGCCATGGTCTGCTGGCGTACGGCTCTTCTTTTGACCAAATTGGCATTTTGGGCCACAATGTGGATGATATTGCGCTGACCCTGGAAATCATTGCAGGACCGGATGAATTTGATGCCACAAGTAGCCAAAATCCGGTTCCAGCTTATAGCCAGCTTTTGAGTGCCAAAGGGCCAGTTAAAGTGGCTTATTTTGATACCGCTGTGCACCACCCCAAGCTGGACCCGGGCATCCAGGCCCAATGCCTGCGCATGATTGACTGGCTCAAAGCACAAGGTCATACCGTAGAAAGTGTACCTTTTGACTACCTCGACTACATCATTCCAGCTTATTACGTCTTGACGACTGCCGAAGCCTCTTCCAACTTGTCGCGTTACGATGGCATCCGCTTTGGCTACCGCAGTCCAAATGCCAAAACTCTGGAGGAGACGTATAAAAAGTCGCGCTCGGAAGGCTTTGGCCAAGAGGTCAAACGTCGGATCATGTTGGGCGCTTTTGTATTGAGTTCTGGCTATTACGATGCCTATTATACCAAGGCACAAAAAGTCCGCCGCCTGATCACTGAACAAACCGACGCCATCTTTGCAGAATACGACTTTTTATTGATGCCCGCTGCACCCACTCCTGCCTGGAACCTGGGGGAATCACTGGAGGACCCGGTGGCAATGTACCTTGCGGATATTTTTACTGTACAGGCCAATATGGTCGGCATCCCGGGCATTGCCCTACCCGTAGGCACCCACGAATCGGGCCTGCCCGTAGGTTTGCAGTTTATGGCTGGAAAGCTCCAAGAAGCGGAACTGCTGGCTTTTGCCAAACAAGTTTCAGAAAGCTACCCGCAACTGTAACTTTTATTTGATAATTATTTCTATATTTCACTCGTCAATGTACCATCCTAATAACCGTAAAACATCTTGCGATGAAAAAGTTACTATTGCTTTTGGTGCTTAGTTTTGTTGCCTTCCAATTCCAGGCGCAAGCACAAAGCGGAATGAGTGAAAAGGAGAAAAAAGAAGCAGCTAAAGAAGCTGCCGAGGCCAAAAAAGAGGCCGCCAAGGATAAGGAAGAAGCGGCTAAAATAGCTGCCGAAGAAAAAGAAGAAGCGGCTAAAATGGCGCAAAAAGAAAAAGAAGCCGCGGCCAAAGCCAAAGCAGATGCTGCGAAAGAAGCAGCAAAAAACAAAGCCTTAAGCGCCAAAGAAAAAGAGAAAGCCAAAAAAGACGCCGCTAAAGCCAAGGAAAAAGCCAAAAAAGAAGCGGCCAAAACCAAAGCCCTAGCTGCTAAAGAAAAAGAAAAGGCCAAAAAAGACGCCGCCAAGGAAAAAGAAGAAGCCAAGAAAGAAGCCGAAAAAATGAAGGAAATGGAGATGAAGGCAAAAGAGAAGGCGGCTAAGGAAGCAAAGAAAAACGATTAAGCAATAGGGTTGAGCAAAAAACTAGGTTATCATTTGCTCAACCCCAAGCCATAAAATAGGAGTCATCCCGAATTTTTGGAAGCCCAATAAATTGAGATGACTCCTGCTTTTTTGCAGATCAATAGTCGCTTTTGGCCAAAACAAAACCTCAATGCTACTCATTCCTTCTCCTACTTCCATTGCTATTCTCTTTACTTGGCTTCTCCATTTCATCATTGCTTTCAGTCTTAAAAACCGGAACAGACGTAACTATCCTTATTATGAGGGGCTTTGGAAAATCCTAGCTTATGTGGGGCTCACCCTGGCTATCATTGAAATTTTTCACCTTACTTTATCAACAATTTCTGGATATATCTTTGAATCAATGGCTTTTAAGGCGAGGCTTTACGGGCCATGGTTTGGCTGGATGTTGGGGTTGGATATATTTAGCCCGCTATTGTTTTGTTTCAATTTTTGGTCTTGGTTTAGGAACAATAAGGTTTTCAGAAACTTTCAATTGTATGTAATGCTAGCCATTTTTTTGATCCAGTTAGCATTGGGTAGTAATTTTGTAATCAGCATTATTCCGGGCTGGCATACCACTGTAGACTTCCTAAGTTTTCCACTCACCCTATTGATTGTAAGCGTTTTAATCTGGGGCCTCAACCACCTGATTTTGAAAAAAGAAAGCCGTTGATGGAATCACTCAGTTGAATAATGATGCGGCAAACTTTTTACTCCAATTCAACTAAGCACAATCCTTCGCTGTTATTCTCCACATTCTACCGTACCTTTGCGGCCGAATTCGTCAACCAACACATACAATGAGCGAGATTATCAAACACGAATGTGGTATTGCTCTCATTCGTTTACTTCAGCCCATGGAATACTATCAAAAAAAGTACGGAACTGCACTGTACGGGCTAGAAAAACTGAAATTACTCCTCCAAAAACAACGCAACCGGGGCCAGGACGGGGTTGGCGTTGCCACCATCAAATTGGATCCCAAACCGGGTACCAAATACATCAGCCGCAAACGCAACGTCACACCGAATAACTACCTCACTGAGCTTTTTGATGAAATTTGGAGCAAACACTTTCGCCCACTCAGCGACGAACAACTGAGTGACGCGACCTGGATGAAAGACAATCTCCCCTACGTTGGTGAATTGCTCCTTGGCCACTTGCGTTACGGAACCCACGGCGACAATAGCATCGAAACCTGCCACCCTTTCCTGCGCCAAAACAACTGGATCAACCGCAACCTGCTCCTGGCCGGTAACTTCAACCTGACCAACGTAGACGAACTCTTTCAAGAATTGGTAGAACTGGGGCAATATCCCAAAGAAAAATCCGACACGGTGACGGTTTTGGAAAAAATCGGACACTTCCTCGACGATGAAGTGCAACGCCTGCACACCTGGTTCAAGCCCGACGGCTATAACAATGTCCAGATCAATGACCTGATCTACGACAACCTCGATGTACAGCGCCTGCTGCGCCGCGCCAGCAAAAAATTTGACGGCGGCTACGTTATGGCCGGCATGATCGGCCACGGCGATGCTTTCGTCATGCGCGATCCTTCGGGCATCCGGCCGGCGTTTTATTATCAGGATGAAGAAATTGTCGCTGTTGCTTCCGAGCGCCCTGCCCTGCAAACGTCTTTCAACGCGCAT
>NZ_JANRKL010000136.1:0-4150 GCF_033763495.1 Haliscomenobacter sp. | reverse complement strand
AAACCAACCTACCAATAAGAAAGCCCCCCGCAGTGCACTGCGGGAGGCTCCTCGATAACACTATCATTCAAGAATCAAAAATTACTTCGTGGTTTGAATACGGTTAAGCACCAATTGTGCTTTGATCAAAAAGTCACTATGGTGGAACATATACTCATTGTGAATCATCATCAAACGCGCAGCATCAAATGCAGCGGATTTGGGGACAATTTGGCGAGCAGCGATCGGGTGTAACCAATATTCAAGGTTGTTGGTGCGTAGGTACGATTGATCCATTTCAAAGTTACAAACCACTGCGAGTTTGTTCAATGAAAACAGGTAATCGGTTTCTTTGTTAAGGTCCTTTTGAATGTCAACTACGTTGTAGCGAGAGAAATTGGCTCCTGAACGCTCGCACAGAAATACATCCCGACGGCCATCAAAAACGATGACATCACGGAATTTGTACTTCCGGAAGTTTTTAATCAAAAAGTTCTTAATCGGTAGTTTGGAAGGGCGGAGCTTCTTGAACTCATCTTTCAATTGCTCTTCGTCCAGTTTAAACTCCTCATCGTAGGGCTTGCGACGTTTGGTTTTCATGTTGATCACCTCTTTCGCGCGGCCTATTGTATGGCCCAGTTCGTTCGTTTTGGAATAGACGTTTACGATGTCTACGTGGGCTCCATTCATCCAACTCTCTAGAAAAATCTTGTTGGTACCTGTCTCAAATACCAGTAGTGCGATTTCGCTAATAGCGTAAAAGTTAGGATAACCCCCATAGATGTTGCCATACTTTAGTTCTAGGAATGCTATACTTCTGTTCACGGTTTCAGTTTAAGTTTGTTAAGTGATCTCGAATGATGTTTTTCAGCGTTATGGTTTCCAAAATGGATGATAGTGTTCGTACATGCTACAAAATAACCTCTAAAATAGCACAAAAGTTGCTATTTGGGAAGGCAAAGATAAAATTCCATTTAAATTGTGAAGTGCCCATTCTCGTAAATTTTTTCCCCGTCGGTGAAAATCTCCCCCCCATTGCGCATATCGGTAATCATGTCCCAGTGGACAGCGGATTGGTTTTTTCCTCCGGTTTGTAAATAAGACTGTCCGATGGCCAAATGTACAGTCCCTCCGATTTTTTCATCAAAAAGAATGTTTTTGGTCATTCGGTCGATATCGTAATTGGTGCCAATGGCCGCCTCCCCAAAACGTCGGGTTCCTTCAATTTTGAAGACCCGATCCAGGACTTCAATCCCTTTGCTAGCCTCCCACTTTTCAATGTACCCATCTTTGACGTAAAGAGTAGCACCTTCCACTTCATCGTTGCCGTACAAAGCAGGTAGCGAAAACCGTACCATTCCGTTAACAGAATCTTCAACTGGTGAAGTATAGACCTCACCGGAGGGCATATTGGTTTGTCCGTCAGAATTCATCCAGATGCGGCCACGACAAGAAAAGGTCAAATCGATGCCCTCACCTTTATACTGTATCTCCGAACTTTTGTTCAGGTGATCTACAATGCGTTGTTGGTTTTGGCGCACCTTGATCCAGCTTTCAATCGGGTCGGGGTCGTTGAGTTTGCAGGCGTTGAACACAAAATGCTCGTATTCTTCCAGGGATAAACCCGCTTTTTGGGCGCTGGCCTGGGTAGGGAATTGACAGAGGTTCCGCTTGAGCTCGCGGGTGGCCGTGCGCCGGAAGTATGCATCGGAGGCTTTTTGGTAGGCCTGCTGATGGATTTGGGTTTTTTCGGCGGTGCTGCCATTGCTTTCGCCCAGGTTAAAGGGGGCACGAATATGCAGATAGGCATCATAGGTTTCCATCGCCAATTGATACAAGGGCGAAACCCGACTCAGCTGGGCGGGCTGGGCTTCCTGGAAAAAAATGCGGTTTTGCTCCCGAAACTCCAGTTCAGTATCCACCGTAGCGCCCGCCCGGATGGCCGAACGAAAAACTTCACGCAGCAGTGGTTCCGCCAAAATAGTGGTCTTGATGAATAGTTTATCGCCGGGCTTGATCTCCATACAATAGTGCACCAGCAGATCAGCATATTTTTCCAAAATCGTCTTCATGTTTGTCTTAACGTTTTTTTAAGAGTTTTCGCTGAGTACAATATACAAATCCCTGGCTTCTTCCTACAAAGACATTAATCAACTCAAAAAATTTGTTGTTCCATGATCTCACAATTGAAAATCTCTTTCAAGTTTTTTGCCGGTTTTGCATTTATCCTGGCGATGTTGGGTTTGGCTTCTTGCGACAAGAGTAGCCTGGATGTTACTTCCGAAGACTATTTCACCCTGGGCGCGATGGATTCACTGCACCACAATGGTGGCTGTGGCCGCGGAAGCTGCTTCGAATTTGTTTACCCCATCACCATTGAATTTGCCGATGGCACTACTGCTGAAGTTACCTCCAACGAAAACATGCGCGAAACCATCCGCAGTTGGAAAGAAGCTAACCCTAGTGCTACCGAACGTCCTACCTTGGTTTTCCCATTGGAAGTAATGGCTAGCGATGGTACAGTAACAAGTGTGGCAAGCAAAGAAGAATTCAAAACCCTCCTGGCAACTTGCACCCCGAAAGGTCGTGGCAAAGGTCGTGGTAGAGGACACAAGCCTGGTGACAGAGGCCAAAACTGCTTTACCTTGAACTTCCCAGTAACTGTTCAGTTGCCAGATAGCACCACTGCTACTGCTGCCGATAAAGAAGCGCTGCACACGATTCTGCACAACTGGAAAAAGAACAACCCAAGTTCCCGGGTACGTCCAAGTCTGGTATTCCCTATCAGTGTAACCTTGACCGATGGAACTACTCAAAGTGTGGCAAGCAAAGAAGCCTTGACTGCACTGAAGGAAAGCTGCGGGAATTAATTGAGAAAAGAGAGTGAGAGGAGAGCGGGAAGCAGGTGTTACTTGCTTCCCGCTCTTTTCATTTAGGGCTCAAATCAATCCTCTTGCCTTCAATTCCAAATATTTATTAATGGTATTGATGGAAAGATCTTCGGGCCGGGTAAGCACAGACTGAATGCCATATTGTCGAAGGGTAAGTACCATTTGAGCTTTTTCGCTGAGGTATTTTCGCGCCATGGTTTGTTGGTAAATGCCTTCTACATCTTTAACCTCCTGTTCGGCAAATTCACGAATTTCGGTATTGTCAAAAAAGACAACCACCAGGAGATGCCGACGATTGATGCGCCGCAGAATGGGCAAGGCCCTTTCCAGGGCAAATGCACTTTCAAAATTGGTAAAGAGCAAAATCAGGCTGCGGCCATTAATGAGCTTGCTGCTGATGTGGAAAAGTAGCTCATAATTGGCCTCCAATGGGCGCTCTTTTTCTTTGTAGAGTGCATTCAGGATAAAATTCAACTGAGTTGGGCGATTGTCTGCTTTAATTGTTGCCCCAATTTTATCGGAATAAGTAATCAAACCAGCCTTGTCGTATTTTTTGATGATGATGTTAGAAATAGCCAAGGTAGCATTGATTGCGTAATCCATCAGACTCAGACCCTTGAATGGCATCCGCATCACCCGACTTTTGTCGATGATGCAATACACCTGTTGCGCCCGTTCATCTTCAAATTGATTGACCATCAAGCCTTCCTTGCGGCTACTGGCCTTCCAGTTGATGCTGCGAAAATCATCACCTGCCACATAGTTTTTGATCTGTTCAAACTCGTAACTGTGCCCAATTCGGCGAATGTGTTTGATGCCTTCGCGGGTAGTGGTGCGTTCAAAAGCCCGCATCTCCATTTGTTTCATTTGAATCACAGAAGGATAAACCGCCGCTTTCATGGGGATTTGATTGAGTTGGAAGCGCCGCTCTACCAGCCCAAACAGGCCAGTAGCATAACAGTTGGTTGCTCCAAAACTATATTCTCCGCGTTCCACCGGGCGTAAATCATAACGGATAGAGGCGACTTCTCCCCTTTGCAGGGTCAGACTTTGAACAAAATTACGGGTTTGCAATTGCTCTGGAAGCTCGTCAATGAGGTTGATGCGTAAAGTAAGGTTAGAGTCGTTGTTCAAATCTAGGTAAACCGGATTTTCGTCTCCCAGGCTCAACATCCGGGGCAAACGACGCACCCCGTTCAAATTTACACCAGCCTGAAACAGGAGCATCCAATCGGTTAAAACCAAGGCCAGAAAGATAAAGAGTAAAAACTGCCCAATCG